>JABSOI010000110.1 GCA_013216015.1 Alteromonadaceae bacterium | reverse complement strand
ACGAATTTCCATTTCTACTAATTCTAATAACTCTTCGTCATCAACCATGTCACATTTGTTCATGAATACGATGATGAAAGGTACACCACCCTGACGTGATAACAAGATGTGCTCACGTGTTTGCGGCATAGGACCATCTGTAGCTGCAACAACTAAGATAGCGCCATCCATTTGAGCTGCACCAGTGATCATGTTTTTGATGTAATCAGCATGGCCAGGGCAATCTACGTGTGCGTAATGACGTACTTCTGTATCATATTCAATATGAGATGTATTGATTGTAATACCACGTTCACGTTCTTCTGGAGCGTTATCGATTTGTGCGAAATCTTTAGCTTCACCACCATGAACTTTAGTTAAAACTGCAGAAATTGCAGCCGTTAAAGTTGTTTTACCGTGATCGACGTGTCCAATGGTTCCAACGTTGACATGCGGTTTAGTACGTTCAAATTTTTCTTTAGCCATTATTCTAATACCTTAAAGTTTGTTATAAGCCTGGCCATATTTGACCGAGCAGACTTTCACTCATACATAAGTGAAAGCCATATTAAAAATCAGTTATTGATTCGGCAACTTTCTTTGGTGCTTCATTATATTGCTGAAACTCCATTGAGTATGTTGCACGACCTTGTGTTGCACTACGTAAAGCAGTAGCGTAACCAAACATTTCAGATAGTGGCACCAAAGCATTCACTATCTTCGAACCAGCCGGACCTTCGTCCATACCTTCGATCATGCCGCGGCGACGATTTAAATCACCGACAACATCACCCATATTTGCTTCAGGCGTGGTTACTTCAACTTTCATTATAGGTTCCAGAATAACTGGTGACGCCGATAACGCCCCATTTCTAAAGCCCATTGAAGCAGCAACTTTAAACGCCATTTCGTTTGAATCAACATCATGAAAAGAACCATCATATAGAGTGACTTTTATATCTAACATAGGATAGCCGGCTAATACCCCACTTTCCATTTGTTCTCTACAGCCTTTTTCAACAGCAGGGATGTATTCTTTAGGAACAGCACCTCCGACTATTTCGTTGACAAATACGAAACCTTCACCTTCTTTTAAAGGCTCCATTTTCAACCAAACATGACCAAATTGACCACGACCACCTGATTGACGAACAAATTTCCCCTCAACCTCAACCGTAGAGCGAATTGTTTCACGATAAGCCACTTGTGGTTTACCAACGTTACATTCAACGCTGAATTCACGCTTCATACGTTCAACTAAGATATCAAGGTGTAATTCACCCATACCAGAGATGATAGTTTGACCCGTTTCATCATCAGTTTCTACTCTGAAGGACGGATCTTCTGCTGCCAGTTTACCTAAAGCAATTCCCATTTTATCTTGGTCTGCTATGGTTCTTGGCTCAACTGCTACAGAAATTACCGGTTCAGGAAATTCCATTCGCTCTAATGTTATTACATGATTTGCATCACACAAAGTATCACCAGTGGTTACGTCTTTAAGACCAATAGCCGCAGCAATATCACCAGCTCGAACTTCTTTAATTTCCTTACGATCATTTGCATGCATTTGCACAATACGACCAAAACGCTCTTTTTTACCCTTAACTGAGTTAAAAACACTGTCACCAGTTTTAATAACACCGGAATATACACGGAAAAACGTTAACGTACCTACAAATGAGTCTGTCGCTATTTTAAATGCTAAAGCTGAAAAAGGTGCTTCATCACTTGCTTCACGACAACCTACAGTTTCGTCTTTGTCGTTGTTAATACCTGTAATTGCAGCAACT
The DNA here is from genome assembly GCA_013216015.1 of Alteromonadaceae bacterium. Classification (GTDB taxonomy): domain Bacteria; phylum Pseudomonadota; class Gammaproteobacteria; order Enterobacterales; family Alteromonadaceae; genus JABSOI01. The sequence continues at coordinate 15,038 of JABSOI010000110.1, read as the reverse complement.
TCTGTTGGTGCAGGTAAATAATCAACAACAGCATCAAGTACTGCTTGAACGCCTTTGTTTTTGAAAGCTGAGCCACAACAACATAAGACAATTTCATTGTTTAGCGAACGAGTACGCAGTGCAGTTTTAATTTCTTGTTCGGATATATCTGCACCTTCAAGGTACTTATCCATTATTTCATCAGATGCTTCTGCTGCTTCGGAAACAAGATTTTCACGCCATTCATCGGCTAAATCTTGCATGTCTGCTGGAATGTCCTGATAAGAAAAAGTCATGCCCTGGTCACTTTCGTTCCAGTTAATCACTTTCATCTTGACTAAATCAATAACACCAGAAAAATCTTCTTCAGCTCCAATAGCAAGTTGCATTGGTACTGCATTTGCACCTAAACGAGAACCTAATTGTTCAACCACAGCTAAAAAGTCCGCACCAGTGCGATCCATTTTATTGACAAAAACCAAGCGTGGAACGGAGTACTTCTCCATTTGACGCCAAACGGTTTCTGTTTGAGGTTGTACACCCGATGAAGCACAAAGTACTAAAATCGCACCATCGAGAACACGTAAAGAACGTTCTACTTCAATCGTAAAATCAACGTGTCCAGGTGTATCGATAATATTAATACGATGGCTTTCAAACTGCGAATCCATACCTTTCCAGAAACAAGTAGTCGCAGCAGACGTGATAGTAATACCACGTTCCTGCTCTTGTTCCATCCAGTCCATGGTAGCAGCACCATCATGAACTTCGCCCATCTTATGAGAAAGACCAGTATAGAATAGTACCCGCTCTGTTGTTGTCGTTTTACCGGCATCGACATGAGCACAAATTCCAATATTTCGGTAGTGCTCAATAGGCGTTGTACGTGCCACAATTAAATCCTCTTGCTGAGAAATTCTCAGCCTATTAAAAATTGTAGTTACCTATCAATGAGTCAATTGTCATGAGCTGGCAATCCAGCTAACATTTCAACTGATATTTCAACTGATATTTCAATAAAAGGTAACTACTACATTCACTCAATGTTAATTCATTAGAATTAACGACTGTTTTACCAGTACATTTCTACCAACGGTAGTGAGCAAACGCTTTGTTAGCTTCAGCCATACGGTGAACGTCTTCACGTTTCTTAACCGCAGAACCTTTACTATCAGACGCATCTAGCATTTCATTAGCTAGGCGTTGAGCCATTGATTTTTCACCACGTTTACGAGCTGCTTCAACTAACCAACGCATGGCTAGTGCATTACGACGCACTGGACGAACTTCAACTGGAACCTGATAAGTAGAACCACCTACACGACGAGATTTAACTTCCACCTGTGGGCGGATGTTATCAAGCGCTGTTTCGAACAACTCTAATTGATCTTTTTCAGATTTCTGAGCTAAAATGTCTAATGCACCGTATACGATTTTTTCTGCAGTAGATTTTTTGCCATCAACCATTAAAATGTTGATGAATTTTGCTAAAAGTTCATTATGGAACTTAGGATCTGGCAATATTTTACGTTGCCCTACGACGCGTCTTCTTGGCATCTTATTTCTCCGTTTAATTCAGGAATAACCCAAAATGTTAAATTTATTAATTTGGCCTTACTTCACGGAAACCGTTAAGATTTAGGTCGCTTAGCACCGTATTTAGAACGGCCTTGTCTTCTGTCACTTACGCCAGCACAATCTAATGCACCACGAACGGTGTGATAACGCACACCTGGTAAATCTTTAACACGACCACCACGGATTAAAATCACGCTATGCTCTTGTAAATTGTGACCTTCACCACCAATGTATGAAGTTACTTCAAAGCCGTTAGTTAAACGAACACGAGCAACTTTACGTAGTGCTGAGTTAGGTTTTTTTGGTGTAGTTGTATATACACGAGTACATACGCCACGACGTTGTGGACAAGCTTGTAATGCTGGAACATTACTTTTAGTCACCTGTCTAACACGTGGTTTACGTACTAATTGGTTAATAGTTGCCATTATAGCTCCTGATCAGTTAATTTTGTGCAAATTTAAATCAATGGGAAAATTTGCACGCTCATAAACGTAAAAAATCCGCTCCCTTAAATCCTAAGTACACAAGGTACAGAATATAAGGTCGCAGAATTCTACTGGTCAAGCTTTGAGCTGTCAAGTCTGACAGCTCATTTGCTTAAATATTTTGCTCTAAAGTATGTTATTCGTCAGCACCCGACATTAAATCTGCATTTAATGCATCAGTTAACGCTTTTTCAGCTTCATCAGCAGAAACAGTTGTTTCTGCTTCTGGCACGAAATTACGTTTACGCGCTCGTTCCTGATGATAGGAATATCCCGTACCTGCAGGAATTAAGCGTCCAACAATAACATTTTCTTTCAAACCGCGTAAGCTATCTTTCTTACCTGCAACAGCAGCTTCAGTAAGTACACGTGTAGTTTCCTGGAAAGATGCAGCAGAAATAAACGATTCAGTAGATAATGAAGCTTTGGTTATACCCATCATTTGCATTTCGTATTCTGCTGGTCGCTTACCTTGTTCTTCAAGTTCACGGTTCGCAATATTAACGTGTGCAACTTCAAGCTGTTCGCCTTTCAGGAACGAGCTATCACCAGCATCAAGTATTTCACACTTACGAATCATCTGACGAACAATAACTTCAATATGTTTATCGTTAATCTTAACACCTTGCAGGCGATAAACTTCTTGTACTTCGTTTACGATATAGTTTGCTACAGGTGCAACACCTCGTAAGCGAAGAATATCATGTGGAGATTCCGGACCATCGGCAATAACTTCACCTTTAATCACCTGCTCACCTTCAAACACGTTCAATTGACGCATTTTAGGGATCATCTCTTCGTATACTTCACCGCTAGGTTGAGTGATTAATAAACGAATCTTACCTTTTGTTTCTTTACCGAAACCAATAACACCTGTTTTTTCAGCAAGAATTGCTGGTAATTTAGGTTTACGAGCCTCAAATAAATCAGCAACGCGTGGTAAACCACCGGTAATATCACGAGTTTTTGAACTCTCTTGTGGGATACGTGCTAACGCATCACCAATATTAACTTCAACACCATCTTCCAAGTTAATTATCGCGTTTCCTGGTAAGAAATATTGCGCTGGAATATCGGTACCTGCAATATTGACATCGTTACCCTCTTCATCAACTAACTTAACCATAGGACGCATTTCTTTGCCCGCAGTAGTACGTTGCGCAGCATCAGTAACGACAATACTAGATAAACCTGTTAAATCGTCTGTTTGGCGAACCATAGTGACACCATCAACTAAGTCAACAAACTGAACTTTACCTGCCACTTCCGTGATAATCGGATGCGTATGCGGGTCCCAGTTAGCGATAGTATCGCCTGCAGTAAGTGATTGGCCGTCTTTCTTCGAAATAACTGAACCGTATGGAACTTTATATCGCTCTTTCTCACGCCCTAACTCGTCAATAACAGTAAGTTCTGACGAACGCGAAGTGATGACTAAATGATCTTCAGAGTTAGTAACAAATTTTGCATTCTGTAACTTCAATGTACCTGTATTTTTAACTTGTACACTGTTTTCTGCTGAAGCTCTTGATGCGGCACCACCTATATGGAATGTACGCATGGTAAGCTGAGTACCAGGTTCACCGATTGATTGTGCTGCAACAACACCGATAGCTTCACCTTGGTTAATCATATGACCACGAGCCAAATCACGGCCATAACAATGTGCACAGATACCAAAATCAGTTTTACAGGTAATGATTGAACGAACCTTCATTTGATCAATTGAATGCTCTTCAATGAAATCACATAAAGCTTCATCAATTAGTGTATTACGTGGAAGTAAGACTTCTTCGGTACCCGGTCTAACAACATCTTCTGCAACCACACGACCTAACACACGTTCACGAAGAGGTTCAACAACATCCCCACCTTCAATCAATGGTGTCATTAATAGACCATCAGGCGTACCACAATCGACTTCTGTAACCACTAAATCTTGGGCAACATCAACTAAACGACGTGTTAAATAACCTGAGTTAGCCGTTTTCAATGCCGTATCAGCCAAACCTTTACGAGCACCATGAGTAGAAATAAAGTATTGTAATACACTTAAACCTTCACGGAAGTTTGCTGTTATTGGTGTTTCGATGATAGAACCATCAGGTTTTGCCATCAAACCACGCATACCTGCTAACTGACGGATTTGTGCCGCACTACCACGAGCACCGGAATCAGCCATCATAAAGATTGAGTTAAAAGAGTCTTGCTCTTCCATCTCTCCATCACGGTTCATGACCATTTCTTTTGATAAGTTATCCATCATAGCTTTCGATACTTTTTCGTTCGCAGACGACCAAATATCAATGACTTTGTTGTATTTCTCACCAGCGGTAACTAAACCCTGGTCAAACTGTTGTTGAATCTCTGCAACCTCTTCTTCAGCGGCTTCGATAATAGTGTACTTAGCATCTGGTATTACCATATCATCGATACCAACAGATGCACCGGCGATCATCGCATAATGGAAACCTGTGTACATGATGTGATCAGCGAAAATAACTGTTGCTTTCAAACCAAGGTTACGATAACAATGGTTGATTAACTTTGAGATAGGTTTTTTACCTAAAGGTAAATCAATTAGCTCAAAAGGCATGCCATCAGGACAAACTTGCCACATAATAGCACGTCCAACAGTAGTATCACGCAAAGTTGTTTTTGCTACCTTATTACCATTTTCATCTATCTCATACTCAGTGATACGAATTTTTACACGTGCATGTAATTCAGCAGCACCAGTACGGTAGGCTTTTTCAGCCTCTTTAACATCGGCAAAGATCATTCCTTCACCGAGACCATTAATACGATCACGGGTAAGATAATAAAGACCTAATACAACATCTTGTGATGGAACTATAATGGGCTCACCGTTAGCTGGTGATAGTACATTGTTAGTTGACATCATTAACACACGGGCTTCCATTTGCGCTTCAATACTCAACGGTACATGTACCGCCATTTGGTCACCATCGAAATCGGCGTTGTATGCCGCACAAACTAATGGATGCAAATGAATAGCTTTACCTTCAATAAGAACAGGTTCAAATGCCTGTATACCTAATCTATGAAGTGTCGGCGCCCGGTTAAGCATAACGGGATGTTCACGGATTACTTCATCAAGTACATCCCAAACTTCTGCACCTTCGCGTTCAACTAATTTTTTAGCTGCTTTGATGGTAGTTGCTAGGCCGCGTGCTTCTAATTTACCGTAGATAAATGGTTTGAATAATTCCAGGGCCATTTTTTTCGGTAGACCACATTGATGCAAACGTAAAGTTGGACCAACAGTGATAACAGAACGGCCAGAATAATCTACACGTTTACCCAGTAAGTTTTGACGGAAACGACCTTGCTTACCCTTGATCATATCAGCAAGAGATTTAAGAGGACGTTTATTTGAACCTGTGATTGCACGACCACGACGACCATTATCTAAAAGGGCATCAACAGACTCTTGCAACATACGTTTTTCGTTACGTACGATAATGTCTGGCGCTACCAGATCAAGAAGACGTTTTAAACGATTGTTACGGTTAATAACACGACGATATAAATCGTTCAGGTCTGAAGTAGCAAAACGGCCACCATCCAAAGGTACCAACGGACGTAAATCCGGTGGTAAAATTGGAAGTACCGACATAATCATCCATTCAGGCTTGTTGCCTGAAGCTGCGAATGCTTCCATCAATTTTAAACGTTTAGTGATTTTTTTACGCTTAGTCTCACTACCAATCTCAGGTAGTTCTTCACGCATTTGCTGAACTTCAAGCTCTAAATCAATTTGTTGTAACAAAGCCAATACAGCTTCAGCACCCATCAGAGCATCAAATTCATCACCATGCTCTTCTAACGAATCAAGATATTCTTCTTCGGTTAGAATCTGGCTTTTTTCTAATGTAGTCATACCTGGTTCAGTAACTACATAAGATTCAAAATACAATACTCGTTCAATATCGCGCAGGGTCATATCAAGTAATAAACCAATACGTGACGGTAATGATTTCAAGAACCAAATATGAGCAACAGGGCTGGCTAGTTCAATATGACCCATACGGTCACGGCGAACTTTAGTTAAAGTAACTTCTACACCACATTTTTCACAAATAACACCACGGTGCTTTAGACGTTTGTATTTGCCACAAAGACATTCATAGTCTTTTACAGGGCCAAAAATACGAGCACAGAATAGACCATCACGTTCCGGCTTAAAGGTACGGTAGTTAATAGTTTCTGGCTTTTTCACCTCACCAAACGACCATGAACGGATCATGTCTGGTGATGCTAACCCGATGCGAATTCCATCGAAGTCTTCTGTTTTATTTTGTTGCTTAAGAAACTTAAGTAAATCTTTCACACTCTATCTCCAGTCGGAGTTAACCTATAAAAGAGAGCAGTTTAACCTGCCCTCTTCGTGTACTGATTTTATCCATCCTTTAAAAGAGTCAAAATCAGCTCTCCAGCTTTTATTGCTAAATGGTATCTAACTCGATATTAATACCTAATGAGCGGATTTCTTTCAACAATACGTTGAAAGATTCTGGTATACCAGGCTCCATTCGATGATCACCGTCAACCAAGTTTTTATACATCTTAGTACGACCAGCAACATCATCCGACTTAACGGTAAGCATCTCTTGCAACGTATATGCTGCGCCATAGGCTTCTAGTGCCCATACTTCCATTTCACCGAAACGTTGACCACCAAATTGCGCTTTACCGCCTAATGGTTGCTGCGTTACTAAGCTATACGAACCTGTAGAACGTGCATGCATTTTATCATCAACTAGGTGATTCAATTTAAGCATGTACATATAACCAACTGTTACCGGACGTTCAAATCTACGACCTGTACGACCATCGGTTAACCAGAACTGACCACTTTCCGGCATATCAGCCAATTTGAACAATTCTTTGATATCTTTCTCAGCTGCACCATCAAATGCCGGAGTTGCTATGGTTAAACCTGCACGCATATTGTCAGCCATACGAAACACTTCGTCATCAGAGAAACTATCAATATCGACTGTTTGACGAGATTCGCCAACTGCGTAAACTTCCTTGAGGAAATTACGTAACTTGATAATTTCTTGCTGAGCTTCCAGCATACGGTTAATTTTTTCACCGATACCGCGACAAGCCATACCTAAGTGAGTTTCCAAGATTTGACCTATGTTCATCCGCGATGGAACACCCAACGGATTCAGAACAATATCAACTGGTACACCATGTTCGTCATACGGCATATCTTCAACTGGTACTACGTTAGAGATAACACCTTTGTTACCATGACGACCAGCCATTTTATCACCAGGTTGGATAAGACGTTTAACAGCTAAGTAAACTTTAACAATTTTTAACACACCTGGTGCTAAATCGTCACCTTGAGTGATTTTACGACGTTTAATTTCAAACTTCTTATCAAAGCCTGCTTTAATGTTGTCGTATTGCTCTGCAATTTGTTCCAGATCGGTCTGCTGGTTTTCATCAGACAAGTTTTGAACTAACCAATTTGAACGAGACATACCACTAAGATCAGCGTCATTCAAACCTGCAGATAACAACAGCCTTCTTGCACGAGAATAAATACCGTCTTCCAAAATGCTGAATTCATCGCCAAGATCTTTCTTAACTTCTTTCAGTTGCATTTCTTCAATTTCAACGGCACGTTTATCTTTTTCTACACCATCACGGGTAAAAATTTGTACATCGATGATGGTACCCGAAACAGAATTTGGAACACGTAAAGAACTATCTTTAACATCTGCCGCTTTCTCACCGAAAATTGCACGTAAGAGTTTTTCTTCTGGTGTTAATTGTGTTTCACCTTTAGGAGTAACTTTACCCACTAAAATGTCACCACCATTTACTTCAGCACCAATATATACTACACCAGCTTCATCTAATTTCGATAATGCTGACTCACCAACATTTGGAATATCTGAAGTAATTTCTTCCGAGCCAAGCTTAGTATCTCGTGCGATACAAGTAAGCTCTTGAATATGAATAGTAGTAAATCTGGCGTCAATAGCTACTTGTTCTGACAACAACATTGAATCTTCGAAGTTGTAACCATTCCAAGGCATAAACGCAATACGCATGTTCTGGCCTAATGCCAATTCACCCATATCAGTTGAAGGACCATCAGCTAATACATCACCTTTAACTACAGGTTCATCCATCCGACATACTGGACGTTGATTAATACATGTATTTTGGTTAGAGCGGGTGTATTTAGTTAAGTTATAAATGTCTATACCAGCTTCACCTGCTACCATTTCATTTTCATTTATCTTAACAACGATACGTGAAGCGTCAACATAGCTGACTACACCACCACGTTTTGCAACAGCTGTTACCCCAGAATCTACCGCTACAATTTTTTCCATACCAGTACCAACTAAAGGTTTATCAACTATTAGTGTAGGAACTGCTTGACGTTGCATGTTAGAGCCCATCAAAGCTCGGTTAGCATCATCGTGTTCCAGAAACGGGATTAAACTTGCCGCAACTGAAATAATTTGTTGTGGTGACACATCCATATACTGAACAGAGTCAGCTTGCATCAAAGTAAATTCATTTTTATGACGGCAGTTAACCAATTCTTCAGTTAATTTGCCATTGTCATCAATTTTCGCATTGGCTTGCGCAATAACGAATGTACCTTCTTCAATGGCAGACAAATAATCTATTTCATCGGTAACTAAACCATCAACAATTCGGCGATACGGTGTTTCCAGGAAACCAAAATCGTTGGTGCGTGCATAACACGACAATGAATTAATCAAACCAATGTTTGGTCCCTCAGGGGTTTCGATCGGACATACACGACCATAATGAGTCGGATGCACATCTCGAACTTCAAAACCAGCACGTTCACGAGTCAAACCACCCGGCCCTAAAGCAGAAATACGACGCTTATGGGTAACTTCTGATAACGGGTTGTTTTGATCCATAAATTGTGACAATTGTGAAGAACCAAAGAATTCTTTAACCGCAGCTGAAATAGGTTTCGCATTAATTAAATCCTGTGGCATGATCGCATCTAAGTCACCAAGACTTAATCGTTCACGCACAGCACGCTCAACACGTACTAAACCAACACGAAATTGGTTTTCTGCCATCTCCCCAACTGAACGAATACGACGGTTGCCCAAATGGTCAATATCATCAACTTCGCCTTTACCATCACGAATGTTAATCAAGGTTATCATAACGGAAATGATATCGTTTTTAGATAAAATACCTTCTCCTATATCATCCTTATTACCAACCCTACGGTTGAATTTCATTCGACCAACAGTTGAAAGATCATAACGTTCTAAAGAGAAAAATAAATTCTGAAATAAAGTTTCTGCTGCATCTTTTGTAGGTGGCTCACCAGGACGCATCATGCGGTAAATTTCAACTAATGCTTCTAATTTATTAGTTGAACTATCAACACGCAATGTATCAGACATATATGAACCAACATCAAATTCATTCATATATAAGGTAGATAATACTTTATGACCAGCCAAACTAAGTTCAGCTAATAATTCCAACGTAATCTCAGCATTAGCTTCAGCGATTACTTCGCCTGTAGATTCATCTACATAGGCTTTTGATAAAACTTTACCAACAATATATTCAGCTGGTACTTCTAATTTATCGAGTTTAGCCTTTGACAGAGTGCGAATATGACGGGCTGTAATACGCCGGCCCTGCTCCACCACAACATCACCATTAGGTAATTTGATATCAAATGTCGATGTTTCACCACGTAAGCGCTCAGGAATTAAATCCATGATCAGCTTATCGCCTTTTATTTTATAGACGGTGGTATCATAAAACATATCCAAAATTTGTTCGGTAGAAAACTCTAGTGCGCGCAAAATAATAGACGCAGGTAATTTGCGGCGACGATCTATACGAACAAATAAATTATCTTTTGGATCGAATTCGAAATCTAACCAAGAACCACGATAAGGGATAACACGTGCGTTATAAAGCACTTTACCTGAAGAATGTGTTTTACCTTTATCATGGTCGAAAAATACACCAGGAGACCTATGCAGTTGAGAGACTATTACGCGCTCAGTACCATTAATAACAAAAGTACCGTTATCAGTCATCAACGGGATTTCACCCATGTACACTTCTTGTTCTTTGATATCCTTAACAGTACCTGCTGGAGCTTCTTTATCATAAACCACTAAACGCAATTTAACGCGCAATGGAGCAGAATAAGTCACACCACGTACTTGACATTCTTTAACGTCAAACAGTGGTTCACCTAATCGATAGCTTACATATTGTAATTCTGAACTACCTGAGTAGGCTTTAATTGGGAATATAGAGCGAAAAGCAGCTTCTAAGCCGGTTTCACCTGTTGGATCGATATCAATAAACTTGCGAAAAGATTCAAGTTGGATAGACAACAAAAATGGATAATCCATCACTTGTGCGCTTTTTCCAAAGTCCTTTCTAATTCGCTTCTTCTCAAAGTATGAGTAAGCCATGGGGTTCCTCAGCTTGCTGGTTATGGCCGAACCTGTCAAACAAACCATGAGGTTGTTGGCAGGATATTCAATAATGTTTACGTCTAAACATTAACTTGTGTTCGTTGAACACTTTGCTTAATTACTTTTAACTACTTGAACTAAAGGTTATTAAATTGCACTTGTTCGAGTTAAAAAACACCGATTTATTTAGCGCAAAAAGGCCGGTGACGTTTAAATCACCAGCCATTGCCATTTCAGGCTAATAATCTATAGCTAAACAGATTATTTGATCTCCACAGAAGCACCAGCTTCTTCAAGAGTTTTCTTAAGCTCTTCAGCTTCAGCTTTTTCAACGCCTTCTTTGATCGCTTTAGGTGCAGATTCAACTAAATCTTTAGCTTCTTTAAGACCTAAACCTGTAGCGCTACGAACTGCTTTGATGACTGCAACTTTCTTTTCACCAAAACTAGTCATAACTACGTCAAATTCAGTTTGTTCTTCAACAGCTCCACCAGCGTCACCACCAGCAACAGCAACAGCTGCAGCAGCTGATACGCCGAATTTCTCTTCCATTGCTTCAATAAGTTCTACAACGTCCATTACTGACATTTCAGCAACTGCGTTTAGGATATCGTCTTTAGAAATAGACATTTTAAATTTCCTGTTTTTTAATAAACAGCCTTTTATTTAAATAAAAAGTGCTGTTTGAAATAACTATAAATACAAAAAGTGCTTTTAACTTGTTTATAAAAATAAACAAAAAGTATATTAAGCTGCTTCTTGTTCTTTCTGATCGCGAATTGCAGCAATCGTGCGGACCAATTTGCCTGCAGATGCTTCTTTCATAGCGCTCATTAAACGTGCAATTGCTTCGTCGTAGGTTGGTAGCTTAGCTAACATGTTTACGTCTACAGCGTTACCTTCGAATGCAGCAGCTTTAAGTTCGAAATCTTCGTTGGTTTTAGCAAAATCAACAAAAATACGTGCTGCAGCACCTGGGTGCTCGTTTGAAAATGCAATTAATGAAGGGCCTTTGAATACATCATTGATACATTCAAAATCAGTGCCTTCAACTGCACGACGTGCTAATGTGTTACGGACAACTTTCATCCATACGCCATTATCACGTGCTTGCTTACGCAAAGCAGTAATTGCTTCAACTGTTACACCACGGGCATCCGCGATTACAGCTGATTGAGCGCCTTTGGCAGCTTCTTGAACTTCAGCAACAATTGCTTTTTTGTCATCAAGATTGATAGCCATTGGCTTTAACTCCTGGTTAAACCGAATCTATTTCGGTATTTACAATCCCTGTAACCATCCCCTCTTAATAGAGTGAATAGGTTACAGACCATTACGGCGAGAGCCAGAAATTAGGAAATATCTGGGTAATCACCATCTACGTAGGAAATATTAAGTAGTTCGATAAGCTTACCAATAATAGAATTTAGGCAAAACTGATTAAACTACTCCTACGGTCTTGGACGGGCGTCACTTCAATATTTTGTGATTTTCTAACCACATAGAGCCAGAAAAAAATAAACTTTAGAAGTAACTCCTACCAAATTTTGAGGGGCGAAATTATAGTCTACAATTCCCCCCATGTAAAGCACCACAACCACTTTACATTTTTTATTATTAAGCTTCAGTTAAACTAGCCTGGTTAATGGTAACACCAGCACCCATAGTAGTGGAAACTGAAATTTTCTTAATAAATTGACCTTTAGCATTAGCAGGTTTTGCTTTTTTAAGCGCTTCTAATAATGCTTCTAGGTTTTGCTGTAATTTAGCATCATCGAAATCAACCTTACCAATAGTGGTATGGATGATACCGTTTTTGTCGTTACGGTAACGTATTTGACCTGCTTTTGCATTTTTAACTGCTGCAGCAACATCAGGCGTTACAGTGCCAACTTTCGGGTTAGGCATTAAGCCACGTGGACCTAAGATTTGACCTAACTGACCAACAACACGCATTGCATCCGGAGAAGCAATTACTACGTCGAAGTTCATTTCACCAGCTTTAATTTGAGCGGCTAAGTCATCCATACCGATAATATCAGCACCGGCTTCTTTGGCTTTCTCAGCATTAGCACCTTGAGTAAATACAGCCACACGTACATCACGACCAGTACCGTTTGGCAACACAGTTGCGCCACGAACATTTTGATCAGATTTACGAGCGTCAATGCCCAAGTTTACAGCAACATCTACACTTTCAGTAAATTTAGCTGTCGCTAATTCTTTTAACAAAGCTATTGCTTCATTAATATCATAATCTTTTAGTACGTCTACTTTTTCACGGATAAGACGAGCGCGTTTTGATAATTTGGCCATTGATTAGTCCTCTACCACTAAACCCATTGAACGAGCAGAACCCGCAATGGTACGCACTGCAGCTTCTAATGAACCAGCAGTTATATCAGTTTCTTTTATCTTAACAATTTCTTCAAGCTGAGCTGTTGTTACAGTACCCACTTTTTCCGTGTTAGGACGGCCAGAACCACTTTTAATACCAGCAGCTTTTTTCAATAAGTAAGAAGCTGGTGGTGTTTTTGTTTCAAATGTAAAAGAACGATCACTGTATACAGTAATAACTACTGGAACCGGTGCGCCTTTTTCCAACGAATCTGTTTTTGCGTTAAAAGCTTTACAGAATTCCATAATGTTCACACCGTGTTGACCTAAAGCAGGACCAACTGGTGGTGACGGGTTAGCTGCACCAGCAGCTACTTGAAGCTTGATTAGAGCTGTGACTTTTTTAGCCATTTTTCAATACCTTTTTTGTGGGTACAAACGCGAAATGTTAAATCTAGCTCCCCAGTTTTCAATTATTGCTTTAATTTAATGGTATCTTACAACCTTAAAAAAAAGCGGCAGCGGATTGTATATTAATCAGCACCTTTGTTTCAAGATATTTTTTCGATACCAATAAAAAAGGCTGGAGTCAAAAACTCTAGCCTTAATCTTTAATATGTTCAAAAAGTAGTTAGATATTAACCTTTTTCTACTTGACCAAATTCCAATTCTACAGGGGTAGAACGACCAAAAATAAGAACCGATACTTTAATTCGGTTTTTCTCATAATCTAATTCTTCTACAACACCGTTAAAGTCAGCAAATGGACCGTCAATAACTCGAACAACCTCACCAGGTTCAAACAGTACTTTAGGTTTCGGCTTATCAGTTTCTTCTAGGCGATTCAATATCCGTTCAGCTTCTTTTTGAGTAATAGGTGCCGGACGTTCTTTGGTTCCACCAATAAAGCCAAGTACGCGTGGAACACTTTTAACCAAATGCCATGAATCTACATCCATTTCCATTTGAACTAGAACATAACCAGGAAAGAACTTTCGAGAACTTTTCCGTTTTTGGCCAGCACGCATTTCAATGATTTCTTCTGTCGGTACAAGAATTTGACCAAATTTTTCTTGTAAACCTTGTATTTCGATATGCTCTACCAGTGTTTTTTGTACGCGTGCTTCGTAGCCTGAAAAGGCTTGTACAACATACCACCGCAATTTAGGGTTTAGGTTTACTACTTTCTCTTCGCTTGCTTCACTATCTTGTGAAGATACTTTTTCGTCAGTCATAATTTTACACCTGCAATCCAGTGATTAAACCAACAAACCAAAACAATACAGCATCAAGTCCCCACAGTAACAAAGACATAATTAATGTTACAACAAGTACTATACCTGTAGTTTGTATTGCTTCTTGACGCGTTGGCCAAACAACTTTACGAATCTCAGTTCTTGACTCTTTCGCAAAACTTACAGCAACACGGCCTTTTTCAGTCTGCATTGCAACTAAACCGGCAATGCTAACGGCAACAACTACAGCAACAGCCCTGATAACCACTGACTGTTCACCATAAATATAATTACCAGCGATTGAACCTACTAAAAGAATAATGACAACTGCCCACTTTAAAAAATCTAAAGAACCGCTTGCTTGGTCTTCTGTACTTGCATTCATATTTTAAATCCGTATTACTGATGTAGCTATGAAAAATCAACCTCGTTCATGGAGGTTTTTAATAAGGACATTTTAACAAAAGTTAAAATGTCCTTACAAAACTTATTATAAATAATGGCAGGGGTAGAGAGATTCGAACTCCCAACCGTCGGTTTTGGAGACCGCTGTTCTACCAATTGGAACTATACCCCTTCAAAATTTAATCACACTTATCAGGTGAATCTTAGTTTATTTGGAATTAAGAGTGACCTGAGAAGAGAGGCGCTATTATACTGCCCATAATATTTTACTCAAGGGTTATTTTAAAATAGGTGAGTTACAGCTGTTCTAAAGCATGTTTTTCACAAAATTATTGAAATAATTCCTATAAGAAAAGCAAAAAAGACGCCGAAGCATCTTTTCATCGTGTGCTCTAAACTGGATATTAACCCATTATTTTAGATACAACACCAGCACCAACAGTACGACCACCTTCACGGATTGCGAAGCGTAAACCTTCGTCCATCGCTACTGGGTTGATAAGCTCAACAACAAA
>JABSOI010000109.1 GCA_013216015.1 Alteromonadaceae bacterium | reverse complement strand
TGCCATGTCGGCAACGCAGCTAGTGGTGATTTAGACCATTTGAAGATGATCACTTATTTAGTGCGATTGGTATAAGCAAGAAGTTGAAAAGAGTATGCAATTGATTACTGGTCAAACTGCACAAGAATTCAATTGACGTAAAAATCGTAAAGACGCGTTATGGGAAGACAGATATCACGCTACTACAGTTGAAAATGTTGAGTATCTGTAAAGTGTATTGTTTATATTGATTTAAATATGGTTCGAGCTGGCGTAGAACAAAATCCATCAGAGTGGTTACAAAGTGGATTCAATGAAATACAATCGCCTCCTGAAAAATATCAATTGATCGATCGGAAGAAACTTTGTCAATTAATAGACATAAAATCAGATGATGAACTAAAGAAAAATCATTTTGCTTGGGTTAAAGAAGCTGTGATTAAGAATCAGATCATTCATGATGAAAAATGGACTGGTAGTCTGTCTGTAGGTGGCAATTGTTTGCAGAAAAACATATCGAGGCGGTCGGTATAAAAGCAAAATATTGGGAAGTGAAAGTGATAGATAATTGTCAAAAAGTCGAATAGGCCATACAAAATCGATTTATAGGTCGAAAACATAGGTTTAAGCGTTTTTAATGGCCTTTTACTTATATTAAATAACGATTAATCAATCTGTTATGTTGGTCCGACCCCGCCAGACTGTGGGTACCCCGCCAGACTGTGGGTTACGTCCCCGCCAGACTGTGGGTTACGCCGTTGGCTAATCCTACAAATATTATAGCCACACTTAACTGCGACATAGCCAACCGAATTACTTTATCTGACCGTATTTTGCTCAGTATCAGCGAACGAAAGTCAAAAATTATCTACTGAAGTAATCTCATCAAAAGCATCATTTATTCCGGTAAAAACCAACTAGTAAATGGTAACGGGTATATAAAGATAATATTCCCTCTAACCCGTTACGCCCTAGCCTTAACCCTACCCTTAGAAATGTTTATATTTTCATAAACCAATCATAATCAGCTTTTGTATTTAACTTCTGCGATAAATACAAGCCCAACTCTTTCAGTTGAGAATTATCCAGATAGTTTACTATTATTGCTTTTAATTTGGTTAATGCCTGTTTACTCTGCCCTGCACCGTCTAACGCTAAAATATATGTATAAGCATATTGAGAATTATCTGGCATTAACTTCATTGATTTTTCAAAAAGAGGCAGCGCTTTTTCTATCTTTTTCTGACGTACAAAATGTAATCCATATGAATAATACAAAGCCGCTGATTTTGGATTCTTCTTAATACCCCTAGAAAGCACAGTAGCTACTTGAAATGGCTTTTGCTGAGCGCGGTAAATGTCGGCCAAGTTGATATAAGCAGCTTCAAAATAAGGTTCTATTTTAATGGCTTTTTTAAACGACTTTTCTGCATCACTGAAATTATTCATTTCAATTTCCAGCACACCTTGATTCGCCATACCTTCACCACGCCAACTGTTAATGTTATTGGCATGAACTAATTCTTTAAACGCTTTATCAAAAACTTTTTGATTTACTGCTGAAATTTCGCTGCTAACTAAACTGCGCGCTGCTGCAACTCTTACAGCTTTGTATTTATCTTTTAATAAAGGCGCGAGGTATTTTACTTTATCTGCTGCAGGCAATAGCGTTGCGACATTAGCAGCACTTAACCTTAATAAGGGTTCGTCATGAGTTAAATAAGATACTAACGAGTCTGCACCAAGCGTTTGAGTGGTGTAACTTAATAATTGAATGGCAGTTGCTCTGCTGATGACATCAATCTGTTCATCAGCAGGGATCGTAAGATGTTGTGCCAGAGAGATCGCTTGCCCGCTATTTAAAATCATCAATAATTGTTTGCTTGATAAAACTGTTTGTGGTTTACCATGCCATGATTCCAGCTTTTCACCTGCCCATTGGTCAGATTTGTCATCATGGCATTTTGTGCAGGCATTTGGCGTATTAAAAGCTTGAGAAATATCGGGACGAGGAATTTTAAAGCTATGATCACGTCTGTCATCAACGCCCATATATCTGTTTTCAGGCATATGGCAATTTACACACTGGGCGCCACTGGAATCATCTTCGTGTTGATGATGACTCTTAACATTATATACTTCTGCGCCATGACATTGCAGGCACAACCCATTCCCTTCTATTTTAAGCTTCATGGTATGTTTATCATGACAATCTAAACAATTGACACCCGCTGCAAACATTTTACTTTGCAGGAAAGAGCCATACACATAAACCTCTTCTTTAATTTGCCCGTCAGCATGATAATTTGGAGCAGCAGGCAATTGAGGTGTAAATTGATCTAAAAAAGGTTTATTTGCCTTAAGGCCATCGGTTAACGGTGAACGTAAGGAATGACATGCAAAACAGCCTTCCATAAATAAATTATCGCGTTTTTCGCCTTGCCAGTGCGCTGTTTTCTCGCCAAGATTACGTAACCATTGCCCTGTCGGGTGACTGGATGAAGTTACATCAGCGCCAGCATTTCGTTTTTGATCTTTTCTCGAATGGGCTGACATATCACCATGACACGATAAACAACCAACATTAATGTTATCAAATTGCGTATCAAAAGTATTTTCCTGATTGTCGTAATTTCTAATTAAACCGTCAGAATGACAATCGGCACACATGCCATTCCAGTTTTGTAAGGGTTGACGCCAATGTAATCGATCTTCAGGACGAATTTCTTCATGACTATAATTATGATACCAGCGTTGTCCACCTTCCTCTTTTTTCCGGGTATCCCAGGCAAAGGGAAGTACTTGCAATTTCCCTGTTGCGGTCTCAACTAAATATTGTTGAAGAGGAAAATAGCCGAAGGTATATTTAATCACATAGGTATCACTCTTGTCATCGTAGGTGATAGTGACATGGTATTGATTGTTTTTTATGAAAAAGTGAGCTTTTTGACCGTAGTGTTTAACATCAACATCATTAAAATCAGCTAACACCGATTGTTTATCAGCAATAGCCATAGATTCAGCATGATCTGACTGTCGCCAGTTATCATGCTCTTTTTGATGACAAGAAATACACTGCTGATTGGTTATGACCTTGTTTTTGTTAAAATCATGTCCCTTTTGCACTTGGGCTTGTGTTTCATAACTACTGATGAAAAGTAAAAAGAATACCGCACAAAAACAAAGAAATTTTACATTCATAATACACCCGTAATAACTATTCAATCGCAATTATTTTTAGCGCCATTTTTCAACACAATTATTGAAGCGCGGTATCTTAACAAAAATTCATAGCGTATTAAACGACTTATGCGCTTTGCTATATATAATTATTCTTTGACCATTTACCATTAGCCATTAGCCATTAGCCATTAGCCATTAGCCTTTAGCCTTTAAGTAGTAAAACAATAAATAGTAAAACAATAAGCTCTTTAGGATTATGAGCAGTAGGCATGCATTTCTGGGTGGACAATACCTAATAATTTGTTCTTTCATTCAACATACCAGGGTCAAGATAAAAAATCATTCTCTATGGCGTGTTGTGATTATTTAAAATATCTTTGAATATCTCTCTATTTTTTATAGGCTATTTGCTAAATACAAACAACAGTATTTACCTTTAATTAACTTTTTTATTTACATTGTAATCATATTATGTTCTTTAAAATCTTTGAACTTTATTTTTCACTTGTTTTTGATTATTATATAGGCAAAGGATTTGAATTAATAATAACTAACATTGTCGAGGCTGCCCATGCTGGAAAAACAACGCCAACAATTAATTGTTGATATATTAGAAGAAGAACATTTTGCAAGTGTTCGTACTCTTTGCGCTAAATTGAAATCATCGGAAGCTACGATTCGCCGCGATTTAAATAAAATGTCTAAGTTAAAACTATTGAAAAAAATTCGAGGCGGGGCGGAAGTCAATGATAAATCATCGAAAAAATCAAAAAGATCTCAAATTAAAAACTCACTTTTTTTAGTCGATAAAGAAACAAACTTAGGTAAGAAGCAACTTATTGCAAAAAAAGCAGTAGAGATGTGTAAAGAAAACGAATCTATCATTATAAACGGAGGAAGTTCGACTTATATGATGGGTGAATTTCTCATGGATAGACAGCTGAATATTTTAACCAACTCTATTGTGCTGGCGCAATCGCTATGGGAAGAAAGCGAAAATCAAGTAACCTTGCCTGGAGGTGAAATTTATCCTTCTCAAGGCATTATCTTAAGTGCCTTTGATAATGATAGCATTCCAAATTACCACTGTTCTAAAATGTTTATGGGTACCCCTGGCATCAGTAAAATTGGCGTTATGGAGTCAGATACCCTACTTGTTAGAGCCGAACATAAACTAAGAAAACAAGCAGAACAATTGATTATCATGGCTGATAGTTCAAAGCTTGGCGTCAACAGTAATTTTCTTTTTGTTCCTCTTTCTGAAGTAGATATCCTCATTACCGACAGCGATGCAGATCCTGAGATATTAAAAGAGTTTGAAGCTCAGGGTATAGAAGTCATTATTGCTGACTAATACCAATTGCAATAATTCATTAATGCAATTGGCTATGTGCCAGTTAAGTATAGATATTTCCATAACTAAATGTTTAATGGTGTTTATTTTTAGATCAAGATTTCAGCGCGTAGGATAGGTTAGCCGAAGGCGTAACCCATCACAACACCAGTTTTTATTAATATTATTAAACCGTTGCGTGCTACAAAATAATGGGTTAAGCCGTTGGCTAATCCTACAACTATTATAGCCACACTTAACTGGTACATAGCCATTGCAATTGGTATTAGATGGTGAACTGAGCAACAAGGTATCGTTGAGTTTTTGCGAGCGACTTCCCCTAATTCTTTCACTAGAGAAGAGGCTTTTTGAGACTGTTCCTGCACTACATCAGACTGGTTTTGTATTTGCACCATATTTCTATTTATTTCTTTGCAAACAGTACGCTGTTCTTCCGTAGCGGCAGCAATTTGAATATTCATGTCATTAATCATAGTAACCAATTGCTCTACTTGTAATAGAGCATTGACTGCCTCATGAGATGTTTCTAATCCCTCTGTAGATTTCTCCTGAGTTTGAGTCATTGCAACTACAACAGCGTTTGTTTTACTTTGCAACTGATCCAGCATCACTTCAATTTAACTGGTCGAGTCTTGTGTACGTTTTGCAAGTGTACGAACTTGGTCTGCAACAACAGCAAAACCTCTGCCTTGATCACCTGCCCTAGCAGCTTCTATCGCAGCAATTAAGGCTAATAAATTAGTTTATTCGGCGATGTTTTGAATGGTAGAAAGAATACTATGAATTTATGTCGTGTTTTCTCAAGATCTGAGACTTGGTTTGAAACGAAAACTATGTGCTCTACTATTTCTTCAATTGCTTGACAATTTTCAGATACTTTGTCGTTACAGATGTCGACGAAATTTTGACCTGCGTTTACATAATCAGCTGCAGTAGATGCACTTTTCGCCATTTCCTGTGAAGTCACCGCCATTTCGTTCATAGCAGTAACAACCATATTTATTTCACTTAATTGAAGATTAACCGCATCGTTATTTGAATGAGCAACATGTATAGATTGTTCAGCACAATGATTCACTGCTGTGGCTGTTGATTGTATTTCAATTATTAATAAGCGCAAATTTTCAATGATGGTATTGACCCAGTTTCCTAAAATCCCTAATTCATCTTTGGGTAAAGATTCTAATTGTTTGGTTAAGTCACCTTCCCCCTCTGCTATATCTTGTAATCGACTGGTCATATTCGCTAGAGGTGTATTGATACGATTCATCAAATACAGGCTTATTATCGTAGTGGCAATTAGAATCATCAAGACTAAAATAACCCAAAAGTAACAAATTGTATTGAGCATTGTCTTGTTCAGAGCGCGCAGAATTAACAACCAATCGGGCTGCAGTTTGCTCAATTGTCCTCACGCTATTTAATAGCCTATCCATATCGTTAAGCCACATATTTAAATCTATGTTTAAAGGCTTATTAATACCTTCTATAACAATATTGGAAAGACCTTTATAAAACTATTTTTGTAGTGTTTCCTTATGCAGCGGGAAAAATCTGTATTGAGTTTCCCTTGAGATAACTGCATAACATTTGCGCCATTAACCCACATTTGAGATTCTAATTTGGATATGCGTGCCAGTATTTGCCTATCTGTAATTTGCCTGTTTATTAAAGATATTGGCATTTCACTATGTAAAGTACCCATAGAATTTTTTAGCTTAACGATATTGATGTAATTAATAATACCTTAAAGCGTTTCCGGTGATTTTGCTTCATGAACAAGGCTTAATCCAGCCAAAGTCGCGTCAAAAATAGGCTTTGATAATTTAAAGATAATTTCTTTTGGGTTTAAAAGTAAATTGTCGATGTCATGGCGGATACTTTTGAAATCCTCATTGAATATTGATCCTTTATTTAATGCGAATGGTATTATTACCGCCAATGATGCAGATCTTAAGATATTACAAAAACTTGAAGCTCAAGGCATAGAAATCATTATTGTTGATTAAGCCCTATACCCAAACGACTTGGATATAGGATATTTTATTTTATGACTAAATAATAAATTTTCGCCACATGTCTCTATAGAAAGCTAAAGAGATCAGATTAATTGTTTCTGATGCTGATTTATTAATATCGCACTCAACTTCACCCCAGGTTGTGAGATAAGCGGCTCCTTGAACGGTGCCGGTATCGTCCATAGAAAGGTACACTGATTGATCATTTCTCAATTGATTTAGCACAGCGCATAGTAGCGGGTTTTTCAAAAATGCGCCTTCAATAAAAATATAGCCTTTCGCTTCAAGCATATCAAGCTGGAAATCAATCATCAAAGCACAATAAATTGAAGCTAGCGCAATACCACTGATATCAGTAACCGGACCAACGAAACAACCTTCATAACTACCAAACGGACCGCTGCCTCCACTGAAATCAGGTAAAGCAAAAATCTGATCATCAATAACACGTTGTAAATCTGTTTCATCAAATTGTTCATCAAGCGAAGATCCTGCCTGTTCGCATACCGCTTCAAACTCTCGACCGCCCATAAAACGAGCACACGCAACTGGTTGCCCCGTAGCATCAATGTTGGCTAGCATATCTTTACTGGCATCCAAATTTTCCAGTTTAACTTGTGTCGCCATCAATATTGTCCAGGTACCGGTAGAAATAACGGTGAATGGATCATCCTGTAGTGTTAAACGGTAACGTAAGAAACTCGCACTACTATCGTGAATACCAGTAAAAACATGACAATCTTCGCTTAGGCTAAGTTCTTCCCTTAACTCGGGTAAAATTTGGCCAAGATCAAAACTGGCAGGCACTAGTTCAGGGAACATGTGTCGACATTCTAATTTATCAACTAACGAAGAATAGTCATTATTTTTAATAGACCACAAATCGGTATGGCAACCTAAAGAAGTTATTTCGGAAACTCTTTTTCCTGTAAGTCGCCAGGCCCAATATTGAGGATACATTAAAATATCTGTGACTTTAGCGAATTCATCGCCAAATTGTTTCTTTAACCAATAAAGTTGTCGGCCTAAATTAAGCCCCGCGGGTAAATCTGGCGAGAATGTTTCGCTATATTCAGGACGCAAAGCAGTATATTCAGGTAACTCTGCATTTATTCCCTGATACTCATAATCTAATATTGGCAATACCAGTCCATCATTAACAGAGGAGTTTCTATTTATAAGGGCAGCAGTAGCACCATGGGTGGTAATACTTATCGCTGAAATCTTATGGAGGTTGGCGGCCTCTTTAATACCAATAACTAACCATTGCCAAATAGCGTCAGTGTTTATACTTGGGTATTCCCCATTTTGATCAACAACATTTTTCATTTGTTTGGAAAAAACAGAATCTAATATTTCGTTTAACAAATGTAATTTGATATGTGTTTTACCAATATCAATAACCAAAGAATATTTTTTTATATCAGTTGTCATTATAGCTTTTTAATCTGTACATTTTTCACTATATTAACGCAACACTCAAAATCCGTCAATTTTAATCATTAAAATAAATTTTAATTTATAAACAACAAGTTGAAGCTAAAGCGACCGTGTAAATCACTCATTCACCAATCTCATAATTAACCAGATATTACGTTAATTGTTGCTTATACCAAACAATGAAAAGATTTAATACCCTACTACATAATAGGTCAATCCATCTAACAGGTGGGTTTGCATAACAGGATCAAAATAAGGCTCACCTTTATGTGCTAATACCGTATAAAACGACTGGCCACCATCCTATGTCTGATACCAGGCAATGGGATGATAACTACCTGTGGAAAAACTATAAGTTCTACCTAATAGCTGAAATCTTCCAGAGATTTCTTCCATTTTTTACCCCCTACATTCTAAATTTTCTAATGCAAATGGTTTTTAAATACTTCCCTGACAACCATTACTTATGCTTTAAATAAACTAAAATTGACCGCATAATATCATTAGTTAATAAATGAATAAAGTGCGTTAATAATTTACTTATTAAAGTACAAGTCGCCAATGGATTATTTATAAACCATGTCAACTAAAAGCTTATTGCTAACAACAAAATCAACAATTACTAATATCCCTTTTCAATCAGGCTTTGGTAGCAGTCAATATTTAACCACTGTATTTAAAACAAACAGGGTAAATAAGTAAGTGAACAAAATTAATCACAAGACACGAAAAGTGATTGAATTTGAAAACATATATAGTTAATGTGATTGGCTATGTCCTAGTTAGTTGATACTAAACAAAGAAGTAGGATGGGTTACGCCGTTGGCTAACCCATCCTACAATTATTATAGCAACACTTAACCGGGACATAGCCAATGTGATTGATTATTATTACTGAGGTGGTCAACAGTACTTTCATAATATACAAAAATCAATTAGTCTTACCGATAATTATTCCAGTTAGGAAGAGCCGCTTGATGATCTGCTATGCTTTTCAAAGCCTGATTTTACAGGCGGGTTTTAAAGACATCCCTCCCTGCTGAACCGCATTAGTTACTATCAATCATTACACTCTCAAAGGATTTTTTAACACCGTGAAATATCGATCATTCGCCAGTTTATCATGCACTTTCCTGCTGACTTGTACATCTACTGCCCTTTCTGCAAATAACGTTAGCCCTATAACTAATGCAGAAACTAATAACGCAGAAATAAGCAGCACAGAAATATTTACCGTTACCGGCACACATATTCCCGACACAACCGAGGCTGGTAGTATTCCCAAATTTACCATTTCAGCCGAAGATATTGCAGCACTGGCACCCAACAGCTTTGCTGACGTACTGGCAGGTGTACCTGGTGTTGATGTTTTTGAACAGGGAGGAGTTGGTGGACTGACATTCTTGTCTATACGGGGTGGCGACCCAAACTTTGTGGTAATACTTATTGATGGAGTCAAAGTAAACGATCCGACAAATAGCCGTGGCGGCTCTTTTGATCTGGGGACAATTGATCCCGCTGTAATAGAGAAAGTTGAGGTTTATTATGGCAGTTTTTCAACCGTCTATGGCAGTGACGCCCTCGCTGGAGTGGTTAGTATCGAAACCAAAAAGTATTCTGAACACCGCACAGGAACAGCCAGTATTAAAGTAGGCTCGAATGAGACAATGGGTGGCTCGGTTCACTTTGACTTAACCCTCGCTGAACTTGCACAATTAAGTGTTATTGGCTCATTTCAAAAGAGTGATGACAGCACTTTTGGCGATGCATTTAACCGTCAGGAACTCATAACTTCCTTATCATCAACGAATAATAGTAACACCCGGTGGAATATGGGGTTATTTTATGCCGAAGGGGAAGCACAAACCTTTCCTGAAGATAGCGGCGGTGATCGTCTTGCTGTTATTCGTGATCCCGAATCACGTGATTATACTCAAACAAATTTTACTGGCCGGGTACAGCAGAGAATAAGTGAATCTATCAACTTTGATTTTAATAGTGTCTGGTCAAAACGTGAGGAAGATATTTCAAATCCGGGTATTGCACCGGGAGTGCTTGATGGTGTTCCGGCAATAGACAGTATAAGCAACTATGAACGTATGGATATTAGTGCAACTGTCAGCTATCGACTATCAGACAAGTCTATCATGGCATTGGGTACCGTCTATGCGAAAGAAAAAGGCGGTATGGACAGCATCATCGACTTTGGCTTTCCTATGCCAGCAAATTACACCCTGAAAAGAACAACAAAGTCTGTTTTTGCAGAGGCTCGACTTAATCCACTTGAAAAACTTCATTTCACTTTAGGTATTCGTTATGACAAAGCTGAGCAAAACGATGTTACAACAACCCGATTGATCAGTCGTTACCAACTAAGTTCATCGAGCACGATTTCTGCACAATATAGCGAAGGATTTAAACTACCGAGCTTTTTCGCTGTGGCCCACCCTTTTGTTGGTAACCCGGAGTTGAAACCGGAACAAAGTCAAAATTATGACCTGAGCATTGACAGTAATTTCATGGCGGGTAATTTGACTAGTCGCTTCAGCGTCTACAGAAACATTTTCTGTGACCTCGTCGATTTTGACCCTATTGCATTCACCAATGTAAACCGCTCTAAAGTCACAGCTAAAGGTGCAGAAGCCTACCTTACTTATCAAGCTAATGAGCAACTAAGTCTTTCAGGCCAATTTACCTATAATAAAATGGATATCGATGAAGCAGGTGTTGTATTAAGAAGACGTCCAAAATTAAAAGCCAGTATTGGGGTTAACTACCAGCCAACAGAAGCGCTATCGCTTAACGCAAGATTAGTGACGAATGACGATTATTATGACAGCTCTATCGCAACCGGCATTATTGAAATGCCAGGTTATAATCATCTGGATCTATCGGCAGCATGGACGACCGTTGAAAGCCTGATATTCAGGGTACATGTAAAAAACATTCTGGATAATGACAAAGAGCAGGCTGTTGGCTTTAATAACACTGGACGTAGTGTGACACTAAGCCTCAGTAAAGAATTCTAAATAATTAATGGCATATTAAAAAGGGACTAACTGGCGGCTAGCCCCTTTTAGTTCTGTTACTTGTCACAACTTAATCTTTCGATTTTAGCTGTTTAATTGACACTATAATTGATAGCACAACAGCGACAAAGGTTAAAGCTATCAAAATAGCTTCGAACATAACGTGCTCCTATAAGCACTATCTTGTGGTGCACAGTTCCATTTAATTAATTGACCAATATTCAATGATTAGTGCATGGATGCGCGTGCGTAGAATAAATGCACATTCCAGAGTTACCCAATGAAATCTATAATTCATCAGGATATATTTAATTATTAAATATATCAAACAGTCGTTCACCAAAGGGGTAATGCATGGGCGGTAGAGATTTTTTTTGCCTTCTTCACCAATGTTCTGATATTGTTCTGCTGGTGTTAAACCTTGAGCGCGACTTGTGCTGCAATTTTAGAGACAGGTGTTGGTTGGTGCACTTGAGATATAAGATTTATTTGCAGTTGTTCTAGATCTTGAAGATCTACTATGATGGGAAAACGATTTTCTATATTTACTTTCTTACAGTTTCGCTTCCAAAAGACCCAATCTTCGAGACTTTATCCTCAGTACCTTGAACTTCCATACTTTCTTCAAGTCAAAATAATTATTAAATAGCCAAGCATAAATAATAACGAAAATTCAGCATAAACGAATAGAATACAAAAGCTGTTATTATGGTTTGTCGCTGCATAAATCTCTTTTAGAATGACATTATTTACCTTTGATTATTTTAAAGGGCCACAACCATTAGAAAATTCAGAAGAACTTAAAGAAAAATTTGTGTTTACAAAATACGATATTGACGGCAATGGGCTATTCACACTTAATGATTTTCAACAGATATATAGTCAAATAACGGTTGAAGAAAATATACTTAATATATTTGGTCAACCATTGTATAAAGCTGAATTTAAAAAACATATCAACCGAAAATGCATTTACATAAGCTTTATCTCAAGAATAATCAACCAGTTACTCTTAAAGAATTTATAGAAAGTTCGATAAAATAAAAACTGAAACACTTTGGCTGAAATTCGTTTGATTTTTGCTTTGACAAAGTGTTGTTACTAAAGCAACCACCACTATACCCGTTACCTTTCAAAATGCGGGAATTTGAGGTGAATTAAAAAGCATAGTTACAAGACGCTGATTCGCCGGATAAGTTATTCTTATTTAAGATTCAGCAACGCAGTAAATATGTTTTTTAAACGAATCAAAACCTGCATTTTGAATGGTGATGGGTATATACACAGCCTCTTGGGTATATAAATTTTGTTAGTTCGAATGTGCTCATAATGTATGCCTTTAACTTTGGAAATTTACCACTTATTTAAGTACAGATAATTTTTTCCAAAAGCATAAAACAATCGAAATCTTGTATGCCTGAAACGAACCTACCTGGGCGAATCTCCCACAGACACAAACGTTTTAAATCTTATACCAGTTACAATAATTAACTGAGACAAATTCAATGAAATTAGTCGATATCACTAAAATCAGTAGGGTTCTATCCTATCCATAGTGAAGTACATAGGAATGATAATTATTGCAATTGGTCCTACGCAGATTGAAACTGCGTTATTACCATGAGTAAAACTAATAACAGAATTTCAATTACTCATCAATATTGATGGCATTGGTCTTATTCTTATCCTTATCCTTATCAACATGTTAGAAACAGGCGATTTTAAACGCTTTAACAAGCCTGGAAATCACTCATCTTATTGTTGTAGTATTACAAATGCGCTATAGCAAGGGTAAAAAGAATGGAGACCCCCAGCATTTTTGATAATTTCAACTACAATGAATAATCAACAAATAGATAGGTAGGTAGGTAGGTAGGTAGGTAGGTAATGAACAAATTTTCAACTAACAATAAAGATAAATGTTTGGCTTGAAATTGAAAAAAACAATCTAAACACATAATAAAAGCACAAAACACAATTGCAGTAACACAAAGTGCATACAAACTCATTGGAATATAATAATAATATCCAATTTTAGCTAATATTTACGATTTAAAAGGGAAAAACAACTACGATGAATAGTATAAAAACAAGATTAATAATGTCGGTTTCTATTGTTGTATTTATAACGGTTCTATTTTCAAATTTTTTATTAAACTTTCTTTTATCTGATACCTATCAAGAAGAAATTCAACAAAAACATGAAAGTCTTTCAAATGCAATTAAGACAAATGTACAATCATTCATTGAAAAAGCTTATGTTATCTCTGAAATGATGGCAACTTCCCCTGCGGTGTATAATTTTAACTCAAACAGTCAAATTAAAATGTCTGTCGATACTCAAAAAAGAAATCCATTGATAGAATTGATATACATTCAAGATGAATCAGGGGTTCAAACTGCAAGGTCAAGTGGAGAATTGGCAGATCGTTCTAATCGGTGGTGGTTCAAAAAAGTCAAGAGTGAAAAAGAAGCTTTTGTGAGTAAATCATATTATTCAGTAGCAGGAAATATTGCTGTGTCATCTGTTTTTATCCCTATATATGATGAGAGTAAGCTATTCAAAGGCGTTTTTGGCATGGATATTCGCTTGGATGCATTGCAAAGTGTGGTAGAGAAATTCAGTACATCAACAACGTATGCTTTTATTCTTGATGGACAAGGTACTCTTGTAGCACACCCTGAAAAAACAAGGGTTTCACAATTATATAACTATGTGACATTTAACAAAAATGTTTTAGTAAAAAATAATGCCGGAGAAGTTCTATATGATAAGAATAATAAACCTTTGACAGAAAATAAAAACTTTGCTGTCTCGGATGGACTTGCGAAGATAACAAAGAAAGCGCTAAATGGTCAATCAGGTTTTTTAGAGTATGAAAATGAAAATGGCGAATTAGTTGTAAGTCATTATAATCACATAAAATTACCCGGCTCTTCAGATAGTTGGTCAATTATTACATTAGAAAAAGTCAAGGATGCAGAATACTTACAAAGAGAAAGCGCATTTATTAATAATACCCTTTCTGTTATGTCCACTATTCTAATTATTTTCGTATTAATGTTCATAGCAAAGAATTTGGTAGATAAAATAAACAATGTATCTAACTCATTGAATGAACTTGCAAAAGGAGAGGGAGACTTAACGAAAAGAATAGAAATGCACAATAAAGATGAAGTTGGACAGCTCAGCAATTATTTCAATACCTTTATGGATAAATTGCACGCTATAATTCTCGAGGTGAAGTCTAATGCAAGCATGGTAGCTCAAAATAGTTCAGAATTGTTTTCTACAGGTAATAAAATCAACTCTATTATAGAAAAGCAAGCTATTCAGATTTCTTCAGTAGCCTCGGCAACCGAGGAAATGAGCTCTAATTCTGAAAACATTGCTATATCACTTGAGGACGGAGAGTCATTTATTGAAAAAACCAATCAAGCTATTCATGAGGGAAATGAAAAACTTGATTTAGTTGTTGCTGAAATGTGCCAAATAAGCACAGAGGTGGAAACTCTCGAAAATACAATCGATAGTTTATCCAATTCATCTTTAGAAATTGGTACAATTTTAGGGGTAATAACAACCATTGCTACACAAACAAATTTACTCGCATTAAATGCTGCAATTGAAGCCGCGCGTGCTGGGGAACACGGCAGAGGATTTTCTGTAGTGGCGGATGAAGTTAGGAAACTGGCTGAAAGAACGCAAGCTTCAATCAAAGAAATCGAATTAATTGTAGAAAATCTTCAAACAAACGCCCAAAAAGCTGCAGGTGATATGAAACAGGCAAGTGAAAAAGTTGGTAGTGGTGTTGAAAAAGTAAACGAAACCAAAGTACATTTTGTCCACATGATATCATCGATGGATCAGCTATCGTCTGTAAATTATGGCGTTAAATGTTCAATGGATGATCAACTTAAAGCTATTCAAAGTATCAATGAAAACATACATTCTATTTCAAGCCATATTGAAGGTAGTACAGAGTCTCTTTTAGAAATGTCATCATCAACCTCATCTTTAGTTAGCCAATCAGATTTGCTAAACGATATCGTTGGAAAATTTAAAGTAAGCTAAGTTCATCAATTTAATTGGGCCGAAATCATTGAAGGTGTCATTTAAGCGGTGTACTTGGGAGAGCTTGCTTGTTTTTAGCAAGCTTTTCTATAGTTTCCATTCTTTTTTCAGCTAGTTAAAGGCTGCTTGCTCAATTTTGTAGCAAAAAAGAATAACGCCATTTCAAACGAAATGGCGGTGTACTCAGATAAACTGTTTAATAAACTTATCAATTGCCTTAAGCGCTTTCATTCGGTTTTTAGCATTGCTCAGGTAATGATCACCCTTCTCCAACTCAATGAACGTTACATTTTTATCAGCATCTTCTAATTCATCAAACATATTTTCAGACTGCTCAAACGGCACTATTTCGTCCCATTCCCCATGAATCAATAACACAGGAGCCTTTACTTTCGTCACATAGTTAATCGGTGAAATCTGTTGTAAATGATTTTTTTTGACATCTCCTTTAGAAATTACCGTTTGCCAATAAGCCACCACCCAATGATCACTGCCGTGATCGATAGCTTCAGTGTCTAACATCCGTTTGATATCAGACACACCGTTAATAGATACCACGCACTTATATAAATCAGGGGTAAATACAGCGCCAGCTAGCGCTGCGTAACCTCCATAACTTGCACCTACTATGCACACACGACTTTTATCAATAATGCCTTTGCTAACTAAATCGTTCACCGCATCGGTTAAGTCGTCTTGCATTTTACGACCCCATTCTCCCCGCCCTTTTATTAGATGTTTAAGGCCAAATCCTTTTGAACCTCTAAATTGCGGCTGAATTACCACGTACCCCTGGCTTGCAAAATATTGAGCCATCCAATCAAAGCCAAGTCTGTCGTAAGATTCCGGTCCCCCGTGAGGAAGCATGATTGCCGGAAGCTTGTCAGCAACTTGTCCAATGGGTGTGGTAATAAGCACAACCTGGCGATAACTGACCCCGGGAAACATGCGGGTTGCTGTCTTGATCATACTCTCTCGGGCATATCGCTTACCACACTGGGGGTAGGCCTTTCCTTTGCAGCTAAAATGAACTTTGTGATGGCCTTTACCACACGACAAACATTGATAAACGGCAAACCCAGTCGCTTTACTGCCACAATCGAGCATCTTTGTGATCTCTGCGCAATAATAATCGGAATTATAACGGGGATATTTTATGACAAACGCAGACCAATGATCAGTAAAGATCTGTTTGAACCGTGCTAATTTTAATTTCAATCCTTTGAATTTCATGTTTCTTAAATTTAGCTATAAATCCTTTGAATTTAGTATAACTTAATCACTGGCTATTTTTTAACCAACATTTTGGATCGTGATAAACAAAGGGCTATAATTGGGATTTACTAGGTGTAAGAACAGTAATCGATTGTTTTTTTTGTATTTATTTACTAGTTTAATATTTAGCACGTAGGATGGGTTAGCCGAAGGCGTAACCCATCAAAACCCCAGCTTTTATTAATATTATTAGATAGTTGCGTTCTACAAATTGATGGTTTACGCCGGTGACTAACCTATAATGTCTACAACTTTTATAGCCACACTTAACTGGTACATAGCCCATTGTATTAGCCATACTTTAGCTGATCCGACAAACAACATTTGCACAACAAATTCTAACTCGCAAAGTGTCTATACCCGTGGTCATTCGAAATGCTGGAATTTGAGGTGAATTTAAAAATTTATCTAAAAGGCGCTTGATTGAGCAATAGATAATTGGACTCCCCCACATTCGCAAATGTGGGGTAATATAAAAGTT
>JABSOI010000010.1 GCA_013216015.1 Alteromonadaceae bacterium | reverse complement strand
CTGTGCTATTGGCAATTTATCCTCGATAACTGCTCCTGCGTTATCCTACTTACGTGCATCCATGCACTAATCATTGAGTATTGATCATTTATTTAATGCGAATGGTATAAAATAGATACCCACGTAAAACTCGATTCAGCATCAAGCTGAGGATTCACGCTCTTTGTATTACAGCAAAACTCATAGATTGTTAAGCAATTTCCTTGAAAATAATTAACCACTCAATGGTCACAGAAAAATAGTGTGTTAATTAGTTAAAAAAGTAGTAATTTCATTTATAACTTTACGTTATAAGCGGAGGTGGCTCAAAAGTGAATGGCTACGATAATTACGATATCGAAAGTTGAAAAGTAGCAAATATCGATGTAAGACAAGCAAGGCAATAGCGTTATATCGCTGAACCATCCGAGGGAGGCACCTTTGATAAATTGTGAACGATTGCCTTGATGCGCTAACAGGTGATCAAAGCAAGCTTGTAACACTAAAAGCCAAAATAGATAAAATCAAAACAAACCTATCGAAAATATTAATTAAATAGCTTATATCCGCCGTCCAGTTGTTAAAAAGTGAATCAAATCCATCCTATCTCTTTTTCCACACTCAACAACAGCTAGCTCAACATCATATGGCACTTTAATATGTTCAATGTTCCAACTATCCAAAGTTTTCTCAACTATTGAATATGATGCCATAGAATTAAAATTCTCCATTGAATGAACAATAGGTTCATCGTCTGTGTATGCTTGTAACCCAACACTTCCAGGGTTCATGATTACTTGTCCTGTACTTAAGGAGACTGTTCTTGGTATATGCGTAGTCTACAACAAATAAGTTTAGAGCTTTGACCGTTTAAGAGCTTTATAATCTCACTATTAGAACGAAGACGAGCATACCCAGTGAGCCTATTTGAGAAGAGCTGTTCAAATTTTGATGGATTGCATTAATACTCCTTTATCGTGCCCTATTTATCGAAAGGGCTTATATTAAAGCCGCTTTCAATGTCGTTAGCAGAAAAAGTAATACTACCCCTTTAGCTTAGGTCTGGTTATCAGCAATACCAAACATGTCAGCTAAAGCGTAGTAAATATCTAGATAAAGCAAAAGGCAACATCTGATAAATTCTCTGTTCAGTGTAGCCTCCATAGTTATAAAGAATCAACTGGAAATCAGACAGTCATATTTTTAACCCTGCCAAATCCGCTTCGAATTCCACCAAATTGGGATCTAAAGATGTAGTAGCCAGGGCCACCGCTTTGACGAAGTTTTTCCGAGCCAGCTTAACATTGCCCTTGGCTACATAAACCTTCCCCAATCCTTGGTACAACAACGCAGTGTCAGGGTACTTGACGATGGCTTTTGCAAAGTACTGTTGAGCCGTCTTGATATTGCCATGCTTTAAATAGAAACGGCCAAAACGGCCTTGCCAATATGCTGAATCATAACGCTTGGTTGTTAATACATCTTTGAATACTGTCATAAACCGATCAAAATATTCATAGTTATCGCGGTTCCAGGCAAGCCAAATCAAATTGCTAATCACTTAATTGATTTTAAACGAAATCAAATTATTCGTGACCAACATTCAGTAAATGAATTCATTCAAACGTTACCTCCAAAAACTATTTTGGTATTAATAGAGCTTGCCAAATCACAAGGACAAGTTGTCAGTCATGAACAGTGATTGAAAGTTGTTTGGCAAAATAATGTTGCCTCGGCAAATTCTTTGCAAAGATGCATAGCATAACTAAGAAAAGTATTGGGGGACGACAGCAAGCTACAACGAATAATAAAAACCCATGCCAAACAAGGTTATAGCCTCAAACTCCCAGTTAGATTTATTCAAGGTTCAAAACAGCCGTCATCTGAACCTGCCGCAGAGCACCATGACTTGGTAAAGAAAAGCGTAAGCAATTCATAAAACAGGTTAGAATAGAATTAAATAAATCAGCCGTAATTTCTTAGTTAATACCTAATAAAAACATATCTTTAATTTAATTCTAACTTGGCCCAATCATCAATGGCATTTAACTGTATTAAACTCTAATAGCAACTCAATTTTATACAATAAATATAATCAAATCTTCTGCATAGTATTAAAACTTGGTTTCAATAACCATTTTTAGAGGCAATTTTGGAGATTTTATGGAATTCATATTTTTAGCATCAGATCATTTTCTGGCTTTATTAAGTATGGGACCCGATTTTTTTATCATTATTCAAACCGTACTTAAAAAACCTCTGCGGCATGCATTTTGTGTCAGTATATACCCATCACCATTCAAAATGCAGGTTTTGATTCGTTTAAAAAACATATTTACTGCGTTGCTGAATCTTAAATAAGAATAACTTATCCGGCGAATCAGCGTCTTGTAACTATGCTTTTTAATTCACCTCAAATTCCCGCATTTTGAAAGGTAACGGGTATAGGTATTGCAAGTGCGAATACTTTTTATCTGGTTATTGCTGTTTTGGGATTAGAGTTGATAAAAAACTCAGATAGCCTGATGTCGATTTAAAGGTGTTTTGGTGCGGCATATCTTATTTTTATTGGAATTATTTTGTTAAAAGCTCTAAGGGTTGAAGTTGATGGTCAGGGTAGCTTAGGTCATGGCAGTAGGAATAGGTTGTTGACACAAAGTTTGAAAGTGACAAAAAGTTTAAAAGCTGAATTTTTTATTGGTTTTTTATCTGGTTTTTTAAATCCTAAAGATGCCATTTTTTACCTTTCATTATTTACCGTGATGGTTTCTATAGACACCTCGCTTTTCACCAGAAGTTTGTACGCGTTGTGGATGGTTTTTCTAGTGCTTTTTTGGGATTTTGGTTTGGCTAAATGATAGGGAGTCATCGGGTTAAACAAAAATTATTTCATTGGATCTATGCGATTGAAAAAAAAAAGGCTCTGGGGTTATCTTAACTATGTTTGGCATTGGTTTGATTTTTTAATCTCTGTATACGGTCGATTTTTTGTGTTTACTATTGCTCAAAGTATTGTCGACAATTTTATCATTGATCACTTGACTATGTAATTTTTTGAACTATCATTAGCAGCTATTATTCATACTGTCGACAATTTAGAATATGGCTTTAGATAATCCAACCAGAGAAACTCCTGTTACCACTGCAGATAAAGTTTTTGATTCAATGTTGCATGCCATCGTTGAAGGTAAAATTGCTGCGGGTAGTAAAATCAGTGAGCCTGAGTTGGCGAAACAATATGAGATCAGCCGTTCCACCTTGCGTGAAGCACTTAATCGTCTGGAAAAATGTCACTTAATTGAGCGAAAGGCAAATGTTGGCTCTCGTGTGGTTGAATGCTCAATTGAAAGCTTATTAGAAATTTATGTGGTGCGAGAAGCACTGGAAGGCATGGCATGTCGTGAAGCAGCATTGAACATGACAGATGACGAAATTGTCGACATGAAAGCTATGTTGGATGAACATGCCAAAGCACAAGATTTGCAAGATGGTGTGGCTTATTATCAGGAAGAAGGCGATTTAGACTTTCATTATAAAGTTATTTTAGGCAGCCATAACAAACAATTAATCAATATTTTGTGTGGACAATTATATCATCTGGTTCGCATGTACCGCCTTCAGTTTGGCATGCATAGCCCCCGTGCAACCCGTGCATTTGATGAGCACTACCGCATTATTGAAGCAATTAGCGACCGTGATGGTGAATTAGCTGAATTATTAATGAGACGCCACATTGTGGCTTCTTGTAAAAACATTAAAAAGAAAATCGCTATGCAGGCAACTGAGTCCCAAGCGTAAGCTATCGCTATCAAACAGAACTACTTATTTAGAAAACATTTATTTTAAAAATAATAGAATAATTAACTAGAGGACAAAACATGTCTGTTCAATTATCTCCAGGCGCTAAGTTTCGTTTAGCCCTTAAAAACAACAAGCCATTACAAATTGTCGGTACCATTAATGCCTATTGTGCAATGATGGCGGAACAACTCGGACATCAAGCTATTTATTTATCAGGCGGTGGTGTGGCAAATGCTTCATATGGATTACCTGATTTAGGCATTACTTCACTTAATGATGTTATTGCTGATGTTCAGCGTATTACTTCTGCGTCAGGCTTACCTTTAATGGTTGATATTGATACAGGTTGGGGTGGGGCATTTAACATTGCCAAAACCATACGTGATATGGAAAAAGCCGGTGCTGCTGCCGTTCACCTTGAAGATCAAGTCGCACAAAAGCGCTGTGGTCATCGTCCAAATAAAGAAATTGTTTCTACTGATGAAATGGTTGATCGTATTCATGCAGCGGTTGATGCTCGTATTGACAGTGACTTTTTTATTATGGCGCGAACTGATTCTTTTGCACAAGAGGGTCTGGAAGCGGCTATTAAAAGAGCTAAAGCTTACGTTGCTGCCGGTGCTGACGGTATTTTTGCTGAAGCGGTTAAAACACAAGAGCACTATCGCGCTTTTTCACAAGCGTTAGATGTACCGATTCTTGCCAACATTACTGAGTTTGGTCAAACAGAATTATGGAATAAAGAACAATTAGGTGAGTGGGGTTGTGCCATGGTGCTTTATCCACTTTCAGCATTTCGTGCGATGAATAAAGCGGCTGAATTGGTTTATAAAACATTGTTAGCTGATGGCGACCAAAAAGCGGTTATCGATAACATGCAAACTCGCATGGATTTATATGACTATCTTGGTTATCACGATTATGAACAAAAATTAGACCAGTTATTTGCTGACGGTAAAAATAAATAATCTTAGCGAATGACCTTACGTATGGATCTTAGGGTGAAGTTTCAAAGGTATAGATTCAAGGGTATAAGTTAATCAGACACTATAAAAAAAATCAGTTGGCTTGAAAAAAGCCTGACAAAAAATATTTTTGAGGAATGAAACATGAGTGATAAAAAGTTAAGTGGTGCGGGTCTTCGTGGCCAAAGTGCGGGTGAAACAGCATTGTGTACAGTGGGACAATCAGGCAGCGGTTTAACCTATTGTGGTTATGATATTTCAGATTTAGCGGATAATGCTACGTTTGAAGAGGTCGCCTATTTATTATTTAATGGTGAGCTACCAAATGAAAAAGCATTAGCCACCTATAAAACTGAATTGTTTGGTATGCGTGACTTACCACAAGCGTTGAAAGAAGTATTACAACGCATTCCTGCTGACGCTCATCCTATGGATGTAATGCGCACAGGTTGTTCATTTTTAGGTAATTTAGAGCCTGAAACTGACTTTTCATTGCAAAACAAAGCGGCAAATCGTTTGTTAGCTGCATTTCCTGCCATCATGTGTTACTGGTATAAGTTTTCTCATGACGGTGTAGAAATTGACTGCCAAACAGATGAAGATTCCATTGGCGGACATTTTCTTAAATTACTTAATGGTGAATCACCGTCGAGATTACATCAACGTGTGATGGATGTATCGTTAATTTTGTATGCTGAGCATGAGTTTAACGCTTCTACTTTTACTGCACGCGTTTGTGCTTCTACTTTGTCGGATATGTTTTCTTGTGTTACCGGTGCTATTGGTTCTTTACGTGGACCATTACACGGCGGGGCAAATGAAGCGGCAATGGATATGATCCAAACCTTTGCTTCTCCAGGTGACGCTAAAGAACAAATGGCGGGTATGCTTGAGCGTAAAGAAAAAATTATGGGGTTTGGTCATGCGATTTACCGTACCTCTGATCCACGTAACGTTATCATTAAAGCCTGGTCTGAAAAACTAGCGCAGGAATTTGGCGATACTTCTTTATATGACATTTCTGTTGCTTGTGAAGAATTCATGTGGGATAGCAAAAAATTATTCTGTAATGCTGACTTTTTCCATGCGTCTGCTTATCACTTTATGGGTATTCCAACTAAATTGTTTACACCTATTTTTGTTTGTTCACGCGTAACTGGTTGGTCAGCACATATTATGGAACAGCGCTCTAATAATCGTATTATTCGTCCAAGTGCTGATTACATAGGCTCAGAGCCAAGAAAAGTACAACCAATCACTGAAAGATAAAACCTGTAGCCAGAAATGCTTTTGTTATGAAGAGTGTTTCCCCGTACAAGTTAATTATTTTTAATACCCAAACCACTTGGAAATGCAGGATTGTGCAAGTCGAGAAACGGCTATATGCAAGGCATTAAATTTTTCTAATAGTTATTACTATTAGGAAATTTAATAACGCAGGAGATGGCCGTTTATCGCCTTGCCCGAAGGAAGCTAAGCTAGAACATCAGTACTACGTTCCATACATGGATGTATGTACTTAGATTTTGTCTGGAACAAAAAATCTGTGCATACATGGATGTATGTACTTAGATTTTGTCTGGAACAAAAAATCTGTGCATACATGGATGTATGTACTTAGATTTTGTCTGGAACAAAAAATCTGTACAACACTTTATAAGGGAATAACTATTATATTCGTGTTGCGCTTTGCTCTGATGTCCTAGCTTAGCTCTGAACCTG
Source organism: Alteromonadaceae bacterium (assembly GCA_013216015.1). Classification (GTDB taxonomy): domain Bacteria; phylum Pseudomonadota; class Gammaproteobacteria; order Enterobacterales; family Alteromonadaceae; genus JABSOI01. Next base: position 202,037 of record JABSOI010000010.1, on the reverse strand, counting down.
CATTTTCAAGTAGTTTGGGTATATATTAATTGCCTACGTAAATGTAGGCAATTGTCTGTCTACAATATTTAAATCTTATTCTGTGGATAAAGTTATGAACTATGAAAACCGTAAACCTTTACCGGGTACAAAACTAGATTACTTTGATACCCGAGCAGCTGTTGAAGCCATTCAAACAGGTGCTTACGCAAAACTTCCTTATACTTCACGTGTATTAGCCGAAAACCTTGTGCGTCGTTGTGAACCTGCAAAGTTGACTGATTCGCTTAAACAACTTATCGAACGAAAACAGGATCTTGATTTCCCCTGGTATCCGGCACGTGTAGTTTGTCATGATATTCTTGGTCAAACGGCTTTAGTTGATCTTGCTGGTCTTCGTGACGCAATTGCTGCCGGTGGTGGCGATCCGTCGAAAGTTAACCCCGTTGTTCCTACACAACTTATTGTTGATCATTCATTAGCTGTGGAACATGCGGGTTTTGAAAAAGATGCTTTTGAAAAAAACCGTGCCATTGAAGACCGACGAAATGAAGACCGTTTCCATTTTATTAATTGGACAAAAGATGCATTTGAAAATATAGATGTTATTCAGCCGGGAAACGGCATTATGCATCAGATTAATCTTGAAAAAATGTCACCCGTTGTTCATGCCCGTGATGGTGTTGCTTTTCCTGATACTTTAGTCGGTACAGACAGCCATACGCCACACGTTGATGCTTTAGGAGTTCTTGCTGTTGGCGTGGGTGGTTTAGAAGCTGAAAGTGTTATGCTTGGTCGTGCTTCTTACATGCGACTACCTGATATTGTTGGTGTTGAATTAACAGGTCAGCGTCAACCGGGTATCACGGCAACAGACATCGTTTTAGCATTGACTGAATTTTTGCGTAACGAGAAAGTTGTTTCTACTTATCTGGAGTTTTATGGTGAAGGTGCAGCAAATTTAACCTTAGGTGATCGTGCAACTATTTCCAATATGACACCAGAATTTGGTGCCTCTGCAGGCATGTTCTACATTGATGAAAATACCATTGATTATTTGAAATTAACGGGTCGTGATGAAGAACAAGTAAAATTAGTTGAGATCTATGCCAAAGAAACGGGTTTATGGGCAGATAGCTTAAAAGATGCTGAATATGAGCGTGTATTAACTTTTGATTTATCAGCCGTTGGCCGTAATATTGCCGGTCCGTCAAATCCCCATCGTCGTGTATCAACTTCTGAATTGGCAGAGCACGGTATTTCAGGTGTTGTAGAAAATGAAGAAGGCAAAATGCCTGACGGTGCTTGTATTATTGCTGCAATTACCAGTTGTACTAATACCAGTAATCCCCGTAATGTTATTGCAGCAGGTTTAATTGCCCGTAACGCGAATGCCAAAGGGTTAACTCGTAAACCTTGGGTGAAAACTTCTTTGGCACCAGGGTCTAAAGCGGTACAGCTTTATCTTGAAGACGCTGGTTTATTGTCTGAAATGGAACAACTTGGTTTTGGTATTGTCGGATTTGCCTGCACAACTTGTAATGGTATGAGTGGTGCGCTGGATCCTGTTATTCAAAAAGAAGTGATTGAACGTGATTTATACGCTACTGCTGTATTATCGGGAAATCGAAATTTTGATGGTCGAATTCATCCTTACGCGAAAGAAGCATTTATTGCTTCTCCGCCATTGGTTGTTGCTTACGCTATTGCCGGTACTATTCGTTTTGATATTGAAAAAGATGTGTTAGGAATTGATGCTGATGGTAATTCTGTGAGATTGAAAGATATCTGGCCATTAGATGAAGAAATTGATGCCGTTGTTGCTAAAAGTGTCAAACCTGAGCAGTTCCGTAAGATTTACGATCCTATGTTTGAAGTAAAAGTTGACTACGGCAAAGAAGTTAAAGCTGTTAGTCCACTCTACGACTGGCGTCCACAAACTACATATATTCGTCGTCCTCCTTATTGGGAGGGAGCATTAGCAGGAGAACGTACCATGAAAGGTATGCGTCCGTTAGCTGTGCTTGGTGACAACATTACTACGGATCATTTATCGCCGTCTAACGCGATTATGCTAGACAGTGCCGCTGGTGCTTATTTAGCTAAAATGGGTCTGCCTGAAGCAGACTTTAACTCTTATGCAACACACCGTGGTGATCACTTAACTGCCCAACGCGCAACCTTTGCTAATCCTAAATTATTTAATGAAATGGTGAAGGAAAATGGAGAGGTTAAGCAAGGTTCATTAGCTCGTGTTGAGCCGGAAGGCGAAGTGATGCGTATGTGGGAAGCGATTGAAACTTACATGGATCGCAAACAACCGTTGATTATTATTGCAGGTGCTGACTATGGTCAGGGTTCGTCACGCGACTGGGCGGCAAAAGGCGTTCGTTTAGCGGGTGTTGAAGTGATTGTTGCTGAAGGATTTGAACGTATTCACCGTACTAATTTGGTTGGTATGGGCGTATTACCCCTTGAATTTTCCGCAGGTGAAACTCGTCATACCTACAATATTGATGGTACAGAAACTTTTGACGTTACCGGAGAGCGTACACCTGGCGCAGACTTAACGGTTATTATTACCCGGGCAAACGGTGAAACTGTTGAAGTTCCGGTAAAATGTCGTCTTGATACTGAAGAAGAAGTTTCGATTTATGAGGCTGGCGGTGTATTACAACGCTTTGCTCAGGACTTTTTGGAATCAAACGTTTAAATGACATTTTTTCGTTTATTCATGTTAACTCGGACCTAATTCAAATTTAAATGGCACATTCATAATGTGCCATTTTTGTACAAACAATATATTAAGGGAAAGTTATGGCTGATGTTCCTCAAACTCAGACACCTCAAGTAACTCATGCAGCTCAAGTAAAGATAGCTGCTACTTATATGCGTGGTGGCACCAGTAAAGGTGTATTTTTTAATCTGGTTGATTTGCCAAAATCTGCACAAACCGCAGGGGCTGCGCGAGATGCATTATTACTACGTGTAATTGGTAGCCCTGATCCTTATGGTAAACAAACCGACGGTATGGGAGGCGCGACTTCGAGTACCAGTAAAACAGTAATTCTTTCGAAGAGTGAAAAACCAGATCACGATGTTGATTATTTATTTGGCCAAGTGTCTATCGATCGGCCTTTTGTTGATTGGAGTGGTAACTGCGGTAACTTAACTGCTGCTGTCGGTTCTTTTGCAATTAACAGTGGTTTAGTTGACTCGGATCGTATTCCTGATAATGGTGTCGCTATTGTACGAATTTGGCAAGCTAACATCAGTAAAACAATTATTGCCCATGTGCCTGTCACCAACGGCGCTGTACAGGAAACTGGAGATTTTGAGTTAGACGGTGTGACGTTTCCGGCAGCAGAAATTCCGGTGGAGTTTATTGACCCGTCAGCTGACGAAGGTACTTCTATGTTTCCTACGGGCAATCTGGTTGATGATCTTGAAGTACCGGGTGTCGGTACTTTTAAAGCGACCATGATAAATGCGGGTATTCCAACTATTTTTCTTAATGCAGAAGATATTGGCTATAAAGGTACTGAGTTGCAAGAAGCTATTAATGGTGACGATAAAGCACTTGCGATGTTTGAAACAATTCGGGCTTATGGCGCTGTACGTATGGGGCTTATTCAACATATAGATGAAGCGGCCAAACGCCAGCATACGCCGAAAGTTGCTTTTGTGGCACCTCCACAAGATTATGTCTCTTCCAGTGGTAAATGTATAGTTGCCAGCGAAATAGATCTGCACGTTCGTGCACTGTCAATGGGCAAATTGCATCATGCTATGATGGGTACTGCTGCGGTTGCAATTGGTACTGCGGCGGCGATCCCCGGTACTTTAGTTAATATTGCTGCGGGTGGCGTAGAACGAAATTCAGTGTGTTTCGGTCATCCGTCAGGTATTTTACGTGTTGGAGCTGAGGCTAGTGAAAAAGAAGGTGAATGGTCAGTCACTAAAGCAGTTATGAGCCGTAGTGCCCGTATATTGATGGAAGGGTGGGTTCGAGTGCCGGGCGATGCATTTTAAGCGTTGAGCAGTTTTTCTCGGATCTAAAGAACCTTACATATCGACCCGGTAGTTTGGGTATATACCCGTTACCTTTCAAAATGCGGGAATTTGAGGTGAATTAAAAAGCATAGTTACAAGACGCTGATTCGCCGGATAAGTTATTCTTATTTAAGATTCAGCAACGCAGTAAATATGTTTTTTAAACGAATCAAAACCTGCATTTTGAAGCGTTTTAAAAGATTATCTACTACGTTGCTTTCAATCCCAATAGCCCGCTATTGCTCAATCAAGCGCCTTTTAGATAAACTTTCAAATTCACCTCAAATTCCCGCATCTTGAATGACCACGGGTATAACAGTATTTGCCCTAATAGAAATATTTAATAAAAAGCCCGACAGTTAATGTCAGGCTTTTTTTATCCTGTTTTGTATAAGTATCACAATGGAGAATGTAACAATTGTTGTATTTGATACGTTTTGTCGCAGTCAGAATACCTTTGAACGTAAACAGGCTCAGTAGAATCGGTTATATAGTTATAAATACCTAACATTGTAGTAATATTGTCGTAATTCCTTATTACAATATTTAAATAAGTACCTTAATATAATCTTTGAAGTTGAATATACAAAATGAAAATAGTCTCCCCATCTTTATTTCCCAAAAAATTTAAACTTTCCACGTTATTTTGTGGCACGTTAACTGGCCTGATCACAATGACAGCTCTCCCCAGTATTGCTGAGGAAGTCAATACTGCTGTAGTAGCTGAATCTGATTCGACTAGCTATGACAGTGCCTTTTTTGAACAGTATTTACCTCAGAATGCATTAGAAATGATATCTCGTCTTCCCGGGTTTTCATTTGACAGGGGTTTAGATGCCAGAGGGTTTGGTGGTAATGCAGGAAATGTGTTAATTGATGGTGCAAGACCAACGTCAAAATCCGGAGGATTAGAAGGCGCACTTATTCGTATACCGGCAGCTCAGGTTGCAAGAATTGAAATTATACGTGGTGGAATAAGTAGTGGTGAAGCTGCAGGGCAATCTATCGTCGCTAATGTTATTCGCCATAAAGATAGAACCAATGGTACCTGGGCAATGAAATTCAGACAAACGTCTGGAACTGATATTCTCCCAAATTTAGAAGCTGCAATAACCACTACTTTAGGGCAATGGGATACTTCTTTTGATACAGATATTGGTGGACGTCCTGAATATCGTACGGCAATTATTGAAAGCAAAGATGCTCAAGGTCAGCATACGGATAGCGTTGATGAAATATTTAATAATGTTGATAAGTGGGCATTCTTTAATGGTGAAGGTTCTCGTCCCCTGGCTGATGGAAAACTCACACTTAATGCGCGCTTAGGTGGGTATAGTGGTCATATGGATATCAATAGGGATACTTATAATAAGGACGTGGATGGCTCTTCACCTGATGAACAATGGCAATTAGATTATAACGAAAAATCAAGAGTGGCTGAATTAGGTATTGACTGGACCAAAACATTTTCTCAATGGAAATTGCGCTTAATAGGACTTGGTTTAGTAAAAGATATTGGTACGGATAGCCAATCAAATGATATTGATGAAGACGGTGTAGCAAGCAACAGCCGTTCTCTTCAAGATACATTCAAAACTGAGTTTGTAGGACGAACTACATTGGCATTGGTAGGTGGAGACAGTTTTAAGCCTGAATTCGGTTTGGAAATAGCAAAAAATAGACTTGATAGTAAATTAAAAAGTTATGAAGCAGGTTTATTGCAAGCGTCAGATAGCAACGATAATGTTTTGGTAGAAGAAGTTCGTGCTGAATTATTTGCGACATTCTCTTATCAATTGGATGATAAATTGTCATTTTCAGGTGGTTTAACTTCAGAATTTTCACAAATAAAGGTTTTTGCTGAAGAAGATAATCAGCAAAGTTTTCAATTTATCAAACCCAGAATTTCCTCTACTTATCAAATTAATGACGATAGCCTATTGACGGTTGAGTTAGAGCATAGAGTTGGTCAACTGGATTTTAATGATTTTGCAACGAGCAACGAAGTTTCTGATGGTGTAACAACTACGGGTAACTCAAATTTAATGCCGGACCAAACGACTGAATTTGCGGTTACCTATGATTGGAGCTTCAGTGAACGTGGCAGTCTTAAAGTTAAAGCATTTTATGAATGGCGAAAAGACATTCTGGAGCAGGTAGTTGTTTCAACAGATTTTGATGATGATGGGGAAGTAGTCGAGAATTACGGGTTAGGGAATGCGGGAGACGCTAAATATTGGGGCGTGATAACAGAGCTTAATTTGCCCCTTGATTTTGTATTGCCTAACGGTTTGATTGAAATTAAGCACAGGTATCGGGATTCTGAGTTTTATGATTCAATTATAAATGCTAATAGAACAATTAATGGCTATACACCTAATTTTCTAACAATGGAGTTGCGTCAAGATCTTGTAGAACAAAAAATTGCTTGGGGATTAGAATATTGGGGTAGTTTTACTAATACCCGTTATCGGGTCAATGAAATGGAAACATTATCCGGCAATAAAAGAATTCGGTTTTTTGTTGAGACCACCCGGTTTTTTGGTTTAAAAGCCCAGCTTGAAGTTACACATTTAAACAGAGGGCACTATAAGCGTTCGCGTTATTTTTATGTTGATAACCGTATTGGTGCATCTGATGGTAGTCAAATATCAAGACGTTTACATAAACCAGAAATTAAGTTATCTTTTTTCGGGATATTTTAGATTTTCAACCTGTTGGCTTAACAACCTTTTAGTATGTAAACTGTTAGTTTAACAACTGCTTATATTAAAAACATAGGTGATTGTTATGTTCTGCTAAATTGGTTGAAATACGAGAATAGTTCATCAGTAAAATTTACTGCTAAAAACTATAAGAGGCTACTGTAGCCTCTTTTTTAATTTTATAATTTTTATATATTTGATAGGAAGTATTAATGGAACCCCATTTGATTTTACAACCCGTACTTGTAGTTGGGTTGCTTACCGTAGTAATGACAGTTTGGATGTATATGACACGCTTACCTGCAATGTCTAGATTAAGAATTCACCCTCAGAAGGGGCAGGACACTAGTAAATTGAGTGAACTTCTACCAAAAGAAGTTTCCAGAGTGGCAAACAACTATAACCGTGGTCATTCAAGATGCAGGAATTTGAGGTGAATTTAAAAGTTTATCTAAAAGGCGCTTGATTGAGCAATAGCTGGCTATTGGGAATGAAAGCAACGCAGTAGATAATCTTTTAAAACGCTTCAAAACCTGCATCTTGAATGATTACGGGTATATAACCATTTATTTGAGCAGCCAACACTATTTTATGCCGTTGCAGTCTCAATAGCCGTATTAGGTCATGTTGATACTTTGCATATAACCTGCGCCTGGATATATGCAGTTTTGCGTATATCTCATTCTATTGTTCAGGCAACCGTAGATGTGGTGCTTGCTCGTTTTGTGCTTTTTTCAATGTCGTGGCTTGTTTTAGCGGTTATGGTTATTCGGGAAGCTTTGGCTGTTTTTCTTCTGTGAATAAATCTTTCACTTTAATTGGTATTGCTGGCTCAAATTTATGGCTTAGCGGAATATTGACAGGAAAGACAGGTAGATCAATTAACTTGGTCTTTCCTATATTCAACGCACAACCCGCCTGTAATTGGCCAATGCTAATTTCTTGAATCGCTCCTTTTTGAATGACAAGATTAGCGCCATCCAGATAAAGCTGAATTGAGGCTTCAAAATTAACCGTCGTAAGTTGAACGCTACCAATAGCTATGTCTACTTCAAGCTTGTGCGCAGACTCGATGACATGCTGGGCAAGAGGAACTATATTGATTTCGTCAGGAGGTGTTTGTTCAGGATCTGCCAAAGCTTCCAAATCACTCCAACCAGACCAAGCTTCAGCCAGTACTTTATCTAGACCAATATCCAAAGATTCAAGACAGGCATTCTTCAGAGAGTCACCAATTACTTTCATGTCCAATTTTGGTTTTTTTGACTTCGCCTCCGTTGCAGACTGATTTTCTATGTTGTTTGCTTTTTCCTTAGTTTCTGACATATGTTGTACAGATTTCTTCTTCTGAGATGGTACATTTGAACTGCTAACAGTGAGTTCTTTTGTTACCTCAGTTTTAATCTGTTCTACCAGTTGTTCCTGTGCCTGGTCAAGTTTTTTTTCTAGCTCCTCCATTGTGGTTTCTAACACGGATGTGCTGATGTCTTGCGTTGCTTGCAATGATGTTTTGAATAAATCGGCGATTGTTAACATGTTAGATCCTTTTAGGTTAGGTGAATACTAGTACTTGAACTGGTTAATCTTGATTTCAGTTTAATTGCCGGCCCAGGCTTGGTTGGATTAGTTATAGCTGTGCTGCTAGCGACTATGTTACTGGTGAATTCAAATTCTTTTACAAGATCAGTAGCAGGGTTGTCGACTTGTAGCTTAGTTTTTATTCTTTTTATTTTAATGCTATGAATCATAGAGTAGCCGCCAAATATAAAGGAACACACAATGACAATTATAATCCCTGGAGGCATTTTTTCTGGAGTAATAACATTAAATATTCGGCTGACGCCTTCATGTCTATTGTGATACGAAATATTCCAATTACCGGCCTGATGAACAGTGAATTCAGCAGAACATATGCTGTTTTCATTATTTGATGGGCCAGTTATTGTTTGCTTGAAATCCCCGTTTAGGCTTAATTCAAAGTTACAGATGTTGTCATAGTTGAAAAAGTAAGAGGTAATGGCTGTTAATATCACTTTATTGGGTTGTCCCAGTTCGAGATCTTTTTCAAGTGACAGTTCTAAAGGCGTTGTGAAGATATCTTTTGACGAAATGGGTGGCTTATCTACAGGCAGTTTGATGTCGGCGATTTCTAAATGCAGAGTCATTTCTTCTACGTGATAGAACGGTTCATAGTCACTTACTTGCATTAGATTGAAGCTATAAGAACATAATCTATTACCATTTATTATTTTTCCAAATATTGTGTTTTGGTGTTCTCCATTTAAGAATAATGGTAAGTCACAGGTAGGATCTTTGGGATCGGGTTTGGTGGCTATTGCTAGCCAAGCAACAGTGTGATCTTGTTCATTTTGTTCTTTTTTATGTTTTTTTATCTGTGGGATCGGTGCCTGTGGATCGTCGGGAACAAAAATATGCAGGGTAATGTTTTTGAGGTCATTGGCTTTTTCTCCACTATCAGCTTTTTTAACAGGAAAGTTAAAAGAGCACAAACCTTTATCGCCTGTAATTTCACCGTATATTTTATACTGGTTATGGCCGTTGAAGGGTGTTTGTAAGTTACAGGGACTTGCTGAGACAGTGATGTCGGTTATTGTCTCAATATCAGTCTGAGTTAATTTTAGTTTAAATTCTCCGAGTTCAGCAATGAGGTGAGGAAATGTATAGCTTGGCTCAAGCACTTCGGTTGTGGATTTTAGTTCTACGGAGTAATTTGTTTCTGTTTCCTCGTTAGCTTCAGGAGAGGTACCATTGAGTACAGGAGCGATGGTTTTAAACTCTAAAGTCGTTGTTTTTCCGAATGTTATTCGGTCTCTTTTTTTCTTGAAATGGTACGAAATTTTCCAGTCACCTGCTTGTTTTATAGGGATATTTACAATACATGATTTATTGTCAGTTGATTTTTTGCCTTTTATTCTGGACGGAGAACTTCCTTTTAAGGTGAGTTTGAATACACAATCATTATTGCCGAAGAAGTCATCAACGAATTTGAGTTCTACTTCGTTACTTCGATTTTTTGTCGTTTTATTGTTAAGGCTAAATTTATAATGTAAATTATCCTTACCAAAGGAGTCATTATTGAGTTGAGAGGCTGAGGTTTTACTGGGTTTTTGACCCCAGACTGGCGTTATTATGAAGCAACTGATCAGGCTAAAAACTAAGATAAAGCAATGTCGAAAAACAAAGCCTTTTTTAAATAAGTTAGGTTTCATTATATATCTTCCTTGGTTAGGTCATTTACCAGATAAATTAAGTAATTTACTTGTAAGATCCTTTTATTCTTATCAGAGCTGAAAGGGGTAACGCTTTTATGAAAAGTTACAGATAATATTAACGATAGCATTATTGTTAGTAATATCAACACAATGAGTGAATATAAAATATAACATCTGGTTTGTATCGAGTTGAAGGATTGAACCTGAAGAGGATCGTTTAATATTAGGTGTTTGCTTGGGTGGCACTTTTAATACGGCACTTTTAATACGGTACTTTTAATACGGTACTTTTAATACGGTACTTTTAATACGGTAATCAATGAAAATATGATTTTGCAGCCAAAGTTAAAACTATGTTGAGTGTTCGACCTAATTGATGACGATTAAAATGCGGCTTTTACACCATCAAGGAATAAATGTTCAAGTTGGATAAACGCTTTAAGCCAGTCAGAGCCGAATTATCACTTAAGCAACGTTGATTGGTCACTTATTGACGCTTTAAGTTTTAACAGACCACCTCTTAGTAAAAGACGAGCAGAGTAGGTGGTCTGGTTAAGGTTTTAGGCTATGATGTTTCGGTTGAACGATTTTCCTTTAAGGCAGATAAACTGATATATGCTGAAGATCCAGCATAAGCATCGATGATAATATGTAAATATATCACCAGATAAATAGAGTCAGTCAGTAAATATATACATGACATAAACACGCCCAATAATGTGGTTTTGAATACATTGGAAATACCCTGATAGATGTGGCCAGCACCAAAAGCCAAACTCGATAAAATCACGGCAACATAAGTCGGCATATTTTGATCAAACAAGTTTAGTAAATAGCCACGAAATAATAGTTCTTCACAGATCCCCGCTGTTACAGATAATCCCAATATAAAATAACGAGCCTGACTGATGTTTTCAGGCATAAACCAACGAATAAATGCTATTTGCTCGATAAATTTCTTTTGTGCATCAGGGTCTTTATTAAAGCTTTTTATCTGGAAAATAAATAATAATGTCAATATGACCGTTAATCCCACTGCTATTTGGTTAACCAGATCCCATTCCCAGTTAAAGCCTAAACTGGATAAAGTCAGTTCAGAACCCATAGTCATCGCTAATAGTAACAATGTTGGCAACCATAAATGTAGCATTGTCAGTTGATAAACAGAGTTTCGCAATGCTGGATTGGTAATAACTCTTTGTTTTTCTTGTTCGTGCGTCATATAAACATAAATAGGAAAGACAGTAAAAAATGCCCATAACAGTAATTCTAAATAGAACATATATACCTCAATAATTGTCATCGTTTTAATATGTACTTAGTTTAAACGCTTGACTACTATAAAGTAATAGTATGTTAGTATAATATATATCAACTAAAAGTTTATAATGGAGCCTGTGATGTCAATACAGCAACCTTTCAAGACTGAAACATTAATTGCGTTCATTGCAGTGGCAGAACACCAGAGTTTTACAGTTGCCGCTCAGCTACGTGAACAAACCCCTATGGCGATGAGTAAACAAATAACTAAATTAGAAGCTCAGTTACAAGAACCATTATTTGAACGTAGTACCAGGAAAGTAAAACTAACCCAGTTCGGAGAAGAATTTCTTCTTCAGGCAAAATTAATTCTTGCTCAGCATGATACGTTGAATTCTTGGCTTGAATCCCGGAAAGGGAAAATATCAGGCACCCTTAAAGTCGTAGCCCAATCACCTGATATTTATAAATACACTGTGTTTCCCTGGTTAGATGAATTTCATCAAGCATATCCTGAGATCGAACTGGTGTTTGATCTTTGTGATAAAGTTATTGATATCAATCAACAAAGCTTTGATATTTATTGGGGTGTTTCACAATATCTTGGAGAAAAACATCCTGGCCTAAAATCACGCTTTTTGTGGGAGTCACAATACGGGATTTTTGCTTCACCAGCGTATCTTAAACATTTTGGCACTCCTTTGGTGCCTGATGATCTTAGCAGCCATCAGGTGATTGGTTACTTACATAATCAGCCAGATAATTTTTTAGTCGTGAATAAAAATCCAAACGTTAACGCTGTTCAGCCTGATGGTGTTTTACTTGATGCTCCTATTAAAACCGTATCGGGACAAATAGATTTAGCTTTGCAGGGATTAGGTTTAATCAACGCTGCTGACGATCATTGGGAAATAAGACAACATTTGGCTAATCAACGTTTAGTACCTGTTTTAGAGGATTACTGGTGGCGTTCGGCAAAAGCTTATCTTTATTATCAAAATGTAAAATCAGATCAACCTAAAATAAGAGCATTTATTGATTTTTTCTTATCAAAACAGGAGCATTGGTAAATTTTTTGAAGAATAATGTTGCAGTATTTCAAAAATGGAACTAAATATATATACTGTAAACATTATTTGTTACTTGTTAATATTTATGAGAAATAAAGATAGTGTTATTTACTAAACGCTTATATCTTGTAGAGCCCATTTGGTATTATTGGATCGCCCTCGCTACGACCCCGTTTCTGAACGAACACTAGCTATTTTAGAAAGAGGGGGCAGCAAAACAAAATAGCAGCAAAAAAAACGATGAGAATTGCGCACAAGCTGGTGTTACATTAGGTAACTTAGTTTACATGAAAGAATTATCGAATGGAGGTGCAATGCATTATTCAATGGCGAATAGGGCGTTTACTGGATTTAATTCAACTGTTGGAATAAAAGATATATCGGCACAAATAACAGCAATTTTTCAGTTAGAGCGATAATATTACTTATTATTTTATCTGTAACTTTTTTATTGATTTGATGAAAAGGATCAAATAAATTGTTTTTTTTTGGCTTATAAAGCTTTAAATTAAAGGTTGAACAAGGTATCTTATGCGGCTTTTGATAATTGCCTTTGTTACAGCTGGGCGAAATTGATGAAATAGTGGATAAATAGAAGTTAATGAATAAGACCCAATTGTATCAACAACTTTATGAGCAAACCAAAGCCCTTATCTCAGATGAGCCTGATTTGATTGCAAATATGGCAAATATCAGTGCTTTGTTATTTGATGCTATGGAGCAAATTAATTGGGCGGGCTTTTACCGTGTTGAAAACTCGGGCCTTGTACTTGGTCCATTTCAAGGTAAAGTTGCCTGCATCAGGATACCAATAGGAACGGGTGTTTGTGGTGTCGCGGCTGAAACAGGGGAAATTCAATGCGTTTCTGATGTTCATAATTTTGAAGGTCATATTGCTTGTGATGTTGCCAGTAATGCGGAAATTGTTATACCATTGAAGGTTGATGATAAAGTTGTTGCGGTTTTAGATATTGATAGTATTGAATTTGCAAGGTTTGACGAAGTTGATCAACAAGGATTGCAGGCTATTGTGAATTTATTAGAAAGTAATTTAGTTAAATTTTGTTTGGGTAGCCTGTAAAATGGTTATATAGAGACAAATTTTTAAGATTTGTTAGGTGTTAAGATGAAAGAATTTGTTGTTATTCATGACTATTTAGTTGCCGAGTCTATAGTCGGTGACTGGGATGGCCAGGAAGAACAAGTCACAGAGCGGATGAATGAAATTTATCATACTCTGTATGATTTAGCGGAAGAAGATATTGAACCAGAAGTGCTTAATCAGCTATTAGAACTGGTATGGGAAACATGGATCGGGCAAGATGTATTGCCTGATTTAGAAACTGATGATATTTATGACTGGTGCCGACATATGTTGGATAACCGGGAACAACATCTACAAAATTAATATATAAGTTGTATTTATGGAAACTAAACGTACTAGCACAAAAGAAATTATTGCCTATTTAGCTGAGAAATTCCCAGCGTGTTTTTCAATTGAAGGGGCAGCAAAACCCTTAAAAGTGGGAATATTTCAAGATTTAGCTGAAAAGCTAAAAGAAGATGAAACTGTCAGTAAAACACGATTACGCCAAGCGCTTCGTCATTACACCAGCAGTTGGCGTTATTTAAAAACAATTAAACTTGGTAATCAGCGAATTGATATTGATGGTAACCAAGTTGCAGAAATTGATGAAGCTCAAGCTGAGTACGCCAGCAAGACGTTGAAAGAAAGCCAGGAAAAATTTGGTAACAAAAAACCAAAAGACAATGTGCCTCAAAAGCCGAATAAGGGTAATAAACCTGAAGCGAAACAAGTTACTGACGCTAAGAAAAAAGTTAAATTTAAAGCAGTTAAGTCAACAAAACGTGCAGAAGTTAAAGTTCAGGCTAAACTTAAACCTGTAGAAACTGCTTTAATTAAAGCGGGTAATAAAGTAAAAGTGCAATTGGGGAACTCGCCAATGGATGCCACAATTACGGAAGTTACCGGAAAAGATGTTAGTGTTCAACTTAACTCAGGAATGGTTATTAAAACACAAATTGAAAATATTTATTCCCAATAATATGGAGTAGTAGGCATGCTAAAATTCTGTCGTATCGCACTTGCCGTATCATTGTCTGTTTCTTTACTAGGAACTAGCGCTAATTTATTAGCGTATGAAGACAATAATAAAAATATTGACCAGAAGGTTCCACTTCCCTTGCTTGTACCTGAAAGTCAGCATGCCACGTCTAGTAAACGGATCACCACACATTTCGCCCGTACGCATTATAAAAAAGTGCAAATGGACGACTTGCTTTCAGAGAAAGTTTTTGAACGTTACATTAAGCAACTTGATTATGCCCGGAATGTCTTCTTATCTGCCGACATAAAAACGTTTGAAAAACATCGTCATGATTTTGATACGTTTATTTCAAGAGGAAAATTAGATGTTGCTTATGAAATTTATAATATTAATTTGCAACGTCGCCTTGAACGCTATGAATATGCGTTGGAGTTATTAGGTTTTGACAAGGAAAACTTATCTTCGGTAAGTTCAAACTTAGTTAAAGCGCCATTCGATTTTACTAAAAATGAAGTGATTTCCTTTGACCGTGAAAATGCTGAGTGGGCGGAAAATGAAGATGAACTTGATGAATTATGGCGTTTAAAGGTTAAATATGATGCACTTAATTTAATTTTAACCAAAAAAAAATGGCCTAAAGTTCAAGAAATTTTAGGTAAACGTTATCGTTATGCCACTAGACGTTTAAAGCAAAGTGATAGCGAAGATGTTTTTCAGGTAGTGATGAATAGCTTTTCTCGTTCTGTTGAGCCTCATACTTCTTATTTGTCTCCTCGAAATGCAGAAAGATTTCAGATGGAAATGAATTTATCTCTGGAAGGTATTGGTGCAGTTTTACGAGCTGAAGAAGATTATACCGTTATTCAAAGTGTAGTTCCGGGTGGTCCTGCTGAAAAATCTAATGAGATTAATCCTAAAGATAGAATTGTTGGTGTCTCTCAGGACGATGAAGAGTTTGTTGATGTTATTGGTTGGCGTTTAGATGATGTTGTTGATTTAATCAAAGGTCCTAAAGGTAGCAAGGTTCGTTTACAAGTGTTGCCCGGTGAAGCTGAAGATGATAGCAGCATTAAAATAGTTTCAATTATTCGTGAAAAAATCAAATTAGAAGACCGGGCTGCAAAATCAGAAGTCTATATTGAAAAATCTGAATCTGATGTCGCTACAGGCAAAAAATTAGGTGTTATTACAATTCCCAGTTTTTATAACAATCTTTCGGTAGATGTTAAAAAAGAACTTGATAAGTTAAGAGCTGACAATGTTGAAGGTATTATTGTCGATTTACGTGGCAATGGTGGCGGCTCTTTAACTGAAGCTACATTATTAACCGGATTGTTTATTGAACATGGTCCTGTTGTACAAGTTCGGGATGGTGCAAACCGAGTTTCAGTAAATCGTGATAAAGATGGTATTAGTTATTATGAAGGCCCGTTAACTGTAATGGTTGATCGATATAGTGCTTCTGCATCTGAAATTTTTTCAGCGGCAATTCAAGATTATAACCGTGGTGTTATTGTTGGTGAGCATACTTTTGGTAAAGGTACAGTTCAGCAGCACAGACCTTTAGGACGGGTGTATGATCTTTACGATAAGCCATTTGGCAGTATTCAATTTACTATTGCAAAATTTTATCGAATTAACGGTGGTAGTACTCAGCATCGTGGTGTATTGCCGGATATTGAATTTCCATCGGCTGTAGATCCAGATGATTGGGGTGAAAGTCGAGAGAAGAATGCATTACCCTGGGACCAAATTGCTAAGGCTCTATACAAGCCATTTACTGATTTAAGTGGTGACATCGCATATTTGAGTTCTTTACATAGTGAAAGAATAAAAAATAACACTGAGTTTAATTATTTATTGTCAGATATTAAAATATATCAAGCTGAAAAAGATGATAAAACTATATCCTTAAACTTGGAAAAACGAAAAGCTAAGCGTAAGAGTAGTAAAAGCAAACAACTTGTTAGAACGAATGAAAGATTAGTTGCAATGAGCATGGAGAAAGTGACTAACCTTGAAGATTTACCTGATGAGTTAAGTGAATTAGATCCATTCCTTGACGAAACGGCCAAAATTACTTTTGATTTAGTTTCATTAGGAAAAGTTGCTAAAAAATAGACTTGTTATTGTTTATTTTTAACTTCGTAGTTTTTTAAGTTTATAACATTTTAAACCGCCCACGTTGGCGGTTTTCTTTTATAAAAAACGGCATCTTTTTGATCTGCATTTCCAAATGGTTTGGGGTTATCTTTATAAAAAAATCTGGATAGATTTTTTTTCTTGTATGATCTTTATTTACTATGGCCCTATTAAAACACATAAATAGCTTGCACTATAATCACAATACAATTAAGTTTATTCCCATTCAGAGGTTTGAAAAAAACATGAAATAGAAAGTTCTGGGTATTAAGGTGGAATCTTTATTTACGTTAGATAACAATTAAAATAAAAAGGTATCGATATTTCTATGTCAGATTCAAGTAATACTAAGCCCCCAAGTCTTATTGACGCATTAATTCCTATTATTGCGTTAGTTATTATGTTGGCTGCCGCAGTAATATATTTTGGTGATAACTCTTCTTATGGGCCAAATCAAATCGCTTTATTGGTTGGTATGGGAATAGCCGTCATTATTGGTTTTAAGAATGGTTATACTTGGGCTTCAATGGAAAAAGCCATTGTGCATGGTATTTCTATTTCTTTAGGGGCTATCTTAATTTTATTATCAGTTGGTGCGCTTATTGGCACCTGGTTATTGTCCGGTACAGTACCAACAATGATTTATTATGGTTTGCAAATTCTTAACCCCAGTTGGTTTTATGCCGCCACTTGCGTTATTTGTGGTGTAGTTGCCATGAGTATTGGTAGTTCATGGACTACGGCTGCGACTATTGGTGTTGCATTATTGGGTATTGCTCAGGGATTAGAATTATCTCCAGCCATTACTGCGGGTGCGGTTATTTCTGGTGCATATTTTGGTGATAAAATATCACCATTATCCGAAACAACAAATTTAGCTCCGGCTGTTGCAGGCAGTGAATTGTTTAACCATATAAAATATATGTTATGGACAACAATCCCTTCAATCAGTACTGCGTTGGTTTTATTTATTATTTTAGGGTTAAATGAAACTGTTACCGCAAGTAATAGTGCGATAAACGCTTTGAATGAACAACTTTCTCAACAGTTTCATATAAGTGTTGTAAATTTAGTGCCACTGTTAATCTTACTTGGTTTAGCCATCAAAAAAGTGCCGGCATTCCCTGCTGTTTCTATTGGAGCAATAATGGGCGCTGTTTGGGCTATTTTATTTCAACAAGAACTTATTATCAGAATAGCGACCCAAGGCAGTGATGTTTTTACGGCTAATTTAATGGTGGTCTGGACGGCTTTTTTTGATGGCGTAGCGATTGAAACGGGTAATCAAGAGCTTGATAAGTTGCTTAGTGGCGGTGGTATGTCGAGCATGTTAAATACTATTTGGCTTATTATGTGTGCGCTTAGTTTTGGTGCCGTGTTAGAGCATTTAGGTATGTTACGTAAATTTGTAAATGTAATTCTAGCTGCAGCAAAATCAACCGGAAGTTTAATCGCCAGCACCGTGGCAACTTGTATTGGTACAAACCTTATTACTGCTGATCAGTATATGTCGATTGTAATGCCAGGACGTATGTACAAAGAAGAGTATAAACGCAGAGGGTTAGATCCTGTTGTGTTGAGCCGTACACTTGAAGATTCAGGCACTATAACTTCACCGTTAATACCTTGGAATACCTGTGGCGCATATATGTATAGTGTGTTGCTAGTTAATCCTTTTGATTATATTTTTTATTGCTTTTTTAATTTAATTAATCCTGTTTTAGCGGTAGTCTACGGTTATATGGGTTTTAAGATTAAAAAATTAGTGACAAAATAATAAAATTACCCAAATAAATAATAATGTATAAAGCCTGTTTTTACAGGCTGGATACCCATACCACTTGGAAATGCCAGCCGAGAGCTAATCTAGTACATCAGAGCATGGCGCAACACGAATATAATGGTTATTCCCTTATAAAGTGTTGCAACACAGCACTGATATTCTAGCTTAGCTCCCTTCGGGTAAGGCGATAAACGGCTATCTCCTGCGTTATTAAATTTCCTAATAGAATACTATTAGCAAAGTTTAATGCCTTGTATATAGCCGTTTCTCGTCTTGCACAATCCTGCATTTCCAAGTGGTTTGGGTATATATTTTCTCTTTAGCAAATACTGGACTCATCAATGGCACAATTCACTGCTCGATATCTCGCAGATTACCAACCTTCATTATTTACCATTTCAACAATAGAACTTACTTTTGATTTATCGGATACTAAAACCATTGTCACTAGTATTATGACCGTTAGGCGGGTGGGGGAGGATGCTGCTTCTTTAACTCTAGATGGTGCACAATTGAAATTGATCAGTGTTCAGTTGAACAGTTCTCAATTAAGCAGTTCTCAATTAAGCAGTTCCCAACTAAGTAGTGCTCCATCAAGTCAAGATGAACTCAGTTATGATCATTATATTATTACCGATAATCACCTTGAAATTGTGACAAAGGAACAAGAATTTACTTTAACGATTGTTACAGAAATTAATCCGTTGGAAAATACGTCATTAGAAGGCCTGTTCAAGTCAGGCGATGCTTTTTGTACTCAATGTGAAGCAGAGGGGTTCCGTCGGATAACCTATTATTTAGACCGTCCTGATGTAATGGCGATTTTTACCACTAAAGTTATTGCAGATAAGAAACCATATCCATATTTACTTTCAAACGGTAATAAGATTGATCAGGGGGAGCTTGAAAATGGAAGACACTTTACTACCTGGCATGATCCCTTTCCAAAGCCTTGTTATTTGTTTGCCTTAGTTGCAGGAGATTTCGATTTACTACAAGACAACTATGTTACTGCTTCAAAAAGAAATGTTGCTTTAGAAATATTTGTAGATAAAGGTAATTTGTTAAAAGCTCAACATGCCATGAATGCTTTGAAAAACTCAATGGCATGGGATGAAGATACTTTTGATCTGGAGTACGATTTAGATATTTACATGATTGTAGCTGTCGATTTCTTCAATATGGGGGCAATGGAAAATAAAGGGCTTAATGTTTTTAACAGTAAATACGTTTTAGCTGATAGTAAAACTGCTACAGATACTGATTACTTTAATGTTGAAGCGGTTATAGCCCATGAATATTTCCATAACTGGACGGGTAATCGGGTAACTTGTCGTGATTGGTTCCAATTAAGTTTGAAAGAAGGTTTGACGGTTTTTCGAGATCAGCAATTCAGTGCGGATATGCATTCTTGTGCTGTGACCAGAATTCAAAATGTTCGTGTATTACGTTCATTGCAGTTTGCTGAAGATGCTGGCCCAATGGCTCATCCAATAAGACCAGAAAAAGTAATGGAGATGAATAACTTTTATACCCTTACTGTGTATGAAAAGGGGGCCGAAGTTATTCGTATGCTGCATACGTTACTTGGTCAGGAACAATTTAAAAAAGGGTTGGATCTTTATTTTAAACGTTTTGACGGTATGGCAGTTACTTGTGATGATTTTGTCAATGCAATGGCTGATGCGTCAAAAGAGAATTTAGAGCAATTTAAGTTATGGTATTCAAAGGCGGGAACTCCAACCCTTATTGTTAATGAATCTTTTGATGAATCAACAGGTAAATTTAATTTAAGTATTAAACAAAGTGACCCTAAGTCAGATACAGAAAAATCCGGCAAGTCTGACTCGACCAACGATTTATTACATATTCCTGTAAAAGTTGAATTAATTGATCAAAAAAATAACCGTAGTACCAGTCATTTACTTGAATTAAAAAACCTTGAGCAAACGTGGAGTTTTGAGCGTTTTGATGAAAAACCAATTGTTGCTTTCTTAGGAGGTTTTTCGGCTCCTGTTAAAGTAGATTATATCCAGACAGATAATGAACTTGAGTCAATAATGGTTTTGGCACAAGATGAATTTTGCCGTTGGGATGCGGGGCAAAAATTACTCGTTACGTATTTGAAAAAATTAGTAACTAACACAGAGGAGCAGCTACCGATAAGTTTGCTTAGCTCATTTGCAAATATATTATCGTCTTCAATCGATCCTGCGCTTATAGCGGAACAACTGATATTACCTGATTTTGATGAAGTCGCAGATATGATAGAAGAGGTTGATCCAATAGCATTAAGTGATGCAATTTCTACATTAAAGTTATTTTTAGCAAAAGGTTTAAAAGATCTTCTTCTTAAAACTTACCAGCAATGTCAAAAAGTTATCAATGGTGTTGATAAAAATCTGGAGCAAAGTAGCTCAAGCAAAAGTAAAGATGCTTTGGTGTTAGCTAACAGAGCATTGAAAAATGTTTGTTTATCTTATCTTGCAATATTACCGGGATCACAATCGCTGGTTCATCAGCAATATATAGATGCTGATAATATGACTGATACTTTATCGGCGTTAAATTGTTCTGCGAAAAATAACTTACCAGAATACGATGAGCAAATGGCGATTTTTGAGAAACGTTGGTTTGATACGGCACTTGTAATGGACAAATGGTTTATGGTTAATGGTATTTTAAATAGTAAAAATATCATGCAACGATTATCCGATTTAATTAAACATCCTCTGTTTAGTTTAAAAAATCCTAATAGAGCAAGATCATTAATAGCTTCTTTTGCTTATAACAATCCAAGGCATTTTCATAGTCTAACGGGTGATGGATATAAGTTTTTAGCAAATCAAATTGCCTTGTTAGATGATATAAATCCACAAGTGGCTTCAAGATTAATCACACCATTAATCCAATATAAAGGTTTTGATAAAGTGAGGCAGAAACTAATGCGAACAGAGCTTGATAAACTTTCATTATTGCCGACATTATCAAAAGATTTAAAAGAAAAACTTGATGCAGCATTAAGCTAATTTATACCAGATTTATTATGTATAGTTTCACATGGATGTGGGACTTTAGGCTAACTCAGGAATAGTGTGTTGATAACTATACCCGTGGTCATTCAAGATGCGGGAATTTGAGGTGAATTTGAAAGTTTATCTAAAAGGCGCTTGATTGAGCAATAGCGGGCTATTGGGATTGAAAGCAACGTAGTAGATAATCTTTTAAAACGCTTCAAAACCTGCATTTTGAATGATTACGGGTATATGCCCAAGCTATTTACAAATGTATGGTCATAAATAAATGCCTTTTTTAATTTCACAAAAGAGCAAAAGATATAGAACTGGTATAACAATGAAACAATATTTCTTCTCAATTAATATGTCAAATCAAGATTTTCTTCCCTATTACAAAGGGCAGATCCAATCCATTGTGGCCACCTCTACACAAGGGGTAAAAGTGCAGTTTCCCGCGATGCATCTTAGAAAATATCTATCTCCTACAGGTATTCAAGGACATTTTTGTCTTCAGACAGAAAATAATAAGTTTTTATCTTTAAAGAGAATTTAAAAATAGAGTGTTTGCTTTAAACAGTGGTCAGACCATGGTTCAGATAAACTCGTCTATGCTTTAAGACAAAATAACTGCAAATTACTTCACTTGTTAGGCGTAAATCGACTTTGTTTTCCTAAGTTTTAAACACTTGTTTCAAACAGCTTGGCTATTTGATGTTTTTATTGTGTACAAGTCGTTAAAACAGAGCGTATCAACAAATGTTTTTTACTCTTGCCTAGTGACTGAAATGATGCAATTATTGTTTTATCCCACAATAGTGGTATTAAAGAATAATAATTAAAACACTCTGTTTCGGGTCTGGGGAGATATTAAATGAAACATAGCCTTTGTAATCAGTTTTACAAAAAAGCTTTCAATAAAAAACCTTTAGCTGTTGGCATTACTGCTGCCGTACTTTCTATGGCTGCTATTCAAGCACAAGCTTCAAACTTTCAATTAGGTGATTTAGATATCAGCTTTGATTCAACATTCAGTGTTGGCTCAAGCTGGCGTATACAAGACCGCAATTGGAATGACAATGTTGGTATTTCCAACAATCTTAAAAATGGTTTCGATTTCAGTCACTATGATCCTGTTTTTAATGCAAATCCAATTAATGCAACTATTTGGCAAGGAGAGGGTGGTTATTCAAATAACGGTGATAACGGTAACTTAAATTATGATGCAGGTGAAAGCTTTTCACAAGTATTCAAAGGATTACATGATTTAGATATACGTTATAACAATGTAGGCCTGTTTGTTCGTGGTATGTATTTTTATGACTTCGCAATGATGGATAACAACCGAGCCTGGACTAATCCAACTTCGCAGCAAGTGAATAATCCTTGTCGTGATGACGAAGCAAAAGATCAAATTTGTCGTGATGTCCGTTTACTGGATGCATTTGTTTATGGTGATTTTGAACTAGGTGAAATGCCATTATCTGTACGTGTAGGTCAGCAAATTATTAGCTGGGGCGAAAGTACCTTAATTTCTCATGGTATCAGTGAACTGAATCCGGTAGATATTGCTCGATTAAAAGCACCGGGCTCTGAATTAAAAGAAGCGTTTATACCATTTGGTGCTGTATGGGCATCTTTAGGTGTAACAGATAACTTCAACATTGAAATGTTTTATCAATACAGCTGGGAAAAAACGGTATTGCCAGCACCTGGTAGTTATTTTTCTACCAACGACTTTGCTGGTGATGGTGGACAGTACAACAACGTTCAACTAGGTTTTTCCGGTAATCCTGATATGGATTTAGACTTTTTATTGGGTGGTCTGAATCAAATTGGTGGTTTATTCCGTGCGGGTGCAATAGATGCAGCCACTGCTGGTAGCATGTATATGGCTTATCCAACTAAGTTAACGTTAAGAGCACCAGGAAGCAAAGGTGAAAACAAGCCGGAAGATGGCGGTCAATATGGCTTGCGTTTATCTTGGTACCTTCCTGAATTAAATGATACTGAACTTAGTTTGTATTACATGAATTATCATAGTCGTCGTCCACTATTTGTTGGTATAACTGCTGATTTCAGTGCAGGAGCGATTGCTTCTGATGTTGGGATGATTGCTGGTGGAATGATAACTGAAGATAATTATTCTGATTTAGCAGCATTCTCAAAAGTAAAACTTACTTATCCTGAAGATATTCAACTTTATGCGTTGAGCTTTAATACTGTATTTGGCACAACATCGGTTGCGGGTGAAATTACCTACAGACAAGATGAACCACTTCAAATTGATGATGTTGAATTGTTATTTGCCGCAATGCCGCAACAATTGGCAAATGCGGGAATACGCCCTGATTTAGATGGTGTTTCTCAACTCGTTAATCATGCGACAGGTCAGCCGTATGGACTAGGTGTACAGGTTGAGGGTTTTATTTTATCAGATACACTGCAAGCTCAAGTTACTTTAACTAATTTATGGGGTCCTTCTTTTGGGGCGAGTCAATTTACCACTTTGTTTGAAATTGGTGGTATCAACATTCAAGACATGCCAGATCAAGACGTATTACGTTTAAATGGTCCGGGTACAGCTAGAAATGGTGGTATTGCAGGTAAAGAAGGTTTAGAAGTTGCTCTCCAGAATGGTGTTGAATTAAACCCATTCCCAGATGAATTTGCCTGGGGGTATCGAGCAGTTGCTAAATTGGATTACTACAATGTATTTGCCGGGATAAATATTTTCCCAAGAGTTATTTTTACTCATGATGTTAAAGGCATAACACCGGATCCTTTATTTTTATTTATTGAAGATCGTAAATCGGTTTCTTTAGGTATTAATTTTGATTATCAAAGTCGTTGGTCTGCTGATTTCAGCTACAACAGTTTCTTTGGTGGTGTAGGTACAACAAATAAGATGGAAGATCGTGATTATGTTTCTTTCAGTATTAAATATTCAATATAAGGGGCTTTGTCGTGAATAATAAGTCGATGAATAATAAGTCTATAAAAAACAAGTCAATTAACAAATTAGCTCTGGTTGCATTAAGCGTATCTCTTGCTTTCTCTTGTTCAGCCATGGCAAAGGTTTCTCAAGAACAAGTGAATAGCCTTAAGAAAGAGTTAACACCTATGGGGGCCGTACGGGCTGCTAATGCTGATGGTTCAATTCCGGCCTGGACTGGCGGTATTACTTCTGCTCCTGCAGGATATTCGGTTGGTGATCATCATATTGACCCTTTTTCAGATGATAAGGTTAAATATACAGTTACTGCTAAAAATATGGCTCAGTACAAAGATATACTTACTCTGGGACAAGTAAAATTACTCGAAACTTATCCTGATTCATTTAAGATGGAAGTGTATGAAACTCGTCGTTCTGCTTCTGTACCTGAACATGTGTATCAAGCCAGTATGGTTAATGCTACCCGCACTGAGTTGGTTCAAGGTGGAAATGGCATCACACAAGCTGCTGTTGGTATTCCATTCCCGATCCCAGCTAATGGTTTAGAGGCTATCTGGAACCACATATTACGTTATCGTGGTGAAGTTGTTACTCGTGCAGGTGGACAAGCTGCTCCAACTGCTTCAGGTGATTTTACTTATTTGGGTTTTGATGATCAGTTGATGATACCTTACGGTGTGAAAGGCGCATCATCTGATGAACTGCAGAAAACTAACATATTGTTTAAATTTAAACAAAAAGTTACTGAGCCTGCGCGTTTATCTGGTACGGCTTTGTTAGTTCATGAAACGATGGATCAAATTAAAACCCCTCGTCAGGCATGGACATACAATACCGGACAACGCCGGGTTCGTCGTGCACCAAACGTAGCTTATGATGCACCGGGTACAGCGTCTGATGGTTTAAGAACAACAGATGATTTCGATATGTTTAACGGCGCACCAAACCGTTACACGTGGACATTAAAAGGAAAGCAGGAATTACTGATCCCTTACAATGATTATCGTTTACACAGTGATCAGATTAAATATAAAGACATATTGCAACCGGGTCACATTAATCCTGATTTAGTTCGTTATGAAAAGCATAGAGTTTGGGTTGTTGAAGCTAACCTTAAATCTGGGACGCGTCATATTTATAAGAAACGTGTTTTCTTTATTGATGAAGACAGCTGGCAAATTGCGGTAACTGATATTTATGATAACCGTGATGAGTTATATCGTGTAGGTGTTGCTCATGGTATTAATTACTATGAAGTTCCTGCGCAGTGGTCAACACTTGAAGTATTTCATGATCTTCAATCACGTCGTTACATCGCGATGGGATTAGATAATGAAGCTAAAATGTATAACTTTTCAGCAGATTTGAAAGATAAATCGTTTACGCCATCGGCATTAAGACGTGAAGGTCGTAGATAATTACGAAAAAACCATGAAAAACGGCTGGCAATTGTCAGCCGTTTTTACATACGCAAACTGATTTTTGAATTGGTTGAATATAACAGGAATAACAGGAGGTGAACAAATAAAATGAAAGCGCTAAGGTGTTCTGACTTTATATAAGTTGGTAGACGTTATATTTAAGCTTTTATTTATAAGTTGTGTTTATAAATTAGTGGGTTAAGAAGTATTTTGTAGTTGGTTTTTTATTTTTTATTTTTTATTTATCATTGAAAGAGTGTGGTTATTTCATGAAGTGTATTTTTGCTTTTCTCTCAAGTATTATTTTCTGTTGTGGTTTAGTTTCAGCAAAAGAGCCTATGGCGTCAATAAGTGCTTCACTGGCGAGTCAATCTTTGTTACTTGATATTGTTTATGTTGAACAATCCACCTTGGTTGCTGTTGGTGAGCATGGACATATCTTATTTTCTACAGACGCTAAACATTGGCAACAAGCGGCAGTTCCTATTCAATCAACGTTAACCAGCGTATTTTTTGTCAATGCTGAACTTGGTTGGGCCGTAGGTCATGATTCAAGTATTTTACACAGTAAAGATGGTGGACAAACCTGGACAATTCAGCAATATAAACCTGAACTAGAAAAGCCTTTATTAGATATTTTCTTCAAAAACCCTTTACAAGGTGTCGCAGTAGGAGCATATGGCCAATTCTTCAGAACAAATGATGGTGGTGAATCATGGCAGAGTGAATTTCATGATGAATTTCTATTTGAGGACGATATTGAATATCTGATGGAATTAAAAAATGAAGATGAAGCAGCATATCTAGATGAAATCGCAAGCATACTGCCTCATTTTAATCGTATTGTATTAGATGGTTCAACTGCTTATCTGGTAGGTGAAATAGGATTGATGGCCAAAAGCAATGATTTTGGTGTGAGCTGGCAGAAGTTTGATGAAATTTATCAGGGGTCATTTTTTGATTTAACCAAAACCGGACAAGGAAATTTACTTGTCGTGGGTTTAAGAGGCAATGTTTTTAGAAGTTTGAAGAATAGTGAATCGTGGAAACGGTCAAAGACCGAAACGACAGCATTATTAAATTCTATTGTTCTGGGTGATGATAACCGTATTTTTCTACTCGGAAATAATGGTGTTCTCCTTGAAAGTAATGATGACGGTCAAACCTTTTTCCCTCGTAATCAAAAAGATGGAAAGCCATTAATAGCCGGCGTTTGGTTCAAAAATCAAATCGTTGCAGTTTCAGATGGTGGTATTAAAAATATTGTAGTAACAAAATCAGGAACACAGGATTAAAATGAGTATAGAATCCGTAGTTAATCAAATTGAAGTAAGTCTGTTTCGTAAAAAAGCCACCGTATTGGTATTGTTTGTTTTAATGAGTTTTTTCTTGTTGTTCCAAGCGACTCAAATAAAGTTAGACGCATCATTCACGAAAAACATTCCTTTAAATCACAGTTATATGAAAACTTATTTGAAACATCGGGAGAATTTCGGTGGTGCAAATAATTTATTGATTTCAGTGTGTGATAAGAATGGCGATATATTTAACCCGGTATTTTTTAATGCGTTGAAAGGGGTTCACGACAAATTATTTTTTATCCCCGGTGTAGATCGTATTCAGGTTAAATCATTGTTTTCACCAAGTACCCGTTTTGTTGAAATTGTTGAGGATGGTTTCGCTGGTGGTCCGGTCATTCCTGCTAATTTCAAAGCAGATAAACAAGGTTTATCTGTTGTTAAATCTAATATTGAAAAAGCTGGCATTGTCGGAAGCATAGTCGCTAATGATTATAGCTGTGCAATGGTCAAAACATCATTAATGGAAATTGACCCTGATACAGGAGAAAAATTAAACACCATTTTGTTTGCCGAGCAGCTGGAAACAGAGATTAGACAAGAATTCGAAAATAGCAAAATCAGTATTCATATTATTGGTTTTGCTAAAATGGTAGGAGATGTAGCCAACGGCGCGAAAGGAGTTGTTACTTTTTTTGGTTTAGCTATCGCGATAACCGCGATAATGGTTTATTTTTTCTGTCATTCAATTACTTTAACTATTTTACCCATTGCTTGTTCTTTAATTGCCGTGGTCTGGCAAATGGGTATGTTGTCTGTATTAGGCTTTGGCCTTGATCCTATGTCAATTTTGATCCCATTTTTGGTTTTTGCAATAGGGGTGAGTCACGGAGTTCAAATGATAAACTCTGTGAGTAAATTAGTAGCCAGGGGAAATACCAGCAGTCAAGCGGCACAATTGAGTTTTAGAGCTTTGTTGATCCCCGGAGGTATAGCTTTACTTTCAGACACAGTAGGTTTCTTAACTTTATTATCTATTGATATTGGTATTATCAGAGAATTAGCTATCACTGCTTCGTTAGGTGTGGCGATGATCATATTAACTAATTTAATCTTGTTGCCGTTATTGGTCTCTTACCTTCATATTGAAAAAATCAATCAGAAAAAAGAGAACAAAATAGAGGGAAATATTACTCTAAACTCGTCAGATAAAGAAACGCAAAATGTAACTATCTGGCATCACATGTCTAAGTTCGCTAACAAGGGACCAGCATCCGTTATTTTAGTCTTGACGTTTATATTGTATGTGGTTGGTTATTTTCAGTCTCAAGATCTTAAAATTGGTGAATTGCACGCCGGATCACCAGCTTTGCATGAATCATCCCGTTATAATCAGGATACTTTCTTGATCACCGACAGATATGCTATCAGTGTCGATTACATGTCAGTGATTATTGAAACCACGCCTGATGCTTGTACTTTTTATGAAACAATGGATGTAATTGACCGTTTTCAGTGGAAAATGGAGAATGTACCGGGCGTGCAGTCTGCTGTTAGTTTGGCCTCTATTGCCAAAATTGTTAACGCTGGTTATAACGAAGGTAATCAAAAATGGCGTGCTTTATCTAGAAACCAACAAACATTAGTGCAATCTATTGCCCGAGTTCCTTCATCAAGTGGTTTATTAAACAATAACTGCAGCGTTATGCCGGTGATCCTGTTTTTGAAAGATCATAGAGCGGAAACGATTAATGCAGTGATCAGTGCCGTTAAGATAGCAACAAGTGAATTAGGTACCGATAAAATTCAATTTAAACTGGCATCTGGCCCTGTGGGTGTAATGGCCGCTACGAATGAAGCGGTAGCAGAAGCTCAGTTACCCATGATGATTTATGTTTACGGAGCGGTTATTTTGTTATGTCTGATCAGCTTCAGAAGTGTTCGCGCTACTGTTGCCGTTGTATTACCTCTTTATGTAGTATCAACATTGGCACAGTGGTTAATGACGGTACTTGACATAGGATTAACCGTTTCAACCTTACCTGTTATAGCGTTAGGTGTCGGTATTGGTGTTGATTACGGTATTTATATCTTGTCAACAATGAGCAGTAAGCTGAGAAATGGCGAAACAGTAGCTGACGCTTATTTAGCTGCATTACAAGAACGAGGCAGTGCAGTATTAATTACCGGTGTAACGCTTGCGATTGGTGTTTCTACCTGGTTCTTCTCTGATTTGAAATTTCAGGTTGATATGGGAATACTGTTAACCTTTATGTTTTTAGTAAATATGTTAGCCGCTATTATTGTTTTGCCTGCATTATCTGCGTTTTTATGGACTAATAATAAAGCTGAAGTAAAAAAACAATAAATAATTAAAATTTTTTTAACATTTTCATAATGTGATAAAAATGCATAAATAAACAAGAAAATGGCCGAAAGGTCATTTTCTATTACATGCAAATGAATAAACATTTACTCCTATAACTTTTTTTATACCCTATCTACACAATATTTCGTATCTGTAATAAAATAACACTCGCAATCCCTTAGATTTATTAATAAAATCCACCTGATGAATATAATAGTCTATGCTAATAGACAGTGATCAACACTTAATACAAATTGTGTTAAGTTAAGATGAAAAGTATTTAAACAACAGATATACGACAAATATACAAAGAATAAACAACAAGTTATTTCAAGCTTTTATCCAAAAGGAAAACGGCATGGCGTTAGTAGATGGTTTACCCTCAGTAATACTTAAAAACGTGGCTCAATTAATACAAAAAAAAGTACCTCTCGATACTTCACCCTTAGTAGCCCAATTTGCAGAGCTGCTTTACAGTAATATTTCGACTTTAGATTTAGCCCATCGCAATGATAGTGATATGTACGGTGCAACCCTGAGTTTATGGAAAGCACTTAATGGTCATCAGGATTCAACACCTGTCATTAAGGTTTTTAACCCTCAAGTTTCAAAACATGGTTGGAAATCAAGTCATACTGTTATTGAAGTGATTATCAGTGATATGCCATTTTTGGTTGATTCATTACGTATTGCGTTAAACCGTTTAGGTTTGTCACCGCATTTAATGCTTAATTGTCCAATCAAGATTGTTCGGGATAAAAATAAAAATATTACAGAATTAGCTGCTGCAGCGGATAAATCGTTAGTATCTACTTCAATAGAAACGGTATTTTTTATTGAAATTGATCGCCAGACTGAACAAACAGTACTTGATAACGTTGCTAAAGAATTATTGTCGGTCGTAAGTGATATTTCGTTAACGGTAAGTGATTGGCAAAAAATGCGCACTCGGCTTGCGGATATCATTACTGATGTTAAAAAAGCCAAATTACCAGGTTCTAAAGCAGAAAAAGAAGATGCGGTAGAATTTCTGCAATGGATATTAGACGATAATTTTACCTTGATGGGTTATCGTTCTTATAATGTTGAAGCTTTAAAAGGTGAAATAGCTTTAACGGCAAATGTTGAAACCAGTTTAGGTTTAATGAAAAATTCAAATGGAACTAAACAGCGTTTAATTTCGGATTTGAGTAAATCTGCCCGTGAAATTGCTTTGGGTAAAAACTTATTGATTTTAACCAAAACTAATTCACGTTCTCGTGTTCATCGGCCAGCACATCTTGATTACATTGGTATTAAGCAATTTGACAACAAAGGCAATGTTATTGGTGAAGAGCGTTTTGTAGGCTTGTTTGGTTCGTCATATTACACAAATAGTGCCTTAGATCTCCCGTTCATTAAATCTAAAGTTATGGCTGTATGTGAATCTTCTGGTTTTGCTCATGGTACACACGCTTATAAAACCTTGATTAATATTTTAGAGACTTATCCAAGAGACGAAATATTACAAACAGATACGGAAGAGTTATTAAAAAATGTGCTTGGCATTTTTCAAATGCAGGAACGTGATTATTCTGGTTTGTTTATTCGCCGGGATGCATTTGACCGTTTTTATTCATGCATGGTTTATGTGCCCAGAGAACGCTACAACACAGAATTGCGTGTGGCGACCCAAAAATTATTACAAGAAGCTTTGGGCAGTGACAGGGAAGTGGAATTTACGACTTATTTTTCCGAGTCTGTTCAAGCTCGAACGCATTATATTGTTCGGGTTAACTCAACTAAAGCAGATATTAACGTGAAAGAAATTGAAAAGAATTTAAATGAAGCGGCCCGTAGCTGGGATGATAAATTAGCTGGTGCGCTAAATTCTCACAAAGGTGAAGCTAAAGGTAAAGAGTTAAGTCGTAAATATGTGAGTTTTCCACAATCGTATAAGGATGAAGTTTTACCTGGTTCGGCTATTGTTGATGTTGAAAAATTAGAAGCGATATCTGATGATAATCCATTGGAAATGCTATTTTATCAGCCACAGGAAGAAAAGCATGATAGCCGATTGGTTAAATTAAAATTATTCCATTCAGGTGAACCTTTGCACCTTTCTGACGTTTTACCAATTTTAGAAAATTTTGGTTTAAAAGTTATTGGTGAAAGCCCGTTTGCGGTTCGAACTAACGAGGGTCAAATTTATTGGATTTTAGACTTTTCAATGTTACTTACCGGTAAAGGTAAATTTAACCTGGAAGTGGTGCAAAGTTTATTTCAATATGCATTTGCAAAAGTTTGGGGAGGTGATTTAGAAGATGACGGTTTTAACCGTTTAATATTGGGCGCTGAATTAGATGGTCGTGAAGTTTCAATTTTAAGAGCTTTTGCAAAATACGAACGTCAAATTGGCGGTACATTTAGTCAAAGTTATATTGAAGATACTTTTGCCCGTTACCCTGATATTGCGGAATTATTAATTAATGCTTTTAAATTTCGTTTTGATCCCAAAAACAAAGCATCTGAAAAAGCTCAGGCGAAAATATTAGATGAAATTGAAACCTCTTTAGACAACGTAGCTAACTTAGATGACGACAGAATTATTCGTCGTTTTGTGGAAATGATTAATGCCACCATCAGAACTAACTATTTCCAACAGGATCCTGTTAAAGGCAATAAATCTTACATTTCTTTTAAAATTTTACCAGAACAAATATCCGATGTGCCATTACCATTGCCTAAATTTGAAATTTTTGTTTATTCACCTCAAATTGAAGGTGTTCACTTACGTGGCGGTAAAGTTGCCCGTGGTGGATTACGTTGGTCAGACAGACGTGAAGATTTCCGAACAGAAATATTAGGCTTAGTTAAAGCTCAGCAAGTAAAAAATACCGTCATTGTTCCGGTAGGCGCAAAAGGTGGTTTTGTTTGTAAACAACTTCCTGTTGGCGGTTCTCGT
Source organism: Alteromonadaceae bacterium (assembly GCA_013216015.1). GTDB lineage: Bacteria > Pseudomonadota > Gammaproteobacteria > Enterobacterales > Alteromonadaceae > JABSOI01. The sequence goes on along the minus strand of JABSOI010000010.1, from coordinate 169,742 downwards.
CAAGAAATATTTGAAGCGGGTAAAGAATGTTATAAAACTTTTATTTGTGGTTTATTGGATATAACAGATAATATTATAGGTGGTGAGATTGTTCCGCCAGTTGATGTTGTACGTTTAGATGAAGACGATCCGTATTTAGTGGTTGCTGCAGATAAAGGTACGGCAACATTTTCTGATATTGCCAACGGTATTGCCGATGATTATAACTTCTGGATGGGTGATGCGTTCGCCTCTGGTGGTAGTGTTGGTTATGATCACAAACGTATGGGGATTACGGCAAGAGGTGCATGGGAGTCTGTTAAACGTCATTTCCGTGAAATGGATATTGATTGTCAATCTACTGATTTTACTTGTATCGGTATAGGTGACATGGCGGGAGATGTTTTTGGTAATGGTATGTTGTTATCTAAACATATTAGGCTACAAGCTGCTTTTAATCATATGCATATATTTATTGATCCAACACCAGATGCGGCCAGCAGCTATAAAGAGCGTGAACGTCTGTTCAATTTACCTGGTTGTAGCTGGGAAGATTACAATAAAGATTTAATTTCAGAAGGTGGTGCTGTTTTTAGCCGCCAAGTAAAATCTATTAAGTTAACACCGCAAATTAAAAAAATGCTGGGTACACAAAAGCAAAAAATGTCGCCAGCAGAATTAATGCAAAGCATTCTTAAAATGAAAGTTGATTTGTTATGGAATGGTGGCATTGGTACTTATGTTAAAGGTAGTAAAGAGTCTCATTTAGAAGTTGGCGACAGAGCGAACGATTCATTACGTATTAATGGTAATGAATTGCAGACCAAAGTAGTCGGTGAGGGTGGTAACTTAGGATTAACACAACTGGGCCGTATAGAATTTGCTACCAATGGTGGTCGAATTAATTCAGACTCAGTAGATAATGTCGGTGGTGTTGATTGTTCTGATAATGAAGTCAATATTAAAATCTTGCTAAACGGTCTGGTTCAAAGTGGTGATCTTACCGTTAAGCAGAGAAATAAACTTTTATATGATATGACAGAACAGGTTTCAGAAATTGTTTTAGCAGATTGTTATCGTCAAACACACTCCTTATCAATTACTGAGATGCGCAGCGTTAATCAATTAAAAGAACAGGTTCGGTTTATTCATGAGTTAGAACGTAAGGGTAAATTAGACAGAGCTTTAGAATTTATTCCTAATGATGACGAAATAGCGGAACGTTTGGCTAAAGGCCAAGGATTAACACGACCGGAGTTATCTGTATTATTGGCTTACAGCAAAATGGTATTGAAAGAAGATTTGGTTTGTCCTGAAATTACCGATAACCCGTTTCATGATCGTTTGTTAATACAAGCATTTCCAAAACAGCTCCAGAATAAATATCAGGCGCAAATGCAGGAACATCCTTTGCGTGCCGAAATTATAGCGACAAAATTAGCTAATATTATTGGTAACGATATGGGCTTTAATTTTGTTAATCGCATGGCTGAAGAAACAGGTGCAACGGTTGCTGAAATAACTAATTGCTATGTCATGGCGAGTGAAGTATTTGAATTGTCAGATATATGGCAAGAAATCATCTTATTAGATAATAAAATTTCAACATCAATTCAAACTGAAATGTTATTTCAATTGCGTAGAACCGTAAGACGCGCAACTCGTTGGTTCCTGCGTCATCGCAATAAAGCGCTGGACATTGCTCAAACTATTGCGCTTTACCAACCAACGTTTAAACATTTAGCTGAGAATTTGGATAAATTATTAGTTAAAGAAGAAGTTTCACAACTTAAACATGTTGAGGGTGATTTAGTTAAAACAGGTGTACCTAGCAATATTGCTGAACGTATCTCGCAGTTAAGTTCGTTATTCCCTGTAATGGATATCGCTGACATTGCTCATTGCGATGGACGTTCAATTGATGTAATTGCGGATCTGTACTTTAGACTAGGTGTGAGATTAGATTTACACTGGTTTCTGGATCAAATTACCGGGCAACCCGTTTCTAACCATTGGCAAGCATTGGCAAGAGCTTCATTCAGAGAAGAGCTTGATTGGCAACAACGTTCTTTGACACAAGTTGTTTTACGTTGTAATTGTGATGCAGAAAAAATTGATATTGAAGGCATGTTAGATAGTTGGATCGAAACTAATGAACAACCACTTGCGCGTTGGTATCATATTTTAGCCGACTTCAGAATGGGTAAAACCCATGAGTTTGCTAAATTCTCGGTGGCACTTCGTGAGTTGATGCTATTAAGTTTAAATTGTGATCCAACAAAATAAGCCTAAAGATTTAATGTAAATAAGTAAAATGATAGAATCCCCGCATTAGTGGGGATTTTTTTGTTTATTATTTTTGTTTATTAAGAATACCAATTGGTATTTTATAAGTTGTTAAGAGGTATTATGTTTTATTCGGCAATACGCAAGGTACTTTTTCAGTTTGATGCTGAAACGATTCATGAGTTAACGATTAAAGGTTTAAAAAGTACGGGTTCAACACCACTAAAAGCAATTTATCAACAAAATGTGCCAGACAAACCTGTTGAGGTGATGGGAATAAACTTTCCTAATCTGGTAGGACTAGCAGCGGGTTTAGATAAAAATGGCGAATGTATTAATGCTTTTGCTGCTATAGGCTTTGGTTTTATTGAAATAGGTACAATTACTCCAAGACCCCAACCGGGCAATGACAAACCACGTATTTTCCGCTTAGAAAAGGCAAATGCCATTATTAACCGTATGGGTTTTAATAATAAAGGTGTTGATTATTTGATTGACCAAGTTAGGCAAGCAAATTTTAAAGGTGTTTTAGGCATTAATATTGGCAAAAATAAAGACACACCTGACGAAAATGCGAAAGATGATTATATTCACTGCATGCGCAAGGTTTACGATTATGCAACTTACATCACCGTTAATATTTCTTCGCCAAATACACCCGGTTTACGTTCATTACAATACGGTGACGCATTAAATGAACTACTGGCAGCATTAAAAGTGGAGCAAAAATTATTAGCTGAGCAATATGGGAAATATGTACCTGTTGCAGTGAAAATCGCCCCTGATTTAACTCAGGAAGAGGTGAAGTCAATAGCAAAATCGCTTATTGATAATAACATTGATGGTGTTATTGCAACGAATACAACCTTGTCGCGCCAAGGAGTGGAAAACCTTGAACATGGAAACGAGCAGGGCGGTTTAAGCGGCGAACCCGTAAAGGATAAAAGTACCCAGGTTATTTCAATTTTATCAACGGCTCTGGCAGGTAAGTTACCTATTATTGGTGTTGGTGGCATTGCCAGTGGAGCTGACGCAAAAGAAAAAATTGCCGCCGGGGCCAGCTTGGTGCAAGTTTATACTGGTTTTATTTATCAAGGCCCATCTTTAGTTAAGGATATTGTTAAGGCTTTGTGATTTAAGTTTTTAGTTAGAATTAATTATGTCGATTGTCATAGTAAGTTTGAATAAATATATATTATACCAGTTGCATTAATTAACTTGCCTCTGCAGTTGTCTCAGGTTTTTGGAAAATACGACAAGATACAGTTGAAATTCTCCATGTAGAAACTGACTGTAATTATTTTTGTTATAATATTTAACATATAAAGATAATTTTATTACTTAGGATGGGTTAGCCGTAGGCGTAACCCATCAAAACTTACTTTTATCAGATACTTAAAGGTTTATAGCCACAGTTAATTGGGCATAGGCATAGCAATTGGCTATGTCCTGGTTAAGTGTTGCTGTTACAATTAAAAACCGAGAAGAACATATCCATGTAGATTTATTCGAGCAATCTGTAGAACTTGGATTTATCCACGCATCACTTTAAGGCACACATAAATGTGCGAGCTACTCAGACAGTCAAAGTTGAGTTTGATGGTTTTCTAACCATATTAATTGGGTGTTTATTGAAAATTGAATAATCGTAAGGCAGAAATAACAGTATATGATACGCAGTTGATTCATAGCTCTAATTCAATTGAAACAAAGACAATATAAAGTTTTCACACAAAAATTAACTGATGTAAAATGTCACTCAAGAGATAATTAAAGAAGAACTTCAATGTGCGATAAAGATTTACTGAACCCTGAAACCCCACATGAAATAAATGAAGAAGACGACAAACCTCAACTCACTATCTTATATCAAGACGAATACCTGGTAGCGGTAGATAAACCAGCAGGTCTTTTTGTACATCGCAGTTATATGGATAGACACGAAAAATATTTTGCTCTGCAATTAGTCAGAGATCTTGTCGGACAGTATGTTTATCCGGTACATCGTCTTGATCGGCCGACCTCCGGTGTTTTGTTGTTTGCATTAAATGAAGATGTTGCGCGTGAAATGGGCAGGCAGTTTACAGAAAAGGAAATTCAAAAAACATATTTTGCGCTGGTTCGTGGTCATTTATCTGGAGAGGGGGTTGTTGATTATGCACTTAAGGAGAAGCTTGATAAATACGGGGATAAAAATGTCAGTAGAGATAAACCCGCGCAACTGGCAAAAACGCATTATCAGGCAATAGATTCAGCCACTTTAGCGATACCTTTGGGCAAATATGACAGTGTTAGATATTCAATGATAAAACTAATGCCTTATACCGGCAGACGACATCAAATACGACGTCATTTGGCTCATTTACGTCATCCAATAATTGGCGATATCAATTATGGAGATAACAAGCAAAATCCTTTTTTTTGTGAACATTTTGGTTTTAAGCGTTTAATGTTAATGGCTAAAAAATTAACGTTTAAACATCCGGTAACTAATCAACAATTAAGCATTGAAGCTGAATTCGATCAACAATGGCTGAATGTTTTTGACAAACTTTTCTGGCAGGTTGAGCAATTTAGTTAAACTGTTTTGAGGTAGCTAAAGGCTTTTTTGTGGCCCATTGATATTTATTGCGTTAACGTCATTTACTATGAACGTTGAATAAACAGTATTTTGTGTCATTAACATAGGATCTTCGATTTTATTTCCTCTGATTTCTACACCATTAAAATAAGGGTAATTAGCCTCATTCATTCTTTGTTGTGCAAATGCCAACATCATAACTTGGTCTTTAGGCACGGGGCGATTTATTAATGACAACATTCTTTGGTGATCAGAGTTATAAGATGTTTTTTCAACGTTGAATTTTTCAAACTTTTTAAATGTCGACTGCTTGGTGGTACTGCTACAAGCAAATAGTGTTAAGCATAAAATTGAACAACTTAATAATTTTAATATTTTCATCATTAATCTAATCGTAAAACATCTGGTATTTATGAAATGGCAAGTGTTATGCCAATCAGTTTTTTGACAGGTCAAATCAAGAAAAATAAAAGTAGTATTTATTCTATCTTTTTGTTTTTAAAGACAAAATAAACTATTCTTTTTGTTTTAATTTTAACGCTGTTTATAAAGGAAAGTTTATTTTGAAAGGTATATTTATAGAGATTAAAGGTAAATAAAAAAGCGTCAAATTTTCAACAGTTTATTTTATTTTGTTTAAAATAAGAGTTATGGTTTTTTGAATTGAAGATTTTCATCTACAAAATAAAAGGAAGACAAATGTTAAAGTTAGAATTGGTATTGATGTTCTTTATTAGTTGAATCTAAGTTTTGTAACACGTATGATTTTTTCATTTAAATCAAAGCTCCGCCGTAAAACAGCTCAGTAGTAGAACAGATCGTTTTATTTTACTTTTTGAGAAATAATAGGCAAAGTTACCAGCACCCGACAACCACCTTCGCTTTGGTTGTCAATGTTCAGAGAACCCTGATGTTTATCAAGAATTTGTTGGCATAAAACTAAGCCAATTCCTGAGCCGTTAGCTTTTGTAGAATAAAATGGCACAAACAAATTAGCAGGATTACTAATGCCAGGACCATTATCGGTTATTTTCAGCCATTGAGATTGTTTATCTTCTGCCCACGATAAAGTTACAGGTGCTCCTGCTTCTATGGCGTTTTTTAGTAAATTTATTAACACTTGTTCAATCATCGCCTGATCAGCAAATATTTGCATATTTTTGTCACTGTTAACATCTATAACAATATCATTACTATTGGTTTTTAATATGCTGGTGTGAGCGATTAAATTACTTATTGAAAATACCTGTTTATTAGGCTCTGGTAACCGGGCAATTTTTGCGTAACGTTTAATAAAATCAGTCAGGTTATTTGCTCTTTCTCCGATAACGGTCAGACCATCGGTAATATCAGTTTGCCAATCATCATCTAACGGGTGCTGGTTGACTAATTTAGTTAATGTTTGGCTTATCGAGCTGATAGGATATAAAGAATTATTGACCTCGTGACTGATCACCTTGATCAAATTTTTCCATGCTTTTAATTCTTCTTCTCTTAAAACGGTTTTTAAATCGGTAATAAAGAGTAATTTACGCTGCATACCACTATCTCGATAGCTGTCCAGGCGTATTTGCCAGCGACCTGTTCCGCCGGGAAAGTGGTGTTCAATAAGCTGAGGTTGATCATTACTGAAAAAGTTACTTAAACCTAGCTGCTCAGCAGTTTGTCCGAAAAGTTGCTGATAGTCACAGGCAAATAATCTTCCGGCAGCAGGGTTAGCTAGTTTTATTTTATCTTCAGCGTTAAAAGCAAAAATAGCGACATTAATATGGGCAATTGCTTTATCGAGTAGGCGGTATGCTTCTTCTGACGCTATTCTTTGATCACTCAAACTGGTGGATAACAGGTTAATTTGTGCTATTAGTTCAGCTAAGGGATCATTTGTATTTCTTATTTTTCCTCGTAAAGTAAAATCACCGCTGCGGATTGCTTCAACCAGATTTGACAATGTCTGAAATTGGAAACCTAACTGTTGTTTTATTGCCCAGGCAAAGCCGAATACACTTAAAGATAACAGGGTAGCTAACAGAACTTTAGCGTAGTTGGAGTAGGGGATAAGCCACAGGAAAATTAACGTGCAAACGTAGGAAGGTATTGCTGCTGCTAACGTTAAAATAAATATCTTTTTGGAAAAAGTAGTGTGAGTAGTCATATTATTAAAATTTGTATTTTTGACCTTTATTTTAATTAGAGTTTTATATTAGTCTTTTATCTTAGAGTCTTATATTAGCGTATTACATTAGTCTTTTTGTGATCATAAACCAAATTTTTCTAACCTGCGATAAAAGGCACTTTTACTATACCCTAACGATATTGCTGCTTCTTTGGCATTGCCATTAAATCGTCTTAAAACTAATGCGATTAATTTTTGCTCTGCCTGTTCCATGCTTAATTGTGCCCACGATTCATCAGAACTACCCGTTGTTGTTGAAGATGTAAGAGAATTACTAATGTTCGCAGGTGATTCTTTTAACAGCAGATCACTTGCTTGTAACTCTTCATTATTTGACATTAAAACTGCACGTTCAATTAAATGATCAAGTTCTCTGATATTCCCGGGCCATTGATATTCTGTCAGTTTATTTGAAGCAGTTGAGGATATTTTAGTGATATTACGTTGATATTTTTGAGTATGTTTTTTTAGAAATTCAAATGCAAGTACTAAAATGTCTTCTTTTCGTTCTCGCAGTGGCGGTATATTAATTTCAATGCTGTTTAAGCGAAACAATAAATCTTGTCTGAACTGTTTTTCAACAACCATGTCTTCCAGATTAGCGTTGGTCGCACAAATAATGCGTACCGAGGCTTTTTGACTTTTACTGCTGCCTAATTTTTCGAATTCGCCACTTTCTAAAACACGTAATAATTTAGCTTGTTGGCTGAGCGGGATATTAGCGATTTCATCCATAAATAAACTGCCTTGATCGGCTAATTCGAAACGACCAATTCTATTTGCCTTTGCATCGGTAAAACTGCCTTTAACATGACCAAAAAGTTCTGATTCAAAAATGGCCTCGTTAATTGCCCCCATGTTTACGGTAATAAAACTGTGTTCATTGCGGAGTGATGATTGATGGATAATATTGGCTAACTGGCTTTTACCTGTACCGTTTTCACCTGTGATCAATATATTTATATCAGTGGCGGCGACATTATTCACCATATTCATCACTTGCTGCATGGCCGTTGACTGATATACCCAGCTTTTAGGTTTATTAATTGATCTCAGTATGTCATTTTCTGTTGCGAGTCGCTGGCTGCGCAGTTGGCTGTCTTTGAGTGCCAAAAGGTTATTGAGAATGTTATTCAGTCTATTATTATCGCAAGGCTTTTCAATGAAATCGTTAGCACCACGTTGCATGGCATCTACCGCAATATCAATGGTGCCCCATCCTGTCATGGCGACAATAGGCAGTATAGAGTCGTTTTTTCGTATAGCACTGATCAGCTCTAATCCCTCAATGCCGGAAGTCGTGTCCTGATGATAATTTAAATCCATTAAAACTAAATCAAATTCTTCATTTTTTAATGCGTTTAATACTTCATTTGGAGATTTAACTGAATGGGAAGAAAAACCATCAACCTTTAACTGTAGCTTCAATGCGGATAATACATTTTTGTCATCATCGGCAAGCAAAATTTTATAACTCATTATTATTTCTCAAAGGTGTTGCCAATTGGTATTGCTGAAAAGAACAGGGTGGCAGTATCAACGCTGTCATCTATTAAGGTATATTTTTTTATTATAACTATGTCGTAGTTAATTGATACTTTGCAGTTTGTAGAATGGGTTAGCCAACGGCTAACCCATTCTACGCAATACGGCCTGTTTATAAATCAACCAAAGCACAGCTATCTACAGCATAGTCATTACTTTATATTATAAGCCACATAAAGGCGATTATTCATAACGTAAAGCATTATTTGGTTCCATTTGAAGGGTTCTATATGCCGGAATTAGGGTTGCTGAAATAAATGTTATCGAGATAGTAGATAATATTGTCAAGGTCACTAAAAAATAATAATCATCAATACTCAGTATTATACTGGCTAACATTTGAACAACAAAGTAGCCCAGCACCGCACCAACGACAAGGCCAAATAGCAGCATAGGTAAGCCTTGTTTCAGTAACAATTGATAAATATCTTTATCTATTGCACCTAATGCCCGTCTAACACCAAATTCTTGTGTTCTCTGGGTAACACTGCGGCTCATAATACCGTAGATGCCGGCAGCAGCAAGGATCAAAGCCATCACACCAAAAATGATGAAAATATTACTTACAAATACCATTGCTCCTACTCTGCGTTCAAGACGATCGCTAAGAGAAAAAATGTTATAAAGCGGAATGTTTGCATCTACTTTTGCTGCTTGCGTTATTAATGTCTGTTGGAATTTATAAGGATCAGAACTGGTTTTTATTGCCACATATTGATACTGATAAGCTATTTGACTGTTAGGTACATAAATAGTTGGTCTAAATTGCTCATCTCCAAATGGTTGAGAATGAACCAGATGCTTGCTGACACCAACAATTGTTAACCATTTGCTGTCAGGATTATTAGGCTCTGCCTTAATTCGCTTACCTATTGCACTTGTATTTGGCCAGTATTTTTTAGCAAAACTTGAACTTACAATAACTACAGGTAAGCTACCCCGTGTATCGTTGTCGCTAAAAGATCGCCCGGCTAGAATAGGCACATCTAAAAATTCAAAATAGTTATTAGAAATAGTTATAAAATAAGACCTTGGAAATTGTTTATTCTGGTTAGTCAGATCTTCAATTTGTATTGATTGTCTACCAGATGAGCGACCCGGAAAAGCACTTGCTGTAGTTGCTTTTTCAATACCAGGCTCTTGGGCTAATAAACGCGTTAATTGTAAATGGTAGTTATTGCGGTTACCCGTTTGTCTGTAAGCGTCCGTATTTAATACAAATTTTGAGGTTAAAATATTTTCGCTATTAATACCATAATCGGCATTAATGACATTTTTTACGCCAAAAATTGTGACACCAGCCATAATCAATAAGGTACAAGAAAGAAAAATTTCAGCGCTAACCAGTATTTTGATCATTCTTCCTGATTGTCTACTTTGTGCGCCACGGGTTCCATCTCTCAGAGCGCTGTTAATGTCTGTGCTGGAGGCTTTTATTGCTGGTATAACGCCGGTTAGAATTGCCGTTAACAGAATGATCCAACATGCACTCATTAATTCTTCATAGCCCAATTCAAATGTCCACCAGGAACCACCACCACCAAAGGTTTGAAATATTGGTTTGCTAATGTCTAAACCCCAACCTGCGATAATGATGCCAAAAAAACCACCAATAAAACAAATAATCAAAGTTTCAAACAACATTTGACGTATTATGCGTCCTCTGGGTGCTCCTAATGCGGTACGTATTGCTACTTCTTTATTGCGTTCCATTGCTCTGGCAAGCATAAGATTACCAATATTAGCGATAACCAAAGCCATAATGAATAAGGTTCCACCCGAAAGAATATGAACAATCATCATTGAATTATCCATTACTACTTTAACCAATGTCCGACTGGCAATGCTCACATTAGTATTTGATTCAGGATAAAGTCTGGTTAATTCTTTGGCAAAAGTCACCAGTTCCTGCTGTCCAGTTTCTAATGAAACGCCGGGTTTTAATTTTGCCGCAATAGATACCTGCCAGCCGCCTAAGCCTGGTTGTTGATTGGCGGCTACCTTTACAGGCACCCAAATAGATTGATTCCTTGGATAAGCGAATCCTTCCTGCATAACGCCTATTACCGTATGGATCCTGCCGTTGACTTGAACTGTTTTTCCTATAACGGCATTATCTTTTGCAAAATAATCAAGCCAAACGTGATATCCAATAACGACCACGTCAGAGGTGTCAGGGCTTCTGGTATTATCGATAAAAGGACTTTTAACGTCATCATCGCTAAATACTCTACCCAACAATGGTTTTCCACCAAATAATTTGAATGCTACCGGATCAATTAAGCTGCCATTATATCGCTTAGCTTCTTTTCCATCGGAAAGATTAAAGCTGTTATTGATGTAAGCACCAAAATCACTATAACTTTGCTGGCGTTGCTTTATGTAATCAAAATCATGAGAATAAACACTGCCACCGTTGTTTAGCATGCCATCTACAACGGCATCAATCATAACTAATTGTTCATATTGTGGAATATCTAATTTTTTATAAGCCAGCATATTAATAATGGAAAACATATAAATAGCCAGCCCTAAACCTATAGCCATTACTGCGATAGTAATTCCAGTAAACCCCGGGGTTTTCAGCAGCAATCGCCAGGCATATTTTAAATCTCTTAACATAATAAACTCCTTAGCTTTTAAGCTGCTTGATTAGATAATTGAGTGTCTTCAACTATACGGCCATCAAATAAGCTTATTCTTCTGGTAGCTGAATCGGCACATTGTTGATCATGGGTTACCATGCAAATTGTGGCGCCTTCTTTGTGTAATTGATGAAGTAAATCCATCACCATCTGGGCATTTTTAGAATCTAAATTTCCGGTTGGTTCATCGGCAAGTAATATTGATGGAGAGCTGATTAAAGCTCGGGCAATGGCGATACGTTGTTGTTGCCCACCCGAAAGTTGTGAAGGGAAATGTTTTTTTCTGTGGCCCATATCTACCTTAGCAAGTGCTTCTTCAACCCGTTGAGAAATTTCACTGGCAGAAAGGTCATTGCGATAGGTAAGCGGTAGCTCAACGTTTTCATAAACATCTAATTCAGAAATAAGATTAAAAGATTGAAAAATAAAACCGATTTCCTTATTTCTTATTTTTGCCCGTTCGTTTTTAGATAAATTTTCCGTGTTATGGCCATTTAAAATATACTGTCCTGAAGATGCCGTATCTAACAAACCCAGCAGAGAGAGTAAGGTCGATTTTCCGCAACCTGAAGGGCCGGTGATCGAGACAAATTCGCCTTTATTGATCTCTAATTCAACATTAGACAAGGCTAATGTTTCAACTTCGTCAGTTAAAAATGATTTATCTATATTACTTAGTTCAATTATGTGGGTCATAAGATTACCTTTGTTTAATTTTATATAAATTTGATTAATTAGTTTTTAGTTGTCTATGTGATTTGTTGTAAAGCTGTATAGAGAACTAGTTCAACAAAACAGTATTGTGCTGTTGCCAGTTGCTGGTATCTGATAAAACGATTTTATCGCCGAAGTTTAAACCTGAGATCACTTGTATTTGATTAACCGACCCCTGACCTAACTGTACGATTACTTTACGGGCAAAACCTTTCTGATCTACACGGTATAAACTGCTGCTGGTATTGGCTCGAACAAATGCCGGGCGCTTAATGTAAAGGGTATCAGTTAACTCTGAAACCTTGATTTTAGCTGTGATACTTAGATCAGGACGGGCATTGTTGGGCAGCGTTTCAATAATTTTAATATCTACCTGAACGTTGCCATCAATAACATTGGGATCGATACGGATGACTTCACCTTTTACCTTGCCATTACGGGTATCTATTATTGCTGGTTGTCCTAACACAACGTCGCCAATAGAAAGTTCTGATAATTGAATTTCGGCAAATAAGCTTTTTGGATCGGCTATTTTAGCAATCAGACCACCAACAGATATTTGTTGCCCCGGTTTTAAATCAGACTCTTGTACTATGCCATTCATAGACGCTTTAATGCTAAGGGAAGCAACACGTTCTTCAGCACGTTGTAAAATTTTCGATAACTTGTTTAATTGCGCATTTTTTGCTTTTATTTGAGCCTGCATATTGATTGAGAATTTATCGTAAAGTTTCTGCTGAATTTGCCAGGTCTGCTTTAATTGAGTGACATTCATTTGGGTTTTTTTATAGTCAATCTGTGAAACTACACCCGTATTGTTGTTGATTAACTGTGTTTCGGCTTCAAGTTGTAAACTGGCAGTTTCATAAGCAAAACGTGCTTGTAGCACTTTAGCTTGCTGTTGTAATAAGTTGGAGTCCAAATCGACTTTTAAAGCTTCCAGCTGTGCGATTAACGTTTCTTGTTCCCAGCGTGATTCTTCCGATTGCTGTTGTAATTCAGGATTTGATAACAAAGCAATAATATCTCCTTGTTTAACCTGAGTACCTGCTTTAACAAGCACTTGCTCAACCCGGCCAGCTACACGAGCTGCCAGCCATTGAATATTTTCAGGTGCCAGTACGCCATAACCACTGACACTGACGTTTATCGGGCCTTGTTTAACTTGTGAAAATAACAAGTGATCACTGTTAACATGCAGATCAGCCGAGGTAAACTTTTGGCTGTAGAAGTAAAGTGCTGTAAATAGCATTATCAAGAAAAATGAAAAAAGAGCTTTTGGTTTCTGCCACCATGCTTTTTTAATTAATACGCGTTTTGTATCCATAAGGTTCACTTTAAACTTAATTTAGTCGTTTAGTTTGCTAGTGATATTGCGAGTAGCGTGCCAATTATTTAACGTATTGGTTTTTATGAATTATTTTAGTTTGGTATTATTATTTTCCCATCAGAGGGAAAATTACTTTCCCTCTGATGGGAAAGTTTAAGCTTATTGCATTAATTCAGAGTATTCGAAAAAGAAGTCTAGAGTATGTGTTACTTACCCCTAATTGGTCATGTGTTACATAATGGCGGGCCAGCTCCGTTCAAAAGTTTTAAAGCACTTTGTATAGCCGAGCCTGGTTGGAATGAAAAAAGTGCAGTTTGAGGTTGTAGGTTATCAAATATTGTGGAATTGTAGTTGCCCTAGGTAACCGGGAATACGAAAAAAGCTGTTTAATTATTATTTTCCTCAAAGATGCAAAGAATAAAGAACTATGAATGAAAGAATAAAATGAAAGAAAAAAATAAAAGTTCGATAAGTGAAATATCAGATGCTAAAGCTAAAACAAAGCATGCTGACGATTTGTTTTTGACAATAGATAATGGCACTCAGAGTATGCGTGCGTTACTTTTTGACCAAAAGGGTGAATTAGTCGCTAAAAGTAAAATTGATCTCGATGCTTATTTTTCTGATTCTCCGGGATGGGCGGAACAGCATGCAGATTATTTCTGGCAAATGCTGGGCGAAGCTTGTCAGCAACTTTGGCAACAGGAAGTTGTGATTCAACACAAGCTTAAAGATAAAGTTGTCGCGGTTACGATAACTACGCAACGAGGTACAGTTGTTAATCTTGATAGTAATGGTAAAGCTTTACGACCTGCAATTTTATGGTTAGACCAACGTCTTGCCTGTCTTAATACAAAGAATAAAATATTATTGCCATGGTACTGGCGATTATTATTCAAATGTATTCGGCAAACGACAGTGATCGAATATTTTTTTCGCAAAGCTCAAGCCAACTGGTTAGCACAAAAACAGCCTGAAATATGGAAAAAAACAGACAAGTTCCTTTTGTTGTCTGGTTTCCTGACTTACAAATTAACCGGAGAATTTAAAGATTCTATTGGTTGTATGGTGGGTTATTTTCCGTTTGATTATAAAAAACACCAGTGGGCCGCCAAATTAGATTGGAAATGGCATATTTTACCGATAAAAAAACAAATGCTGCCGGAATTAGTTAAGCCAGGGCAATTACTTGGTTTTATTACGAATGACGCCGCACAGGTAACAGGATTAAAAACAGGCACGCGATTAATTGCATCAGCGTCAGATAAAGCATGTGAAGTGCTAGGCTCTGGCTGTGTTGAGCCTACAACAGCTAGTTTAAGTTATGGCACTACAGCAACAATTAACACGAATAATGCTTCGTACGTTGAAGCGCAACGTTTTATTCCGCCTTTTCCATCGGCAATACCAGAACAATATAATAGTGAAATCATGATTTATCGTGGCTTTTGGATGGTTAATTGGTTTAAACAGGAATTTGGTCAACGAGAAATACATAAAGCTCAAGACTTAGGTGTAAGTCCTGAAAGTCTGTTTGACGAACTTGTTAATGAAGTTCCTCCGGGCTCATTGGGTTTGATGCTACAACCTTATTGGTCACCCGGTTTGAAAAATTTGGAAGCTAAAGGTGCTATTTTAGGTTTTGGGGACGTTCATACCCGGGCTCATATTTATCGTTCAATTTTAGAAGGCTTGGCATATGCGTTAAAAGAGGGTAAAGAAACGTTAGAGTGGCGACAAGGTGCCAAAATCAGCCGAATAATTGTATCTGGTGGCGGGTCACAATCAGAAGCTGCGTTGCAGTTAACTGCCGATATTTTCAATTTACCTGTTCATCGACCACATACCTATGAAACATCTGGTTTAGGTGCTGCAATAACTGTCGCTGTCGGCTTAGGATATTTTGATGATTATACACAAGCAACTAAGGCAATGACCCGTATTGAACAAACATTTTTACCTATTGAAAATAATGTGATTTTATATGACCAGTTATATAATCAGGTTTATCTGAAAATGTATCAGAGATTAAAACCTATTTATAAAAAGATTAAGGAAATTACTGGATATCCTGAATAAATTAGTAATATCAGGCGTAAGTTTAAAAAATTAATAATATTATAGTAAGTCAGAGTAGTGTTGCCCCGTAATTATTGAGGGAACAATAAAGTGCTACAATTTATTTGTCAAATATTAGGTTATAGTAATAAATGAGGATAAAATGTGTATTCGTTGATGAACGAACTAAGTATTTAGCTAGCAAGGAGCCTAAAATGGCACTATCCGCATTAGATTACACCAAAGTTATTGCTGATGATCTGAAATCTATTCCTGAAAGTTATTTGCCGATAGTGGCTAATTTAATACATTCGTTTAAATAAAGTGTGTCAAACAAACCGCCATTATCAGAACAAGAAAATATTGCTTTGGCAGAAGGTATTAGGCAGGCAGATAATGCAGATTTTGCCAGTAATGAAGATGTAGCAAGCTTTTTTAAAAAAGGCACATATATCCGTAATCATTCAAAATGCAGGTTTTGAAGCGTTTTAAAAGATTATCTACTACGTTGCTTTCAATCCCAATAGCCCGCTATTGCTCAATCAAGCGCCTTTTAGATAAACTTTCAAATTCACCTCAAATTCCCGCATCTTGAATGACCACGGGTATAGATGCTTAACATCAATGTAGTGGTTAAGTTGCACCAGGGCAGCGTTACCGGATATGCAGGAAATAATTTTAGTTTAAGATGGAGAGTTTATACAGGTTAGATAATCTATTTGATCTAAACTAAACAATACGAATTAAACACCAAAAGGGAGCTGCCAAAATCAGCTCCCTTTTTTGTTTAGCTAATCTTCAAGTAATTGTATTTTTCAGCCATCAAAGTTTTAAATTACTTCGCGTTGAGTAATTTATAATTAAACTAAAATAAGTTGACAATAAATCCTTTCAAGGTATAAAGCTCCTGCCGTTAATGGTGTATTTAATACGGAGCGATAATGAAAATAGAAGTAAGTTTGCTGGAAGGCCAGCAACTGCAAGCAAAATTTGGTGATCATCTGGTGATCAGTGATCAAAGCAAGTCTGTAGGCGGGCAAGAACAATACCCTGAACCTTTTGATTATTTCCTGGCAAGTATGCCATTGTGCGCTGCATTTTTTATTCGTAAATTTTGTGAACAACGGGATATCAGTACTGAAGGTATTAAAGTCACGCAAAATAACGAAAATATTGGTGACGAAAAATATAAGAAAAAAATGATGTTGTCTGTAGAGTTGCCGGACGACTTTCCAAATAAATACCGTAAAGCATTATTATCAGCAGCCAATACCTGTACGGTTAAAAAGGTGATGCAGACAATGCCAGAATTTGAAATAGCGTTAGTATAATCAACAACTCTATTTCATTTAGTGATATTATGCGACACCAAGATTTGGCTATAACCATATTACGCTTATAATTAAGGGTTTAAGTGACTTAATTATATTTGTACCATAGTGAAACATATAGTGAAACATATAGTGAAACATATAGTGAAACATATAGTGAAACATATAGTGAAACATATAGTGAAACATATAGTGAAACACATAAATATACCAATTGAATTAAGTAGTTCTATAAGGTATTTAATTCAAATAAATGTTTAAAAAAAATTTTATAGGAAATAAGATGTCGATAGAAATGAAACCCCTTGAATCTGCTGAACGTGGTTCTTGTCCTGAAGAATTTAGTTTTGGCGGTACATTTTCTGATCATATGTTCACCCAAGATTATGTTGAAGGTAAAGGTTGGCATGACGCTTTAATTAGCCCGTATCATACATTATCTCTAGATCCTTCTGCTGCCGTATTTCATTATAGCCAGGAAATTTTTGAGGGGCTTAAAGCTTATCGACAAGCTGACGGTACAATAAATTTATTTCGCCCTGAAGAAAATATTAAACGCTTTAACCGTTCAGCGAAACGTATGGTAATGCCTGAAGTTGATGAACAATTACATATGGACGCTATTAAAAATTTAGTGTCACTTGATCAAAAGTGGGTGCCTGAACAAGATGGTTCTTCTTTGTACATCAGACCAACTATGATTGCCACTAGCCCAAAACTTGGTTTGGGTGCCAGTGCTAATTATAAGCATTTTATTATTACCGGACCGGCTGGTGCATATTTTGAGGGTGGATTAAGCCCTATTTCTGTTTATGTTGCTGACGAATACCGACGTGCAGTTAAAGGTGGCGTTGGTGAAGCTAAAACAGGCGGGAATTATGCTGCCAGTCTTTACGCTTCTGAAGAAGTTGCTAAGTTAGGTTATTCTCAGGTTTTATGGTTAGACGCAGTAGAAGGTCGTTTTATTGAAGAAGTTGGCGCGATGAATATTTGTTTTGTCTATGAAGGAAAACGTATTGTTACACCTGCGCTAAGCGGCAGTATTCTACCGGGAATTACCCGTGATTCTATTTTAAAACTAGCTCCTGCAATTGGATATGAAATATCTGAAAGTCGTTTAGACATTGAACAAACATTGTCAGACATTGAAAGTGGAAAAATAACCGAAGTTTTCGGTTGTGGTACCGCAGCGGTAATATCACCAGTTGGTAAACTTTGTTTAAAAGGCAAAGAATATGTGATCAATAATAATGAAACAGGTTCTGTTTCAAAGCATTTGTATGATGAACTTACCGGTATTCAATATGGTACTCGTGAAGACCGATTTGGGTGGATCCAGAAGGTATAACGGTTAAGTTTTGTAGATAAATTGCAGTACTGCATGTTTTCCAAGCTAAAAAGCGCTATATTTTAGCGTTTTTTTTGAGCAGAGACTAACCTGTGCTGTAAATTTATCTGATATTACCAAGCTCATATCAATTGCAATGGCTATGTCTCAGTTAAATGTGGATTCTACCGTAAGCAATTGTTTTAATGTTATTTATTTCCAGAACAAGTTTTCAGCGCGTAGGATGGGTTAACCGCAGGCGTAACCCATCAAAACATAAGTTTATCAGGTGGTTAACAGCTAAGTGGTCATCAAATGTGATGGGTTACGCCGTTGGCTAACCCATCCTACAACTATGATAACCTCAGTTAACTGCGACATAGCCAATTGCATTAATAAATTGTTCAATATTCAATGATGATCAATCAATTCATACAACGGGTATTACTTTACTTAAAACCATGGTTAAAAATTGTGTTTATATTAAGGGTTTATAAGTCCCAATTGATATTTTTAGCTTTTTAAAGGGTTTGATTTTATCAAGTATATCTACAACTTTTTGGTACTTCGTATCTTCATGAGGTCTGAATAAGATAGTGTTGGTGGCGTTTTCTGCAAGAAAAAATTCTATTTGTGCAGACAGTAATTCAATATCTACCGCTCTGTTGTTAAAGTAGATAATATCATTCTGATCTACATGAATTGAAATATTAACCGCTTGTGTTGTTGCTTTAGCGCTTTTAGATCTTTCTATCAGAAAGCCACTCTCTTTTACAAAAGAAGTGGTCACAATAAAAAAAATCAGCATAATGAAAACGATATCTAACATAGGTGTCATGTCAACGCTGGCATCGTCATCTGATAGTAAATTCATTTTTCTACGTCGCATTGTCTCTCCTTAGTTTGAAAACTTTTTAAAATACAGAAGCATATCCATTATTAAGTGTAGATGATTAATCGAGAAATATTTATAAAATTACAAAATTGTTTATAAACTGTAAAAATATTAATAGAAAAACATTCTCTACAATAACAAGGGGGGTGGTAAACTTGTTCTACGTTGTTCTTTAAAGAAAAATTTGCATGCTTAACTATAAAATCATACCTGTTACACCTTTTCAACAAAATTGTACATTATTTTGGTGTGACGAAACTATGCAAGGTGCTGTAGTTGATCCTGGTGGTGATGTTGAAAAGATAATTGCAGAATAAATAATGCTGGTATTAAGTTAGCTAAAATTTTACTAACACATGCACATATTGATCATGCAGGGGCAACTAAATCAATTTCTACACATTTTGGTGTTATTGTTGAGGGTCCGCACAAAGAAGATCAGTTTTGGATTGATTTGATCCCCGAGCAAAAAGAGCGTTTTGGCTTTCATGATGCAGAGGCTTTCACGACTGATCGCTGGTTGGATCAAGATGACAAAGTAACGTTTGGCAATATTGAAATGGAGGTTTATTTTTGCCCGGGTCATACACCTAGTCACATGGTGACCATGCTACATTAATTAAATCTATTAGCGAAAACTTAATCCAATTGGTATTTTTCCGCTGGGTAATAACGTGCAATTTATACCGGGACATGGTCCTATGAGCACATTCGGTGAAGAGCGAAGAAATAATCCCTTTGTTGTGAATGGTGTGCAGCAATAACTAAATAGTAATCACTAAATCATTAATAATAAGGATAAAATATGATAATAAAAAAAGATAATACGTTTGAAAAGGTAGGATATATTTTGGTCTTGCTAATGGTAATGTTACAAGGTTTTTACGCTGTTTTAGCTTACCTTGACCCTGCTTTATTTTCTATGATAAGAGGGACGGAACTGGTTGTTAGCGGAGATGCTGACTGGGTAAAAATCTATGCGTCGCGTACACTCTTTATTGCACTTATTATTGGGTATTTACTTCATTTGCGAAGTTATAAAATTTTAATGTGGGCAGCCTTGTTTGGTGTGGTAATGCCTGTTGTAGATGCTTCACTTGCTTATCAGGCGCATGCATCTTGGCTAGTGGTAATTAAACATATTGCTACTGTTGTTTATTTGTTAGTTATATTTTTTGTGTTACGAGTTGTTGTCAAAAAATCACCGTAGTGTCATTGGATTTCGTCAATAATAGATGGGTTGGTCGCAAGCACAACCCATCAATAAGCAATACCACTTAAAGTGGATCGCTTTTCAACAAATTAGTGAGCCATTTTTCAAATTTTTGAATTTTACCCCAATGAAAATGATGTTCAGGGGCGACTAAATATAATGTATTTGGGGTTTCGAAAGCGTAATCAAGCACGTTCACCAGATTTCCAGATCGTAAATGTTCAGCAACTAATATTTTACTGACAAAAGTAATTCCTTGACCGGCTAGGGCGTTTTGTATAAGCGGCACCGAGTCTGTGGTTTTAAGTTTTGAGGTCAATTCACTGCGTTTTATTTTGTAGGTTGAGCAAAAGTCATCAATAGCTTCTTGAATATCACTGCTGGTATCTTCTAGTAAAGGTAAATTAATGATTGATTGCATGTCTTGCAAGCAGCCTTGTAATATTAAAGGGCTGGCAACTAATATTATTGAGTCATCGATAAGTTTTCGGCTTTCAAGTCCGGGATAATCCCCTAATCCTCGCCTTATCGCAATATCAACATCAAGTTCTTTAAAAGATTCTAGTTTATTATTTGGTGAAAACTGAATGCTTAGTTCAGGGTTATCCATTTGAAAATTATTAATTTGGGGGATTAATAATAATGATGTTACTGAGTGTATCGCTGTAATTCGCAGTTCGTTAGCACTCGGCTCAAATGCAACCGCGTTAATGCCATGAGCAATTTGTTCAAAGGCTTGCTCAATATATGGAATGAGTAGTTTTCCTTTTGCATTCAAGCGTGTTTGTTTGCTGTCGCGATCGAATAATTGGCATTTTAAATTTTCTTCCAACAAACGGATCTGTTGACTGACCGCGGCTTGGGTAACAAATAATTTTTCTGCTGCTGCTTTGAAACTATTGTTTTGAGCTGCATATAAAAATACTTGTAACGATTTTAATGGGGGTAAATTTTTCATGACATTAGAAAATCTTAAGTGTTGTTAAGTTTATATCGTTTGATGAATATCACTGGAAACGTTAACTTATTAATGAAACTTATTTACAACTTAACGAGATTATTATGAAACTATCACATATTTTTACTACGGTTATAACCATTGTTATTGCGATATTTGTATTTACAAAGTCAGCTCAGGCTGAATTTGAACAAACAGTTCCAACTCAATTATATTCAAGCAAAGGATACCCTTACGCCACGTTAATTTCAAGGTCTGATGAAGTTAAGATATTCTATCGTGAAAATGGCGGGGAAGTTCAGTGTCGTACTGAAATTTTATGGAATAACAAAAAAATTGAAACAACAGAGGTTAAAACCAACAAAAGTAAGTTTACTCAGCTACCTTTAGCAAGTTGTTTAACAATAGACACGGTTAAAATTATTTTGGCGGGCAATTTTGAGAATTATTCCTCTGATATTTTTTCTCCCTCGAATATTTTGGAAAACTCAGTTGGTTTATAGCTTGAACACTTGGTTGAGCGAATATTTATTTCAAAGCTTTAGATTAAATCCACATTGGATGTAGAACGCACATTTATGTGCGCTCCAAGACCGGTGTGGATAAATCCATGTTCTACGGGTTGTCGATTAAATCCGGATAATTTTTTAATTTCATATTTGGCTTGAATGGGTGACCTAACCCTGAAATGGTCGCTAACTTTTCAAAGCTTTATTTTTAAATAGGTCTTACTGCCAAAACTTAGTCTGCTTCAATTTTTCTGTGATCAGATCTGTAATTTCCCAACGGGGAGCTGTACTGGAATTTGTCAAAAGTATGATAGCTCTCTTATCTTTGGGATAACTGAGTAATAATGATTTATATCCTCTGACACTTCCGGCATGTCTGGCGACAATTTCATTGTTTTCCTCGAAAACTTGCCAACCTAAACCCACGTATATATTTCCCCATGTGGTTTTTATTTGAGGTACGATCATTTCCCGGTAAGTCTTCTTTTGTAAAATGTCAGTGTCTTGCGCTAATGTTGCTTTTAACCACTGACTTAAATCAAACACATTAGAAATTAACCCTTCACTTGGATTAAATGCTGCATCAAAGGGGCGTTGTCTGGCTATGTTGATGACTTCACCTTTATGTGTAGGCTCAGCTTCTGCTTTTAGATTATTTTTACCGTTAAAATATCCGCTATTAGCCATGTGCGTTGGCGATAAAATATTATTGTTAATATATTCTTCAAATTTTATGCCTGAAACTGAACTTATAATATTTCCTAAAATATTAAAACCAGTATCACTGTAGTTAAAATTTGCTTGCTTAGTATTTTTAGAAATGGTCTTACTAACAGCATCTAAATATTCACGAGTTGATCTATTGCTTTGAACTGATACGGGTCTGATTTTGTCTTTTAACCCCGATGAATGGGTAAGAAGTTGTCGAATAGTTATTGTGCTGTTTTTGAACGATGGTAGATATTGACCAATAGTATCATCAAGCTTGATTTTGTGTTTTTCAACCAATTGCATAATTGCTTGTGCAGTAAATAATTTGGAAATGGATGCTATTCTGAACAGTGTTTTTTCTGTTGCAGGTGTTGCCTTTGTGTTTTCTAGAGAGTCATAGGTTAAAGAGCCAAAACCTTCTGCATAAACCAATTCACCTGAACTTATTACGGCTACTGCCATAGTGGGGATATTGTGTTTTAATCGAACTTCTTTTAAGGCGGTATCTAATGTTTTTTTAAGTTCTGTTTTTTTAAGAACTGTATTTGTAATTTCTGTTTTTGTAAGTTCAAAAGGAATAGCAAATGTTTGAAATGAGAGAATTAAAAGGGTTAGGGTAACTAATATGCGCACAATACTGCCTTATGTTATTTAACAATTAATACATTAATTTAGGTTATGTAATTTTATAAAAATTTATTTTCAAAAGGTTAACATTTAAGTACGTAGGGAACAATTTGTTAGTTTCAGAATAGTAATTCTCGGTGATTTAATATTTAGCAGGCTACACTACATTTTTAGCCATTTCTCATTTTCTGGCGTACCTTGTGAGATTGAGCACGTTAGGTAAAATGGCATATTTCTCTAGTGTAAACGCTACTGTAAATCAACTAATAATAGAGTGGTGCTGACATTATCTCATAAATTTCATTTTTCCGCATAAATAATCCCAGACCTCAAGGGTTTCTTTATCAGAGGGAATAAAAATAAAAATCATCAATAGTAATGATCTTTCTAATCACAGAAGTTCGAATTGCCAAAAAATTCAAAGTAGATGCCTTGTCTTTTTTAGTAGACTTTATTCTTTGGGTATCGCTATGTTGGGCTAGTTTTGATGTAACTCAATCAGATATTGTTCTAGCTTATTTTGATTCATTTTTCAATCCGAAAATGTTAGATTCTAGTTCATTCCAATCGTTGTCATTTATAGCCAAACAATATCGTTTTGACAACTCACTACCACCAAATAAATTTCCGAGTAATCCCCTGATTTCTCTAGAATGAAATTTTTCAGAAAATATTGGATAAAAATAAAAACCTAACGAAGGAAGAGGGGTATTTAAATTCAAAGAATTGAAATACTCTGTTATTATTTCTCTTCTATATTGAAGTTTTTCTTTTAATCTCATTTTAATTTCAGCCAACCGAGGCGAATTCGCCATATGGCTACCAATTAATTCAGAAATATGACAAGTATAAAAAACAGAATGTCTTTTTACTTCAAGAAGTATTTTCATAAAATCTTTATTTTTACTATGTACCAACCCTAATCGAAGACCGGGTAAACAAAAGTTTTTTCCCATACTAAATAATGAAATTACATTGTCACTTTCTGGGACAGAAAAATCATCTAAGAACCATTGATAAGCGAAATCAAAGATTACTATTGCACTGTGCAATAGTGCCAAGTCAATGATCGCCTGAGTTAACTCTTGTGATATTGACCTGCCTGTAGGGTTGTGAGGATTATTGATAATTAATACTTTTGTACCTTTATTAAGTTCTACTTTAATATTTTCATATATTGAGTTATCACAAACTTCTACAGAATAAAACGTAGGGATCCCACCATTTAACCTAATTAATCTAGGATAAGCTGGAAAATATGGTTTTGGTATTAATATTCGACAACCGTCGTTGACCAGTACACTAAGGCATAAATCTAACGCATGTCCCGCACCATTTGTCGTTAAACAACTTTGGGCGTTTATTCCTAACTCATTACTTATTCTAGATATAAATGTATTGTCGCCCTGTACATAACCATACTTTGCCAAAGGTGACAGGGGAATTTTTTCCATAGATTCTACTATATTTATTGATTCGTTAAAAAAGTCAGGCCCAAACGTACGTAAATCAAAAGTATTTTGTAAATTGCTTGAATTATCATTGAAATCGAATAAGGATGATTCCTTTTTCAGCAAAAATACATCTTTATTAATAATGTTAGTCAAAATTGTCATATATAAAGTCCTTTTGTCAAAATATCAGTTAATTTATGCTTATCCATTGAATTTAAAATTTTATTTCCTACTTTAAATTCATCACCATTAGATGATATCTCCCTAATAATTTCTTCTTGAGGAGGTGTTAGATTAGCCGAAGCACTGACTATTGACAAAAAATCAGGGAGAAATAGACTTTCTCCAAATTTATTTAAGACGATACTTGTAGCAATTTTGAGTGGCTCAAGATTGTTCTTAGAGCATGTTCTTGATGTTTTTAATGATAGCCAAAATTCCGTACGAAGATTACCAGCTCCCCGTCCAATCCCTAAAATAGATGAATCAATATAGGAAGTACCCGCTGCTTCCGCTTCTATGCTATTTGCTAAAGCTAGCGAAAGAAAATCATGTGCATGAAAACCTAGGGGCAAATTATTAAAGTTACTGGAATTAACTAAGTGAATTTTGTTACTAACATCATGAGGAAGAAGAGCTGAACAGGTATCAGCAATATATATGATATCAGGGTTAAGTATACAAATATCAGTTATAATTTTTTGGATTTCTTTTGGCTGATATCGGCTAATTAATGCCAAATTGATCGAAGTAACAAACCCCTTTGATTTTGCTTCATTATGTAATAATACAAGTTTTTCATGCCAAGTTTGATGATAAACAAACCGCAACATTGACAGTCCTGCATCTTTGTATTTATCAAATGGCAGAGAGTGTGTTATTGATGATGGATGTATCATCGCAACTAAGGAATTTTTTGGTAAATTATTTTGAACATCAGAACAAAATATATTGTCATATATTTTTGAAATCATGGATGGTGTCAAATTAGCTCCAATTCCGCCTTTGTTAACGTTATGGTCTCCAGGAACACCTCCAATATATCCAAGTTCAACTAAATCAGCACCTGCAGAAAGTACACTTTGGGTAATAGTTGAAATTTCATCTATTGTCCAATTGAAGTTTGTTTGAAATCCACCATCTCTCAAGGTAACATCTAGTAATTTTGCTGTGCCAATGTTACTTGTTATGGGGAATAAAGCATATCTCAAGTCCATGAATTTACACCTTATTAAAATGAATGCCAAGCCACTTTGCTAGAATATCGTTATCTCCCAAGGGGGCATAATCTTGTTTATAGCTAGCAAAAAAACCAGCCAAAGAGCTTGTTTAGCTCCTTGTAAAACTATTATTCCAGCATTTAAAGGTAAATTAATACTCATATCAAAATCACAACTTGATAATTTATCTGGTGCTGATATGTAGTTTGGGGAGTTTTCAATATCGCTGCTTCTACTGAGTTTACATAGTTGTTCATAGTTACTGGACTCAATTGAAGAATTGTTAAGATAGAGTGTTTTTTACACCAAGACGACCGTTTATAGAACAATTCTCTAGCATAGACCCATCTGAATTGAGACCTAAAACACCTTCCAAACGTCGACACATTTTATCGTAAATTCTACGTTGAGCATCTGATAGGAAAAACACCATGATTCGCTCATAATGCCGAATACCCAGATCAGTGAGCTTAACTTCATCTAGGCTCTTTTCTATATACCCCAGGTTTTCTAAATACTCTAACTTTGGGAGAATAGATGAATCAATATTTAATGATGTAGCTTCAGATAAAGTGGCCTTCAAACGTTTAGGGAAATAAACAAAAGATTTTTCGTAGGCATGACCAGGCGAAGCATTTTCAACTGGAATAATATTTTTTTCTAATAGCGAATCAATATATTTTCGTTCAGACAGAGTGTTATGCTGAATTAAGCCTCTGATTGATGAATAGGCACCTGAACCTAGTCCTATATATTGGTCGTGATATCCACCATACAATATTTCAAACATATATTTGCACGGCGAAGTGTTACCAATGCCAAAGCAATACATATTTTGAGTTTTGTAATTAGAACTTAAAATTTCTCTAGCTTTATGAAACATGATCCAACGGTCTTTGACACTTGCTGGTTCAGGAATTTGTCCTTTGCGGATTTTATCTAAAAACTTCGGTAATACAGTCACGTAATCCATAGGGTATAAAGATATTGTTGAAGCTTGAAGTTGAATTGAATTTCTTATATCAGACAATGCACTTGAAATTGTCTGACCAGGAAATCCAACAATCATATCAATGTTGACATCATCAAAATATTTTAGTCCCATTTCTATAGTATTTTTAATGTCTTCTATTGTTGCTGTTAAATTGACATGTTTTCTAATATTAACATCTAAAGTTTGGACCCCAAAACTGATTCTTGTAACTCCTGATGATTTTAAAGCTGACATTAATTCTTGCGTTGCAGATTTAGCTTCAACTTCAAATGTAATCTCCACATTATTAGTAAGATTAAATTTATTTTTTAATGATGTTATTAGTTCGAAGGCTTGTGCAGGAGTTATAACAGAAGGTGTTCCTCCACCAATATATATAGCATCTATTTCCCAAGATAAAGTTAAAGGCGATTTTGATTGAAGATCTATTTCTTTATGGAGGGCTTCTAGGTATTGCTTGATTCGTTTTTCTGTCCCTACTGTTTTAAGAAACGGACAAAATGTACAAATTGTTTCACAAAAAGGTATGTGTATGTACAAACCTCTCTTCCCATTATTTGGTTGAGGATCAGGTTTACTAAAAAAAGCTTCTGAAATACTTTTATGACACGCTTTATTGTTAAAATCAAAAAATGGAAAAGTAAAAGATTCAAATAGAATGTTTTCTGGGAAAGCGGCATTTAACATAACAAGTCCTTATAAAATTTAGATAAAGCACAAGGATTTATAACTTGTGCTTAACTTAATGTAATGCTAGGAGCTAATTATGCCCCGCCGGGAACCCATCTGTTTCTCATTCCATAACCCTCGAGTTTAATTAAAGTTAACTACACTATAAGTCGTTAAAAATCACACTCATTTAAATACTAGTACACAATAATAGGTACCACAACATAGATAGATAAAAACCAGCAATTCTCGGTGATTTATCATTTCCAAGATAAAACGACATTTCAATCCGTCCAGAAACGGGTCGTAGCGAGGGCTTACCAATGACACGAAATGGGCTCTACAAGATATAGGCGTTTAGTCATTCTAAATAACACCATCTTGTGGTGCACAGTTCGTGTTAGTGGGACGTTCGCAGTAGACATTCGTTTCTGGATGGGTACTAGCTATTTCTCTTTTTCTGTCGTATCTTGTCAAATCCAGCCTGATTAGTTACTTATTTAACAGGCACAGTTTGAGCTGAACAGCTAAAATTTCGTTACATTAAATCATGACTGAAATGGTAAATGATACCAAGTGATAATGCACTGGGATCGTTACCTGATAATGGTACAACTTTATCCCCGTGTCCTTTGCCGTTTACACTGAAATTCACATTCTGTTCATTATTCATATTTGCATAAGCAACATAAATAACGGTGTTTTTGGCAAGATTATAATCATAACCAATAGCGAATTGATAAGCATCAGCTTTGTTGTTATCACTTGTGCTGGTGGCAAACTGTAGTTTTATTTTACCATTTTGGCCAATTTTTATGCTGGCGCCTAAGCTGAAACTAGCGCGATCATTATTAGAAATTCCACCAATATCACTTTCTTTTTGATACCCGCCACCAATACTGAAATTATCAAATGAATAGCCAGCAGTTAAAGCGTATCCCGTATGTTCATTGTTGTACTCAAGAACCTCACCTAAGTGAGTATAGGCAAAACCTAACGTTAAATTTTCATGAGTATAATTGCTTTTTATCAGGTAATACTCAGCATTCTGAACTCTTTCATCAGGTACGTATGTGGCAGCAATATTGAATCCAGAAAAATCAGGGCTCATATAATAAATGACATTATCTGAGCGCCCTAGAATACCGGAAGCTTCCCATAAGTTTCCCAGATCACCAACTTGATCTGCAAAAAGGTTATAATCATTGACCCATTGATCAAGAAAGGGCATGTGGCCAATTAAAATTTTGCCAAAATCTCCCTGTAAACCTAGATAAGATGGCCGACCTTTAGTGAATATTTGACCAGACGAATCAGCTCCGCCATTACCGTCATTTGATCCTTGTGCGGTTAAATCAACACCTGTTTCATATTGAAATATTACTTTTAAATTTTCTCTAATTTTGTATTCGCCATTAAAACCTAAACGAGAAGAGCTACTGGTGGTATGAAGGCTAGGCTAGTTTGTGAACCATCATTAATATTGTCTACTGATAGATATCCCTGTCCGTAAATATTAAGTTCAGTGGCTTGAATTTTCGTACAACATAATATCAAACAGGTAGTTAGTGATGCTGTAACTAATTTATTCATAATATATAGATTCCCTTTATATACTTCATGGATAGTTAACGCATATATATACCCGTGGTCATTCGAAATGCTGGAATTTGAGGTGAATTTAAACGTTTATCTAAAAGGCGCTTGATTGAGCAATAGCTGGCTATTGGGATTGAAAGCAACGCAGTAGATGGACTTTTAAAACGCTTCAAAACCTGCATTTTGAATGATTACGGGTATAATACCGCATGCTGTATTAGGAGACAGCATGGGTATGTACAGAAGGATGTTTACATTTTAAATAGGTTAACGTGTTTAGTCAGACCTATTGCAAGTTGTTTTAAGCTTTCGGTTGAGGTGGCTATTTGCTGAGAACCTTCACCTGTTTGCTGAGTTAAGTCACGAATATCCAATGAACGTGTACTTACATCATTTACTACTACACTCTGCTCTTCTGCTGCGGTAGCTATTAGAGCTGCCATATCTGTGATGTTATGTACTGAGCCTTTGATTTCACCCAATACTCCTTTCATCTCTACTGTTTGGTCAACAATTATGTCTGCCTGTTTTCTTCCATTAGACATCGCCTGGACCGAAGCTTTAGTGCCATGTTGTACTTTAGTGATCATCTCTTCTATTTCTGTTGTTGAGTTCTGTGTATTCTGTGCAAGTGTTCGTACTTCATCTGCAACTACCGCAAATCCTCTGCCTTGTTCTCCTGCACGTGCAGCTTCTATCGCAGCATTTAACGCTAATAGATTAGTTTGATCAGCGATGCCTTTAATTACATCTAGAATATTTGAGATGTTACTAACGCTTACATCTAACTCATCAATAACTTCTGCCACATTGCTTAAGTTGTTTGATAAACTCTGGATGTTTTCAGAAACTTGCTCTGATTGTTGCGTACCGTGATCAACCAGGGTTCTAGCTTCATTTGCAGACCTTGCCACTTCATTGGTTTGTTTAGCCATATCTTCAGAAGTTGCTCCCATTTGTTCGATGGCCACTGTTATCTCATCTATAAGAGAGTATTGCTGTTGAACATTTTTGCCAGTTTGTTCTGAGATAGAGGATAGTTCTTCGGATGCTGCACTTTGTGATTCTGCTGATAGTAAAATATTCGTTATCATATCCCGTAATCGTTCAGTCATATCTATCATGGATGAATAAATACCCGACTCTTTACCTGTTTTACTCAAATCAACGCTTAAATCACCTTCTGCGATCAAGCTGGCAATGTTAGCAATATGTGCCGGCTCTCCACCAACTTCTTTTTGTATACTTTTGATAATCACAAAAGCTGCAACACTTACAATTATTGCTGACAACAGAGCACTGATAAGGGCCGTCAAGATCGTTCTTTCACCAATTTTATCAGCATCGGTAATACGGCCTTTAATAAGTCCAGCCTCTTCATTGATAAATTCAGCGATTACACCACGTAAAGTATCCATATTCTTCTTACCGACACCTTGATCAATGAATTCAGTAATATCACTCATTGAGGTCTGTATTTTATTCATTTCGCGTCGAGCATCAATTTCTGGAATTGCCGCTTCATTTTTCCAATCTTGGGCTAATGCTACAGCCTGTTCCAGCGAGTTGCGCAATGTTGTTGCACGATATGAAACTTTATCCCAGTGTTTATTTAATTCAGCGACATGGCGTTCAAATGATAGCTGACCATCTTTGAATGGAGCTAGCGAAGCTTCATCTCCTGATAGTAAAAAACCTCGTTGTCCTGTTTCCTGATTTATCATATCCATCAGGATCCCTTGTAAAATATACTGTCCTTTTAAGTCTTTTTTATGTTTTAAGTCTTGATCAACTTTTATAAGTGCTTCTCGTAAACCATCAAACTTTTCTTTACCTACAGTACGAGAAGATATTTCATTGAAGTGTTCTACCGCTATCTGACTCTTTTTAACTTCCCTTCGCATGTTAATTTGTATTTCAGCAGCTTTAGTGAGCCAATTTTTGCTTAGTTCTTGAACTTTCTCTAGGCGTCTTACTTGTCTGGGGTTGTCATCTACGGTTTTTTTTAATTTGTTGATATTGTCAGTAAATGATTTTTGTCCAGCGATATAAGGATCCAGGTATTCTTCTTTTCCTGCTACAAGATAACCACGCATTCCTGTTTCCATATCAACCATGCTGCCTAGCAAACCTTTACCTTCAGAAATAACTTCATGAGTATGATTTACCCAAAAGTTAGCTTTCAATAATGAGTTGATGTTGCTATATATTAATGCAGCGATAACGAACAACATTATTACTGGTAAAGCGAATCCGGAAATTAGTTTTGTACTTAATTTCATGTTTTGATCATTCATCATTACATTCATGCTCTGTAATTTGTGGTTTTTAACTTTTTAACTTTTTAACTTTTTAACTTTTTAAATTTACCACTTCATTAATAGTTTTTTATTCAATAGGTTAACTAGTATAAATGGTTTTACTTATTTTATGGGATATGAAATATTTAAATTGGAAACTAAATGAGTTATCGTGGCAGACGACTTCTTATTAAAGTACAGTTTGAGATCTATTATTTAACAATATCCTTACAAACCAATTAATCAGGATTAAAAGCTACGGTTACTTTCTGTTACGATTAAGTTTAGACCATAATTTATATTTCATTATTTGGATTGTTATATGTTCCTGAGGTTATGTTCCTGAGGTATAAGAGAGTCAATATGATAATTACATTAAACATTAGGTTAGTATCGGGCTATATGGGGAAAGATGATTGGTCGTGTGATATTGAGATTGATCAAAATGAAAATTTGGAAGATTTGCATTACGTTATTCAGGATGCAGTAGATTTTGATAACGATCACCTTTATGAATTTTATGTTGCCCGTACGTTGAGGAGTTTTGATCGTGTACGCTTTGACGGCGAATATGAAGGGTCTTTAGATATATCTTTGAGTAAACTATTTCCATTACCTAAAAATCGGAAGTTATTTTACTGGTTCGATTATGGAGATAGCTGGAAGTTTCAAATATCCAGAAGCCGTAAAAAACCTAGAGAACCTGAATCGGGCAAGCAATATCCGGTTTTGGTTGCTGAAAAAGGAAAAAAACCAGAGCAATATCCCGATTTTGGTGATGAAGACTATTGAGTAATGTGATTTGTAAACCATTTAATTCAAAATTATGAGGCGCTTAATGCAAGTGGTTTGGGTAAACGCCTCTGTTCACAAATTATTTACGGGTTTTATTTAGGGATATTACTTAGGGAAATACTTACGGATATCACTTTCTATTACGTAACCATTTTATTTGTAAGCTAACACCAACAATGTAAATTATGAAAAAAGTCAGATAAAAACCTTTCAATAAAGGATCTTCTATATTGGTGACAACAGGCGAGTCAACGGGTAGTCGCATTAATCCATCTGTAATTGCTGGGATCATATGAAATAAAATTGTCCCGGAATAACTTATTGCCTGAATGTAGGAAGAAAGTTTTCCAAATATTTGAGTTTTCTCTGCTGTAACACCTATTAATAGAGCGATTAAAGTTAATACCGCAAGTGCGTGGCCAGGGCCAAATGCGCCGTGTCTGAAAATGGCAAGTGCTGATATTGCTGCAATTAACGTACATAAAAGAAATGTTTTTCCTGTTAATTGCTGTATTTGAATTACTTTGAATTTTATTATTGAATAAAAACCAGTGATAAGTGCAAGTATTGCGATACTTGTGTGAAACCAACCGAGTAATGATATTTCGGGCATAGATATTCCTTAATGTTATTTATTAGTTTTATTTTAAGTTTGCTGGTAGTTGTATTGTGCGCAATTTAATTGCTCACAATCATACGTAAGTAATTTTTTGTTGGCAAGTATTGCGTTATTGATGAGTACCATATTTATACTCAGGTTAAGTAAAAAATTGAGAAACGACCAAACAAAAGGGTGGTTTTACTAGAAATTCTTGTTCAATTATTCATTCCCTCTTACAATAGCACCTATTCTTTGTAGGAACATGTCGTTACCTGACACAATCTTTTCTATTTCTTTAAAAACAGGCCAAAATCAAAAATATGCGTCTTGACAAATTTATCTGTAAAAGTACTGAACTTACGCGAAACGAAGCAAAAAAGTTATTAAAACGTGGTGAACTTAAAGTTAATGGTGAAGTGATCACCGATGGATCCACCCAGGTTCATGAAAATAATCATATCACTTTAGATGGTCAAGAATTACAAGCGCGTAGTTCACGTTATATTATGATGCATAAGGCCCTTGATACTATTTGTTCAAATGTAGATGAAGTTCATCCGTCGTTGTTAAATTTTGTTGATGTTGATAAAGCATTTGATTTACATATTGCTGGTCGGTTAGATGTTGATACCACAGGATTAGTGCTAATTACCGATGACGGGAGATGGTCTCATAATATTATTTCTCCGAAAAAACAGTGTAATAAAATTTACCGGGTAGGGTTAAGAGATCCTGTTGAACAATCTACTATTAAAGTATTCAAAGATGGGGTGCAATTGCAAGGTGAAGATTCATTGACTAAACCTGCAGAATTAGTGATTGTTAATACTCTTGATGAAAAGCATGAAAGCAGAGAAGTGTTATTAACGATAACTGAAGGTAAATATCATCAAGTTAAACGGATGTTTGCTGCAGTAAGAAATAGAGTAGTGTCTTTGCATCGGGAACAAATTGGTGAAATAAAATTGGATGATAATTTAGCGCCTGGTGAGTGGCGCTATTTAACTAAAGATGAAATAGAGTCGATAACTTAATGTGCCTGTAAATAAACTCTGTGTATTATTGCAGTTTTTTATTTCGTCTTTTATTTCTGGATAAGGTGAACATCCCGTTGTGGAAAAGGGATCCTGATTTTAGCTTTATCAAGCGCTAAATATATACCTGCATAGGCTTTATATTTTGCTGAGTAAAGGTTAACGGTAGGGGTCCATAAACGAATTGCAATAGTAATGGCACTATCAGAAAATTCATCAATACCTATTTGCGGTTTTCTCTGCTCGCCGGTAATGTCGAGTTTTTCAATGGTTTCTTCTAACAATTTAATGACTTCAAGCGGATTATGTTCATAAGCAATTCCAACACTTAATTCCAGTAGTGAGTCATGTTTTGAGTTTAGTAATATTTCGCCAACGATGTGTTTATTGGGAATAGTAATTTGAACATCATCTTCGTTTTTAAGTATGGTGTAGGCAAGTAAAACTTGTTCAACCATGCCCGTGACGCCTTTTACGGTAATGGTATCGCCAACAACAAATGGGCGAATAAGGATAATATTAAAACCTGCGGCATAATTCGCGAGTAATCCTTGCAGGGCTAAACCTGCACCTAACGATATTGCACCTATTGCCGCAATGAACGGAGTGACACTAATACCTAATTTACCTAGTGATATTATGGTTACCATCACAACAATTAACATTTTTGCAGTGTTTGATAAAAACTGGCTTAAAGTAATATCAAGATCATGACGCTGGCATAAACGAAGTACAAAACCGGAAATTTTCCCCGCAATTATATAACCAAGTATAAAAATGATGATTGCACCAATTAATTGGAAACTATAATTGGTAAAAAAGTCGATAATGATATTGTAAACATTAGTCATCTGTTCAAGCTCGTCTTTTAATAAGTTTGATGAAATTAAATGTTTAGTGGTTTCTTGTGTAGCACCCGAAATTGTTTTTATTGTTGACACTGCCTGCTCCTGCAAGATCCAATGGATTTTGTTAATGTTGTGTTGTTAATGTTGTGTTGTTAATGTTGTGTTGTTAATGTTGCTTGGTTAATGCTCTTTTTGTTAATACTCTTTAGATAATGATTTGAGCTTATTGGCATATTACGCTTAGTCATTATACCAAAGGCTTTTATTTTATACTCTTGTGTTATTAGCAATACTTAATAGAGTCTTGGACATTAATCACAATGAAGTTTATCCTAGTTTGGATATTAGTCGTTGCTAAGCATTTTGTTTAGCGAAATTTTTATAATTAGCCGTTTATAGCACATATATTTATTATGAATCGTTCTCCTTCAAGTGATAATCAAGCCTTAAATATTTTACAAAATACTTTTGGTTATCAAGAATTCCGTGGTCAGCAAGCTGATATTATCAATCAGGCAATTTCCGGTCAGGATATTTTAGTGTTAATGCCCACTGGTGGCGGTAAATCATTGTGTTATCAAATTCCTGCGTTAGTACGTTCCGGGGTTGGTGTTGTAATTTCGCCTTTAATTGCATTAATGCAAGATCAGGTTAATGCCTTAGCTCAATTAGGGGTTAATGCCTGTTTTTTGAATTCAACTTTGAATTATGAGCAAGTTCGTCACATTGAAACTTGTTTAATTGCGGGAGAGATTGACTTACTTTACATTGCACCTGAACGCTTAATTCAACCAAGAACCTTATCATTATTATCACAATTACCCATTTCTTTGTTTGCTATTGACGAGGCTCATTGTGTTTCTCAATGGGGACATGATTTTCGTAGTGATTATTTAAACTTATCCGTTTTGCATGAACAATTTCCTAATGTACCCAGAATGGCTTTAACCGCTACAGCCGATGAGCGTACTAAACAAGAAATTATTAATCGTTTAGAATTACATCAGGCAAAAAAATATATTTCTGGGTTTGATCGACCTAATATTCAGTATCGAATAGGTCAAAAAGGTAATGTTAAAAAACAGCTAGTTAATTTTATTAAGCAAAACCATCAAAATGATTGCGGTATTGTTTATTGTTTATCCCGTAAGCGGGTTGAAAGTTTTGCTGAACATTTATCACAACAAGGTTTTACTGCTTTGCCGTATCACGCTGGTTTATCTGCGGATGTACGCCAGACAAATCAAGATCGTTTTTTACGTGAAGACAAAATTATTATTGTAGCAACTATAGCTTTTGGTATGGGAATAGATAAACCCGATGTTCGTTTTGTTGCCCATGTTGATTTACCAAAATCGATAGAAGCTTATTATCAGGAAACTGGTCGGGCAGGTCGAGATGGTTTATCGTCAACTGCCTGGATGATATACGGTTTACAAGATGTTATGTTCTTGACTCAAATGATGCAAGACTCTCAGGGAAATGAACAATTTAAACGTTCTGAACGCAATAAACTTGATGCTATGTTAGGTTTATGTGAAGTTACTGGCTGTCGAAGAAAAGTATTGTTAAATTATTTTAATGAACAGGCGCCGGAACAATGCGGTAATTGTGACAATTGTTTAACCCCTGCAGAAACTTGGGATGCAAGTGTTGCTGCACAAAAAGCACTATCAACAGTTTACCGTAGTGGACAGCGTTTTGGTGTTGTACATTTAATAGATATTTTACTTGGCGCTAATAATCAAAAAATCAAACAATTTTCTCATCAAAACTTATCCACTTATGGTATTGGCAAAGAGCTAGATTCCAACACCTGGCGAAGTGTTTTCAGGCAGTTAGTGGTTCGAGGCTATTTAGCCGTTGATGTAGAAAATTATGGATCATTAAAATTAACACAAAGTTGTCGCCCTGTTTTAAATGGTGAACAAAGCCTGCAACTTCGAAGAGATGTTTTTGAAGCTGCAGGAGCTAAGAAAAGTGGCAAGAGTAAAAAACAAAAAATAGATATCGAAGAAGTTGATATGCCATTATGGCTTAAACTCAAAGCATGTCGAAAACGTTTAGCAAATGAACACAACGTTCCGGCTTTCGTGATATTTAATGATGCTACTTTAAAAGAAATGTTAAACCATCATCCAAGTAATGAAGAAGAAATGTTAGCTATAACAGGGGTAGGGGCAACTAAATTCGAAAGGTTCGGTGAACAGTTTCTAGCGGTTTTATCTGAGGCTGATTTTGTTTAAAGTGGGTTAAGCACTTGGCTAACCCATCCTCTAAAGAGCTGTTTTTATATTTTTGTATGACGTTTAACTATTAATATGCTTGTACAATTCTTGTTTAGCAAGGTAGTTTTCCATTGTTGAACGTAATAATTTGTAAAGTAAAATAGAGCCATCAATTTCATCTTTACGATTAGTTAAACTTTCTATATTGATACCTAATGGTAATTTATAGGGTATTACTGCATCCAATATTTGCTTTAAGCTATTGCTACAAATTCTTATCGATTCAAATAGTGGTTTTGCTGCATGTAAAATGCGCAAGCTCGTTGCTTCTGGCACACTGACGCCAAGCCATTCAATAAATTCTAATGTTTTTTTACTGCCACATGGTGAAAAAGTCAAAATAATGCGTTGAGGGCTTAAACCTTTCTTTTCACATTCAATGGCGTAACGGGTCAGCTTATCTATTGTCGCCTGTGGATCATAAATAGCTTGAGAGATAAAGAAGTTGCAACCTTGCTGGTATTTGTCAATTAAACGTTGGTGCTCATTCTTTTTATTTGCATGTCGTTCCGCAATAGTTACGCCACCAGTAAAGTAATTATGAGGATTGTCTGCTAATGTTTTATAAGCATCATTTAACGTTAGAGACGGTTTCTTCTTGGATGATGGACTGCCAACAAGAACTAAGTCTCTTACACCGTATTCTGTCCATGCTTCGTTGATCCAGTCGTTAAATTCACTAGCGTTTAATTGCCCGACACTTTTATAAGTAATTATCGGACGATTAGACTTTTTATTGAGTAAATAAGAATATAATCTGGGATCGTGGGTAGATTTAAAAGGAAAAGGTCTTACCTGATTCGTACGAGAGTCCTCATTTTGAATGTCGTAAACTATCAAACCATCAAAGTCGATATCTTTTACGCGCTCTAATAATTTATCGGCAATACCATCAATTTGATCAAGTGAGGAATCGCTTTTGGGTGGAGTTGTGCCTATAAAATAAACACCTCGGGTATTATCGTTGTAGCGTGCTCTTAACTCTGATTCTTTATTCAAAATAATTACTTCTTAGTTATTGTCCATCCCTAAATGGATGTCTACTGCGGACGTTCCACTGGTACAATCTGAACATTAGAAGATAAGGTTGTTTAGATTGGCTAAACGCCCAACTCTAGCAGATTTTATATTGCACCATTGGATCGCCCTCGTTAAAATCCCGTTTCGGGATGAATACTAGTTAGCAGGAGGACTGATTTTCAAGAACATTATTTTACTCTTGTTTAATAGAAAAATCTTATAACTTTTAGTTGTTTATTAGTTGATTTTTGTTTGATTAATTAATATTTACGAGGGTGTTTGTTAAAAGCATTTATTATTGAATATAAATTGAGGAGACTGGTATAATTATTGCTAATTCAATATTACGAAAACATTGACAATAAATTGGCGATAATAGCAATGAATATAAAAAGTAGTTCAGCAGTTGTTTTTCTAAAAGTACCATACAATGTAAAAAAATTGGTCACCATTATCTTTACGGTATTTATTTACAGTTTTTCTATGAATAGTTCTGCTCTTGAGGTAGGTGCGGCCTTACATCAAGGTGATAAAAGGAAAATGACAGGATTTGACTTTTCTGTGTCAGAGCAGTTTTCCCGCAAACATAATATTCATTGGAGCCTATCTTATAATAGTTTGAATGACGTAAGAGTTGAATGGAATAACAACTCACTTTTCTTTTCTGTTGATACGGTTGAAGCATTGATCTCCCGTCAACAAAAGCTAAGAACCTACAATTCATTTTTAAAGAATATTGTCTTTGAATATCAAGCTGGCATATCAGTAGGACTCACTGAAAATAAATTTACCTGGACAGAATTAAATGAAGAAAAATTCTTTTCCCAGAAAAAGGATATTAATGCTGTGCTGGCATTTTCAACTCGTTATAATTTTTCTAAAAATTCTGCAGTGAAATTAGGTATAAAGTACCAGCCAAATTTTTCTGAATTTGGTAATATTGCTTCTGTTTATCTTGGGTTTACTTATAAAATAGGTAAGCAAGTTGGTTATTAAATCTTAATAGCAGCTTTTAGCTTTTTAATGCTGCTGTTAATTTTGTTTTTAATTGTTTTTTTAATTATGTTGTTAATTCTGTTGTTGAGTGTGAAGTTTTTTATCATTTCATCAAAGTTTTAAATGTGGGGAATTGTATGTCTCGTGGTGTTAAGTTTGTTGTTTTAACATTGTTATTAATCAGTAATATGAATGCAGGTGCAATCAGTTACAAAAAAGCAGGTATGGTTGTTTGTCCTGTTCCTACACCTGTGGTTGATACTGATGGAGACGGTTATGATGATACTGTCGGTAGCTTAGATCCTATTGATTTATTTCCTGGTGATAGCACAGAATGGTTTGATTTTGATTTAGATGGTATTGGCAATAATACTGATACAGATGATGATGGAGATGGCGTACCGGATGGGTCAGATAACAATAAAGATAACGATGCTGTTATTGATTTATATGATCCCTTTCCTTTGGAACCCAGAGAATGGTTAGATACTGATGGTGATTGTCTTGGAAATAATGCCGATACCGATGATGATAATGATGGTGTTATTGATGTCTTGGATGCATTTCCATTAAACGCCACTGAGACTTTAGATACTGATAGCGATAGTATCGGAAATAATGCCGATAGTGATGATGATAACGATGGTGTTATTGACGCTTATGATGCTTTTCCCCTCGATCCACTAGAACAACTCGATACTGATTTAGATGGTATTGGTAATAATGCTGATCTCGACGACGACGGCGATAACATTGCAGATGTAAATGATGATTTTCCATTAGATGCAAATGAAACAAGAGACAGTGACAATGATGGCATTGGCGATAATGCAGATCCTGATAGAGACGGTGATGGTGTTGTTAATGGCTCAGATATTTTTCCTGATGACCCAACTGAATGGTTTGATTTTGATGGTGATACCATAGGTGATAATGCAGATACCGATGATGATAATGATGGCGTGCCTGACGGTGATGATGCCTTTAGATTAGATCCAAATGAAAGTCTTGATACCGACGGTGATGGTGTTGGTAATGTTGCAGACAGTGACGACGATAACGATGGTGTACTTGATAATGCGGATGCCTTTGAATTAGACGCTAGTGAATATGTAGATACCGACGGTGATGGTATCGGTAATAATGCAGATACAGATGATGACGGTGATGGTGTACCAGATGGCATAGATGCGTTTCCATTAAATGCTTCTGAATCTGTAGATACAGATGGTGACGGAATTGGTAATAATGCAGATGACGATGATGATGGTGATGGTGTTAAAGATATTCTGGATCCTTCTCCTCTGAATGTGCTTGAAACTACTGACACAGATAGTGATGGCTTAGGTAATAATGTTGACCCTGATGATGATAATGACGGGTATTTAGACGGGATAGATGTATTTCCGTTCAATGCGGCAGAATGGGCAGATACTGATGGTGATGGTATCGGAAACAATTCAGACGCAGATGATGATAATGATGGTATAGCCGATGCGAATGATGCTTTTCCTGAAAATAGCAGTGAATGGCTCGACACCGATGGAGATGGGCAAGGTAACAATGCAGATAACGACGATGATGGAGATGGTGTTATTGATTCACTCGATGCTTTCCCTCTTAATGTTGGTGAAAGTATAGATACCGATGGTGATGGTATCGGAAATAATTCTGATAGTGATGATGATAACGATGGCTTTATTGATGTTAATGATGCTTTTCCTCTGGATTTAACCGAATGGTTAGACAGTGATGGCGATACTATAGGTAACAATGCTGATACCGACGATGATAATGATGGTGTTGAAGATAAGTTTGATGCATTACCTAACGATCCTAAGGAGACGCGTGATGACGATAATGATGGTATCGGAAATAATGTCGACAACGATGATGATGGTGATGGTGTTATAGACGTTTTAGACGCATTCCCGTTAGATCTGTCAGAAACAAAAGATACTGATGGTGATGGTATCGGCGATAATTTAGATACTGATGATGATAATGATGGCGTTTTAGATAATGTTGATTTATTTCCGTTAAATCCTAATGAATCTCGTGACGAAGATAATGATGGTTTAGGTAATAACGAAGACAGTGATGACGATAATGATGGTGTGCTTGATGTAGACGATGCTTTTCCTTTAGATCCGGTTGAATATTTGGATACTGATGGAGATGGCATGGGTAATGTCTTCGATATAGATGATGACAACGATGGTATTTTAGATTACATCGACCAGTTACCATTAGATCCTGCGGAAAGTAATGATACTGATGGCGACGGTCTGGGAGATAATGCTGATCCTGATGATGATGGTGACGGCATGAGCGATGTGTTTGAAATTCTTTATGGTTTCGACCCGCTATCTCCTGATGATGGTAACGCTGACACAGATTCAGATGGCATAAAGAATGTTGATGAAGAAATTGCGGGGACGAATCCTTTAATCGACGATTATGCGCCAATTATCAGCCAACCTAAGGCTTTGCATATAAATGCAGATCATACCTTTACCCTTGTTGAATTAACTGAGTTGATTGCAATATCTGAAATTACCGTATCAGACGGTCATGATGGGAACAATTGTTGTGATTTATTTGCCTTGGGTTTTGAAACGGGCGTTAAAAGTGTCAGCTCCGGCGCATATCCTATTCTTTGGCGCGCGGTAGATGATGCGGGCAATATCGCCGAAATAGAACAAATATTGAATGTTATACCTATGGCTAATTTTGGTCATCCGTTGGTTGCTGCTGAGGGCGCTACTGTAAAGGTTTCAGTTTATTTGTCTGGAAAACCTCCTGCATATCCGTTTGAAGTACCTATTTTTATTGGTGGTTCAGTCGATAAATTTGATTATCAGATCAATGACAACAAAATTATTATCAATAGTGGAACTACCGGCTATATTAATATCAAGCTAAATGAAGATGCGCAAATAGAAGGTGACGAACAACTGATTGTAGCGTTTAAAGAGGGCATTAATGCTGGCGTTAACGCAACACAGCAAATAACCATAAGTGAAAATAACGTACCTCCACAAATTGGAGTTTCTGTTAAACAACAAGGTGAAATTGTTTCAACAATTGCAAAGTTTGATGGGGAAGTAGAGGTAAGTTTATTTTTTGTAGATTCAAATAGTGGTGATACCCATATTATTGAATGGACACTGCCTAACTATTTATCAACAGAAATAAGTGCGAATCAGCATAAAGTGTATTTTAATCCCGCAAGTATTGAATTTCCTGATTCAGTGAAAAATTTAATCTCTTTTTCTGTTCTGGTTACTGACAGTGGTGATAATGAATTGTCACAATTAGAATATGTACATATACCTGTGGTTGATAGTCAGCCTAGACTGGATAATAGTGATACCGATAGAGATGGTATCGCTGATGATATAGAAGGGTACGCCGATTACGATTTGGATGGCTTACCAGAATATTTGGATCCCTCTGATATTCCGTACATTCAACAGTTACATGTTAATGCTGCAGAAGGAAAGCTGGTAGAAACAGAACCTGGATTATTCTTAAAGCTTGGCAAGTATGCAAGATTACAATTTTCTGATGGTATGCAACTTTCTCAAAAAGAAATTGATGATACGTTACTCATTGAAAAAGATGAACTGACTCATCAGGATTCATATTTTGATTTTGAAATAAAAAACATTCAGCCTTTTGGTCGTTCTGTCGGTATTGTTATTCCTTTGCTGACTGAGGTGCCTGAAAATGCGGTATATCGTAAATTTACCATAGAACACGGTTGGCAAGATTTTGTTGAAAATGGCAGTAACAGTATTTCTTCCGGTACAAGCGTTAATGGTATTTGTCCGCCTCCGCACAGTGAATTATATAGTGCAGGATTAACGAAAGGTTATGATTGTTTGCGTTTGATAATGGAAGACGGTGGTCCGAATGATGCTGATACTGTTGCAAACGGTACTATTGACGATCCTGGTGGACTGGCTATTATTTCTAATAAGGAATTAACCCAAAGTCAAGATCCTGTGCAATCCAGTAGTGGCGGAACGTTTAATATTTTAGTTATTTTGTTATTTATAATAACGAGTAGAAAATATTACTTATTCAAAAAATAAGTTTGGCTATATAAATTTGGTTATCTTGTATTAAATAGAAAAATTGAACATAGCTATAGATTTGGAGTTGTTCCTTTTGTATAGCTGTGTAAAATAAGCGCCACTTTTAATCTTATTAATATTATCTTCTATGTTTGAATTGAAATACCACACACCTAAAGAATGGGCACAAGTTGCCTTAGCTGATTTTGATACCTTTCTAGTTGATCACGCTGCCGCAGAAAAAAAAGCCTCAGGTATGGCAATGGCGATGATCTCTCATTACCCGGATAGAAAAATACTTGTCAGCGCAATGATTGATTTGGCTATTGAAGAATTAATTCATTTTAAAGAAGTGCTTAAGCTTATTCAAAGAAGGAATGCACAATTAGGCGCTGATAGTAAAGATCCTTACATTAATAAACTTCGAGCATTATTTCGTAAAGGTAGCGAAGTGTTTTTTTTAGACAGGTTAGTTATTGCTGGTGTCATTGAAGCGCGTGGTCATGAGCGTTTTTCATTAATTGCACAAGCCTTGCCTGAAGGAAAAGACAAAGAGTTTTATAGCAGCATAGCTGAATCTGAAGAAAAGCATAAAAACTTATTTATAGAACTAGCATATGAATATTTTGATAAAGCCGTGGTAGATGAAAGACTTGAAGAAGTTTTATGTGTTGAAGCCGAAATATGTGAAAAATTACCATTTCGAGCTGCACTTCACTAAGCATATTCAAATAAATGTGATAAGTAAGAATCATGAAAAGTAAAAATATTGCCAAATATTTAACAACCTATGCTGAACCTGAAGTTGATGCGCTAACCAGTTTTCCTGGAAGTATACATTTTAATCATGTTCTGGTTATTCCAGCCTTTAAAGAAAAAGCTGATTTTATCACTCGTTTTTACTCATCGAAGCTAGCGCAACAACAAGTTTTGATGATCTGTGTAATTAATCAGCCTGACAGTTATAGCAGTAGTCATGACAGTAATTTCCAACAACAATTGTTATATGAACAAGGTTTATCATTAGGTAAGCTTTACTGGCAGCATGAAAATTTAACTTTAGTTCAAGTAAACAATGGTAATTCATGGTTGCTTTTAGTTGATCGCTTTACTAAACCAATACCGATAAAACAAGGTGTTGGTCTTGCGAGAAAAATAGGTGCAGATCTCGCCTTGTCATTGATTTCTCATGGCATAGTTTCATCACATTGGATTTATTCAACTGACGCAGATAGTCATCTGCCTGACGATTATTTCTCTGTTATGGCTCAGGCCAACGCTAAAACTGTGATTGGTTGTTTTAATTTTCACCATAAGAGTGAAAACCTAGTGCTTCATACAGCAAATCAGCAATATGAAAATGCTTTAAGGTATTTTGTTGCTGGCTTGAAGTATGCAAATTCACCTTATGCATTTTTCACCATAGGTAGTATATTAGTTTTTCAAGCACAAGCTTATGCAATGGTAAGAGGCTTTCCTAAACGCAGTGCAGGAGAAGATTTTTATCTGTTAAATAAATTAGCAAAAATAGGTGAAGTTGAATTTTTTGAACATATCTCAATTATTATAGACGCAAGAAATTCTGACAGAGTACCCTTTGGAACAGGTCCTGCGGTCAGTGAAATTATGGTTCTTAATCAAAATGAACAAGTATATTGTTATTATCATCCCCAACTATTTAATTATTTAAAGAGTTGTTTAGCTGCTTTTGAATGTTTATATCAATACAGGGATAATTTAGCCGTGTGGTTTGATAATTTACCAGAGAAAGTCAGTTCTGTGCTAATTGAACAAGGGCTGGATTCATTTGTTTTTAAACATACCAAAGTAACTAAAAAGCAATTTGATAAACAACTATTTGTTTGGTTCGATGCTTTTAGAACAATGAAATTTCTACATGGTATTCGAAACTTGGGTTATGAAGATATTGCTTTAGAAGAAGCAATTGAAACGTGTTTGTTT
Source organism: Alteromonadaceae bacterium (assembly GCA_013216015.1). Taxonomy (GTDB): domain Bacteria; phylum Pseudomonadota; class Gammaproteobacteria; order Enterobacterales; family Alteromonadaceae; genus JABSOI01. The sequence goes on along the minus strand of JABSOI010000010.1, from coordinate 124,998 downwards.
GATACCAAATTAATTACTTAATACAAGATTGATATTAAGATAATGGTTTATAAAAAGTAGGATGGGCTAGCCAACGGCGTAACCCATCAAAAAAGCAGGTTTTAAACAAAACATCAAATATTTTATGCTGAACGAATGAGTGGATTACGCTTCAGGCAACCCATCCAATCACCTGTATTGCATCAATCAATAGCATCACTCAACAATCACTCAAAAGAACAAGCCATGACTCTTCGGATCACCAAATCCATAACCAACTTTCGGGTTCCAGGCGCCAAACTTGAAATCACCGGCTGATGGTTGGGTTAAGCCTGAATTTCTGGCTGCTCCACCTTTACCATAAAATGTTTCACTACCATCATCATTCAAGCGATAATAACGTATCTCAAAATGTAAATGCGGACCACCTGAAGTCTTGGCATATAAATTTTCAGAAATCAGATCACCTTTGTTTATATACTGTCCATCTAACCATATTTGCCTGGATTCATCTAAATCTAAATCAATATGTGCATAAATTGTCACTAACTTACCAATAATTACTCCATCGTTATTTTCAATATCTTTAGTGATTGATAAAGAGTGTCTATATTTTCCCGAATTTTTATTGGTTGAAATATATCCATCATGGGCTGCGTATATGTTTACTGATGTTTTAGCTTTTTGTAGGTACAGATCGGTTGCCGTATGATGCAGGGTAACGAATCTTGTGCGTTTCACAGCAGCAAAGTCGCCTTTAGTCGTAGTGGTTGTGGTTGTTATTTTTCCTTTTTTATTTTCAAAAGGATGGTGAAATTGTTGTTGTCTGACACTATTTAGAAACTGATCAACCTCATCAATAAAAATATCGTCCTGATCTAACAGATAATAATTAGGTGTAAGAAAATCATTAAATGCGGTTGTATTATTATTTTGACCCTTATTTGAAACAAATCCGGTAATTTCCCCAAAAGGATTTGTTGATCCGTTGAAGCTAATGGCTAATGAAAGCATTAAAACCAAAGGGTAGTTCAAGGTGTATTTGTTACTCATAAATTTCTCCAAAAATAGATTTTTTTATCCAAAAATAAACTGCAAAAATGAACTTTCTTTAGGATGCTTTTTATTATCAAGTTGCTATAAACCAAGATACATCAGTTAATGTAAAGCGTAGTCAGTGTTATGTAAAGCTGTGTAAAGAGAGGACAACCGGTGGCGTAAAAGCGAATGTTTAGTTTAAACCATTAATCTTTTGATTATATTCTCATTGTATTATTAATGTTTTAATTGTATTTAACATTTAGATACAAAGGTAATTGGCTGTTTTTGGATGAAATTTGTTATATTGCTTTGCCACATTTTTTGTTATTTCGTGTAATATTAAATAAAGTCACCTCTATTTGTAGCAGATCTTAATTTGTAGCAGATCTTAATTTTTAGAATTGTAAAAATTGGTATAAGTACAAATAGTCATTGGAATAATTTTTATGCAAGAATCTGTTAAGGCAATTCTGTCACAAATAGGCTCGATTGTTATAGGTAAGCCAACCGAAATTCGGTTGGCATTAGCTAGCGTATTAGCTAAAGGTCACCTTTTGATTGAAGATTTACCTGGTATGGGAAAAACCACCTTGGCTCAAGTGCTGGCTAAAACATTAGGTTTAAGTTATCAACGTACCCAATTTACCAGTGATTTATTACCAGCAGATGTAGTGGGGGTATCAATATTCAATCAAGATGAAAGATGTTTTGAATTGCATAAAGGACCAATCTTTAATCAGGTTGTATTAGCCGATGAAATAAACCGTGCCAGTCCTAAAACGCAAAGTGCATTACTTGAAGCGATGGAAGAGCATCAAGTTAGTATTGATGGTGCTACTTATGAATTACCAAGTCCTTTTTTTGTTATTGCGACGCAAAATCCTTTATTTCACGCTGGTACTTATCCATTACCAGAGTCACAACTTGATCGTTTCATGATGCGAATTTCATTAGGTTTTCCTGACATTGAAGCTGAAAAAAAAATCTTATTAAACAATAATAGTCAAAATCAATTGTCTGGTTTGCGAGCGAGTATTTCAACTGATGAGTTAATAGAAATACAAGCTGCGGTACAAGCTGTTAATACATCAATGAGTATTATTGAATATGTTATTGCCTTATGTCGTGTAAGTAGAAAAGCAAATAATAATGTAAACCCTTTGTCTCCCCGAGCTGGCAAGGCACTATTGTCAGCTGCTAAAGCCTGGGCTTTTATGGACAATCGAGACTATGTATTACCGGAAGATATTCAAGCTGTTTTTGTTTCAGTTTGCCAGCATCGACTTGGTGAGACAGGTTTAGATTCGAATACTGCTTCAGGTTCTCAAGCCTGGGGTTCTGAAACATCTGGTGCTGTTCAAATTTTACAGCAAATTGACCCAATATCGCCTTTATAAATTTGGCCAGCGTTATTTGTAATGAGCTATACCCGTGGTCATTCAAGATGCGGGAATTTGAGGTGAATTTGAAAGTTTATCTAAAAGGCGCTTGATTGAGCAATAGCGGGCTATTGGGATTGAAAGCAACGTAGTAGATAATCTTTTAAAACGCTTCAAAACCTGCATTTTGAATGATTACGGGTATATGAGCAATAGAGAATGAAGAATGAGCAATGAAGAATAAGCAAAGGAGATTGAAATTGTAATAATGATGAAAAAAATAAAGGAGAAAATTAATGCACGTTTGAAAATCAGTTTCGACCGCTGGTTAAAACGTCGCATGCCTGCGGCTAGTGTACAAAAGCTGAGTAGTAAAAATATTTTTATTTTTCCTACTAAATTTGGTTTTATTTACCTTCTCTTTATTTTGTTGTTGTTCTTGTTTGGCACTAATTATCAAAATAATGTCATTATTTTGCTTAGTTATGTCATGGCAAGTTTATTTATTACTTGCATGCTACACAGTTTTTTTAATTTATCAGGTTTAACTTTTGTACTTGATGGCGAGCATATAGGTTTTGCTGAACAAAAAATGCTCGTACCTATAGCGGTAATTACCTCCAAAGAACGTTTTGATTTATCTTTGGAATTTTCTGAGGCCTTACTTTCTTCAAAGAGGCAATTAACAAAGAGCCAACCACTTCGAGTTCATGTAGATAAAGCAGTAAAAGGTGAATTAAAGTTCAATATCCCATTCGTTCCAGCGAAAAGAGGAATAACAAACCCTGGTCGCATTAAAATATCGAGTGAATATTCATTAGGTTTTTTTACAACATGGACACGGCTTGATTTTAACATTAAATTAGTCAACCCGCCTAAGCCTATTGTTATTAGAGGATATTCCCCTGAATTATCTGGTGATGACGATGGTGTTAAACAATCTAAAAACACTTCAAACGGGACAGAAGATTTTAGTGAACTCAAAAATTATATTGCGGGCGAGCCTTTAACTCATGTTGCCTGGAAGCAAATGGCAAAAGGGCAGGGTTGGTTAACAAAGAAATATCATAAAGAGCAAGGTAATCAATGTTGGTTAACATTAAAAGACATTCCTGCGAACAATATTGAAATGAAATTAGCACATCTGTGTTTTTTGGTTTTAGATTATCACAAGCAAGGATTAGAATTTGGTCTTAAACTTTCATCTACCAGTGTTCCTCCCTCAACAGGTCCTGAACATGTTAAGAATTGTCTTGTTGCATTAGCTGCATACCCGCAAACTAACCGTTTAGCAGATGATGAACAAAATGCTTTAAACAAGGTGAGTCTCTAATGGCAGCGCCTGAGTTAATAGTAACGCCTAAGTTTACACTTCCTGCACAATTGTCGTGGCTGCTGATTTTTATACAGGTGTTTAATGTTGGTTTATTGTATTTTGAATTATCACTTTGGGTGATTGCGGTTATTGTTTTGTGTTTGCTGTGGCGATTATTGGTGGTACTGGATGAAAAATATCAACCTTCCCACTGGACCATAGTAATAATAGCATTAGCCGGGTGCGTAATGTTGCTGGTATCAAGTAAACAGTTGGGTTTGTTGTCGACTATGCTCCATTTATTATGTCTGGCATATGGGCTGAAAACGCTAGAGTTGAAAAGCCGAAAAGATTTTTATCAACTTAGTCTACTAGGTTTTTTCGTCTTAACTTCTTCTTTGATTTTTTATCAATCATTATATTTTTCATTCTTGTTGTCGATACTGTTGATTATTAACGTAACGGCTTTGTTAATGTATTTCACAGGTAAAACATCTATTTTAACCTTGTTTAAAACTGCTTCAAAATTAATGATGCAAAGTTTGCCTCTTGCCATTGTATTGTTTGTTGTTTTTCCTAAACTCGCGCCTTTGTGGCATGTTCCGGCAGCAAAATCGAGCACAACGGGCATTTCTAATTCAGTTAAAATTGGTGATATAGCTAATCTGGCTCTGTCAGACGCATTAGCTTTTCGAGTGGAATTTGATAATAATGCGCCTGATGCCAATCAACTTTACTGGCGAACACTGGTATTAGAATCTTTTGATGGTGCGACTTGGGAGCAAAGCTTAGCTCAAAAGCAAATTAAAAAAATATTACTGGGTTCAAATAAACAACGAGTATTTACCTTTGAGGATGTAGATAGTCAAGGCGCTAATACCCAGGTCAAGAACAACCAAGCTAAAAACAGCCAAGCTTTTAGTTATCAAGGTATTAGTTATCAAGCGTTTAGTTATCAAGGTATTAGTTATCAAGCGTTTAATTATCAAGTAATTGCAGAGCCAAGTTTTCAACATTGGTTGTTTGCTCTAGACATTGCTCAGGTAGACAATACACGTCAAATAATGTCTTTACCTGATTATACTTTATTTAGTCGTCAAGTTTTAAGCCAGACAGTGAGCTACAAGGTAACCAGTTATCAACAACCATTGCTCGATAATATTACAAATAAGCAAGAGACTTTGCTCAATCAGCACCTTAAAAATAACAAAGTTCGTAATTTAGAGTTTCCCGCTGAATCTAATCCTAGATTAACAAAACAAGGTCAACTTTTAAGGCAAGAGTTTCCAGATAAAAGGCAATTAATTCAGGCTGTATTGAATAATTACAGACAAAAACCATTCCGATATACTTTACAACCACCACCACTGATTAATAACAGTTTAGATCAGTTTTATTTTGAGACTCAAGCCGGATTTTGTGAATATTATGCCAGTAGTTTTACTTATTTAATGCGTGCCGCTGGTATTCCGGCAAGAATGGTCGTTGGTTATCTGGGTGGTGAATATAACCCGAGAGGAAAGTATTATGGTATTTACCAACGAGATGCCCATGCATGGTCAGAAGTTTGGTTAGACTCGATAGGATGGGTGAGGATAGATCCAACCGCAGCTGTACACCCAGCACGGGTTGAAGGTGGACTTCCAAATGATTTATTGCAACAGCAATCATTATTATCTGGAAATTTTCTCAGTCTTTATCGTTTAAGACAGTTTGCCTTGATCAACAATTTGAGACTGCAATTTCAGGCAATAGATTATCAATGGACACGTTGGGTTATAGGTTACACAGCAAAAAATCAATTTAAGTTGCTGTCTGGCTGGTTTGGTAATTTACGCCCCTATAAAATTGCACTGTTAGTGGCATTTACTTTTGTCAGTATTATGTTTTTGCTCTGGTTGGTTAACCGAGAGCGCTTAAAAATAGCACCAAAACCTGTCTGGCTTGTTTTATATTTTCAAGCTTTAGTATTAATTGCTAAAAAAGGATTGGAAAAACCAAAAGGGATGGGGATCTGGGAATTTTCGAAATTGTTTAGTCGTTGGTTTAGTGAAAGGTTTAGTGACCCAAAAGAGGGAGAGTTTTCTAGTGTAGTGCAAAGCTTTGCAATAGTTTCAAAGATAGTTATAAGTATTGAATATCAAAAACTATCTGAGCAGGAGCATCAACAAGCTTTATTAAATTTACGTGCTGAAATGACAAATTTTAAGCAGGAAATTAAGAAGCTTAAATTTAATAAATCATTCAAAGTATGAATAAACTAATATGTTTGGCTATGTCGTTGTTAATTGATACTGTAAAGTGTGTGGGTTAGCCAAAAGCGCAACCCACCACTCAAACTTTGAAATCTTCAAACAAATATATATTGATACAGCTCGTTTACATTTTAACGTTATATTATTCAAGTGATAATTAACAGATCCAGTTGATGAGTTACCCCTACAGCTAACCATCTCCAAAATATACTTAAATTCATTCAATATGAGCTATGAAATTTGGCTATAAAATAGACGTTGATTACATTTTCCAGAAGAAAACTCATCAGTAATAAAAAAAGTTTATTTTCTATCAAAAATTAATATCAATTATTGATATCTTGAAGTAATCAAATTCGTATTATATTTTAAAAACCGTAATATTTTAAAATATAATATTGATTTTTAATTTTCTATTGTTTTAAATTTGAAATAATCTATTTTCCTTGTTGAATCGTCAAGGTTCAGTCGTTATAATTTGCGGCAACTTTTGTAAATCTTCAATCTTTATCCTACTTTTACTTTGTCGAACACTTGTCGAACACTTGTCGAACATAGTTAAGTTGTACAAGAAATGATTAATTTGGATGAAACATACAATGACCCACAAAACGGTATTACATGCAAAGCATTTGGAATCTAATGCGAAAATGGTTAACTTTTATGGCTGGGAAATGCCTATTAATTATGGCTCTCAAATAGAAGAACATCACGCAGTTCGTAAAAATGCCGGCATGTTTGACGTATCTCACATGACCATTGTTGATGTTCAAGGTGCAGATGCTAAATCATTTTTGCGTCGTTTGGTTATAAACGATGTAGCAAAATTAACCGTGTCAGGTAAAGCATTGTATACAGGTATGTTAAATCATGAGGGTGGTGTAATTGATGATTTGATCATTTATTTTTTCACCGACACCAATTACCGTTTAGTTGTTAATTCAGCAACCCGCGAGAAAGATTTGGCTTGGCTTGCTGAGCAGTCTAAAGGTTTAGATTTAACCATTAGCGAACGTCCACAATATGGCATGATTGCTGTGCAGGGGCCTGAAGCCAGAGCAAAAGTTGCAACATTATTAACTGACGAACAACAGGCTTGCGTTGAAGGTATGAAACCATTTTTCGGTGTGCAGGTTGGTGATTTATTTATCGCAACTACGGGTTACACGGGTGAAGATGGCTACGAAATAATTGTACCGGAAGATGCTGCAGCTGACTTTTGGCAGAAATTGCTTGAAGCAGGTGTAGTACCTTGTGGTTTGGGCGCCCGAGATACGTTACGTTTAGAAGCAGGCATGAACCTTTATGGTTTAGATATGGACGAATCTGTTTCTCCGTTGGCTGCCAACATGGCCTGGACCATTGCCTGGGAACCTCAAGACCGTAATTTTATTGGCAGAGAAGCTTTAACCGTGCAAAAAGCGGCGGGTGATCAACCAAAGCTTGTTGGTTTGGTACTTAAAGAAAAAGGCGTTTTACGTGCCGGCCTTAAAGTTATTATTGGTGAAGGTGAAGGTAAAGGTGAAGGTATTATCACCTCAGGTACGTTTTCACCAACATTAGGTCATAGTATCGCGATGGCACGTGTACCTCGCAGTGTTAAAATTGGTGATACAGTTGAAGTGGAAATGCGTAAGAAATTAGTTGCTGTACAGGTAACTAAAGCAAGTTTTGTCCGTAATGGCAAAAAAGTTTTTTAAATTTAAACTATAGTATTTAGGTGTAGTGAAAGATTGAAATAGCTAAAACTTAATCATAACTTAAACATAATAAACTCAGTAAATTTATAGAGCAGGAACAATAAAAATGAGCAATATTCCTTCAGATTTAAAATACGCAACATCACACGAATGGGTACGCAACGAAGGTGACGGCACCGTTACTATTGGTATTACCGAGCATGCACAAGGTTTATTAGGTGACATGGTTTTTGTTGAATTACCAGAAGTTGGCGACAAGGTAACTACTGGTGACGATATTGCTGTTGCTGAATCAGTAAAAGCGGCTTCAGACATTTACGCACCAGTTTCTGGTGAAGTTGTAGCAATTAACGAAGATCTGGAAGATTCACCTGAACTGGTGAATTCTGATGCCTTTGGTGATGGCTGGATGTTCAAAATTAAATTAGACGATGCAGGTGAATTAGAAAACTTACTTAATGCTGAAGGTTACAAAAATTCAATTGATGAAGATTAATCATTCATTGTCAATTTGTTAATTAGTAGTAATCGTGTTAATTAGTTAAATGTTAAAAGCCTCGAACCATTATGCCTATTGATATTAGACATAACTTCGAGGTTTTCTTTATTATTTTTTAGTTTATTTAGAAGAAGCTGTTTTATGAATACTCAATCCTTAGATTCTTTATCGTTATCACAATTAGAGCAGACAGAAGCCTTTATTTCTCGTCATATTGGTCCGAATAAAGAACAAACTCAGGCGATGTTAAACGACATTGGCGCTGGATCAGTTGATGATCTTATTAATGAAATTGTACCGAATGATATTCGTTTATCACAACTTCCTGCAATTGAAGAAAGTAAAACAGAAGTGCAGGCCTTAGCTGATTTAAAACTTATCGCCAGCCTGAATAAAGTCAATACCAGTTATATTGGTTTAGGTTACTACCCTACTTTAACCCCTAACGTTATTTTACGTAACGTTTTAGAAAATCCAGGCTGGTATACTGCTTATACGCCTTATCAACCAGAAATTGCTCAAGGTCGTTTAGAGTCTTTATTAAACTACCAGCAAATGTGTTTAGACCTGACAGGTTTAGACTTGGCTTCAGCTTCGTTACTTGATGAAGGTACCGCTGCTGCAGAAGCAATGGCACTGGCTAAACGTGTTGCCAAAAACAAAAAATCAAACTTATTCTTTATTTCAAGTGATGTTTTCCCTCAAACAATCGACGTTGTAAAACAACGTGCTGAAATGTTTGGTTTTGACATTATCATTGCGCCTGCTGCAGAAGTGGTTGAACACGATGTATTTGGTGCTTTGTTACAATATCCAAGTGCGACTGGTGAAGTTACCGACATAAGCGACTTAATTGCAAAAGTACATGAGAAAAAAGGTATTGTTGCCGTTGCTGCTGACATAATGAGCTTGGTTATGTTAAAAGCACCGGGTGATTTAGGCGCTGACGCGGTGATTGGTTCCAGCCAACGTTTTGGTGTACCTATGGGCTACGGTGGGCCACATGCAGCCTTCTTCACCACGTCAAACAAATATAAACGTTCATTGCCGGGTCGTATTATCGGGGTTTCTAAAGATACTCGCGATAACCCAGCATTACGAATGGCAATGCAAACCCGTGAGCAACATATACGTCGTGAAAAAGCTAACTCTAACATTTGTACAGCACAAGTATTATTAGCAAACATGGCAGCGTTTTACGCGGTTTACCATGGTCCTAAAGGCTTGAAAGTTATTGCCAACCGCATTCACCGTTTTGCTGATATTTTGGCAACGGGTGCAGCAGCTAAAGGTTTAACGCCTTTACATAGCACCTATTTTGATACGGTTAGTTTTGACCTAGACTCGCAAGGTAAGAACAAAGAAGATATTGTTAACCGTGCCTTAGCTGCTAACGTTAACTTTCGTACCGACGTTGCTGGTCAAATTAGTATTTCAATTGATGAAACCACTACCCGTGATGACATCAATACCTTATTCAACATATTATTAGGTGCTGATCACGGTTTAGATATTGTTGCACTAGACAGCGACATTATCGCTAACGGCAGTTCGTCAATTCCTGCTGCTTTAATACGTAATACTGAATTTCTAACTCACCCAGTGTTCAATACGTATCATAGCGAAACAGAAATGTTACGTTATATCAAAAAATTAGAGAATAAAGATTTAGCCTTAAACCATTCAATGATTTCATTGGGCTCGTGTACCATGAAGTTGAATGCAACAGCACAAATGATCCCGGTGAGCTGGCCTGAATTTGCTAACATGCACCCGTTTGTACCAATGGATCAAGCGCAAGGCTACAAGCAAATGATTGATCAATTAGGTGACTGGTTGGTTGAATTAACAGGTTACGACGATATTTCCATGCAACCGAATTCAGGTGCGCAGGGGGAATATGCGGGTCTTATCGCTATTCATAAATATCATGAAAGCCGTGGCGACAGTCATCGTAATATTTGTTTAATACCAAGCTCTGCTCACGGAACCAACCCTGCGTCAGCTCAAATGGTCGGCATGAAAGTAGTGGTTGTTGCCTGTGATAAAAAAGGTAACGTAGACATGGCCGACTTAAAAGCGAAGGCACAAGAGTTAGCTGACAACCTTTCCTGTATCATGATCACTTATCCGTCTACACACGGTATTTACGAAACCACGATAAAAGAAATTTGTAACATCATTCATGAACATGGCGGTCAGGTTTATCTTGACGGCGCAAACATGAATGCACAAGTAGGTTTAACGTCACCAGGCTCAATTGGCGCAGATGTATCACATCTTAACTTGCACAAAACTTTCGCTATTCCTCACGGTGGCGGTGGTCCGGGTATGGGGCCAATCGGTGTTAAATCGCACTTAGCACCATTCCTGCCAGATCACGCATTAATTAACGTAACTAAAAATACTGAAGGTAACGGAGCCGTTTCTGCCGCACCATTTGGCAGCGCCGGTATTTTATGTATCACATATTTGTACATTGCATTGTTAGGTAAAAAAGGTGTTACTGAAGCGACTAAATTTGCGATCACCAACGCAAACTATTTAGCAACTAAATTAAGCCAACATTACCCAATTTTGTACACTGGCCCTAACGGTCGCGTAGCACACGAATGTATTATCGATTTACGCCCGTTAAAAGAAGCTTCAGGCATTACCGAAGTTGATATAGCCAAACGTTTAATGGACTACGGTTTCCACGCACCAACCATGTCATTCCCGGTTGCAGGTACTTTCATGATCGAGCCAACAGAATCTGAGTCTAAAATTGAATTAGACCGTTTCATTGAAGCCATGGTTTGTATTCGTGAAGAAGTACGTAAAGTGGAAGCAGGGCAGTGGACACTGGAAGACAACCCACTTCATAACGCACCACATACATTAGCCGACATTACCGGAACTTGGGATCGCGCTTACACTATTGCTGAAGCTGTATTTCCGGTACCAGCAGCTGCAAATAACAAATTCTGGCCGACAGTTAATAGAATTGATGATGTTTATGGGGATCGGAACTTGATTTGTAGTTGTCCTCCTGTTGATAGTTATGTTGATTAGGTTTTGTGTGAACATGTATTCAAAAATTAGACAAAGGTAATTAAAAATAGACAAAGTCATAGTTTGTCTATTTTTTAAAGTGAAATTTGATCTAAAACTAGATAAAGCGAGCTGCTGTAGCTCGCTTTTTTATTGGAATAAATTTACCTGGTTTTTTATCAATACAATTTTACCCAACCAAGCCAAATCATACCTATTCCTATCTAATCCGATGTACATCACTCTACTTATATGAGATATTAAACTTCACTAAATCTATTTGTTAAATGGTTAATAAAATGACTGAACGTTGGCTTTCTGTCGAAGAAATTGCTGATTACTTAGGTGTTAGCAAAGACACAATTTACGCTTGGCGTGACAAAAAAGGCTTACCTGCTCATCGCATAGGTCGTTTTTGGAAGTTTAAGGCTGTTGAGGTTGACGCATGGGTTATTAATGGTGATGCTGCTGACCACTCGAAGGAGCAAAGTAAATGAGTGATACCAAAAACAAGCTGTCACTTACTTTAAGACCAGCAATGATTCATGAAAGTAGAATAGTAGCCGAGCAATACAATGTTTTAAAAGATTGGAAGTTGGTTCGTGATGAAGTTTTAACAAACAATCTACTACAAGCTCGAACAGAGAGTACATCCCGCACAATGTACGGTGAGGTTTCTAAGCGTCTAAAAAATTTAACTGATGATGAATTGTCGTTAATGACCACATCAGATTTAGACGCAGACGCTAAGCACCTGGTATGGTTGGCAATCTGTCGCCAATATTTATTTACCTATCAATTTGCTATTGAAGTTGTATCCGAACATTTTAGTAAGAGTCGATTCAAATTATATGCTGAAGATTATGTAGCTTTTTTAAACGCGAAAGCAGAATGGCACAGTAATCTAGACAATATTACTCAACAATCAAGATATAAAGCCCAGCAAATTATGTTCAAAATGTTAGCCGAGTGTGGGTTAGTTAACAAAGACAAAGAGCTATTGCATCAGAGCCTTTCTCCTCAACTAATAGAGTTGATTCAGTTAACCAATATTGATGATCTTAGAATCTTCCCTGGGGAATATGTTTAATATGGGTAATTCATTTAACAGTGGTTTAACCAAAGCTAATTTAAAGGATGCATATGTTCACTTAACAAATGTTTTACAAAGCGACTCTTTTCTTAACATGGAAGGGTTGAATGGTGATATCCCGTTTCACATTTGTCCATATGATCCTGCATTGCAAACCGACATAAACTTGTTAATAAAGCAACTTACAAATTACTTATCAGATATGCAAGTTAAGGTACTTGAGATCAACTTGTATAACTTAGTCATTGAACTATTAAAAGAAGAAGGTGACTGGGAATGGTTATTAGAAAATGAAGCCACACTGGGAAGAGATGAGTTAAGAGAAGAGCTACAAGGCATTTTAGATATTGAATTAGTTATAACACCAGCAATCACCCAAATGATGCAAAAAGCAGAGTTTAAAGTATTGCTAATTACGGGTGTGGGTGAAGTGTTTCCGTACATTCGATCACATAACATCCTCAATAACTTACAAAAAAATGCAAAGGATAAGCCTACACTAATGTTTTTTCCAGGTGAATATAAACACTCAGTTGAAACTGGCGCATCACTTGTTCTATTTGGAAAACTTGAAGACGATAAGTACTACCGAGCATTTAATATACTAGATCGCGCTATTTAAGGATTAAGCAGACATATTATGAAATTATCGCAATTATTTACGAAAGAAGTAGATCGCACAATTGAAGGCGTAATCAAAGCAGATGATGATGAAAGTTTAAGATTAGAATTAGAGGAATATGTAATTACAAGGGAAGTGTCTAAGCGGTTAGATGAATTTCTTGATGCTTACTTAAATTACAGTGGCGCTAACGGTGTTTGGATCTCTGGTTTTTTTGGTTCAGGTAAATCCCATTTACTTAAAATGTTAGCGTTGTTGTTAGCAAATAAACCTGTAGAAGATACAGCACCATTAGAACTCTTTTTAAAAAAATCACCATTAAATGAAGGTGGAATTTTTGCTAATGATTTAAAACGAGCAGCTAACATTCCATCTGAAAGTATACTTTTTAACATTGATCAAAAAGCCGATGTAATTAGTAAAACAGAGCTAGATGCATTAATAGCTGTATTCGTTAAAGTGTTCGATGAACACTGTGGATATTGCTCTAAACATGCCTATGTAGCTCAGTTTGAAAGAGAGTTAAATGAAGCTGGTCACTTAAATGATTTTGTTAAAATATTTGAACAAAAATCTAATGCATCTTGGGAAAAAGGACGTGTTCGTAAGAGATATTATTCATTTATAGATGCATCCTACAATGAAATATACAACCAAGATATGTCAGGTATTCTTGATAAATATCGCGCAGATTATCGCCTATCTATTGAAGATTTTGCAGAGCAAGTACAAAGTTATATATCTGAGCAAGAAGAAGGCTTCAGATTAAACTTTTTTGTTGATGAAGTTGGTCAATACATCGCTGGCAATACAAAGCTTATGACCAATCTACAAACGGTTGCTGAAAGTTTAGCAACTAAAAGTAAAGGGCAAGCTTGGATTATAGTTACAGCTCAAGAAGATATGTCTTCTGTTATTGGTGAATCTGATCAAAAAAGTGGCAATGACTTTACAAAAATTCAAGCTCGGTTTAAAAATAGAATGAAGCTTACCAGTCAAGACGTTGCCGAAGTCATTCAGCGTCGTTTGCTTGAGAAAAAAGACGAGTTTATTCCTCAGTTAACAGATTTATACCATCAACAAGAAAATAACTTTAAAACATTATTTGATTTTGCTGACGGCTCACAATCATACCGTAACTTTAAAGACAGAGAGCACTTTTTACAGAGCTACCCGTTTATTCCATACCAGTTTGGTCTATTTCAATCAGCCATACAAAATTTATCAACGCATAGTGCTTTTGAAGGTAAACATAGCTCTGTGGGTGAGCGTTCAATGTTAGGCGTTTTCCAAGCAGTAGCCATTACCATAAAAGATCATGAACTTGGTGAGCTAGCAACTTTTGATTTAATGTTTGAAGGTATTCGTACCGCGCTTAAAACAGCAAACCAACAATCTATTTTAAAAGCTGAACTTCAGTTAGACAACAAATTTGCAGTTCGTTTATTGAAAGCTCTGTTCTTGGTTAAATACGTAAAAGAATTCAAATCAACGTTAAGAAACTTATGCATTCTAATGCACGATAGTTTTACACGCGATATACCTTCATTAAAAATAGATATTGAAGAAGCGTTAAATTTACTCGTTAAACAAACTTATATTCAACGTAGTGGTGACTTGTTTGAATATTTAACTGATGAAGAACAAGACATCGAAAAAGAGATCAAAAATGTAGAAATAGATACAGATGTTATTGCTTCTGAACTTGAAAAATTAATCTACGATGGTGTTCTTAAAAATAGAAAAATTCGTTGGCAAGAAAATAATCAAGATTACCCCTTTAGCCGAAAGTTAGATGACAAATTATCTGGTCGTGAAAATGAGTTAGCGATCAATGTTATCACTTCTTTTCATGATCATAGTGATAAATTTGAAAAACATAAATCTGATACTTTATTCAATGATGAGCTGCGTATAGTTCTACCAGAAAGTGCTCGGTTAGTAATTGACTTAATTCTCTATAAACAAACTGAAAAATATGTTGCTCACGAAACTAAAGCAACACAGCAAGAAAGTATAAAACGAATTCTCACTGAAAAAGGCATTCACAACGTTGAGCGTTTAAACCAACTTAAAGCATTAACATCTAAACTTGTCGGCAGCGCAAAGTACTTTGTTGCAGGTGCTGAAATTGAATTGAGTGGTGAAGACGGCCAAAACAAAATGGTTAGAGCATTTGGTGAGTTGATAAAGCACACTTACCCAAATATCAAAATGTTGAGGGATATTGCTTATAGTGAAAATGATATTACCGACATTATCAAAAAAGCAGGGCAAGGCTTGTTAGGTAATGACACTCAGCTTCCTGAAGCCCAACAGGAGATGTTCTCCTTTGTTCAAAGTAATAGCCGAGGCGGTATTCGTACAACTGTTAAATCATTGCTTGAAAAATTTGAAATTAAACCGAATGGTTGGTCTTATGCTGCCATACTATGCAACCTCGCACACTTATGTGCAGCAGGTAAAATTGAAGTTCGTGAAACCACTAATTTACTTGATGATACCGACCTAGTAAGAGCATTACGTAATACTGGTATGCATGGTATCTTAATACTCGATCCACAAGTTGAATTTACGCCATCACAAATTCGTGGTGTTAAAGAATTCTATAGCGATTACTTTGAGAAAGTTGTTCATGCGACAGAAGCTAAAGCCATTGCCAAAGAACTACAAGAGTCGTTTGCAATTCAGGCTACAGAGCTTGATAAATTACAGTCACAATCAGCGCAATATCCATTTTTGCGAATATTGGTTGATATTGTCACTAAGCTTCAAGAATTCAAAACTAAGCCGTATACATGGTTTATGACAGAGCTAACACATCATGAAAATACATGGTTTGACTATAAAGAAAAGACTATAGATCCCATTGTTAAATTTATGAAAGGTCCCCAAAAATCTACTTTTGATAGAGCAAAACAAGTAATAAGGGAACAAAATGAAAATATTGAATATATTGATGGTACTGAGTACCAACAAATAAAAGATGCCTTAGTTAGCGCGACTATTTTTAAAGGCAGCGCTATCCAACAGCTTAAAAGTGATACCGACGCTCTAGAAAATATAATTGCAGAGCAGATTAATGCTGAGCGTAAAAAAACGGTTGGGTTAATTGAGCGCTTACAAGAAAAGTTAATAGGTTTTGATGAGTACAAGTCGTTAGAACAAGATAAGCAGGAACAATTGGTTTCCGAATTTACTCGTGCTACTGATAAATTGAAGCAGCAAACGTATATTGGAAAGTTACGTGATGAAGCAAGACGATTCGAAGATCATACTTATTCAGCATTAGTGCAGAAGTTAATGACATGGTCTCAGCCAACTCCTGAACCAATTCCAACTCCAATTCCAGTACCAGAGCCAGAGTCAGAGCCAGTACAACCTTCGCCTGAGCCTGAACCAGACTTATTTGGTGATAATACAGTTGAGCCAACGCCAAAGGTTCAAGAACCCACTTTGCTAACAAAGAAACCAGAAATTAAAAGTGTATCAGCAAAAAACATACGTGTTGATTATGCTAAACCATGGCTTGCTAGTGAAAGTGATGTAGAAGGCTATATTGAAGAATATAAAAAGGCACTTTTAACCGCTATTAAAGAAGGGAAACACATACAGTTATGATATCTAAACTAACATTGGAGAATTTTTCAGCTTTTGAAGAAGTTGTTATAAATTGCTCATCACAAATAAATATTATTGTTGGTGAAAATAGCTGTGGTAAAACACAAATATTGAAAGCAGCATACTTGTTAGGAAAAGCCAGTTCATTGAAGTCAGCAGAAGTGTCTGATTCAAAAATACAGGCTCAAATAAAATCATCTTTACTTGGTTTATTTAAGCCAAGGAGTAGAAGGCTTGGTGGCATCGTAAATAGGGATACAAAGAAAGATTGCAGAATTGCAATTGAGGATGCATACGGCTTAACTAATGAAATTAAAGTGGATAGCAACAAGTCTACTGAAACAGTTAATGTGCTTGATGAAAATTTTGATGTAGAAGCTGGGGTATTTATTCCAACTAAAGAAGTACTCACATTATTACCAGCGTTAGAGTCAAAAACGGTAAACGAAAAGCAACTTAGGGAATTATTTGATGAAACTGTAGTTGATCTTTGTTTAGCTTTTTTAAACAACGATACATTGGAAGAAAAAGAACTTCTTAATCGAGATCAGAGGTTGGGAGGAGTATTAAAACAACTCTGTGAAAATATAGAAGGACAATATCGTTATAAGGATAAAGACCATTATTTTGTTGCGGGGAATTATCAAGAATATACAGATAAGCCTAATGAGTTTTGGTTTAAAGCAATACCAGGTAGTGAATTATCTACAACTATGACAGCCGAAGGTTACAGAAAGATTGGCATGATCCAGCAGTTAATTTTAAATGGTAAAATCAATAACTCCGCTAAAAGTCCTTTATTTTGGGATGAACCAGAATCAAATTTGAATCCCAAATTGATGAAGATGATTGTTAAATCATTATTAGAGATTTCGAGAAATGGTAAACAGATTTTTATTGCTACGCACGATTATGCATTGCTGAAGTGGTTTGATTTACTAGGTAAAAAAGATGATAAAATTGGAGATAGTATTCGATATCACTTACTGACAAAAGACCCTGAAACACAAAAAGTCATATGTGAATATTCTGATGACTATAGCTTGATTAGTAAGTCCTCAATCAGTGATGCTTATGCTGAAATTTACGATGAAGATGTTGAACGAGCATTAGCAATATGACGGTTAAATTTATAGCTGAGGATACAGCTGATCTAGAATTTGAATTTCCAAAATCTTTAGTGTGGGAAGAGTTAGATGCAAAAGGGAAAATATTACCTCAGAACATGAAGCTCGTTGATCTTGTTATTGAGCGAGAGACAGATATTTTATTAGTTGAAATAAAAGACCCATCTAATGTCAAAACCCCAGCAAAAGAACTAATAAAATGCAGTGAACGATTGATAAACAACACAGTGTTAAAGAAACATCTTACACCTAAAGCCAGAGGTTCTTATACATATATGCATTTAATGGAAAGAGATACTAAACCATTTAAGTATGTTGTTTTATTGGGCTTAGATGCATTTGACACATCAGTTCAAAAGTTGATTTTAACAGGTTTTAAAGACCGTTTAATGGCTGACATTCAAAATGAAGGTCAAGGTTGGAAAAGAAAATATATACAAGACTGTGCTGTGCTAACTGTCGAACAGTGGAATAAACATTTTGATTGGCCATTAACAAGAATATCAGCAACCACTTAACAATAAAATTAGGTTAACCATGGATACATCCAGATTAAAAAAATTCGCACAATATGCTCGTCGAAATTTAATCGAGCAAGTGCAAAGTAAATTAAAATTGGTATTAGCTGATGAAAGTGCAGCTCGTCGTGAACAACCTAAAGCAGTTAAAGATTTAGTTCAAAAGTTAGAGCAATTGCGAGAACAAAAATTAGATGAAGCACATTTAATTGAGCAAGTGGCATATACGTGGTTTAACCGCTTTTGTGCGCTTAGATTTATGGATGTAAACCAATATAACCGTATTATGGTGCTATCACCTATTTCTGGTCAATTTCAGCCTGAGATATTGGCAGAGGCCAAAGCAGGTCACTTAGACGAAACCGTTTTCAATGGTAAATCTCGTGAAAAAATCCAAGGGCTTTTGAGTGGCTCTGTGCCAAGTCGTGATGGCCAAGCGGAAGCCTATCGGTTAATGATTGTTGCTGTGTGTAACGATTATTATCGATTAATGCCGTACCTATTCGAGCGCATTGAAGATTACACCGAGCTATTAATGCCTGATGATTTGTTGTCAGGTAATTCTATTCTTGCTTATACCCGTGAAGCGATGACGCCTGAGAATTGTGAATCAGTAGAATCTATTGGTTGGTTATATCAATTTTATATTTCTGAAAAGAAAGACCAAGTATTCGCAGATTTAAAGAAAAACAAAAAAATAACTCCTGAGAATATACCTGCGGCAACGCAGCTATTTACTCCTCATTGGATTGTAAAATATCTAGTAGAAAATTCACTGGGCCGACTGTGGATGCTCAATAATCCAAACTCAAAAGTGATTGAGCAAATGGAGTATTACATTAAGCCAGTTGAGGAAGAGGCTGATTTTCTTAAAGTTGACAGCCCAGAAGAGCTAAAAGTATGTGATAGTGCTTGTGGTTCTGGTCACATGTTAACTTATGCCTATGATTTGCTTTACGCCATTTATTTAGATGCTAATTATGATCCAATTGATATTCCTGAGTTGATATTAACGAAGAATTTATACGGTATTGAAATTGATGAACGAGCTGCTGAGTTAGCGGCTTTCGCATTAAGTATGAAGGCACTTAAAGGCAATCCAAATGATGATAGTAACAATCGTCGTCGCTTTTTCCGTAACCCAATAGAGCCTAATATTTGTCGGTTAGAAAAAGTTAAAATTGATGAAGATGCCCTAGATGAATATATAGATTTTATTGGTCGTGATTTATTCACGCAAGATTTAAGAAAAACGTTAACTGAGTTTGAAGAGGCTGATAACTTTGGGTCATTGATCCAACCAACATTGACAAACGTCGATGATATTTTAACTATCATTGAAGCAAAAGATGATCAAGTTAATATGTTCCTAGTTGATACTCATAAATCTATATTGAAAATATTAAGACAGGTCAAGTATTTAAGTCCTAGGTATCATGCGCTTATTGCAAATCCTCCATATCTTGGTAGTAAAGGTATGAACCCTAGGATGGTGACGTGGTTAAAAGATAATTATCCAGATGTTAAATCAGATCTCTTTTCAGCTTTTATCGTTAGAAATACAGAAATGACATTACCTAACGGTCAATTAGGCTTTATGACTCCTTTTGTATGGATGTTTATTTCTTCTTATGAAAAATTACGTAGCTACTTAATCAACTCCAAAACAATCACTTCGCTTATTCAGCTAGAGTATTCAGGCTTCGACGGTGCTACTGTTCCTATTTGTACTTTTACAATCCAAAATAGTCACCGTCCTAAATTTATGGGAGGATATGTTAGGTTATCTGACTTTAAAGGAGCTAAAAATCAAGCACCAAAAGCATTAGAAGCGATAAAAGAGAAAAAGAGTAGCTGGTTTTATAATGCCTCATCAGAATCTTTTAAAAAACTCCCTGGAAACCCGATCGCGTATTGGGTCACTCCACAAACGGCAAGTTCATTCATTAAGTACCCATTAATTGTGAATCAATACCCTGTCAATCCAGGGATAAGAACAGGTAAAGATGAGTTGTTTCTTAGACTTTGGTTTGAAGTTTCTGATACAAATACTCATTATAATCTTTGTAATGAGCAAGAAATGCAGGTATCTAGAAAAAGGTGGTTCCCACTGCATAAAGGAGGGAGTTTTCGAAAGTGGTATGGGAATTCCGAACATGTAATAGATCTGTTTGATGACGGGGCTGAAATTAAGGAAAAAAGCCCCGACTTTAGGTTAAGGAATAAAAAATGGTATTTCAAATCCCATGTTTCGTGGTCTAGAATTAGTTCCTCTTCAATAGCGTTTAGGTTTATATCTAATGGAGTCTTATTTTCCGATGCCGCACCTGGTATTTTTGCACAGGAGCAATGTAAAAGTATTATTGCGATACTTAACTCAAAGTTAGGGAACCACTTTCTTAAATTAATTAACCCGACATTAAATTATCAGAAGCAGGATATTGAACAAATCCCCCTCGTTACAGAAGAATATTTGCCTAATATTGATGAATTAATTAGATTTCATGAAGACGATTGGAATTATCAAGAAACTTCATGGGGCTTTAAAAAGTCGCAGTTTTTAGAAGAAGTTAGTAATGATATTAAACAACGATATGAAGATTTACGAGCTGTGTGGAAAGAAAATGTTGTAAAGGTTAAAGCTTTTGAAGAGCAGAATAATGATTATCTTATTAATTTATATGGTTTAGCCGATGAATTAAAACCAGAGCTTTCAAATAGTGACATAACCTTAACTTGTAATCCATTTTACAGATACAATTCATCAAAGTCTGAAACTGAATTAGAGTCCTTGTTATTATCGGACACACTCAAGGAATTTTTATCTTACTCTGTTGGTTGTATTTTTGGTCGATATTCTATTGACAAAGGAGGTCTTATTGTTGGTGAACAAGGAAATACACTGGATAATTATCTTGCAAAAATTCCATCACCGTCATTTGTCCCAGACGAAGATAATGTTATTCCAATTATCGACTTTGAATTGGTAAAAGATAAAGATGAATATTGGTTTGAAGACGATATTGCAGAGCGATTTAAAGCTTTCTTAAAAGTCACATTTGGTGAAGAACATTTTGCTGAGAACCTTGCCTTTATTGAAGAAGCAATTGGCAAAGATATTAAAAAACACTTCGTTAAAGATTTTTATGCTGATCATGTAAAACGATATAAAAAGAGACCCATCTACTGGATGTTCTCTAGCCCTAAAGGTTCGTTCAATGCATTAATATATATGCATCGTTATCAGCCTGATACAGCAAGTATTGTATTGAATGATTACTTGCGTGAATTCCGTACTAAGTTAGAAGCACGGAAAGAAAGTTACGAGCAAGTCGAAATTAGTGCCTCTGCAAGTCAAAAAGACAAAACGCAAGCAATTAAAGCAATAGCAAAAATTAATAAAGTGCTTGAAGAAGTTAACGACTACGAGCATGACGTATTGTATCCACTTGCGGGTAAAAAAATCGAAATTGATTTAGATGATGGTGTTAAGCACAACTACCCATTATTTGGAAAAGCATTGAAAAAAGTAACAGGCTTAAGCTGATTAATTCTATAACTTATATAATAAACAGGAGCAGAGCGCATGCCACAACCACGCAAAAAGTATGAAGTTTTTAAGCATGGCTCAGTTTGGCTGAAAGCTGATTTTCATTTACATACTAAGGCAGATAAAGAGTTTAAGTATTCAGGTGAAAATAATGCCTTTGTTGGGGAATATATTGCTCAACTTAAAAATAAAAGCATTAGTGTCGGCGTTATCACTAACCATAATAAGTTTGATCAAAGTGAATACGCCGCGCTGAGTAAAAAAGCACGAAAAGAAGAAATTTTGCTTCTGCCGGGTGTTGAACTATCGGTGAACGATGGCGCCAATGGTATTCATGTTTTGGTGGTATTTTCTCAGCAATGGCTAGAAGGTGGTAATGATTATATTAACCCTTTTATTAGTTCAATGTTTCCAGGCAAAGCAACTGCGGAATATGAACAAGAAAATGGTCGTAGTGATAAAAATATACTGTCTGTTATTGAAGAGTTAGAGAAAGTAAACCGTGATTACTTTTTAGTGTTTGCTCATGTAGAGCAACGCAGTGGTTTATGGCAAGAAATGAAAGGCGGTAAAATAAGTGATATTGCAACTAAGCGTTATAGTGCTCTGCGTCAACGTACATTAGGCTTTCAAAAAGTAAGAACTAATGATGACAGAGTAAAGGTAAAACAATGGCTGGGTGATTGGTATCCCGCTGAAGTTGAAGGCTCTGACGCAAAAGCAATTGATCAACTTGGAAATAAAAAAGAAGAAACATGGTTAAAACTGGGTGACTATACTTTTGAGGCAGTTAAATACGCCTTGGCAGATCATTCACATAGAGTCAGTTCAAGTAAGCCTACAATATGCCAACGTTCTTTCATTAAAAGTATCGCTTTTGAGGGTGGTATATTAAATGGTCAGCAAATTAATTTTTCATCTGAATTAAATGCTTTGATTGGTATTCGTGGTAGCGGTAAATCGTCGGTACTTGAAGCTGTTCGTTATGTGTTAGATATTCCTTTTGGGGATAAAACCATTGATAAGCCTTACAAAAATAGTTTAGTAGGACATACCTTAGCCAGTGGCGGTAAAGTTACCCTACAGGCAGTTGATAAGTATGGCCAAGAGTACACTATAAAAAGGCGTTTAAATGAACAAGCTGAAGTATTTGTTAACGATGAATTACAGCCAGGTATTGCGATTCGTGAAACGATTATTCATAAGCCCATTTACTTTGGACAAAAAGATCTTTCTAGTACAGGTGAAGGTTTTGAAAAAGATTTAGTAGAAAAACTTGTTGGTGAGAAACTGAATGATATTAGGCTAGAAATCTCTGCGCAATATCAGGCTGTTGATACTCTCTGTCAGCGTTTGCTAAAGCTAAGTAATATTGATGAAAAAATTAATGAAACACAAGACAAAAAACAAGATGCTGAGTTTCGCTTAAAAATATTTAAAGAAAATGGTATTGATGAAAAACTTAAACAACAAACAGATTTTGATAGTGATCAACGTAAACTTTCAAAAATATTAACGGATATAAAAAGTTTTGAAGAAGACCTTGCCGATTTATTAGATCAACATGAAGATGAATTAAAAAATCATACTTTATACAAATCAAAACAAAATACAGATTTTTTCACTGATTTTTTTACTTTGTATCAGCAGTCATTATCGTCTTTCGATAAAGTAAGGGCAGAGCGTAATGTTATTACACAGCAGCTGCAAAAATTAGTTGAAAAACAAACGAATTTCACCCTACTGAAAAAAGAGCAATCTGACAAGTTTGCACAAATCAGGCGAAAGCTAGAAGATGATTTAAAAGCCCAAGGTAAAACACTTAATTTAGAAGAGTTCCCTGAGCTACAAAGCAAAATTGAAACAAGTACTCAATTATTGCACGCTTACAAAAAAGAAAGTAAAAAAGAAACGGATATTAAGCTGAGCTTGGTAAGGGCATTGTCAAAGCTAAATGATTTGTGGCATGCCGAGTTTAAGATTATTAATACTGAATTATCTAAGGTAAATAACAGCCAAACATCTTTGCAGATTAGTTGTGATTACAAAGGTGATAAAGTTAAATTTCTTGAGCAATTTCAATTAATTTACCGAGGCAGTAGAATACGGGTGAGTACATTAGAAACACAGGTAAACAACTATGCTGACTTTACCGCTATTTATAATGATTTTGGTTTTGTTAAAAGTCAGTTAACCTCGTCAGCTGATGTGTTCGAACAATATTTTATGGAAAACCTTAGCCAGTTACTTACTTGGCAAGTGCCCAATAAATTTGTTATTAAGTTTCATAATAAAGAACTACAGCATCATTCATTAGGACAGCGGGCATCGGCTTTGATGTTATTTGTGCTGAGCCAAAAAGATAATGATGTGGTGATTATTGATCAACCTGAAGATGACTTGGATAACCAAACAATTTATAAAGATGTAATTAAGTTGGTTCGTGAAATTAAACCTGAAATACAGTTTATTTTCGCTACTCACAATGCTAATTTTCCTGTACTTGGTGATGCTGAGCAGGTTCATGCTTGCCGATACAGCGACGAACAGATGACACTTAAGAGTGGCAGTATTGATTCTCCTGATATTCAGCAAGAAATTGTTGATATTATGGAAGGTGGTGAAGATGCCTTTAATAAACGAAAAGAGATTTACCAAATATGGAAACCACAGAACTAATTGAAATATTAGCTAGAGATGAAGATAGCAGGCATCAATTTAAAGCCAACGTGACAAATGAGGTTTCTTTGGCGTCAGAGATGTTGGCTTTTAGCAATACCCAAGGCGGTATGATTGTTATCGGTGCTAATGATGACGGCACTATTTCAGGCTTAACTCGTGATGACATGGGACGCTTGAGTAATTTGGTCTCTAATACTGCTTCTCAGCAAGTCAGGCCACCTATTAATCCCGTGACAGAAAACCTGTCGATGGATGGTGGCTTGGTAATGGTGGTTCATATACAAGAGGGTATTTCTAAGCCCTATATGGATAAGAATGGTGTTATCTGGGTGAAAAGTGGCGCTGATAAACGTAGGGCGACTTCGCGAGAAGAAATTCAGCGAATGTATCAGAGCGCCGCTTTAATACATGGCGATGAAATACCTTCGGGGATTCCTGTAAGCGATATCAATGAACCGCTATTCTCTTCCTTTTATGAAGCTGAGTTTGAGGAGCCTTTAACTGAGCAGGATATCCCTCTTTCTCAGCTGCTTAATAACTTAAATTTAGCAAAAGGTGATATTTTGAATATCGCAGGAGCCTTGTTGTTTGCTAATAATGTTCAATATCGCTTACCTGCTTTTATCGTTAAATGTGTAACCTACCCAGGCGTTGCTGTAGATGAAGGTGAGTACTTAGATAGTCAAGATGTTACTGGTACTTTAAGGCAAGTGTTTGATGATGTGCAGGGATTTGTTTTACGTCATATTCGTAGAGTACAAGGGGAGCAAGGGGTAAACTCTCTTGGCGAGTTAGAAGTACCTAAGATCGTTTTTGAGGAGCTTATCGCCAATGCTTTAATACACCGTGATTATTTTGTCACAGCACCTGTACGAGTGTTTATTTTTAGTGATCGTATTGAGATTATCAGCCCTGGGCATTTACCAAATAATTTGACGATTGAAAATATTAAAAATGGAAACTCTAATATTCGTAATCCAATACTAGCTTCTTTCGCGACTAAATTGTTGCCTTATCGCGGTTTAGGTAACGGTATTCGTCGAGCGATTAAAGCTTACCCTGAAATTAACTTTGATGATGATAGGGATGGAAACATGTTTAAAGTGACAATTAATTTACCTGTAAAAAATCAGGAAGGAACAGTGTTTTGAGTAATATAGTTAACGCGCTAGAGCGACTATTTGCTAAGCACCGTATTGTTTTTTGGTATGACGAAAAAAAAGAGCTTCGTGATGAGTTTGATGCTTTATCGTTAGATAATATTGAAAAGATAGAAATTGTAAATAATGAGTTTTCAATTAAGCACAAACTATTACGTGAGTCACCAAAAACACAGTTTTTATTATACAAAGAAGATAAGCAGCCTGAGCCTTTGCATAACTGGCTATTAGATGTAGAGCTTGCCCATACTGTATTTAGAACAGACCAAGTTGCCATTTGGTTAAGCGAATTAGAATTACCGAGTGAGTTTACTGAGTTAGTGGAAACACATTCAGCATTTTTTGACGCTTTTGGTGAGTCAACAAATGCTAAAACACAGGCAGAAAATCGCAAGCAGTTACTTAAAAACTTGTTAGAACCTGATGATACGTTTAGCCAAATACGTTTAAAAATGTTAGCGGTAGCTGCTGGTGCAACGCAAAAAGGAGATGCACGCTTAGATGTGATTCTAGAGTTGTTGATGGCAGACATGGTGGTAAACAATGCATACCCATTGGTTGAACATTGCAAGTTAGATAGTTTTTTGTGGCAGCAAGTCACTAACCACTATGGTTATCAAAGTGATAACCCCACTGTTAAAGATTATGTTTTTGAGTTATTTAAATTTTGTTATTTGGCCGAGTTACCAACAGGGTTGCAAGGGACTAGTGTAGATTCTGATTTTTCAACAAAACAAAATATGACCAACAGTGCATTAGTATTCTTTAAGCGCTGGAAAGACAGCCGTACTCATCAAGAGACCTTTGAATGTTGGTCTGAAAAATGCTCAGAGATATTAAATATTGAAAATGATTTACAACACCGAAGTTTAAAAGACGTGCTTGAGTTGGATTATTTTAAAATAATCGATCAAAAAGTTATTCATGAATTAGTGAATGGCGTTGCAGACAGAACAATATCCCAAGGCGAAGTGGCGCTTTGGTGTCGTCAGCGACGACAAGGCCATTGGTATAATAATTTTTCAGATCTTTATGATGCAGTCGATGTTGCCAGCCAGTTTTTTTCATTATTAGATACTGTCCAGCTTGATATGTCGAGTGCTTCAGAAGCCGTTCAACGTTATACCAGACACTGGTATAAGCTTGATCAGTTATATCGTCAATATGTATATGCGCTTAAAGTCTCTTCTCAGCATTCGTTGTTAAGCTCGTTAACGGAACAAATTGAGAATTTGTACACTAACAATTATGTTCAACCACTAAGTAATGCATGGCAGCAGCATGTTGACTCAATGACGTCTTGGAAAGTAGCAGACGTTGAGCCACAAAATAATTTCTATAACCGATGGGTTAAAGGCAAATATTTAAATAAAAACAAGAAAGTTTGTGTGATTATTTCTGATGCATTTCGCTATGAAGCAGGCGAAGAAATGGTAAGTCGCATAAGACAAGAAGACCGTTACGAAGCTAAACTGAATCATGCATTGTCTGCAATGCCAAGTTATACCCAGTTAGGAATGGCATCGTTATTACCTCAATCAAAAGAATACCCATTACAGTTAGCTGATAATAAAACGGGTACTGTTTTCATGGGAGAACTCTCAACCCAAGGCACAGACAATAGAGATAAAATTTTAAAGATTATTCATGGTGATAGAGCAAGTGCAATTCAAGCAGAAACGTTACTTGAGATGAAACAGGCAAATAGTCGTGAATTAGTGAAAGCGAACGATGTACTTTATATTTATCACAACCGAATTGACCATACTGGCGATAAAATGCAATCTGAAGGAGAGGCTTTTGAAGCTACAGAAAAAACTTTTGGCGATTTATTAAAGCTAATTAAAAAGTTGACTAATGCTAACGCAAATAACTTATTAATAACCGCTGACCATGGTTTTATTTATCAAAATAGTAGGTTAGATGAGAGCGATTATTTAGCAAAAGACATTGATGGTGACATTCTTTATAACGATAGACGTTTTGTACTTGGTAAAGGCTTAACATGTGGCAAGTCGTTAAAAGCATTCAGTAGCGCTGAACTTGGTTTACAAGGTGATGTGCAAGCGGTTATCCCTAAAGGAATTCAACGATTAAGACTAAGTGGCTCTGGTAGTCGGTTTGTTCACGGTGGAGCATCACTTCAAGAAGTTATTATTCCTGTTATCAGCATTAATAAAAGACGCGCTAGCGATACCAGAATAGTTGATGTTGATGTATTACGTGGCGGTTCAAATGTAATAACTTCAGGGCAGTTGTCAGTAACTTTATACCAAGCAGAAGCCGTAACAGATAAAATACAACCAAGAACATTACGCTTAGGAATTTATACCGAATCAGGCAAGCTGATTTCAGACCTCCATAATGATGTTGTTCTTGATTTAGCCTCTGAAAATCCTCGTGAGCGTGAGATGAAGCTGCGTTTCTTGCTTAATCAAGAAGCGGATTCTGCTAATAATCAAGAAGTCATATTAAAACTTGAAGAGGCTGTTAGTGGTTCTAATCAATTCCAAGAATATAAGCAATTGCGATATACCATTCGTCGTTCATTTACTTCTGATTTCGATTTTTAGTGTGGTAGGAAAATACTAACAAAAGTTTGAAAAGGGACTTTTAAAAAACTTAACTTTAAGGCATAGAAATGAGTGATCTTAACCATAAAATTTGTGATGTATTTGCTGGGCTTGTTGTTCGTAAGGATTTGGTCAAAACAGTAAAGGGTAACGCTATAGTTCCTTCTTATGTGCTTGAGTATTTGCTAGGACAATATTGTGCGACAAATGATGAAGCGAGTATTGAATCTGGCATTCAAACGGTTAAGGAGATTCTAGCCAAGCATTATGTTCATCGAAATGAAGCAGGATTAATACGTTCAACCATTAGAGAGAAAGGCCGTCATAAAGTTATCGATAAAGTCGCTGTTGCTTTAAACGATAAGAAAGATGTTTATGAAATGACCTTCTCTAACCTTGGCATTAAAAAAGTATTGGTTGATTCAGGAACCGTAAAAAAACACCCGAAATTATTAGTGGGTGGAGTGTGGTGTATTGCTGATGTTGAGTACGACTATACTGAAGATAAAGACGCTAGCCCGTGGATTTTAAGTACGATTAAACCTATTCAAATGTCTCATTTTGATTATGATGGCTATATTCAATCTCGACGTAAATTTAATTTGGATGAATGGATTGATGTATTAATTCAAAGTATTGGCTTTAATCCTGAATTCTTTGGCCGTAGAAGTAAGTTAATGCAGTTGGTTCGCTTAATTCCTTTTTGTGAACGAAACTATAACTTGATAGAACTTGGGCCTAAGGGGACAGGTAAATCTCATATATATTCTGAATTTTCTCCTCATGGAATACTCATTTCTGGCGGTGAAATTACAGTACCTAAGCTATTTGTAGACAATTCATCAGGTAAATTAGGGTTAGTCGGGTATTGGGATACCGTTGCTTTTGATGAATTTGCAGGTAAACAGAAACGAGTTGATAAAGCATTAGTCGATATCATGAAAAACTATATGGCAAATAAATCATTTTCACGTGGTGTTGAAACATTAGGTGCTGATGCCTCAATGGCATTTATAGGTAATACTGCGCACAGCGTTCCATATATGTTAAAGCATTCAGATTTGTTTGATGCGCTTCCAGAAAAGTTCTATGACTCAGCATTTTTAGATCGCTTGCATTTTTATATTCCTGGTTGGGAAGTCGATATCATTCGTGGAGAGATGTTCTCTGGCGGTTATGGCTTTGTGGTGGATTATTTAGCTGAAATACTGCGTCATTTGAGAAACCAAGATTATTCAGATCATTATAATGACTATTTTACGATATCTTCACAAATATCAACGCGTGATCGAGATGGAATTCATAAAACCTTTTCTGGTTTAATGAAAATATTATTTCCACAAGGTGGCGCTACAGAATCTGAGATTGAAGAGATACTTAAATTCTCGATGGAAGGTCGTAAACGTGTTAAAGATCAACTATTTCGTATTGATAGTACTTACGCGGATGTTAATTTTTTCTATAGCAACAAAGCAGGAAAAGAAGCCCGTGTTAGTACATTGGAAGAACTAGAGTACCCTAATTATTTCAATAAAACGGTTGGTGATGTTACTGATATAGGGATACCAGAGCCTGATATTGCTCCTGTGGAAGTGCCCCCTCAAGAGACTTTGTCAAAAACTGGAGTAATGATTGAAGCGGTTATTGATGAACCAGTCTTAAAAGAACAACATCTGACACTTGCTGAAAATCAGCGTGGTGTTAGTTATGATGAATTATTTGGACCTTATCTAAAAGGCGCTAGACATATCACAATAACAGACCCATATATTCGTCTGTTTTATCAGGCGAAGAATTTAATGGAGTTATTAGAAACTATCGTTAAACAAAAGTCTGAAGATGAGGAAGTTGTTGTTAGCTTAATAACTGTAGAGGATGAGTTCAAAGGTGATCACCAGCGTGATTACTTTGAAAAAATTCAAAGTTCAATGTTTGCGGTTGGTATCAAATTCGCTTACTCGTTTGATACATATGGAAGCCAACATGCTCGACATATAGTAACTGATACAGGCTGGAAAGTTTCATTGGACCGTGGCTTAGACATATTCCAACAATATGATGTAAATGATGCTTTTAGCTTATCTACGAGATTACAAAAACACCGTCCTTGTAAAGCTTTTGAAGTAACGTTTATTAAGGTTGAAGAGTAGTTTTTGATACTTATAAAAAATTATTAACAATAGTTACGTCAAAATCTACTGAGTCGCTTTAAGCGCACTAAATAAGTGATCATTTTCAATGGTCTAAATCACCACTAGCTGCGTTGCCGACATGGCAGCTCTTAGGCATCCATGCCTTTGCTGCATTAGGGACTTAAGCAAGCCACCCACACTCATCATAGTAAAGCAGTTGATAATGAAAAATCATTTTGGCTAACAGCAATTCAAATGTTGAAAAATGGAGAAAGTCTGCGAAAAGTTGCTAAAAAAATAGGTAC
Organism: Alteromonadaceae bacterium; assembly: GCA_013216015.1. Lineage (GTDB taxonomy): Bacteria > Pseudomonadota > Gammaproteobacteria > Enterobacterales > Alteromonadaceae > JABSOI01. The sequence continues at coordinate 94,414 of JABSOI010000010.1, read as the reverse complement.
AACTGTCAGCACTCTTAAAATAAAAGCAGTACGAAATCATGTGGTAATAGATAGACGCCCCTCTAAAATAAAACCTGACGTTGAGCGAGTAATATGGCGTAAGCTATTTATGGGAATGAAAACTCAATACATAGCTTTGGAATTTAACTTATCTGTAGGTGCTATCGAAAAGGTACTGACGCAATATAAAGGGCTGAAACAGCATAGAAAACATATATGGTACGTTGATGATTTTAATAAACATCAAATATGTATCAATGAATTTTTGAACACGAATCCTGATGCGACGAGAAACCAAGTTAGAAAAGAAGTAAGGGCTAGTTATTACTGGTTGTATAAGCACGAAAAAGAATGGCTTTATAGGCAATTACCAAAAAGAGTTATTGCACGTTATTGGCCTCGTAAAGCTAATAAGTAGTTTTATACGATATTCACACTAATTGCATTGTTATCTAGTATTTGTTAGATTTGTTTTAAGCTTTATCACAGGCTCTAAAGTCTGATAATAGTATTAATGCAAATTACCCCTTAAGGGAAAATGCAAGGCTGGCAGCCTTTCTATTAGATACAAACCTTAGGTTGTATGGTGATATTAAATTGGGGGTAATCCTTTAGGGATATCCGGTTCGCAGACAGAAGGCCATCATCTGGCATGCGGCATCAATTTTATATTGGATATAACTATGCCTGTAAAACATGCAAACCGCACTGCACCCGCGTACCAACATTACAAAAACACCTCTTTTGAAACACTTGCCGCTAGTTGGTTTACTTATGACGGATGGGAAGTATTCGTTCCCATGATTGACCATGACATGAAAACTGATTTATTGGTCAGTGATGGCCTTAACTTTTATCGTATTCAAATTAAAACGGTTGAAACAGCGGATGAGTCTCACTTTGTTGAAAATAAGTGGGGCGATGCCAAAATAGATTTTGTTATCTATTTTTCTAAAAGTGCTAATTGGGGCTTCATCTCAAAACCGTTTAAAAAACGTAGAAAGCGACTGAATGCACACCAGATAACATAAAATTTCACCAGCACCCTAAACCGTTTATTAAAGCGTTTATGCCGTGCAGATCGGGGTCGGACCTACGTAACAGGCCGTGCAGATCGGGGTCGGACCTACGTAACAGACTGATTAATGTATCTTTGATATACATAACAGGTCATCCTATGTGCTTAAACCTAGGTTTTCAACCTATAAATCAATATTGTATGGCTTTCTATGTTCTCTGTGCCATCCCACAATAAAAAAAGTCCATAAACAGGGAATGACCACGGATGATCTGCTCAAGCTTGTTTAAAAATTATGGACTGTTTCTTATTCTTTTATGGCAAAAACGTAAATCAGGCCATATGGGTAAGATCGCTTGACCCCTTTTCAGGAATTAATTAGGCAACTTTTCTGGAATTAATTAGGCCACCCCATCCTAAGAAGTAACTTTTCTTATATGGATAGTTCCTTCAAAAGGTGGGTGGCTAGGTTAATTTCTCAAATTCAGATTGTGCCATTTGATCCAATACTTTCAGTAATCCACTTTTAAAATCATCAAGATTGAATGTATTATCTTTATATTGAGATATGTTATTAAATCCAACTTTTTTATGCGGCACTATTGCTCGAATAAATTTTGTCAACGAACTACGATCAAGTGCGTTAAATTTAGAAAAGTAATAATTGAGTTTAAGTAATGTGTTTTCTTCGTTGACTCCTAGTTTCTGGCAGTACGCATGGAAATATATTCCCGCATCCTTTAACAGTAAATAGTGGAAATAACTTTCATCTAAAGCTCGGTCATTGAGGTTTTCTGTTAATACTTCGTAAATTTCATTGAATTCAATATTGCGACTAGCAGCAACTTCTCTTTGCACTGAACCGGTTGCGCTGCTTTGTTGTATTTCACGATGCACATCAATAACATGCTTGATAATAATATCTTCTAGGAATTGACGGCTCTTGAGTAAATAGTCATTATTAGTGCGGTACTCTTCATCTGGAAAAAGCACTTGATAAACTTTATTCATTTGGTGTTCGATAAAAATATCGACACTCTCAAGGGGGCAGTGGTCAACAGAATTATCGTTGGTATCAAAGTATTGGTAAAATGTTATAGGGGAGTAATCGCTTGTAAACGTACTAGGTATTAATCTCAATGGTAAAGATACGTGGAAGAACGGTTCAGAATCTTCGTGAAAATTTGCTTTATCTCGAAGTTTTTCAACATCGGGGCGATAGTCTGAGAATAGACGATCTTTTCTCGCTTTCACTTGATGTAAAGATTTACAAGTATTATCAGTAGTTAAAATTGCAAAATCTTCAATGCTTTCAATTTGTAATTTTAGCGTTCGGCTTTCTGTCGGTTGCTGCTCAATTAATCTAAGGCAATGTAACAGTGCTATTTTGCCTTGATAGATATACCCGCTATAGCTGGTTATTGCTGTGTGTGGATTGTTTTCTTCAATCTCAATCAACTGGTCGTCCATGTTTTTATTATTCCTATTATTATTGATTTGTTGTAATCATCTGATTTTTATTAGAATACACTATTTCTGTCTGACTTTTAGTGTTCGGAAAGTATAATTAAATAAATGGGGGTCAGATACACTTTAAATATTTGTATACATATGGTTAGGTACAATTTTTGTTTTGTCTCTAGTTTACCTAACCTACCGCCAACTTAGCGGTCTCATGCCACAAATACGCTGGCATGGGATGTTTAAGCTGCCATGTGATATTCATCGATTGACTGCCTTCATATTTAACCGGAAAAAAGGACATCCATGAATTGGCTATTAATTATTTATCGGGTAATTTAATTGTAATTGGTCAGTGCAAGCACGATGCCCTAATTTTTTTTAAAAGTAGGATGGCACTTTGAAAGTACTTAGTATCAAGTCTTCAATGATTTGATCTATGAAACTAAAGAAAAGCTTGTGGTAGCAATACTCGATAACCAACACAAAATAATGCTTTACGGGTTATTGCTATTATTAATGGAGGGTTTTATGGGTTTTCTCAGAAGGTAGAGTTATAGGTTTATGGTCATCAGGCATGAATTTATTGATGACCATATCATCATCATTTAGGTTGTAGCCCTCATCGCTGGTAAAGTACTGTCTATTTTTAATGTTGCTGAATGAAGTAAACACCCTGTAATCCCACCTATAATTGCAGAAACCCAAATATTCTTTTCATTTATTAACCCTAGGAATACGCCTACTGCCGCACCAGCTACAGTACAATTAAGCTGTGAGCTTTTTGAGGAACCATGAATTAAGTAGTGAGCTATGTGTTGACAGTTTTTCGAAATGAGGCAATACCGAGTATCTCCAGTGAATTAATTAGGCCACCCATCTTAAGAAGTAACTTTTCTTATATATGGATAGTTCCTTCAAAAGGTGGGTGGCTAGGTTAATTCCTTTTAACTTAAAGAGTAAAAGGCAAGACGCAACCCCAGTGGTACGCTTTCTATACTGAGCTTGTTGATAGTTCGAGTTCAAAATTTTACGGCTTTCTTTTGATAACCACATATAAATCCAGTCTGTGAGTTCATTTATGGCATACGCTATAAAAATAACATAAAAAACATTGAGTTTTAGGAACGAACCAGCATAATTTATTCAACAACCCTATAAAAGAGTAGATTACAGGATTAGTACTACAACAAAGCTCAATCAGGTCGCGGTAAAAATAATGCTTGCGACCTGATTAAAAAGCTATCTTAAAGCTTTTTTGATATGAATAAAATTATTTATTCTTGATTTTTTCTTCTATTTTCTGCAAGAAACCAATGATTTTATCTTTATCTTCCACTTCTTTTTCCTTCACTTTTTCCTTCAAAAAATTAATGAATTTATCTTTGTCCTTGCTTTCTATTTTCTTCAAGAAATCAATGACTTTTTCTATCTCTAATTTCTCCTGTTTCTCTACTTCATCTATTTTAGGCGCTTGAGGGGTTAAAGGCGTGCCATCATAGTATCTAGCAATTGTTCCCTCGCCATTTGGTGGACCATTACCTGATTCGATGGATGCGCGCCAAAACCATGCGTGTCTAGCCCACTCGTCTTTATCAACTAGCGTAGGGGCTGTGAACCAAACGTTCCACGAGAGCACATTACCTTGTTGTAACATGTTGTGGGATCCCACATTGAAAATGTTCAAGAAGAATTGATTAAAAAGATCGACATCCTTGTAACCTGTTTTTATAATTGAATCAATTTGAACGTTCAAATTTCCAACAGACCATGCTTTCTCTTCGTTATTATCGTCCTTATAGTGCTTAGCAAAATCAGGAATAGGAAAACCTGTGCTTTGACCTTTGTTAAGCGAAAAAATGGGTTGCTCTGTATCTCCAACTTCACTTGTGATGATAGTTATGGCTTGTGATTTGTTCGAGGGAAAAGGTTTGTTGCTACCTAAAATTAGGTTCCATAACCCTTCAACTATAGGACCTTGACATGCATTTGGGCTGAACCATATCTTAGCTACAACCCCCATATCTGCTGCGAGCTCGCGGTTGGTTTCGTCAACCCATCCTCTTGTTCCGGTAACGGTAACTTCTACATTCAAGGTTCCAAAAATTGCCGAGTGTACACCTTGTTGAGGACATATGATTGAATAAATTCTTCCCTTATCGGTGTAACCAAGTCTGGAGATGCCAGGCGCGAACATTTGATAACAGCGATTACGATCAAGATTAGGATCAGGATTTGGATTCTGATCCTTTTTTGTTTGCCAACTAAACTCAGGCCACTTCACATCTTGCTCGCGCTGGAGCCTATCAATGTTGAACATATTATCTGGCATCGGCAAAGATGTAAGGTCTGGTGTTGGATAGTCAAATGCAGGATTTGATTCTCTAAATCCACCTACCCATCCTGGTGTAAGTTCTGATTTCGGCTTATAGTTCATTATATTTCCTTTTTAATGGTTTAGAGCTAAGCTCTATTAGTTAATTTTCAGGAGCTTGAACCGTGCTATTTCTTGGGGTTTGCTCCCAAGCTTGCTGTGAGGTATTTTGTTCAATGTTATAGACTGTTTCATTGCCTAAACAATTTGGTTAAAAGACAATGGTCTTTATTATTGATAAAAACCCAAAGTTTAAAATTTTCAAAATACGCATTGTATAAAGAGTTAGAGTAAATTAGACAAAAAGCTGGAGGTAAGTATTTAGCGTGCGACGCCAATCCATTGCACTTGCAATAACTCCTTGATAATTAACTATAGTTAAAATTTATATTTACGCAAATATGATTTATTTTATTCATTATTGTGTTTTAGATGTATAAAATTAAGGCTCTGTTCCATATTATTGTTGTCCCTTATTCTGATTTTTGCTACAGGCCTTTTATTACATGCTTTCCAGTGATCTTTAAGTCGATTTTTTAAAATGCACTTAAAACATGTAAATCAATAAATTACCGTGGTAACAACAATGTTATGGAACAGAGCCAATTGTTTTCTATATGGATCCGCGCAAAAATTATACATATCTTGACATTCATAATATAACAGGCTTATATTGGACTGGCCAATTTGCAACGTGGGCATGCCACAGTGGCTTTTGTCATATAAGTCAAATTCGGCTAAATGATTACGAGTATAAATAGAAAAATTATAAATAAATTAATTAAGCTCATGAGGAAGAATAATCATATGAATAATACGTTATTAAGTAGCCGGGCAGTTAAGCTCATGGCCAGTATTAGCGGACACCTAGTCACTGCTACAGTACTACTCAGTATAAATACCACCCAGGCAAGAGAAGCTGCCTATGCCTATCCCGGCAGCGATGGCAAGTTGGTTTATGTCCCACATGCCAATATCGGACAGACCAATAACGATAATATCATTCCGGATTTTTCCAGAGTAGGTTATAAGGCCGGAGGCGTCACCATTCCAGTTGCAGATAATATTGCTGTTCCTGTTAAATATACCCTCAACCCTGGCAGCGGAGATAGGTTAGCTGATATTAAAACCGCCATCGCTGCTGTTGCCGCAGAGCCATTGGTGAATGGTTTTAGGGGAGCAGTATTACTGAAGGCTGGCACCTATGAAATAAGTAACGGTTTTGAAATCAATACCAGTGGTGTTGTTCTACGAGGCGAAGGACAAGGTGAAGATGGTACCTTATTGAAATTAACAGGCGGTCTCTACTCGACGGCCATTAACTTTAGCCCGCTTGTCCCGATCTCTGTAGAAGAGACTGATAGCACACGCATTACTACTGCTTATGTCGGAACCGGAGCGACTTCCTTTGCTGTCGACGATGCCAGTTCGTATGGTATAGGTGATGATATCTTTGTTACTTATACACCAAACCAAACATGGCTTGATGATATTCATGCCAACGATTATATGAACTCGGATGACACGCTTTGGGCTACTGATGATTATAATATACAGTATGATCGAAAGATTACCGCCCTTAGTGGTAATACTATCACCATTGATTCACCAATCGTCTCGCCAATACAGAACCTTCATGGTGGTGCCGTTGTAACACGCTGGGTTTATGCTGATGCAACGAGCCATCTTGAAAACGTAGGTGTTGAAAATCTTCGTATTGATGGTGCTGTTGTTGATTATATGCATACTGGTGTGCTACTTAATTCTGTTAAAGATGGCTGGGTGAGTGGCGTTACCGTATTGGGTGCCGCAAAGAGTACGGTTAAGGTTGAGGATTCAAAATTTGTAACCGTGCAGGATTCAGCGTATTTGAAGCCACTTGGACCCTATGACGGTAGTTACCGCTATTCATTTTATATGAAGGGCAAGTCAAATCATGTGCTGATGCAACGGAATTTTTCAGAGCTGGCAAGACATGACTTTGTCCTTGGCTCAAGAGTGCCTGGACCCAATGTTTTTCTCGATAGCATGTTAGTCTACGGAGGAGAAAGAAGAACAGCAACAGGCCCTCATCACCGCTGGTCAACAGGTGTATTATTTGACAATCTTAAAGTGCATGAATCAAGAGTAATCGCAGCAGAGCACCGGGGAAATGCCGGCACCGGACATGGTTGGGTAGCCGCCCAAATGGTTACCTGGAATATTAACGGCCATTTTGTCAATGATGCACCAAAAGGCTATATGAATTATGCAATAGGTTCCACAGGTAAACATAAAAAATCCCAATTCGTCAATAACAGCAATCCAGGCGTTTATAGCGCATATACTGATAGCCGGAAAAAGAATGTGGATACACGTAGTCTCTACTTGCAGCAATTGGAAGATCGCCTAGGTGCAACGGCTGTTGCCAATATCACCACCGCCGCTCAGCGTGAAGGTGACATTTATGCCATCCTGGATGCATGGAGAGGTGAAGGCGATATTACGGGTAATGAAGGCGATTATGATGGTAATGAGGCTGCCTGCGCTGCAGCAGGTTACTTTTATGGCTGGGATGACCTGTGTTATGCAAGCTCAAGTGTAGTGCCAAACTACACTGCCAATGTAACCGCTGATGCGTATGTTAAAAGAGGTGATGGTAGTGCCATTACCGATTATGGCACACGTGAAATAATCAAAAATAAAAATACCATAGGTTCTAAGGCGGTTGATAGAATTATTATCATGAAGTTCGATGTCAGTGCTGCCAATAGCGCGACCATTACCTCTGCGACTCTTAACGTGTATGGTTATACCAAAAATGGCGATAGTGCTACACAGAGTATCAAGGGGATCGACGACGATAGCTGGACAGAAACCGGGGTCACCTGGAATAACCTGCCAACGCTCGGCAGCACCGCCAACACAGTTAATGTGGCTGACGCAGCTTATGGGTGGAGAACAATTGACATCACCGCTTTGGTTCAAGGTGAAATCATTGGTGACGGAACACTCAGTTTAGCGATTGATGAAAGCAATGAAGCAAACGTCTTCTTCTATATGCGTTCCAAAGAGTATAACGCTGGAAGCAATAAAGCTTTTATTGAGATTGATTTCTAATCCAAAAAATTTGCACGCAACCCTAGTACTTATAGTGCCTATAGGGACAGTGTAAACAGCGCAGGTTGACAAAAAGTCCCAGTTGATATGCTGGGACTTTTTAGATCAAGAACCCAAAGAAACAATGTTATTTCTAGTACAAAGTGACACATTAATATTGCATTGAGTTTTGATATTCTCGGGAGGGATCGGCTTCGTCTGATCTGAAACGCCTAGCGAATCCGGCTGAGTTCATCTAAGAACATTCCTTATACTCATCAATTTAATACAATCTTGTTTGACTAATATATATCGTTCGTGGTTTTCAACCTTTAAAGTGTTTTTTTGTTATATGTTGATATTAAAGTAATATATGAAAATAAGGGGGAGGGTAAAGTCATTTGGTTATTTAAACTATCTGAACTAAATCATTATGGTTCCGTTGGCTTTACTACCCATCAAATTCGCCAACGCAAATGGGCAGATCGTCAATTTGATCGAAACTTAGTGACCTGATAAAGTCTCATAGTTAAAGTAACAACACATCAATGTTTTTTCTCTTATTTGAACAGTTTTATTGATCAAATGACTTGACTCCTTAGGTATTCACAGCACTTTCTCAAGAGCTCTGCGGCTGTATACTATCTCTCTTTCGCGGGTTGCCAGAGAATGGGGATCGGTGCGGAAGTGAGGTAAGGGTCTGCGTGCGGCAGGAGTTCATCGCCTTGCGCTGTCGTCCATGTCTTCAACTCGGCCCTCAACTTAGCAAGCTTGTTTTTGTATTCGGGATTATCAGCCAGGTTGTCGAGTTCGAGTGGGTCTTTGTCTAAATCGAATAATTGGAACTCGGGTCGTATGTAGTATCTCTCGATGATGGCGGCAGCTTTGGGGTCAGTCTTGGCGGCTTCATCCCAAGAGTCCCAGTAGAGGCCGCGACCATCCGTGCGATGACGATCGGAGGCGTTCATGTGGTAGGCATCCGGCCGCAGATTGTGAATGTATTTGTATTGACCAATGCGCACACTGCGAATCGGAAAAATGTTATCTCCGCCGCCCGTGTGAGTGGTGAAGATCTTACTTCTATGGGTCTTGGTCTTGCCGAGTAGCACCCCAGCAAAGGATTTGCCATCGATGTCAGCGGGCGTTTTGCCGCCAGCCATGTCAATGAGCGTGGGCAGAATATCCACCCAACTCACCATTGCATCTGTTCGCACGCCAGCCTCGATGTGACCAGGCCAGTAAGCTACCAAGGGAACACGCGTGCCGTAATCGTACAGGTTCCATTTACCAAAGGGCCACTGCCCCCCGTGATCGCTGGTGAAAATAAAGATGAAGTTGTCGCCAAACTTCTCTTTGGCGAATGCCAGGACCCGACCCATTTCCTCATCCATGCCTTCAATGTCCGTCAGGTAACGCGCCCAATGCCTGCGAGTCTCCTCGGTGTCGATGAAAAATGGTGGCAAGGTCACACGCTTTGGATCATATTTCATTTTCTTGGTCCATTCCACATGCGGCCGACGATCGCCGACCAGCAGGACGATGGGAGCGTCGATCTTTGTTTCATTAAAATGCTTCACCACTTCCTTGGACATGCCGGTCTTTTCGGGGGCATTAAAGTCCAAACCCGGGAAGTCCTTGTTGCCATGAGCAACTTTGCCAAATGAAGCAATGTGGTATCCCAGCGCTTTCAGGATGGGCGGAAGGAAACTGATGCCCGGTTTAACCTCGCTGTGATTAGCATGCGCGCCATGCCGCGCCGGCATCAATCCGGTGAGCAAAGAGAAGCGACTAGGACCACAGCTCGGCGAGGCGACATAGGCGTTGTCAAACGTCATGCCGGCAGCGGCAAGCCGGTCCATGGACGGAGTCCGGACATCCTTCGAGCCGTGTATCGAGGTATCCAATCGACCGAGATCGTCTGAGATAAACACGACAATGTTGGGCAGCTGGGCTGCCATTATTGGCGTCGTGACGAGAAAGAGCAGTGTATTAAGCAAGCTTGCTCGACAAAAACTCCCGATTCTAGTCGCGCTCATGTTAGTTGATGTAATGATGTTAATTTCCTGTTATTTTTCTGAGCCCATTTAAGTGGAGAAATATGGTATATCGGGACAGAGCAAGGTTATATTTAACATTGTTCTGTCCCGATTATTTCTTCTTCTTTAATCTGTGGGTGACCATAGCCTCTGTAAACTTGACCCCCACCGCTCAACCCTAGATGCTCAATTAGGTAACGTCAGGAAGAGGAACAAATTCATCAGCCCCTTTGAACCGGTCAAAGAATGCCAACATCTCTGCCTGTGTTTATTGCTTGGCAGGATAGACAATTTGAGGCGCCATTTCTTGCCACCAGGTTTCATATTTAGCGGTGAGCTCGGCGAGTTTTTCTGGATGGCTTGCAGCGAGATTATTGGTCTCGGTTCTGTCCTTGCTCAGGTCATACAACTCCCAATCACCGGTAGCGAAGGCCCAAAGCGCCTTGCCCTTTTCCTTCTCACGCCTTTTATGTACCACCAGTTTCCAGTCGCCATCAACAACCGCTTTTCCATCCCTCCACTGGAAATAGACGGGTGTATCGCGTTTGACCGAGCCATTTTTGAAGGCGGGCAACAGGCTGATGCCATCTAGGGCTCCAACCTTTTCACCGTGCGACATCAAAGGGTATGTTGCCCCGGTGATATCGATGAAAGTCGACATGATATCAACCAGATGGGCTGAGGTTTCGTTGACCGGGCCACCACCCTTGATCACCCCTGGCCAGTTGACGATGAAGGGCGAGAGCACACCGCCTTCAAAACTGTTTTGCTTGTATGCCTTAAAAGGCACATTCGAGACATTGGCCCAATGCCCGCCGATCGAGATATAACGATCAATAGCGCCAATCTCACCTTCGCCGTACTTAATAGTTTCAGCCGAGGCACCATTATCAGAAAGGAAGATGATCAGCGTATTATCGAGCTCGCCGGTGTCTTTGAGGTGACCCAGCACACGGCCAATATTCTGATCGAGATTATCGATCATCGCCGCGTAAACCTGCATCACCTTGGCTTGATCTTTTTTCTCTTTAGCCGAGAGACTATCCCATGATTGATGCGCGGGTGTTGAACGCGGGTGGGTTTTAGCGTTTATCAAGCCCGACTTAAGCTGACGCTCGTAGCGTGCCTTTGCAATAGGCGCATAGCCCTCATCATAAACGCCTGCATATTTGGCGATATCTTTTGGCCAGGCCTGAATGGGATCATGGGGTGCTGTGTAAGACAGATACATAAAAAATGGCTGTTCATCATTGTCTTTTTCATGACGGCCGAGCATATCTATCGCCCAGCTAGTGAATTCATCTGTACTGTAATAATCCTTATTGGGCGGCGTATAAGGCTGCACACATTTTGCATCGAAACAAAATGTTCGTCTGGTGTTTTTTCGCGCGGGCTCGGCCTCTCCCGGTCGTCGATAGCCAGGATTAAAGTGATTAGCGGCGCCACTGCGTAAGCCCCAATAATGATCAAAACCCATATCATAGGGATTATCGTCGGCATGGTGCTTGCCCACCATCAGGGTTTTATAGCCAACCGTTTGCAGCACATCACCAAAAGTCACATAATTTTTATAAGTAAAATGCTGGGCACCCTCGTCACTCATGCCGACCTTTTGCGCATATTGCCCTGTCATCAAAGAAGCGCGGGTGGTAAAGCATTTTGCGGTATTGCGAAACTGATTGAAGCGCATGCCCTCGCCGGCAAGCTTGTCAAGGTTAGGCGTTTTCACCTCGCTGCCAAAAGCACCGATGTCGGAAAAACCCATATCATCGACCATAATCAACAGAATATTGGGATTTTTGGCTTGCTCGGCAATAGTAGATAGTGAAACCAAAGTCAGCCCGACTGATAACATTATGTTTTTCATGGTTATTATTTTCTTCATTTTTATTTCCTATTATTCTTCTGAGACGATTTGAGGGGAAAAATATGGTGTATCGGGACAGAGCAAGGTTATATTTAACTTTGTTCTGTCCCTATTGTTTTCACCTGTTTTTCGCGCTCAACTGCTGGATCTAGGTTAAGCCAGATTGTCTGCCATTATCTATAAACATCAATATTCTCTATTAAGGGGTAAATTTCTTAATATTAGCGCCAGGATTAACCGGTTCTTTCAACCATGTTGGCTGAGTGAAGGCGCCATTGCGAGCAATGTCCCATACTTCTAGACGCACCCAAGTGGCACGACTCAGGTCGATGGGGAAATTCATCTTTTCCCGACCAAATTCTTTGCTCTGTGACAGTGAAACCGTATGTGTTTTTATTTGATCGCCTTCGCCCCAAATAATTTCAGCAAAGCCCAGTGGGAAAGTCCATTCGACATCGACAGTCACCTGAGACTTAGTGATCTTATGATCATGTAATAGCACCTCACCGGTACTGACAAAGAAATCACCCCGTCTGAGTACGTCCGTTACCTCTGACCAATCTCCGCTCCCCAAGTTAGGAAGTTCAGGCAACTTCAAGTAGTTAATATTCATCTGACTGTAGAGCTCCGATTCAAAATCAAGATAGAACATATCACCTGCTCCGACCAATTTCTTTTTAAACCCCCACTGGGACATGTCATCAAGGAGTTTCAAGGCACGACGACCTAAGCGAGGCTCTGAAAGATCAGAAGGTATTGCCTTCCATTCGGCCCCCATAAAAACATCATCATCTTGGAAGAAATCCTCTGCTGCATAGTCATCGGGATAATGCTGTGAACCCTTGACGCGCGGATGCGCGGTGAAAGCCAAACCGCCTTCACGTTTTAACATTTCATAGACTTCATCAGAATTACCAAGGCGGTAGACAGTTCCATAGGGTTCAAGTTTCTCTACAAAAGGTTCGTTTTCCTTGCGGCTTTTTACGAAATAAACCGGCTTAGGAAATAAGTAATTCCAATGACCACCAAAGTGGGCGTTGGCTTCTTCTCCGGGCAACATAACGAACTCATCATCAGAATACTTCTTAGCAAGGTCGAACATCGCCTTGAGTTGTTTAAATCGTTTTTCCCCGACATCCCTGCCATTAAAATCACCACAACAATGGAACTCGGCCATGTGCACAATTTGCACATTCAAGCTTTTCAGTACTGCCTTAAATTCAAGCGCGGTGGTGAAGGGCTGGGGTTCCCCTTGCTCCGTCACTCCCATCTCTCCCATCTCTTTGCGTGTCATTGCGGGATGGTAGTGCTCTGTGTAGGTCTTATAACCATCGATGATTTTGAATTGGTCGCCATGGGTATAGCGTTTTACACGTTCGAGGGTGTCCTCTGCTTTAGTGGGACTGAGCAAGAGAAATGCACCCATACGCTGCACTGTGCCAGGAAATGCATCCACCCAAGGCGCATGAGTATGATCACCTTCTTTTTCCTGACGAATACCAATAAGCCCTGCGCCTGCTTTCACATAACCTCTATTGTGGGCATATTTGTTAACAGGCCAAGCACTTGCATGAGGTGGCGGAAAAAAGGCGATGGTGCCGTTAGCATACTCAGCCATGACTGTTCTGTGTACAACCTGCAGCGGAATGGCTTCGTTAGACGGACGCTGACGCACGATTTGCTTCGTCTTATTATCCTTATATGCGATCATTGGCACTTGGGTTTGGAAAAGCCCTTCGTATATATAAGCAATACCCGCTTGCTCGGTGCTCATCGCGGCTTCCCAATAAAGCAAAGGACTGCCAGCATAGATATTCAGGACCAAATCACCGGAGAAAGAGCCACTGCTAAACGTTGAAAAAACAAGTTTTACCCGGCCTCCCTCTGAACTGACTTTGACAGATTTTAGATCGAGGCGCGAAGGAAAGGATTTAGATGGACGCTCATTAGGCGTATCAAAAAAGATATACGGCCACTCGGTCAAGCCGCGTGACTTGCCGCGAGAACCAATCGTTACTGGAAAGTCAGGCTGAATGTTTTGCGCTAAAACGGTAAATGAAGATGCCCCAGACTGAGCATAAGCGATGGATTGCATCAGAGGATTTTTACCGGAAATATCCAATACCAGCTGATAGTCAATTTTGTCTGCTGCTTGCCATTTTACTGTTAAAGATTCACCTGCATGCTTAACTTTTATCGGACTCAAAGGGTTATACTGAGCCAAGTCCACCTGTTGAGAAAACACCTGTTGTGTAAACAGAAGTAAGCTACTGCAAACGAGGAAAATCACTGCGAGAAGGTTTTTTTTAGTCATATTACATTTCCACAAAAATTAGGTAATTGGTAGGTGGTCTGGGTCAGAATAAAGTTAAATATAGTTTTGTTCTGACCCAGACCATTAACGGTATAGCCACTTTATTAATTGGCCTAACCAATAATAATCGTAACTCACCACACATGTCAAGGTAATAGAGTGTTTATATACAAAATACAAATATTTCGTAAAGCTACTTTATTAAAAGTCACATTTATCTTACGTATTTGTGAAGGAGAACGTATTTGTTCGATGCAATGGGGAAGCTGCGATTATCAGCAATAAATGTGCGGGGAATATCTATTGCCGCAATGTATTCAACCAATGCAATGGCGAGCTTGTTATGCGAGGCGAATTTGGCTTTGCGGTAAGGTCACGTTGTCAAAGGCAATGTTAATGTCAACAGTGGCGGAACAGGGATGCGTTTGTATTTTGCATGACCAAGGGGCAGGGTGGTCATTATCAGGCTGCCGGACAGTACTTGGTAGCGAATAATACCGTAGCCAATGCGAAGCAGGCAGTCATAACATTGGTTTTTTTTCACCAACGGGAACGCAGGGATAAGATAACTTTGAACTAAGTTTTTCTGTGCGCGTAGGGGTGAAGTGCAGGATGTATTTGATGAAAAGTCACCTTTATTCTTCGAATAAAATGACATGAACGAGGCTGAAATCAGCTGGGATGAATCTTTATATTTCGCACTTACCTTACATGCCTATTTGACCAGTTGATATCGTTCGTGGTTTCAATGTCTGCTCTAAGGTGTTGATATTAAGCTTAATATAACCATGGTAATGATTATTGTAGCTCAGTTTTTAATTTTTTGTTTAAATTTAAAACTTATCTTGACACTTGTGGTGAGATGTTATTATTATAATTGGACTGGCCGATTTTTATTGTGGATATACCAAACGAATTTTAAATCGTATAGTTCTAATTCGCATGCATTTTGAATGATTACTGGGTATAAATATAAAAATGAAATTTTATGGGGAAATATAATGAAAAATAAAAAAATTCAAAAAACAGTACCTTACTTTAAAAGAACACTAATAAGTACAATCGTAGCAATGAATGTTATGAGCGTAAATGCTGAAGAAGTTAAGGCGTCGAACGCAGAACAAGAAGTTGAAGTTATCCAAGTTGCCGGTATTTTTAGCCGTAATTTAGAATCAGCACTAAGTGATAAAAAAATGTCATCAAGTATTAGTGATGGTATTTCTGCTGACGATATTGGTTCATTGCCTGCTCTTGATTTAGGCGAAGCATTACAAGCCGTTCCAGGTATTCAGTTAAACCGCGAAGGTGAGCGCCGTGAATCTAGTGTTAACTTACGTGGTTTACCATCAGGTTTTGTGTCAACTACTGCCAATGGTCAAACAATATCAGGTGCTTCACGCAGTGAAAGTGTGTTAGGTGCTCCTAGCCCTTTCGGTGCCTATGATGCCGCAATTTTTAACGGTGTCAGAGTGATTAAGACACCATCGGCTGATATGGTTGAAGGTGGTATCTCAGGTACTATTGATCTGAAGTTAGCGCGTGCATTAAGCACACCGGAAGAAAGTTTAAAAGTCAGTTTCGGTTCGCGTTATGAAGAACTGAACGATGAGTTTGATCCAGAAGCTGTTATTTCAGGGTCTAAACATTTTAATGATGGAAAATTTGCTGTTGCGGGTACACTGGCTTGGTCAAAGCAAACTTTCCGCCGTGATACCATTAAAATCAACCGCTATGATCAACTACAACCGCGATTTGATTCTGAAATTGCTGGTCAATCATATGATGAGTGGAAAGAAGGCCATAATTTACCCGCTGGTGCGGTTGTTGAAATGCCGGGTGAATTACGCCAAGCAACAGAAACAAACGCTGGTGATCGTTTATCATTTTCTGGTGGTATTGAATGGCAACCAACGGATCAGTTAATATTTGGCGCTAACGTTATTTATACTAAACGTGACATGGATGATAATGGTTATGAACAAGTCGATTTAAGACCAAGACAAGGTGGTTCACTTGTTAACCCTTTAAGTGCACCACGTAATACGGGCACTAAAACTTCAGACGGCAATGAGATTTGGACTGTGTCTGATATTGACGTGCGCAATGTTCATATTGGGCTTGATGGCCGAGAGTGGGATATATTAGAAGAATCTCAAGCGATTATTTTAGATGGCGCTTACCAAGGTGATGACTGGTCGTTTGACGCCGCAGTCACTATTTCTTCTGCCAAATCTGTTTGGGATGAAGTGTTAATGGCACAACGATTTAGTACCCTGAGTGGCGGTGAGGTAAATCCGTTAACTGCTCGCCTATATACTGGTGAAGGTGATATTGCTAACTACGTTGCTAATTTAGACAATGCTGATCCAGCATATTTCGATGTTGGTAATATAGTCTGGCCTGAAGCTGACCTTGAAATGGGTAAAAAAGGTGTTATTAGAAGCGCTAGTAAACATCAGTTTTCTGTGGGAGGAGCTTTTCAAAATATTGACAGAGAGAGTGAATCTTTCGAGTTTAATGCGGAAAGATATTTTGACTCGCCAATTACGAGTGTGAAATTTGGTGGTCGCTACTCTTCAGAACAGAGTGATTCAGAATTTTATGCACACTCAATTATCGGTATTGACATGAGTCAGGTGGAGCACACTAATGACACGGTAAGAGCACCTGCATACACCAATGGCAATGCTTATTTTGGTGGTGAAGCACCTGGTTTTTTAGCTGACGGTTGGTTTTCTTTCGACCCGAATTACATGATTAATCAACTGACTGCCACTATTCCAGATGTAAGTACAATTAGTCCGGATCCTAAAAGTGGGGAAACAGCTTATCTAAATCATCGTGGTTTTATTACGCGTAGTGGACTGTTAGGAAAAGGTCTTACTTATGCTACAGATATCGAAACACTATCTGCTTATGTAATGGCTAACTTTGAGCTTGAATTAGCTAATATACCAGTAACGGGTAATGTTGGTTTCCGTTATGTTTCGTCGGATGTGGAAGGCACTGCACCGCAGTATGATCTGAACAATGGAGCAAATTATACCATGTTATCATCTGGGCATGAATATGATTATGTGTTACCAAGCTTAAATATAGCTGCTGAGTTACGAGATGATTTAGTCCTTCGTTTAGCTTACAGTGAAGGAATTGTTCGTCCTAATTTACGTGCTGCAAAACCGGCATCAACCTATGAAATCAAGGGTGATTTTGTCGAAGGTGAGACACAAAGTGCAAAAGTGGTTTTACCCGGTATTCAAGTAGACCCGTTTGAATCAACTTCTTATGATGTATCATTAGAGTGGTATAACAGGGAAGGCAGCGCTATTACTTTCGCTTGGTTTACTAAAGACATCAGTAATTTCATCACAAATACTTCTACTTGTAGTAACGATGATGTAAGTGCCGCTGGTTTTGCTGATATTATCGGTACATTATCGCTAAATGGAGATAGTTGTACTACAGCCGGGGTTCCAGGGTCACTTTTAGCGGGTAGTGAAGTTACTATTGACCAAGTACAAAATATTGCTAACGACATAACGGTTGACGGTTATGAAATTTCAATTCAACAAAATTTAGACTTTCTTCCTGCGCCATGGAATGGCTTTGGTGGGATCTTAAACTACTCACATACTTCACAATCTTCAGACGCTGAAAATGACGTTAAAGTTGCCGGTATCTCTGATGATACTTATAATGCCATTGCTTATTATGAGCAAGAGGGTTGGGGTGTACGCTTGGCTTATAACTATCGTTCAGACTATGAGCTTGAAAGTGTAGGTACGTTTAATGGTGCCGGTAATAAATCAGTAAAAGCAGCAGGACGTCTAGATCTGTCGGCTTATTACAATATTTCAGATAACTCTAGCATAAGTTTAAAGGGTTATAACTTAACTGAAAGCTTATACGAAGAGTATGAATCTGTTGAATGGCAGCCAAGAGCAACGCATTTTGACGGTCGAGTATTTGTTCTTTCTTATCAACATACGTTTTTCTAAAACATATGTTTAAGTAAATGATTTGAAAGAACGTAAAGCGGTTATAGTGAAAACTATAATCGCTTTTATTTAGTTTCTTATAACGTATTTTGTAAAATAGTATAAAAGTCATTATAGTATCAAAGTTATTATAGTATTAAGGAGTTATTAGTGAGTGCGATAATGCAGTTTGAAACAATAAAAGTTGAAGAAAAACATACACAGAGATTATACATTAAAGTTGCTGAACAATTACGCTTGTTAATAGATAATGGCTATTTTAAAGTTGGCGATCGCTTTCCTGCGGGAAGGGCACTGGCAGATAAGTTAGGCGTTAGCCGAGCGACAATACGCGAAGCAATGATTGCGCTTGAAATATCAGGTTTCATTGAAATACGTATTGGCTCAGGTGCATATGTTACTGATAAAAAAAGTAAAAGTCATAGCGGCCTTGTTGGTCACGGAATTGGACTCTTTGAAGTTTTAGAGATGCGCTATATTCTTGAACCAGAAATATGCGCATTAACTGCAACAAGAATTAGTGATAAACAAATTCAAAAACTAAAAGATATTATTGGGGAAATGGAAGTTGCTGATATAAGTGCAAAATCTTTTGAAGAGGCAGATACTAAATTGCATGTAGCAATTGCTGAGTTTTGTGAAAATGAAGTTATGAAAGAGTCTATACAGTGGTTATGGAAAATACGTTCAGAGTCTGTTTTTTCTAAATGTATTCAAGAAGAAATTAAAAAGCAGGGACTTTGCATTGATGAACATAAAAAGATTGTTTTTGCTATTGCGCAAAGAAACCCTGAAAGGGCGCGTATAGCAATGAAGAACCACCTTGATAACGCCACTACTACCACGGCTTTTGATTTATAAGCAGCAGTTTCTATAGGTCAGACTCCATTTTTTGATAAAAAAGGGAGAGCCGTTTGAATAATGGGGATCAGAATCTGGGGTATCCCCACGAATAGTTATTAAGATTCAACTGATTAGTGTTTATTTTAAAGATAAATGAAACATTTATGGCATTTGGTGATCAGGTCTATCGCCAAACAAAACTAATTAAAGCCAAGAGTTGCCATGAATGCGTCAAAGATATTGAATAATTTTTTGTCTAATGTCACCTCCTTATATGCATAAGATTTGGCGTAATGCCGTTTCTTCCTATGTACAAAGCTTACTTTCGGGCTCCCATTGTTCAGTGACAAATATTGGCCGAGGAATTAACTCTCCTGCTAAAGAAAAACACAATATTAAGCGGTCAGGTAGGCTCTGCCCTAACCCTCATTTAGAATCAGAATTACTTAATATTTATTGTGGTATTTAATCCCATTTCATTGCAACAAGCAGCCCGTAAGCCATGTTGATTGGACTGATTTAGATGTATCTAAACGAAACTTTTTATTTCGAGCTTCTGTTGCTTCAAATGGCCGTTCCTTCACTATTTTATAGTTAATTATAATCAAGGGGCACAAAGTCAGCAAAGACAAATGTTCAGCCTTTCCAGTTATCACCACATATTTGTCATATATCGTTTATTCTTCGCATAAAACACCACGAATGTGGTTAAGAATATTATTCATATTTCGCCCTTTTCGTACACTCCTGTTTGACCAATTCATATCCTTCGTGGTTTCCGTATTTTAAACTGATATCATTAAGTTGTTGATATTTATGGTGTATCTAATTGTGGTCGTTATCGTTTTGATATATCCCTGCTCAAGGATTAAAGTTGTCTTGACACGCACGGTGAATTTCACTTATTATTGGATAGGCCAGTTTTTAGAGTGGCTATACCACGTTTCTTTTATTGCCGTATAGGCTAAATTCGCCTGCATTTTGAATTGTTATGGGTATAAATAGAAAGATTTGGCTTTAAGGGAAAATATAAGGAAAATCAACAATGCAAAAAAGTACAAAACACATACTAACAAAAACCACTTTAATTGCTGGATTAACCTCGGTAATTTTTGCTTGTTCTGATGAGGCGACTCATAACCAAACGGCCCAAGTTAGCCAAACAGCCCAAGTTAACCAAACAGCAACAGCAAAATCTACACCAGCCCCGGTAATCAAAGAGGTTACCGATACAAGTGATGCAACAGCTCTTGTCACCTCAGAAATGAAAAAATGGGGAACGACTGAAAAGAAAGTGATGGCTTATGGCAGATTTGTCCCTGAGCGAGAGGACGATTTTACTTGGGAAAATGATAAGGTTTCCTTCCGCGTTTATGGCCCGGCAGGCCCAAAAAAAGGCACATTTAGTGGTGTCGACAACTGGTTTAAAAGTGTCAATTATTCAATTATCGACAAATGGTATGCCAATCATTTAAATGGTATTTCTTATCACAAAAATAAAGGGGAGGGTTATGACCCCTATCACGTGGGAGATAGTCGAGGTACCGGTGGTAGTGCAATCTGGATCGAAGGAAAGCCTTATGCAGCCAATACATTTACCAGCTATAAAGTTATAAAAAGTGGCGGTGACGAAGTTGTTTTCTCCTTAGAATATGAATGGCAAACGCCATTAGGGCTTGTTGCTGAGAGTAAAACCATTTCTCTTGCTCTGGGTGAACAGCTTTATCAGGTGAACTCTGTATTTAGCTTAGATGGCAAGCCAGCTGCTTTGCCCATTGCGGTTGGTATTGCCACCCATGATGAAAAAGCAACAATATCTTTCAATAAAACCACGGGCAGAATTTCGGCTTGGGAAACAATTGATGATTTAGGTGTGGGTACAGCGGCTTTAGTTGAGCCAAGTATTATTACTAATATTCAACATTTACCAAGCACTGAAAAAGACGATAGTCATATTTGGATTTTTACCCATTCCGACCAACAAGGCAAACTTTCGTATCGCGCCGGTTTTGCTTGGCAAGGGGCTGGCGAAATAACAGATAGCCCATCATGGCAATCATATTTAGACAATTTATAGACAAGATAGTTATCAAGTAAGCAAGAGAAAATCTTTTGGAGAAATAATATTATGGAATTAAGAGTTTCAGCAGACAATATCCGTTATAAACGCATGACCAGTGATGAATTACGTGAAAGTTATTTAGTGGACAATCTATACACCCCTGATGAAGTCCCGATGACTTACTCAGATATTGATAGGGGAGTGATTGCCTCTGCGGTGCCAGTGAATAAAGTACTGACTTTACCTATTCATAAAGAGCTGGCCTGTGATTATTTCACCCAGCGCCGTGAAGTGGGCGTATTAAACATTGGTGGCGCAGGCAAAATTACCGTTAATGGTACGGCTTATGATTTGGCCTTTGAAGACGCTTTGTACATTGGTCGCGGCAATGAAGATATCATCTTTGCAAGTAGTGATGCGACTAAGCCAGCGAAATTTTATATTGTCAGTTATCCTGCACATACCAGTTACCCAACTAAGCTAGTAACGAAAGATATGGCCAATAAAATTGAAATGGGTTCATCAGAAACCGCCAATAAACGCGTGATTTATCAACCTATCCGTCCAGGTATTGTTGAAAGTTGCCAAATAGTGATGGGCTTTACCAGTTTAGCAGCGGGCAGTGTCTGGAATACCATGCCGCCACATACTCATCGTCGTCGCAGCGAATATTATATGTATTACAACTTACCAGCAGAGAATGTGGTTTTTCATATGATGGGCGAGGTCGATAATATTCGCCCATTAATTATGAAAACTGGCGAAGTGGCGCTGTCTCCTAGCTGGTCAATTCATAGTGGCGCCGGTACTTCAGCGTATACTTTCTGTTGGTCTATGGGCGGTGAAAATCAAGAATTCACTGATATGGATCATCTGGCGATAAGCGATCTTAAATAGCAGGTAATAGGTAGTAAATATAGGTATGAATATGAATAGTTTATTTGATTTAACAGGAAAAGTGGCGGTTGTTACCGGTGCTAGTCGTGGCTTAGGGCAGGGCATGGCCATAGGTCTTGCTCAAGCGGGTGCCACTATTATTGCCGTTGCTTCAAAGGCAGAAAATGCTGCTGACACCGTAGCAAAAATTAAAGCCTTAGGTGGTAAAGCGGTTGCGCTTGGTTGTCAGCAAGATGACGCTGAACAAGTAAAACAACTGGTCATTGATAGTATTGCCGCATTTGGTCAGGTTGATATTTTGGTCAATAACGCCGGTACCATACGTCGTGCCCCAGCAGAGGAATTTAGCGATGAAGATTGGAATGCGGTGATGGAAACCAATATCAATGGCGTGTTTAGGTTATCACGCGGTCTTGGTAAACATATGTTAGAACGCGGTAGTGGCAAAATTATTAATATTGCCTCGCTACTTAGTTTCTCAGGTGGCATTACTGTGCCAGCATACGCCGCCAGTAAAGGGGCGGTTATGCAGTTAACCAAAGCGCTTGCCAATGAGTGGGCAGCAAAAGGTTTGCAAATTAATGCCATAGCTCCGGGGTATTTTGCTACCGACAATACCACAGCACTACGAGCTGATGTTGAGCGTAACGCGTCAATTTCAGCACGCATTCCAGCAGGTCGATGGGGTCAACCAGAAGATTTAGCCGGCGCTGCAGTATTCTTAGCATCGAAAGCCTCTGATTATGTTAATGGTCACATTATGCTTGTTGATGGCGGCTGGATGGCTCGTTAAGCGCCCTGCAAGGAAGCAACTAATCAGTCACTTGAACATCAGTTTTAACAAAATTAATACCTTTGAAGTTGAGATGAAATTACGTCGTCGACCAGAATTTAAAGCGGGATTGTCTGTTAACTATCAACCAAGTGAGGTTTTATCGTTTAATGCTAACAATCTGTTAGACGATTCTTTTGAAGAAGCGGTTGGTTTTAGTAATATGGGGCAAAGTTTCACGGTGAGTATCACTAAAGGCTTTTAGTATCAGCATGTATATCGTCACTCTTTCACATCCATGTGACCGTGACATACAGTACATACACGAAATTATGCTCCTGCAATTTCGATATACTGTACTTCCTGTACATAAAAAAGCCTGTTTGCAAATAACAAACAGGCTTTAATAATGTCTAATAATAGATCAGTCAAGTTAACGAATTTTGCTAAACCTTTCTCTAGTCTTTGTAGCTTGGTTTCGAACCGCTTCTACCGCTTCAATTTCTGTGGCTTTTAAAATACTATCAATAACTCTCGTTAAATGTGCGCGCATCAAATCACGAGCTGCTTTAGCATCATGGGACTTTAGGGCTTCATAGATTTCTCGATGCTCATCAACCGAAGGTTTTACTCCGCTATTTCGTACTTTTTCATACATACGTTTAGTCAGTTTAGAGCTTTCGCGTTCATCCCAAAGTTGTTCGATAACAGAGAAAATAGCACTATTATTTGTTGCTTTTGCAATGATCATATGGAACTTCTTGTCCGCCGCTTCATGCGTTTCAATGTCATTTATATTTTCACATGCCATTTCATCTAGCGTACTGGAAAGAAGTGATAATTCTTCATCCGAAATCATTGTTGCTGCTAGTCCTGCCGCTTCCCCTTCAAATAAAGCCCTTGCTTCGGTAAGTTCAAATGGCCCGATATCTTTGTCAGAAAAACGGCTTTGACCTTTAGTATTTTCAATGATGTAAACACCCGAGCCCATGCGAACTTCTACAAAACTTTCTAGTTCGAGTGCTATCACCGCTTCTCGGATCGTTGGTCTACTGACACTAAACATCGCTGCAAGGTCTCGTTCTGCGGGTAATCGCATGCCTACTGTGTACTCATCTGATTCTATGAGATCGACTAATTTATCAGCCACTTTTTGGTATAGACGTGGTTCCTTACAGGATGAAAATGCCATAAATATTCCTTTAAAATTTATTTACTAACTTAACTATGTTTTATCAAATTATTGTCAACATATCGAAGACAGTTTTATTCAGTAATAATCAAAACTAACTCAGCATAAAAATGAAAAGCTAGCAGTGTCGTCTACCTTATTATATACCTAGGGGAAACTAATTGGAATGACCAGTTTAACATGGTATACAAAAAACAAAGTCTATTTCTACAATTTTAAATGAGTGAAGTTGATAGGTAATGGAGATTTCTTAATTGTCACCTTGATGATCCTAAGCAGCAATGCTATCGTGCTAACTGGACAGGCCAATTAAGTTATTTCTGTCCAAGTGGTCTGTCACATTGAGTAGCTCTTAGGAGGAGCAATATATAATGAAACTAGGATTAAAAGGCCTAACGAATACTCTGGCTATAACAATTGTTGTTGTACTAGCAAGTATTAATTTATCTGGATGCAGTGATGACAACGGTCATATTACTTTAAAACTAGCGCATGGTTTAGATACTAAACATGCTGTACATAAAGCCATGGTCTTTATGAATGAACGTTTAAAAGAGCTTTCTAATGGCACCATGGATATCGAGATTTATCCGAGTGGTCAACTTGGCTCAGAGCGCGATACCATGGAGTTATTGCAAATTGGTTCTTTGGCGATCACAAAAGTATCGGCTAGCCCGATGGAAGCTTTTGTCCCGGAAATGAAGGTCTTTTCCATTCCTTATGTTTTTCGTGATGAAGACCATTTATGGGATGTTTTAGAAGGTGATATTGGCAAAAAATTATTATTGGCCGGTGAATCGGTCAGACTAAGAGGGCTAGCTTATTATGATGCGGGCAGTCGTAGTTTTTATACCCGAGATAAACCAATACGCACCCCTAAAGACTTAGAAGGTCTAAAGATCAGGGTGATGAAAAGCCAAACCTCGATGCAGATGGTTGAAGCGTTAGGTGGCTCACCAACACCAATTTCCTTTGGTGAACTTTATACCGCATTGCAACAAGGTGTGGTTGACGGTGCAGAAAATAACCCGCCCAGTTTTTTCTTATCTAGCCATTATAAAATTGCTAAATTTTACACCTTGGATATGCATACCTCAGTGCCTGATATTTTATTAATGTCGAGTCATGTTTGGAAAACGCTTAATCAACAACAACAAGCGTGGCTGCAAGAAGCGGCTCAACTATCTGTTGGTTATCAACGGAAACTATGGAAAGCATCGACAGATGCGGCACTTAAAGCGGTTGAAGAAGCGGGTGTTACCATTATTCGACCAGACAAAACTGCATTTAAAGACGCAGTAAAAGGCATGCATAACAGTTATAAAGGTCAACCTGTTTTTGATTTAATGCAACAAATTGCTGACATAGAATAGAGGATTATAAACATGATCAAAATTATCGATAAAATACTCTCCATGACTTTAGTGATATTAATGGCCTTAATGGTACTTGATGTTACTTGGCAGATATTTACCCGTTTTGCTACCGCTTCGCCCAGTAGTTGGACCGAAGAATTAGCGCGTTTTTTACTGATTTGGATTGGACTGTTAGGCGCTGCTTGGGCTTATCGTCAACGCGCCCACTTAGGATTAAGTTACTTGGTTGACAAACAAAGTGCACAAAACCAAAAGTATTTGGCACTATTCAGCTATTTGGCTTCGGCATTATTTGCCTTAACCGTAATGGTTTACGGCGGCAGTCAATTAGTGCAATTAACCTTAGAGCTTAATCAGCTCTCAGCGTCTTTAGGCTGGAAAATTGGCTATGTTTATATGGTGATCCCCGCGAGTGGTTTATTAATCACTTTTTATGCCGGCGTTTTTATCAAAGATACTTTATCGGGTCAGGTATATATTGCGCCGCACCTAGAAAATGATTCATTAACAACTGATTCACTAACAATACAAGAAGAGGGGAAATAACTTGGATATTTCTATATTAATATTAATCGTTGTTTTTCTGCTTTTATTGTTAACCAATGTGCCTATTTCTATCAGTATTGGGCTAGCAACGCTGGCGACCATGCTGGTAACTATCGATGTAACACCGGCTTTGACCACCGTAGCCCAGCGTATGGCAGGTGGCATTAACGGTTTTGCTTTATTGGCGATTCCTTTTTTCATCCTCTCTGGCATTTTAATGGGTCAAGGTGGCATTGCTCATCGTTTAATTGACTTTGCAAAAACCGTATTAGGCGCCTTGCCCGGTGGTTTAGCCATGGTCAATGTTATTTCAAGTACCTTGTTTGGGGCGATATCTGGCTCTGCTGTTGCATCAACCAGTGCGATTGGCGGCTTTATGATCCCAGCGATGAAAAAAGAAGGTTATGATCCCGCTTTTAGTGCGGCGGTGAGTGTCACCGCATCAACCACAGGTTTACTTATACCACCCAGTAATATTCTGATTATTTTTGCTTTGGCGAGTGGTGGTGTATCGATTACGTCGTTATTTATTGCGGGTTATGTGCCTGGTTTATTGTTAGCTGCGGCGTTGATGGTGGTTTGTGCCATTTATGCTAAAAAGCATAATTATCCATTAGGGGACAGATCAACGCTTTCTCAGGTCTTTAAGGCTGGGCTTGCAGCATTGCCAGCACTGCTTCTTATTTTTATAGTGATTGGTGGCATTTTATCGGGTGTTTTTACCGCGACTGAAGCGGGTGTTATTGCCGTGCTTTATGCCTTATTACTCTCAGTGGTTATTTATAGAGAAGTAAAAATTTCAGATTTAGCCAATATATTATTGAAATCAGTAGAAACCACCGCGGTAGTCATGTTGCTGATTGCGGCATCGAGTGCTATGTCATGGATTCTAAGTTATACCAATATTCCTCAGGATTTGAGCGCGGCTATGTTGGCGTTATCGGATAATCCCATCATGATATTATTAATGATTAATCTTATTTTATTAATGGTCGGTACCTTTATGGATATGACACCGGCGGTATTGATATTTACCCCTATCTTCTTACCTATCGCGACGAGTTTAGGCATCGAACCGACTCAGTTTGGCATTATGATGGTGCTTAACTTATGCATTGGTTTATGTACGCCACCGGTAGGTAGTGTCTTGTTTGTTGGTTGTGGTATTGCCAAAACATCCATTGAGCAAATTGTGAAACCTATTTTACCTATGTATGCGGCGATGATTACGGTCTTGCTGTTAGTCACTTTTGTTCCCGGGGTCAGTTTATGGTTGCCTGGTCTATTTGGGCTTATTGGCTAAATTATCACCGATAAAAGGTTGTTAACACAGCCTTTTTTATTGCCCTGTCGGTAAAGGAATAGTCAACAATATAACTAGGTATGCTGATGGGTTTTATAGCTAGTTTAAAAAACTATTCAGACAGTTTTATGTTGCCAATCGTCCTTTCTTTTATACTTTTCTACTAATTAGGAGTAGTTATGTCATCACGTCAAGAACGTGCAAATGCGATCCGTGCTTTAAGCATGGATGCAGTACAAAAAGCTAAATCAGGTCATCCAGGTGCCCCGATGGGCATGGCTGATATTGCCGAAGTATTATGGGGAGATTTTTTACAACATAACCCTGCTAATCCAGATTTTGTTAACCGTGACCGTTTTGTGTTATCAAACGGCCACGGCTCTATGCTGATTTATTCGCTATTGCATTTATCAGGCTACGATTTACCGATTGAGCAACTGGCACAATTTCGTCAATTGCATTCTCAAACACCCGGTCATCCTGAATACGGTTACACCAAAGGTGTTGAAACTACTACTGGCCCATTAGGCGCAGGGTTATCAAATGCCGTTGGTATGGCGATTGCTGAAAAAACCTTAGCTGCCCAGTTTAACCGTGAAGGATATGATGTTGTCGACCATTTCACTTACTGTTTCTTAGGTGACGGTTGTTTAATGGAAGGACTTTCTCATGAAGTTTCTTCATTAGCTGGTACTTTAGGTTTAGGAAAATTAATTGCTTTTTGGGATGACAACGGTATTTCTATCGATGGCCATGTTGAAGGCTGGTTCACAGAAAATGTGCCAATGCGTTTTGAGTCATACGGTTGGCATGTGATTAGCAACGTAGATGGTCATAACCCAGCAGCGATTGCTGCTGCTATCGAAGAAGCTAAATCAGTAACCGACAAACCGACCATGATTTGTTGCAAAACCATTATCGGTTTTGGCTCACCAAACAAATCAGGCAGTCACAACTGTCACGGCGCGCCATTAGGGGAAGATGAAATTGCCGCGGCTCGTGAGTTTTTAAACTGGCCACATGCGCCGTTCGTTATTCCTAGTGAAATCAAAGCAGACTGGGACGGTAAAGAAAAAGGTGCGGTACTAGAAACACAATGGGCGGAAAAATTTTCGGCCTATACTGAAGCGCACCCAGAGCTTGCTGCTGAATTTTCTCGCCGCGTGATCAACAAAGAATTGCCAGAAAACTTTGCCGCAGTGGCTGAGCAATTAATTGTTGATACCCAGGCAAAAGCAGAAAATATCGCTTCACGTAAAGCCTCGCAAAATACTATTGAAGCATTCGGTCCGTTGTTGCCCGAATTATTAGGTGGCTCAGCGGATTTAGCCGGTTCAAACTTAACCTTATGGTCTGGTTCAAAAGGTATTCAAGATGATGCTGCTGGAAACTACATCTTTTATGGGGTACGTGAATTTGGTATGAGCGGCATCATGAATGGTATCTCATTGCACGGCGGTTTTATCAATTACGGCGCTACTTTCATGATGTTCATGGAATACGCCCGTAATGCGGTACGGATGTCAGCATTAATGGGTATTCAAAATATCTTTGTTTATACTCATGACTCTATTGGTCAAGGTGAAGATGGTCCAACCCATCAGCCGATTGAGCAATTAGCTAACTTACGTATGACACCAAATATGTCAACCTGGCGTCCTGCCGATGCAACTGAATCTGTGGTGGCATGGAAACACGGTATTGAGCGCAGAAATGGTCCAACGTCGTTAATATTTTCTCGTCAAGGTTTACCCGCACAAGCGCGTAACGCAGAGCAGGTGGCGAATATTGCCAAAGGTGCTTATGTCTTAATTGATTGTGGTCAAACACCTGAAGTGATTTTAATTGCTACTGGCTCTGAAGTTGGTTTAGCCGTTGATTCAGCCAAAGCGCTTAGCGCTGACGGCGTAAAAGTGAATGTTGTATCAATGCCTTCAACTGACGTATTCGATGCTCAAGATGAAGCTTATAAAGAAAGTGTATTACCGGCATCGGTTACTAAACGTGTGGCAATTGAAGCTGCCCATGTTGATTACTGGGCAAAATATGTTGGCTTTGCTGGCGATGTGCTTGGTATGTCTACTTTTGGAGAATCAGCTCCGGGGGCTGAGCTATACAAACACTTTGGTTTTACCGTTGAAAACGTGGTAAATAAAGTGAAAGCTCTGTAATACTAAAGTAAAATGTCGAGTAGGGCATTTATTTCCCTATTCGGTGTTTTTCTCCAATAATATTGTCAATAGACATGATGAATCAAATTTCCAGTTACTTCTCGTTAGCGTATGAAAAGAAAGCGAAAAACATTGCCAGTAATACGTACATGGCGAGCCAGAAGAAAAGCTCAGAGCCAGTGATTCCATTGTCGATAAGATAACCAAATAAGATTGGAGAAATCGAGGTAGATATCACAACAAGAGATGCCATGAGTGCTCGTATTCTGCCCAGATGCTTGGTGCCATACACTTCAGCCCAAAGCGCATTAATGATTGGGCTGCCGGAGCCAATGGCAGTGCCGAGTAAAATAAGTAGCGCGTAAGCAACCCAGTTGCCTGTTAGCAACGATGCCAACAACAAAGCCATGAGCATTGGCATGGGGTAATACTTAAACAGCTGTCTGCCGCTGAATCGGTCAACCATTGCTCCTGCATACATTGATGAAAGCCAATGGGCAATGCCATAAAAGACGAAGCAATTGGCAAAAAATATTGCTGTCCAGCCCATCTGTGGTAGAAAAAAGCCCTGGTGAATAAATATTCCTGTCACGATGAATGGTGCGGCAAGGACTGTGGGTAGTGCCAACCAAAAACGATAATCGGCAAGTAGTGTTCTTCTAGTGCCATCCTCTTTGAGTGGTTTAGACGTTTTACTATCTACCGTTGGCTCATGTTCGGCATATTTTTTATTTTTCCCTCGTTTAATAAGAAAAAGTGCCAGAGGAAGATAAAATAAGGGGACTGATAGGGCTATGATCAGCCAACTTTGTTGCCAGCCGAATTGTGCAATCAGAAATACAGCAATGGAAGGTAGTATGATTTCACCTAAGGGAACGCCAGTAGTTGCCACACTCAGACCTTTGCCACGATTCAAAGTAAACTCTTTCATCATTGTGGTTATGGCGGTGTGTGGAAAAAGTCCCTGACCAAAAAAACGCAGCAGAAAAAGCCCGATAACAAGTGTTGTTAGATTATGTGCCTGCCAGAGAGTGAGTGCAGCCAAGGAAAGTCCAATGGTGCAGAATAGCAGAAACTTTTCTAACGAGACCTTGTCAATGCTGCCACCAATCCACATAAGAAGTAGGCCACTGGCAAGTGTTGCAATAGAGTAGGCGGAGCCATAACTTGTGGCTGATAAACCAAGACTTTCTTGAAAACTGCTGCCGAACCAGCTGACAAAAAACGACTGACCGAAATTCCCCATGAAAACAGTCATCATGCCAAAAAGAAGCATTGGCCAACTGTGCCTTATAAAACGTAAATATTCTTGAATCATTTATTATATCAATTTTATTAAGTTTAGATGAACTCCCTTGAAAACTGACACAATTGACCTTTTGGCTGGTTTGTCAACAGCAGTAGGGGAATGCGAATGACCATAAGGTGAATAGCATAAACATGCTATTCACCTTTAGCTACCTTTCTAAGTCCAGATATCCTGATTAAGAGCATAAATTTAACAGGATTAATGCGCTTAAACGGCAATTTTTTCAACAAAATCCACTTCGGTATTTTTTCTATTGCGAAAACGCGCAATTAAAGCATTTGTTGAAGCATCACTATCAAGTGCTAATGAACTGTCTTCGAGTTTAGCCAAAATATCAATACCCAATACTTTACCTAACTCTACCCCCCATTGATCAAATGAATTAATCCCCCAGATTATACCTTGCACAAAAACTTTATGCTCATACAAAGCAATTAAACTGCCGAGTGAATGAGGTGTCATTTTATCAAATAATAAGGTGTTACTCGGCTTATTACCTTCAAATACTTTTTGCGGCGCTATCCGATTTATTTCTTCTTCAGTTAAACCGAGTTCATCAAGTTCAGTCTTCACTTGTGCTAAAGATTTACCTTGCATTAATGCTTGAGTTTGGCCAAAACAATTTGACGCTAACATTGCATGATGATTGCTCATTTCATGTTGAGAGTTAAGCGGCAAGATAAAATCAGCAGGGATCAAAACACTACCCTGATGAATCAATTGATGAAAAGCATGTTGGCCATTACATCCCTCCGCTCCCCAGATAACGGGCCCTGTGGCATAATCCAAACAATCACCGTTTGGCGTCGCCATTTTGCCATTAGATTCCATATCGAGCTGCTGTACATAGGCAGGAAATCCTCTGAGGTAATGATCATAGGGTAATATCGCCTGACTTTGTGCATCAAAAAAGTTGATATACCAAATACCTAACAGGCCTAAAATAACCGGAATATTTTCTGCCAAAGGTGCCGTTCGAAAGTGTACATCCATCTCATTTGCCCCTGAAAGTAGCGCTTTGAAGTTATCAAAACCTAGGGCTAAGGCAATAGGCAATCCTATAGCCGACCATAACGAATAGCGACCACCGACCCAATCCCATATCGGAAAAATATTATCTTGAGCAATACCAAATTCAGTCGCTGCGGCAATATTTGAAGAAACACAGATAAAGTGATTTTTTATATCGGTAAATTCAGCGCCATTGCTTAAAAACCACTCTTTTGCTGTTTCGGTGTTTTTAACCGTTTCTTGCGTGCCAAATGATTTTGAAGACATGACAACTAAGGTCGTTTCAACGTGCAACTTTGCTAAGACATCATGAATATGCGACCCGTCAACGTTGGCGACAAAGTGCACTTTAACTGCTGAGTTCTGATAAGGTTTCAATGCTTCTGTTATTATTTTAGGCCCTAAAAAGGAGCCACCTATACCAATAGCCAATACATCAGTGAAGGATTTGCCTGTGTAACCTTGACGAGTACCATTATGTACTTGCTCAACAAACAGCTGCATTTTTTTAAGGACTGCATTCACCTCTGGCATAACATCCTGGCCATTTAACATGACCGGGATATTAGCTATATTACGCAAGGCCGTATGTAACACAGCACGGTTTTCACTGGTATTGACTTTTTTAGCGGAAAACATGTCGTCGCGTTTTTCTTCAACGCCAGCTTCACGCGCTAGATCAAATAACAGTTGCAGTGTTTCATCTGTTATTCTATTTTTCGAATAATCAAGTTCAATGCCACAGGCATTGGTGGATAGTCTATTGAAACGTTGTTGATCTGCAGCAAACAAATCTCGCATGTGAACATTTTCAACTTTTGAAAAATGCGCTTGCAAGGCCTGATAACTTTTTAATTGTGTAAATAAAGACATACTTAGCTTCTATCCCTTATCTTGGTAAAGCTTACCGAACATTGGTTATGTTAAAGTTTTAGAGTTGTGCTCTTAAAGTGACTTCTAGCTTATTTTGATCAAGGGCAAAATTGCGAATGCCTTCGGCTAATTTTTCAACGGCCATTGGATCTTGGTTATGTGACCAACGAAAATCTGCTTCGGATAATCTTTTTGGTCTGGCTTTAACGTCGCCGTTAAAAGCTAACTTAATCGGCACATCACCCGTGGTTTTATTTAGTGACTCTAATAAATCAGGACCAATGGTTAAACGATCACAACCGGCCAGTGCTAAGATTTCATCAGTACTGCGAAAGCTTGCCCCCATAACGACGGTATTATAATCGTGTTGCTTGTAATAATTGTAGATTTCGCTCACTGAGACTACGCCAGGATCTTCATCTGCTGGATAACTATCCACGCCTTCGGATTTTTTGTACCAATCAAGGATACGGCCAACAAATGGCGATATTAAAAATACCCAGCCTCGGCACAAGCCTGAG
Organism: Alteromonadaceae bacterium; assembly: GCA_013216015.1. Lineage (GTDB taxonomy): Bacteria > Pseudomonadota > Gammaproteobacteria > Enterobacterales > Alteromonadaceae > JABSOI01. Next base: position 61,392 of record JABSOI010000010.1, on the reverse strand, counting down.
CTTGAGCAAAACTAAACAGTAGCGTTAAGTTACAGTTGATGCCTTCATTTTCTAAAACTTCTGCTGCTTGAATGCCTTCCCAAGTCGAGGCTAATTTAATTAATACCCGATCATTACTGATGCCGGCATCGTTATAGAGGGCAATGAGTTTTCTCGCTTTAGCCAGTGATGCGTCTTTGTTATAAGACAAACGTGCATCCACTTCAGTAGAAATTCGCCCAGGTACAATATTCAAGATTTTAACACCAATATTGACCGAAAGTTTATCACCCGCATCAATCACTTGTTGTTCAACATCATTTGATTGTGATTTAGCCCAGTTGATAGCATCAGTGATCAGGTTTTGGTATTCAGGTATTTCAGATGCTTTTAGTAATAAACTAGGGTTTGTGGTCGCATCTTGTGGTAAAAATTTTTTAATGGCTTCAATGTCACCGGTATCGGCAACAACCGTGGTTAATTTACGTAACTGTTCGAGTTGAGTTGGCATCTTCATTCCTGCATTTTGAGGTAGCATGGGGATATATTTTTATAAGGGTTAGTTATACCAAACGGATTAATAAATAGACCAACTTAGAGCTTCTGTAGCGAGCTTAGAACAAACAAAATGAGTTAAACATAGTTATTCTATATTTCATTCATTTTGTGAAGTTATCAGTTTGCTACTGAACTCCCTAAGGGCGAGTTTAAAAGGCATATATGCGGCGTTATTGATTTTGACAAGGGAACAACCATTCTCTTCAATCAATGCCTTGCCTCTAAGCCTTTTAATTCTCGCTAAGTGATCGATTAATTAATCCGATTGGTATTAAGGGACAATACACATAATATTATCCCAAGAATTTCACTTAAACGTTATATGTTGTAGATGCAGTATCACCACCACGCCCAGTCCAGTTGGTATGGAAGAATTCACCTCTTGGTTTGTCGATACGTTCATAGGTATGTGCGCCAAAATAATCTCGTTGAGCTTGTAATAAATTGGCAGGTAAACGCGCTGTTCTAAAACCATCAAAATAAGTCAGCGCTGAGCTTAAGCAAGGTATGGCAACACCATTGGCAACAGCAGTACCTACTACACGGCGCCAACCAGCTTGTGCACAAACCACTGAATCTCTGAAATAAGGCGCTAATAATAGGTTGCCCACTTGTGGGTTGTCATCATACGCTTCTTTTATTTTGCCTAAAAATGCTGAGCGAATAATACAGCCGCCACGCCACATTAGTGCAATACCGCCAAAGTTTAATTGCCACTGGTATTCTTTTGCCGCTTCTTCCATCAACATATATCCTTGCGCATAAGAAACCATTTTGGCTGCTAACAAGGCTTGACGTAAATCTTCAATAAATGCGGCTTTATCACCTGAAAAGCTAATTTCTGGGCCAGAAATTACTTTTGCAGCTTCAACTCGCTGATCTTTTTTCGCTGAAATACAACGGGCAAATACAGAATCGGCAATCAACGTAAGGGGGACACCTAAATCAAGGGCGGTAACACCTGTCCATTTACCCGTGCCTTTTTGACCGGCGGTATCGAGTATTTTTTCAACTAATGGCTCACCATCTTCATCTTTATAGGCAAAAATGTCTCTGGTGATCTCAATAAGGTAGCTATCAAGTTCGGTGTTATTCCAATCATCAAAGACCTGATGTAATTCATCAGCGGATAAGCCCAGCACATTTTTCATCAATTGGTAGGCTTCACAAATCAACTGCATATCACCATATTCGATGCCATTGTGAACCATTTTGACAAAGTGACCAGCACCGGCATCGCCAACCCAGTCACAACATGGCACAATCGGCTCACCCTGCTCATTGTCTACTTTCGCAGAAATTGACTGAAAAATTTCTTTCACTGCCGGCCAGGCTGCTTTTGAACCACCGGGCATTATAGAAGGACCCTTTAACGCACCTTCTTCACCACCAGAAACGCCAGTACCTATATATAACAGGCCTTTGCTTTCTAGATATTGAGTACGACGATTTGAGTCTGGATAATGGGTATTACCGCCATCAATTATAATATCGCCTTTTTCAAGATGCGGGATAAGTTGCTCTATGAAATTATCAACCACTTGGCCAGCTTTCACCATCAGCATAATTTTTCTTGGTGTTGCCAAGGAGTCAATCAAAGACTCAATGCTATTCGCGCCTCTGATATTTTTACCTTCCGCTCTGCCGCGGAGGAAGCTCTCTACTTTGGCATAACTACGGTTGTATGCCGTAACCGTAAAGCCTTTAGATTCCATGTTTAAAATAAGGTTTTCACCCATAACGGCCAGGCCTACCAGGCCAATATCAGATTTAGTTTTCATTAAATATTTCTCGCTTTAGTTAGTTACTTAGAAAAACGTGCTTGTTTTTATACACGCTTATATATCAATACATATCCCTGAAGTGGGGTGAAATTTTGTCAAGACTCAGCTAATAATCCACACTGATCCCAAGCCTATTGAACTGAACCCTAAACATCGGGTAAATATATCTGCCATATTTTGGTTGTGCTTGGTAACAAAAGATTGCATGAAACCTAAACATAAGCCAAAGCAAAACATGCCAAGTAAACAGCCCATTGAAAATAAGGCAATGTGAATTAAAAATTGTGCTTTCATCATGTTGGGTAATATCATCAGCACGGATGCACTGCCTGCTACACCATGTAACATGCCGATTAATATTGGCGCATGATCATGTTTTAATTTAGTTATTACACTTTGATTTTTGCTTTGGCTACTCGTGTGACCATTTTTAGTTAAATAGCCAAGCACACGACAACCAAGATAAATGAGCAAAAGGCCAACGGTAATTTCAGAGTAATGCACAAACCAATCAGGAAGCTGTATGCCTATAAAGGCGAGTAAAACTCCTAGCAGCAACAAAACTCCACCATGACCAGTACCCCACTTGATGGCATAGTAGAGAATAGGTTTAAGCTTCGACTTTTTATCAACAAAGGTTGCCATGGCAACGACATGGTCAACATCAAAGGCATGAAATAATCCTATCGCAATGCCTAAACCTATCACTGAGAGCATACTGACTTCTGTCATGAAAAACTCCTAGCTAAACTGACGCATGGTTTTAATCGCCGCCGCGGCTGCACCAAAACCATTATCTATGTTCACCGTTAATAACCCAGGAGCACATGAAGATAAGGCACTGTCTAATGCACTTCTTCCGCCTGAAGCAACGCCATAACCAATCGAAGTAGGAACGGCTATAATTGGCGCAGCGACTAAGCCGGCAAGGACACTAAATAACGCTCCTTCCATGCCTGCTATGGCAATAATCATTTTGTATTGGCGAAGCTCATCAATTTTTTCCATTAATCGCCATAAACCTGCGACGCCAAGATCCGGATATAATGGCGCATCAAAGCCGTTAAAAACTAAGGTGCGTTGCGCTTCCAAGCCAACACTTAGATCTGAAGTGCCCGCAGTAACAATACAAATTCCCTGCTGTAGAGTGCTTGTGGTTTTGCAGTTAAAAATTGCTGTTTTAGAATGTGAGTCGTAATCTAACTTTTCACATAGTTCCAGGGGTAAAGCCAACCATTGTTCTTGTTCTAAACGTGTTAATAAAACTGAACTTTCATTGCTGATATTGAATTCAATAATGGCTTGAAGATCTTTACTGTGTTTGCCCAGACAAAAAACCGCTTCAGCGACTCCGGTGCGAGCTTGACGACTTTTATCCCAAGTAAAATTATCCATGAGTTACTCCATGAGTTACTCCATGAGTTACTCCATGATCTAGGCCATGATTTAGGCCATTAAGAAAAGCTGAGCCTTTTTGATACAACCTTACCCCTGAAAATAAATGTCCCTGTTGATTGCAAAGATCATTTAGCTGGCTTGATAAATTCGATAGAGCAGGGGAGGCAGGTATTTCATCTAATTCAACAAATATTCCCTGAAGGGTAATGCGGCATCGAACATTTTCAATGGTTGGAAATAATTTTCGTGTTCTAACCTCGACATCATCAATAAATACCATATCTTGTGCTTTAATACTGATGCCAGTTTCGACACGACTTGCTAAACAGGGTTGAGCGGCCAAACACTGTAAATCATTTAAATTATAGTGTTTAGCGATTCGATAAATATCAGCTTTATTAATACCGGCTTCAACATAGGGATGTTTTACCTGTAATTCTTTTGCCGCTTCTAATCCTGGTCTGAAATCTTTGAGGTCGTCTAAATTTGTTCCTGAAAATATTTGTTCTTGGCTATGTTCTGCTATTCGACTATATAAATTATTTTTACAAAAATAACAGCGATTTACCGGGTTTTTAAGATAGTTTTCATCGGAAAATTCACCGGCGTTGATCTGCTTAAACAACCATTGGTGACTTTGTGCATAGTGTTTAATTCTTGTCAAAGCAGATTCCGGCACGGCAGGAGAACAGGCATGTACCACAGTCACTTGCGCAGTAGAAAATTTATGTGCCAAATAAGCCAGCACCATGCTGTCTATACCGCCGCTAACCGCGACAGAGAAATGCTCAAACTGGTCAAAATACTGGATGAGTCTAGTTATTTTTTGTGTAGTCATATTTACATCTCCAGAACATTATAATGATTCAGTTGTATTTTTGATGGCTCTGCGCTCTGCCAATGTTGAAAAATCATGAAGTTGATCATGCTCTATTTTAGTAGTGGTAGTGCCGTCGGGGCGGATAACGCTTTTACAATACTGGCTGTTATATTCTGTCAGTTGTCTGGATAGATGGTGGCGAGTTTCAAAACGGTATCTCAAACCTATGGTGGTTGTTTGCATAAAACATTGCTTAATAATATTTTGGTAATCGCTGCTCGATGCCTGTATTCGAATCAGTTCTACTGCTCGGTTTTTCTTGCCTCTAGCTGTTTGCGATACGACATCAAGTACACCGTTTTCTGCTCTTAATAAGTCCAGTGACAAGGCCAGCTCTTCACCTGTCATATCATCAATATCAAACTCTATTATCACCACAGTGCCTTGCTGATTACTCGAACTATTAGCTTTTTCAAACGATAAAACTCGTAATATATTTGGCATGCCTGGGAATTCTTTGGTGCCTAAACCATATCCACTAGTTTTCAGCTGGCCTTGAGGCTGATCTGAAAGTAACAAACTTTCAGATAAGTAACATAATATTGCCGCTCCCGTAGGGGTAATTCGCTCACCTTTAATACCGTCATCAATAAACTCAAAACCCTTTAGTATTTCCGTTGTTGCCGGTGCAGGTACAGGTATCAAACCGTGCTGTGTATTAACTAAACCACCACCAATGGGTAATTTTGAAGTGCTCCAGTTGGCGTTAGCTAAGGCATTTAAAATGACGGCACTTGCCACCACATCCATTAAAGAGTCCCAATCAGCCAACTCATGAAAATGTACATCAGCTAACGTTTTTCCATGTATCTTGGCTTCAGCTTTGGCAATTATCGTCAGTAGCTTAATGGCAATATCTAGAATACTGCTGTCGAGTTGACTGTCGCGTAGCAACTGACATAAATATTGGTAGCTGGTTTCATGTTTATGCCCATGATTGTGATTGTGGGCATGACTTTCATTATCATGGCTATGGCTTTGATGGTTGTGCTCATGTTCATGTTCGTGTGAGTGGCTATGAGCATGTTTGTCAGTATCTTGTACAGCGGATGAAAACTTATCTGCATCATCATCTTGCAAGAAAAACCTCAAGCCACTAATGCCGGCATTTATACCGGTCGATAAAATCGGTGTGCCAGTATTGGCGGGTAAAACTTCTGATAATGAAGCCATCACTATGGGGGTTAGCTCCTCAAAGGCATCTAACATCCCAGCAATAAACATATCACCGGCAATACCACCGACTATATCTAGGTGGATGTGATAAATATTTGAATAACACTTCATGATAAATATTCCAAGCTATTTACCACGCTGCAAAAAACTTGATTTTGTTGCCCACAAACCCAGAGCCGGATTACTGACATAGAATACTTCTTCACCATTGTCTAAAGTATTCCAACCATTTTCCAAACTATCGAGCGGATATATTTTTAACATGTCGTCTAGGTGGCAATATTGGTAATTAACGGATTCAATTTCTTCCCGGCTGACGCCATCACCCGGACAATAGGTTACTTTGAAGCGATTATTTGTTGTGCCATGGATCAAATGAGCCGCCGCCGATAAATTGCTGGCTAAGGTTGGGTTGGCCTGAACTGCCGCTAACGTTTCATCGGTAGTTTTATAACCAAATTCACGGATCAACTTATCGATTTCACTGTCTTCACCAAATCTATTCAGTCCGGGAGCCAATACAATCAGCTCGCCATCATCGGCCATCGCCATTCGTGTTCGGTAAATGGCTTTGTTGCCTAACCAGGTAGTTTTAAACTCATTTGGATCCAAATAAACAATGGCTTTCTTGATGGGTTTATCCAGTAAATTCAAATTAAGTTGCTGACTTAATTTACATGCTTGCTCATAGGTATTGTCGTCGTTACCACAAAACAGCCCTTGCAGGGCCAGCTTACCCGACTTTTTCCCCAGTACGGTTAATATAAATTCAATCGGCAAATGACGTAAATAAGCATCATATCCCTCATTGAGGGCTTGTCGAACCGGACTTGACGTTCTGCCCATTATGCGTTCCATACCATAAACCGCGCCTAAAAAGTGTGATTTATGTATGGTATCTTCACCGCCAACACCTATAAGTACGTTTTTGGTATAGTTAGCCATGCCAATAACTTCGTGTGGCACTATCTGCCCTACGGAAACAATGAGATCCCAATTTTCTTCAACTAATAATTTGTTCACTGCAACTTCCATGGTGCAGTCTAATTTTCCTTCAGACAATTGCGCCATGCGTTCACTGCTTATCTCGCCCATTTTTACAACGTCGGTACGCCATTGATGAGGCAAAAATAATTCTTTTGGAATGTCAGTGCCAAACATTGTATCGATATGGCTGTCGGACATAGGTTCATGGGTACCTAAGGCAGGCAAAAAGAAAATTTCAGCCCTATCTTTCAATTGATGATATAGATATGAAGTGATAAAGCCTGCTTTGGAATAAAAGCGTGTGATGTCAGGGGGTAATATCAATATGCGTTTTGCTTTTAAAGCTTTCTGTTCAATAAAGTCATCTAAAATCGCGCGTAAGTCATCGTCTGATAGGGTTAACTCAGTATCGACTCTGTGTATAGGGTATGTCATACGTTAATCGCCTTGAATATAGTTGCTACAATCGCGTCAGCGCTACTTTTAATAGAAGTGGTGATTGCATCTATAGGTTCTTCCAGTATCTGCAATTGACTTTTTAATAAAGCCGGAGGCATAAAATGCTGTGTTCTGTTTGATAACCTTTGCGTAAGTGTCTCTTCATCACCTTTGAGGTAAATAAATTTTACGTCGCTACTTAGCTTTGTTGTTAAAATATTGCGGTGACTTTGTTTCAGTGCCGAGCAAGCCAGTACAGCGTTACCTGAAGCATTCCAGTCAACCATTTTATTTGCTATTAAACGTAACCATGGGCCACGGTCGTCATCAGTTAATGGATTCCCGTTTGCCATTTTCTCTTTATTAAGGTCTGAGTGAAAATCATCCGCGTCATAAAAGGAAATATTGAGCTGTCGTGCTAACATTTCACCGACGGTTGATTTACCACAGCCGCAAACTCCCATAACGACATAAATCATTTTTATCTCCTTTGAAAAACCACAATCTAAAAACTCTCTATAAATATAAAGGTAATACCAGACTAGCCACTCTCATCGTGTTTGTCCTGACCAATTACGTCTAGATTATACCGTTGTAAGAATGTTGTCAATAGTGGCCTTACCAATTCAGCTAATGGGTGAAAAAAATTAAAGTGATGTGTATGCATTAAACTATTCTGTAGATTAAAGCCATGAAACAGAAGAGGTATTACCTGACGTATCATGGCTGCGAAGTAAGGCCGTTATTTTAATTGTTTTAAGGTTTAGTCATGGTGATTCTTGGGCAGGTTTAATCTTGATTATTGGCAAGGCCAAAATATTTTCCGAGTGTTTTCTAATATGAGGGAACAGGTGACAACTATAGGGCTTCACCTGCTGCGGCTTTTGAAAACTGAATTTTGAACGGTAACGGGTATTTTGTTGGCCCCAGAATAAAATATTTTTAATAATTCACCAATTTGTGAACCTTAAAGCGAGTTAAGAAGTGTACTGAGTTGGTTTGCTGTGGTTTTACGTATATTTGTTAAGCTATCGACCAATTGATTTTTAACTTTCGTGTCAGCTAGTAAGTCTTTGCCAAAGATAGCTTCAATGGCTAAAAAACTGGTCACTACTTCCTCGACATCATCACTCAGTATTGCCGCTGTTTGTTTAAAGGTTTCGGCCATAGGGTCGACAATTTCTTGGTTGTTTTTTACTGCTTGGCAAATAAATTCAAACCAGCTTGCTAATGAAAAGCAAAGTAATTTCGTTGAACGATTTTGTTTAATATTGTCTCGTATAACTGGCAAGAGACGTATTTGTAATTTTTGTGAGCCATCACAGGCTATTTGCGCCAATAAGTGACGAATAGAGGGGTTTGAAAAACGCTGAATAATTTCATTGGCATAAACGTTTACATCCATTTCTTTTGGTGGCGTAAACGAGCCAATAATTTCATTTTGCGCAAGTTTAGTAATAAATTGATAGAAGCCTTTATCACGGATGGCGTCAAATACCGTTTCAAAGCCCGCTAAAGATGCTGAGTACGCTAACGTTGAATGCAGGCAGTTCAGTAATCTTAATTTTGCCTTCTCAAAACCTTCAACATCGTCGGTAAAAATAACCCCTACTTTTTCCCAATCAGGGCGTTCACCTTGCCAGTTGTTATCGATAACCCATTGAGAGAATTCCTCTCTTTGTATTGGCCAATTATCTTGGACAGTAATGGCTTTTGATACCGATTCCACAGTATAACTTTCAGTTTTAGGGGTGATGCTGTCAACCATTGCATTTGGAAAAGCAACATTATCGCTAATCCATGTTTTAAGGCTGTTATCAAGTTGCTCGGCATAGTCTAAAACGGCACGACGAAGTTTATCGCCATTACCTGAAACGTTATCGCAGCTTAATACGTTAAATGCACTTGACCCGTTAATTTTTCTTTGTTTAAGTGATTCGACGATAAAACCAATGGCACTGATTGGCGCGCAAGGATTTGCCAAATCATGTTTGATGTCTTCGTGATTTAAATCTAATGAACCGTCAGACGCCAAGCAATAGCCTTTTTCTGTGATAGTAAGCGTAACCAGCTTAGTACTTGCGGCAGCCATTCGGGCAATAACTTTATCAGATTGCTTGTTGGCGACCAAAATTTCTTTTACTGCGCCAATAATTTGATAGGAAATGTTTTGGTCTAAAACAGCCAGCGTATATAAGTAGTCCTGCTGTTGTAATATTTCTTGCGCGGTAGCGCTACGAAGTGATACGCCACAAATACCCCAATTTCCGCCTGATAAATTCATTGCATTTTCGGTATACACCGCTTGATGCGCACGGTGAAAAGCCCCAGGGCCTAGATGAACAATGCCTATCTCGGTGTTTTCTCTATCGTATTGTGGGGTGGTAATAGCTGCTACGCTTGCTACTTGTGCTAAATTTTCTTGGCATAACTTTTTTTGAGCTGATTTATTCTGAGCCGATTTATTTTGAGTAAGGGTCATGTTATTAACTTCACTTATTTTTTATCGAATTGAACATGCTATTAAGGTTTTCCTTAAGCTTAGCCAACTGAGTGGATTGAAGAACGCCACCTTTAATCGTTAATACTTGGCTGGCAGAGATAGCAGCAAACTCAATAGCATCCTTTGGAGTCAACCCTGTTAATCGTGCGCCAATGTAACCAGCATTAAAGGTATCGCCTGCGCCTGTAGTATCAATAACATTTTTTGATGGGGTTATCTTGATATTTTCAACTTGTTGGTTCCTAATTAACAAACAACTTTTAGGTCCATTTTTAATCACTATTTCATTGGCTTTTATTGTTAATAATCGTTTAACTGCATCGTCAGGTGAGGTAGCGTTAAAAAGAATTTCTTCTTCCTCAAATCCGGGTAAATAGACATCAATATAAGATTGAATTACATCAATAGCTTTAATTGCTGTGGTTTTGTCACCCCATAGTTTTGGCCGATAATTGGGATCAAAAATAACCTTACCACCTTGATCCCTATAATCGATAAGAAACAGGGTGAACATCATTCGACATCTTTCACTCATAAGCGCAAGGGTAATACCTGTTAAATAGATATAATCGTGTTTTTCAACTTGTTTTAACAAGGGAAACAGCAAGTCTTCATTATTGAATAAAGCTTTTGCTGCAGAGTCGCTGCGCCAATAGTCAAAGAAACGTTCGCCAGTCGCATCATTAGTTATCATGTAAAGACCAGGTGATTTGTTTATCACCTCTTTCGGCTCAAGTAAATGGACCTGTCGTAGCTGTGCATCCTGGCGAATAATATCTGCTGATTGGCCTTCACCTAAACAGGTAATATAGGTGGTATTTATGTCAAGTCCAGCAAGAGTGCAGGCTGAGTTGTAAGTATCACCAGAAATCCCTCGCGTATAATTTCTTTCACTCAAGGGCGATAGCTCAAGCATTACTTCTCCAATGATAGCGATATCAGTCATAGGTACCTCAAAACAGTATTTAAAATGGTTAGCATATTTTCTTCATCACAGTTAAAGACTTTATAAAAATATAATCTTTAGTTGTATAGTAAACGAAAACAAACCTATCTTACCAGTTTATTTTGATTGCCATTTGAATTATAAGTATGTTCGAATTTAAAGTTAGTTGTTCTGTTTGTCGTTTATTATATGGTTTTGTGTTGTTTCTGTTAGGTTTTATTGTTTTGTTTTTAAACTGTTATGTGGTTTTTTTGATATTTAACATATTTTAAAGCAATTATTGTTTAAAATTATGTCTGTTAAAAAAAGACATTGGACTTACCAATAGTTTGTCTGCTATATTGATTGCAATCCGTATTACAGATAGTGATTTATGTAGAAATTAGTCGTCGTTATTCCCAATGAAACCGAAGGCTAAATTAATATTTGGTAAGATACATTAGTAATGTTGGAAAAATATATATGATAAAAAAATTAGTTTTACATCCCGACAGATTGTTTTCATCAGATGAAAATATTAGACAAGTTGCGCGGGTTTTGTATCAGAAGGTCAAAGATTTACCTATTATTAGCCCTCATGGCCATACCGATCCGTCGTGGTTTTCTAAAAATTTAGCTTTTGAAAATGCAACCGAATTACTGATAAAACCCGACCACTATGTATTTCGCATGTTATACAGTCAGGGCATTTCTTTAGAAAGTTTGGGTATCGCCACTTCAGGTATTTCTACTTCAAATGCTCAAGAAGTCGAAACCGACAGTCGAAAAATCTGGCATATTCTAGCTGGAAATTATTATTTATTTCGCGGCACACCATCGAGAATGTGGCTCGATACCGTTTTCGTGGAAGTTTTCGGCTTTGATGTCGTCTTGTGTGAGGAAACTGCAGACCATTATTACGATACCATTAATGCGGCGCTGGCAACCGATGCCTTTAAGCCACGCGCATTATACGAACGCTTTAAAATAGAATTGCTTTCGACCACAGAATCACCATTAGACTCACTTGAACATCATAAAGCGATTAATGATAGTGACTGGAATGGGCGAGTCATTTCAGCTTATCGCCCCGACCCAGTTGTCGATCCTGAGTTTGAAGGCTTTGTTAGTGCAGTTAAATGTTTTGGTGAATTGACGGGGGAAGATACTTCAACATTTTCCGGCTATTTAGCTGCCCATCGTAATCGTAGAGCATACTTCAAAGCAACTGGGGTGACGTCAACAGATCATGGTCATCCAACCGCTAAAACGGCTTATTTACCAAAAGTTGAAATAGAAGCCTTATATGCCATTGTTATTTCGGGCAATGCTTTACCAGCACAAGCAGAATTGTTTCGTGCTCATATGCTGACTGAAATGGCTGGTATGAGTGTCGAAGATGGTCTAGTGATGCAATTACATCCAGGCGTTTCTCGTAATCATAATCAAGACGTTTTCCATCGTTTTGGTCGAGATAAAGGCGCTGATATTCCCTTGCAAACCAGTTATGTTGAACAGTTAAAACCTTTACTCAATAAATATGGTTCTAACCCAGATTTAACGCTGATTTTGTTTACTTTAGATGAAACCAGTTATAGCCGAGAGCTAGCGCCTTTAGCTGGGCATTACCCTTGTTTACGTATCGGACCACCGTGGTGGTTTCATGACAGCCCTGAGGGTATGCGTCGGTTCCGTCAGCAAATGACTGAAACTGCGGGATTTTATAATACAGTCGGTTTTAATGATGATACCCGTGCCTTTTTATCTATACCTGCCCGTCATGATGTGGCGAGAAGAATGGATTGTAACTGGCTTGCTGAGTTAGTTTGTGATCATCGATTAGAGCTTGATGAAGCAGAAGAGCTTGCGGTTGAGCTTGCTTATACGTTAGCAAAAAAAGCTTATAAATTATCATAATATTAGAATAAAAGGGGCTTTATAATGCGTGAAGCTTGGAGATGGTTTGGTCCAAATGATCCGGTGACAATTCAGGATATTAGGCAAACTGGCGCGACTGATATAGTTAGTGCTTTACACTCAATTCCTACTGGTGAAGTTTGGCCTTTAGAGAAAATTCGTGGGCATCAGCAATTGATTGAGCGGAATAATGAGCCAGGCTCTTTTTTGGTATGGACGGTTGTTGAAAGTATTGCTGTTCATGAAGACATCAAGTTGGGACGAGAGAACAATCAGCAATATGTTGATAGTTGGATAGCATCAATGGAAAATTTAGCCAAATGCGGTATTAAAACCATTTGTTATAATTTTATGCCTGTCATTGATTGGACCCGCACTGATTTAGAATTTCAACTGCCTAATGGTGCTTATGCCCTTAGGTTTGATCAACAAAAATTTACTGCTTTTGATTTGTTTATTTTGAAGCGTGAAAATGCTGAAGCCGATTATTCTGAAGAAGAAATCGAGCAATCCAAGTCAATCTTTGATGCAATGTCTGAAGATGATAAAGCGTTATTAACCAAAAATATTATTGCTGGGTTACCGGGAAAGATGACGGATGCCTATACCATAGACAATTTTCGAGACATGCTGTCAAACTATAAAGACATCAACAAAGATATTTTAAGAAAAAACTTATTTTCCTTTTTGTCACAAGTGTTACCAAAAGCGGAACAGTTAGGCGTTAAATTAGCGATCCATCCTGATGATCCACCCAGAGATATGCTCGGTTTACCACGCATCATTTGTACCTCAGCAGATTTAGAACGTCTATTTTCAGCCCTGCCCAGCTCTGCTAATGGCATTACCTTATGTGTAGGCACTTTTGGTAGCCGCCCAGATAATGATTTGCCCGAAATGGCTAAGAAATATGGCTCACGTATTCATTTCTCCCACTTAAGAGGGGTAAGCAGAGATGCCAATGAACAACGTTCATTTACTGAAGCCCAGCACTTATCTAGTGACGTCGATATGGTGGAGATTATTTCAGCTTTGTTAAAGGAAGAAACATTGCGCAATAACACTGAAAATAATCAAGAGATATTTATTCGCCCCGATCACGGTCATCAAATATTAGATGATCTCAATAAAGAGGCTAATCCTGGATATTCGTGTCTCGGCCGTCTAAAAGGCTTGGCTGAAATTCGCGGTGTAATTAAAGCGCTCAACGCAAATTTATCATAATGCCAGTTAGCGAAGGTCTAATTTGGGAGTATGTTTTATGGAAAATAGAAAATATAACGACCTGAATGTATTACCAATTATAAGTTGTAAAAAAATTCAGCTGGCGTTGAATATAACCAGGCCAGCCTTAATATTAAGCCTGCTAAAGGCATATCTGAAAATTTCACTACATTTATGGATGAACGTAAAGCGCAAGAGTCTTTTTATTTCTGGTTTGGTTCATTAGTGTCTTAGATTTTGAGGAGCTGTGGCAAACATTTATTACCTTTGATAGTGATATTTATGATGTCACATTATCTCAGTATCCAAACATTCGTCATTCCTATGATGGCTCAAATAATTTTGAGCTCAGGGTGATGTTTGGGAAACCGTTAAAGAAATTAAAGCCCAATGGTGACAGCTTGGTGATGCAAACTGACTGACCAGACTCGCTCAATTTAAATCAAGGAATAATAGGGGAAATATAAATTGACTAAACGTAATTTTGTATAAAATAAAAACCATCTACTTATAACCTTATCGTATCTAATAACGCACTAGGACACTTCAATGACTGACATACGCCAACAAGCACTTGATTATCACCAATTCCCTACTCCTGGAAAAATCAGTGTTGAACTGACCACCCCAGCAGAAACAAGCCTTGATCTTTCATTAGCTTATAGCCCCGGTGTCGCAGAGCCCTGTAGAGCTATTGCAGAAAATCCGGATGATGTTTATAAATATACTGGTAAAGGTAATACAGTTGCTGTTATAACGAATGGTACCGCTGTTTTAGGTTTAGGTAATTTAGGAGGTATGGCGTCAAAGCCTGTTATGGAAGGAAAAGCATTACTTTTTAAACGTTTTGCCAACATTAATTCATTTGATATCGAAGTTAAGCATAAAACGATTGAAGAGTTTATTTCAACCGTGGCAAATATTTCTGATAGTTTTGGTGGCATTAATTTAGAGGATATAAAAGCACCTGATTGTTTTGTTATTGAAAAAGCACTGATTGAACACTGTAAAGTGCCTGTATTTCATGATGACCAACATGGTACTGCTATTGTTACAGCAGCAGGTATGATCAATTCCCTTGAAATTCAAGGTAAGAGTATCAAAAATTCCAATATAGTATGTATGGGGGCAGGCGCCGCTGCAATAGCTTGTATGGAGCTATTAATTACCTGTGGAGCTCAACGTGAAAAAATATACATGTTAGACACTAAGGGCGTTATACATACTCGTCGTGACGATCTTAATGAGTATAAACGTTTATTTGCTAACAACACCGATAAACGTAATTTAGATGATGCAATTGAGGGGGCAGATGTTTTTCTTGGTGTCTCAGGCCCTAATGTTTTATCGCCAGAACAGGTCAGGTTGATGGCAAAAAAACCAGTGATTTTTGCGTGTTCAAACCCGGATCCTGAAATTAAGCCTGAGCTGGCATTAGCAGTACGTGATGATCTTATTATTGCGACGGGGCGTTCTGATTACCCAAATCAGGTTAATAATGTACTATGTTTTCCATTTATTTTCCGTGGTGCATTAGATGTTAGAGCACGCATTATCAATAATGAAATGAAGATAGCAGCCGTACATGCAATTCGAAAGCTAGCTAAAGAGCCTGTGCCGCAGGACGTACTTTCCGCGATAGGTGAAGATGAATTAGCGTTTGGTAAAGACTATATTATCCCTAAACCTATGGATTCAAGGTTATGTAAGCGAGTAGCTAAAGCCGTAGCACAAGCTGCGGTAGACTCTGGTGTTGCTGCGCTAAAAATGC
Organism: Alteromonadaceae bacterium; assembly: GCA_013216015.1. Lineage (GTDB taxonomy): Bacteria > Pseudomonadota > Gammaproteobacteria > Enterobacterales > Alteromonadaceae > JABSOI01. Next base: position 45,852 of record JABSOI010000010.1, on the reverse strand, counting down.
CTGACAATTATATGCAATAGCAAGCGAATATTAGTCAATAGGGAACAGAAAAGTAGGTACTGAACAAGTATTTCGCATGTAAAGCGTATTATGAAACCATGTCAGTCAATTAAGTATCGATATCACTTTAAGGTTTTAGATATTTTGAAACTTATTATTTTTTAAGTATTAGTATATTCATGTTGTACTCTGCAAATGTAGCTGAAGTAACAATACATTATTTTCCAAAGGACGAACCTACAACAAACAAGCAGTGCATTTTTTGTCATCAGCAATCTCAGCATGATTGGAAAAAATCTGATCACGTATAATCTATGGAAATTGCTGATTTTAATAATACTGATTACGATTGGTTTATGAATTAATAGGCTACCTAAGGCGTTTTGGGGGCGTAAATACGTATAAGAATTTAAAGCAGGACTGCTAAAAGTTTGCTCGGTTATCGTCAGATCATAGCGGGATCTAACCTACATAACAGGCTGATTAATCAGCATTTAATACAGATAAAATGCCATTAAGGTCCTACCCCGTATTTGTATATTAAAGATTTGATTTTGTACTCAAAAAGAGGCTTTTAAGCCAATTTATTCACTTATTATGGAGCAATTTATTTTTTTATTCAGTAGGTTATGTAGGTCCGACCCCGCATTTCTAGCCGCATAACTTTCAGACTCCTGCCTGTGGCGCTTTATAGCACTTAGCGCCATAGAATACTTACAATAATGTTCCACGTTTACTTTACGGCTACACATCTAGAGGATGTTGGATGAACTGAAAAGTTTAATATATTCTTGGTGTCTATGACTTCTAGTGATAACACAAAGCCTAAATTTGTAAGCTGTAACTACTTCCTACCTAAAGGAATTTTGGTGCCTGATGAGTGCTGTCTGTTTATCAGGGGAAGATCGCCTTTCGAAATTAAAAAAGTTATTTAATTAGATAATTTAAATAGATATTTATTATGGGTAAATATTTAGTTAACCCTCTCGAATGTTTGTACTATTGGGAAGTAACTAAATCTGAAGAAGTCTACTTAAGACAACCCAATATCGATTATACCAAGGTTGATCTTACTGTAGTGTCTATTGCACGATTTTGGAGCTTATAGCCAAGTCGACAGTCCCTTATTTTTATTGTTAAGCGCCAATGACAAGGTCATTTGAGCTAACTCATCCAAAGATAATTCGCCCTGAAGATTGTACCAATTAATACTCCAACTAATGGCACCGGTGAGTAAACGACGTAATATGCTCGGTGTTATGGTCACTATTTCTTCCTGATAAGCACTGTCTAATATATCAAGCCATAGTCGTTCATAATTATCTCTGAGTGTTAAAACCTTTGCTTGGTTTTCTGGGTTAAGACTGCGCCATTCATAAACCAATACCGCCATTTCAGCGCCAGTGTCAATTAATATAGCTTGGAGTTCACACATGATTAATGCATGTAATTTATCTTCGATACTATGGTTTTGACTCAGTGAAAGTTCCATTAACGCGGTGTTGAGCAAGACGGTTTGCTCCATGACATTGCGTAGAATTTCTTGTTTGCTAGCGTAGTGATGAAAAAGACTACCTGATAGTATTCCTACTTCTTTGGCTAACTCGCGCACGGTGGTGCGCTCAAAGCCTTTGTCACGAAATAATGTCGCTGCCGCTTTTAATAACCGACCTTTGGCACTGGCTGGGTCGACAATAAAGCCTTCAGACACCAATTGTTGGATTAGTGCTAAACTTTGTTTTGCGCTTAACGCGGTAAATGACATGAACTACCTTAAATTTGATGAATAAAACTGAACTAGCTTAACGCAAAGAATCATTAAGGTAAAAAATATACGCTAAATGGTTCTGTTTTTAAGAGAAAAGTTTTTTGTATTGTTCTCTTAGTGCATTCTTTTGGATTTTACCGGTACTAGTTAACGGAAATTCATTGAGTAATAATACGCGTTTGGGCACCTCAAACCCGGCTAATTTCTTTTTACATTGCGCAATAATGTCGCTTTCATTAAAATCACTGTTAGGAGTCACTTGTACTCCAGCGCAAACGGCTTCACTCCATTGTTCGTGAGGCAGACCAAACACCGCCACTTGTACAATATTAGGTAGGCTAAGTAATACTTGCTCAACCTTCATTGAGGCGACATTCTCACCGCCAGATTTTATCATGTCTTTTTTACGATCAACAAAGAGTAGTTGTCCTTCGCTGTCGATTAACCCGAGGTCACCGGTGTGGTGCCAACCAAACTTACTTGCTTCGCGTGATGATTCTTCGTCGTCTAAATAACGACTCATTACCTGAGGTCCACGCCAGCATATTTCACCTTGCTGTCCTTGAGGAACTTCATTACCTTGCTCATCAATGATCGCTTGATCACTGATTGCAGTAGGAACGCCCCAATAGTTACCTTGGGCAAATTCAGTGGCGCTGCCGTCATAAAAAATGGTAGCACAAGGGGTATATTCTGATTGACCACTGCCAAGGTGGAACTTGCAGCTACTGAAAGTATCACGTAATTTTTGTAGCGTTTCGCCATCAATTAATGCCATTGCATAGAGCCCGATAGTGAGGCTACTAAAATCAAATGTTGGCAATTCAGGATGTGCTAGCATTGCTTTCCACATTATCGGTAACAATCCAGTACTTAGTACTTGTTCGTCTTTAATTATTTTGGCCACGCTGAGTGGGTCAAACGCTGGAATAAGACAGAGCTTGCCGCCTGTTTGTAAAGTCGATAAGCAAAAAGACAACGAAGCACAATGAAACGTAGGTAGTACTGCTAAGTGATTATGAAACTTACCAAATTCTAAACTTAATGGGGTGTTTAAACTCGACATGTACAAAGATAAATGTGAAGTTTCAATGCCTTTGGCCTTAGAGGTAGTACCGCTAGAAAAGATGATTTGCGCTGTGTCACGATCATTTATAATAATATCTTCAATCTCGCTATCGTGTTGCGCGGCGATTAATTGATTGAGGTTTAAGCTGCTATTACTGGTATTTTCACCTGCGTCGTCATGGTTATTATCTTTGTTATTATCACAGTTAGTAGCGTTATTACTAGTGATAAGAATTCGCAATTTAATGTGCTCAAGTTTAGCGCTAGCGGTTAATGGTGTGAAACGTGATTCGCATACAATCGCTTTAACTTTTGCAATCTGTAAGTTGTATTCAATATCTGCGGGGCTTTGGAGGAAGTTGATCGGAACCAACACAATCCCAGCTTTATAACAGGCAAAAAGCACAATAAAAAATTCAATGCTATTAGTCGCTAATAAAGCCAATGAATCTCCTTGAACTAAGCCTTGTTCACGTAAACCGTGTACTAACTGATTACTTTTATTATTTAATTCACGATAGCTGATCTCATGTCGACCTAACTCATTAAAACCAACAATAGCACTGCGATTGCCAGCACCTCGTGAGCGGCGTCTTAGCATATCGCCCATGGCAACACGTTCAATTAAATTTTGTTCAAGTGATTGATTTTTCATTTCTTACTAAGCTCCTGTAAAGTCTTTAACTGTATTTGTTTGCGTTAAAGCACTTAAAGTTTTCCATCATAACGACAAAACAGCCACAAAAGCAAGCGCTTGGTTTTTATTGAAAAATGAGTGTTGCCTAGTTGACAACCAAGCGCTTGCTAGGTAAGGTTGATGGAAATTATGAACACTTATTTAATATAGGCATGCTATGACATTACAAACAGTAACGTCCCAAAAAACATTACGTATTGGCTGTGCTTCAGCTTTCTGGGGAGATACCGGAGCTGCGGCTCATCAGTTAGTTAATAGTGGCGAACTAGATTATCTAGTCTTTGACTATCTAGCTGAAATGACGATGTCGATTATGGCTGGCGCGCAAATGAAAAATCCTGAGGCGGGATTTGCTTCCGACTTTATCGGTACGCTTAAACCTTTATTGCGCCGGATTAAGGCTCAAGGTATTAAGGTGTGTAGTAATGCTGGTGGTGTTAACGCAAGCGGTTGTGCAAAGACGCTGGCGCAAGTTGTTGCTGCTTCAGGAGTAGATCTTACCATTGCAGTAGTGGAAGGGGATAATTTAGCTGCGCAGCAACATTCTTTGCAACAAAGCAGCATTACTGAAATGTTTAGCGGTGAAGTGATGCCGGATAATTTGATCAGTGTTAATGCTTATTTAGGTGCACCATCAATAGCTGCTGCATTAGCCGCAGGTGCCGATATTGTGATCACTGGACGAGTCGTTGACAGTGCCGTTGTTGTAGGACCTTTGGTACACGAATTTAACTGGTCGTGGCAAGATTATGACAAGTTGGCGCAGGCATCTTTAGCAGGGCATGTTATCGAATGTGGAACTCAAGCCACAGGTGGAAACTTTACTGATTGGCATTTGGTTCGAGATGGTTATGCCAATATGGGCTTCCCAATTGTTGAATGTAGTGCTGATGGTAGCTTTGTCGTGACTAAATGCGCTAACACAGGCGGTTTGGTTAGTGTTCATACCGTTGGTGAACAAATACTTTATGAAATCGGTGATCCTAAAGCCTATTTATTACCGGATGTAACTTGTGATTTTAGCCAAGTAGCGCTGAAGCAGTTGGCTGATAACCGTGTGCAAGTAAGTGGTGCAACAGGACGAGCGTGTTCTAAACAATATAAAGTGAGTGCGACTTACCTTGATGGGTACCGCACCACAGCCACTTTTATGATTGGTGGTATTGACGCCGCACATAAAGGGCAGATAGTCGCTGACGCTATTATCACCCGAGTAAGTAGTCTTTATGCGCTAAAAGGGATTAATGACTTCGATGAAGTGAATATAGAAGTGTTAGGTAGCGAAAGCACTTATGGCGTACAAGCCAAAGCGCAGCAGGCTCGAGAGGTAGTGGTGAAAATTGCAGTCTCTCATCAGGATAAACGAGCATTAGGCTTGTTCGGATCAGAGATAGCACAGGCGGCAACGGCAATGGCTCCAGGTATCACAGGTTTAGTTGGTGGTCGACCTAAAGCCAGTCCGCGTATTTGCTTATTCTCGTTTTTATTAAATAAAGATGCAGTAGCGGTTAGTTATCGCTTGGTTAATAGCTCAGCGAATACCTCAGACGAATCATCACATGTTGTAGAGGTTGGGAGTGGTCAATCGCTGGAACCAAGCGACAACAGCTGGCAAGAGCATGCACTTGAAAATACGGAGGCTACCATTGCCGTGCCGCTAGTTGAACTGGCTTTAGCGCGCAGTGGTGATAAAGGTAATCACTGTAATATTGGGGTTATCGCTCGAGATAACCGCTATCTACCTTATATTGAAGCGGCTTTGACTCCGCACGTTATAGGCCAATTTTTTGCTCACATGCTCAGTGACAGTAGTGAAGTTATCCGTTATCAATTACCAAACATGGATAGCTTAAACATTTTGATGACCAACTGTTTAGGCGGAGGCGGCATGGCTAGTTTACGTATAGATCCACAAGGCAAAGCGGTTGCACAACAATTGTTGTCGATGCCAATAACTATTAATCATCAAACTTATAATCAAGTGAAAGGGACATAACCATGGCAATCATTCAATCTCAAGTCGATGTGCATGGTCAAGATTTTGCGGCGAATAAAGCGGAAATGCTAATCACTATTGCAGAATTTCGTGCGCTAGAGAAGACCGTATTAGAAAAGGCGCAGGCGGTGCAGGCCAAGTTTCATCAAAAAGGTAAGTTGTTACCCCGAGAGCGCTTGTCATTACTACTCGACCCCGGATCTAGTTTTATAGAACTAAGTTCATTGGCTGGCTACAAAATGCATGATGATAAAGACGGTAGCACAGCGGGCGGCGGTATTATCGCAGGTATTGGTTTTGTAAGTGAAGTGCGTTGTATCATACAAGTTAATAACTGCGCAATTAAAGGGGGCACCATTTCTCCTACAGGGTTAGAAAAAACGCTGCGTTTGCAAGAGATTGCACGCGAAAATAGTTTACCCGTCATTACTTTGGCTGAAAGTGGTGGTGCTAATCTAAACTATGCCACTGATATCTTTGTCCCAGGTGCTCGCGCCTTTGCCAATCAGGCACGTTTATCAAAAGTAGGCATTCCGCAAATCACAGTGGTTCACGGTAATGCTACTGCGGGCGGTGCTTATCAGCCGGGGTTATCTGATTATATTGTTGCGATTAAAAACAAAACTAAGATGTTTTTGGCTGGACCACCTCTGTTAAAAGCCGCCACTGGTGAGATCGCGACGGATGAAGAACTAGGTGGCAGTGATTTGCATGTTTACCAAGCAGGCACAGCAGACTATTTGGCTCAAGATGACAATGATGGAATTGCAATCGCGCGTGATATTACCGATAGCTTGGGTTGGAACGAGCAGCTAATACTACCGTTGAAACGTGAAAGTATTGCACCGCGTTATAGCAGTGATGATCTTCTCGGTATCATTCCTTGCGAAAGTAAGAAGCCATATGATGTTCGCGAGGTCATATCACGTTTGGTTGATGACTCAAATTTTCAAGATTTTAAAAGCGACTTTGATCTTCAAACTGTCTGTGGCTTTGCATTTATCGACGGTCATAGTATCGGAATTATTGGCAATAATGGCCCAATAACACCAAAAGGAGCGAATAAAGCGGCGCAGTTTATTCAATTGTGTGAGCAATCCAACCGCGCCTTGTTATTTCTTCATAATACCACCGGATTTATGGTGGGCACTGATGCGGAGCAAAATGGCATTATTAAACATGGCGCAAAGCTTATTCAAGCAGTGGCTAATGCCAGTGTGCCTAAAATATCAATTTTAATTGGCGGCTCTTATGGCGCTGGCAATTATGCAATGTGCGGACGCGGTTTAGATCCACGTTTTATCTTCGCCTGGCCTAACGCAAAAACAGCGGTGATGGGTGGTGAGCAAGCAGGCAAAGTGCTACGCATTGTTACCGAAGAAAAAATGGTCAAAAGGGGACTACAGCCTGATCAACCTCAATTAGATGAAGTGGAACTGTTAACCGCGACCAAATTAAATGCCGGTTCAACGGCTGTATTTGGCACCGCTCGTCTATGGGACGATGGCTTAATTGATCCACGCGATACCCGAGAATTACTCACGAATTTGTTAGATATCTGCTGGCAAGCGAATCATCGAAAATTACAAAAAAATAGCTTTGGCGTTGCACGCTTTTAGCTCTTTATAGATTTTTTTAGCACTGTTAAGTTAGCACTGATGAATTAGCACTTGCGGCCAATGAAGATAAGAATATTACAGAGGATGAATCATGATACTTACCCAAGAACATTTAGAATTAAAACGTACCATTGCCAATTTTGTTGAAAACGAAATTAACCCTTATGTGGATGAGTGGGAAAGATCAGGGATATTTCCAGCTAAAAAGTTATTCAAAAAAATGGGCGGTTTGGGACTATTAGGTATTTCTAAGCCGGTTGAAAATGGGGGTATGGGGCTTGATTATAGTTATGAAATGATTGCTGCTGAAGAGTTTGGCGCAATTCGTTGTGGTGGGGTACCAATGGCTATTGGGGTTCAAACCAATATGGCAACGCCGGCGCTTGCTCAGTTTGGTAGTGAGTATGTGCGTGAAACTTATTTAGCTCCTGCGATTGCCGGTGACATGATTGCTTGTATCGGGGTGAGTGAGCCAGGTGCTGGTAGTGACGTGGCGGCGATTAAAACAACCGCGATAAAAGAGGGCGATTATTATGTGATCAATGGCACTAAAATGTGGATCACCAATGCGACTCAAGCCGATTTCATTTGCTTGTTGGCCAATACATCATCAGACTCTGTACATAAAAACAAATCATTAATTGTGGTGCCGACTAATACGCCGGGCATTAGTTTTTCTGAGAAACTCGACAAGTTGGGGATGCGCAGCTCTGATACCGCGCAAATTTTCTTTGATGATGTGAGGGTGTCTCAAAAGAACTTAATTGGCCGCGAAGGCGCTGGCTTTATTATGCAAATGCAGCAATTCCAAGAAGAGCGCTTGTATGTGGCAGCGATGTCATTAAAAAGCATGGAAACATGTATAAACGAGACGTTGGACTACACCCAAGAGCGCCAAGCTTTCGGTAAGCCTTTGTTAGCAAATCAGGTGATTAGATTTCGTCTAGCGGAGCTACAGAGCGAAGTAGAAGCACTGCGAGCACTAATTTATCAGGCGAGTGAGCAATATATTAATGGTGAAAATGTAACTACTTTGGCTTCAATGGCAAAACTTAAATCTGGCCGCTTGTCACGTGAAGTTAGCGATGCATGTTTACAGTATTGGGGTGGTATGGGCTTCATGTGGGATAACATTGTTAGCCGTTTCTATCGTGACAATCGCCTTGGATCGATTGGCGGCGGTGCCGATGAGATTATGCTCAGCATTATTAGTAAGCATATGGCCCTGAGTAAAGGGTAATCATGCAAATGGAACATTTTAAAACGTTAGTCGTTAGTCAACAATCTGGTGTGTTAAGCATTACCTTAAATCGTCCTGAAATTGCCAACTCAATGAACTTGCTTATGGTTGAAGAATTAAACCATACCATGGATCTTGCCTTGAAAAGTAAAAGTCGTGTCGTGGTGTTTAAAGGTGCAGCTGGTAATTTTTGCGCAGGTGGTGACATTAAAGACATGCAACTAATTGCAAATGACGCTAAGGCCTTAACGAAGTTAAACCGTGCCTTTGGGCTGATGATTGAAAAAGCCAATACACTTCCTTGTGTGGTGATCACCGTATTACAAGGAGCAGTATTAGGTGGCGGCTTTGGTTTGGCTTGTGTGAGTGATGTTGCTATTGCTGACGTTAGCGCAAAATTTGCGATGCCAGAAACATCTCTAGGCATTATTCCCGCACAAATAGCGCCTTTTGTGGTCGCTAGAATTGGCCTAACGGCGGCGCGTCGACTTGCCTTATTGGGATTACGAATAAAGGCCGATGAAGCGTTATCGCTCGGACTTATACATCAAATAGCCATCGATGAAGCTGATTTACAAGAGCAATTGGATAAAACCATTAAGTTGGCGCTAAATTGCGCACCACAGGCCACCATACTTACTAAATCGCTACTACATCAAGTTGCGGAGATACCAATGAGTGAACTGCTTGATCGAGCGGCTCAAGATTTTGCGCTCAGTGTCGCTGGCGAAGGACGAGAGGGTGCAACTGCATTCGCTCAAAAACGCAAGCCTAACTGGCACCACAGATAGAACCCAGAACAAAGCTAGGAAAAAATTATGTTTAATAAGATTTTAATTGCCAATCGCGGAGAAATTGCTGTGCGAGTAATCCGCACTGCTAAAGCACTTGGTTATCGTACTGTTGCTGTTTACTCTACCAGTGATAAACACGCGCCACACGTTACTCTAGCTGATGAAGCAGTGTGCATTGGAGCAGGCGCAGCGAGCGAAAGTTACCTCAATCCACAAAAGATCCTCGATGCAGCGCGAGCAACGAATAGTGATGCGATTCATCCCGGTTATGGTTTTTTATCGGAAAATAGTGACTTTGCGAGTGCCTGTGTTGATGCCGCAATTACTTTTGTTGGACCTAGCGCTAGTGCTATAGAACTGATGGGCAGTAAACGCGTCTCTAAAGTTGCTATGATCAAAGCGAATGTGCCTTGTATTCCAGGTTACGAAGATCAAGATCAAAGTGATTCTGCTTTAATTGATGCGGCAGTAAATATTGGCTTTCCGTTGATGGTCAAAGCATCGGCAGGCGGTGGTGGTCGTGGTATGCGATTGGTTAATGCGCAGTTTGCATTAAGTGAAGCACTTAAATCGGCCCGCTCTGAAGCGCTTAATGCATTTGGCAGTGACGATCTTATTTTAGAAAGAGCCTTGTTGGATGCGAAGCATATTGAAATTCAAATCATTGCTGATACCCACGGCAATGTTATTCATCTAGCTGAGCGTGATTGCAGCATGCAGCGCCGCCATCAAAAAGTAGTAGAAGAAGCGCCATCACTTGTGCTGACACCTGCACTGCGTGAAGAAATGGGGCAGGCGGCAGTGTCAGCTGCCAAGGCTTGTGACTATGTTGGCGCAGGCACTGTTGAGTTTTTGCTAACGTCAGATAACGTTTTTTACTTCCTAGAAATGAACACTCGTTTACAAGTAGAACATCCAGTGACTGAGTTAGTTACCAATCTAGATTTGGTTGAATTACAGCTTAGAGTCGCGGCTGGTGAGGCGCTGCCATTGACACAAGATCAAGTACAAATTAACGGCCACGCAATTGAAGTGCGGCTCTATGCTGAAGATCCAGCCAATAACTTTATGCCACAAACGGGCATTATAGATTTATGGCAGCCAGCGTTGGTTGATGATGTTTCAGGTGAAAAAATCACGGGTGTACGTGTCGATTCAGGCATTAAACAAGGGAGTGAGATCAGCCCTTTTTATGATCCCATGTTGGCAAAATTTATTGCCTATGGTCAAAATCGTGAACAGGCACGTCGTCGTTTAGTGCGTCTGGTGAATGACTCTCATTTGCTTGGTGTGCGTGACAACCGCGCATTCTTAACTGAATTATTAACTTGTGACACCTTTATCAAAGGGGCGGCCACCACTAATTTCGTTGGTGATAAATTTAGTGATAATCCCTCTCTTACCGGCCAAAAAATAGCAGATCAGGAATGGGCTTTGGCTGCTTTGCTGATGAGCATTGATGTTAAACACAATATCAGTAACAGCTTTCATAGTGCTGCAGTTGGCCAACGCTTAGTTAAATTGCATAGTCAAGAGTTAGCGCAGCATTGGAGTGTTGAGCGCACTAATGCAAACAGTTATCGGGTGGCACATGAACAATTTTCTACTGAATTTGAACTTATCGAATTAAATGATAATAAATTACGTTTTGTTCAAGAAAACATCATGAGAACTGCCGTTTTTAGTCTTGATTTAACTGCAACAACACCGAGTCTTTGGTTGGCGAGCACAAACGGAAATATTTACTTTAATGACTCCACGTTAGTCGTTAGCAAGGCTGCAAGCGTGGGATCGAACAAGGTACTGGCCTTAATGGACGGTGTGATCATTGATGTATTGGTTGAAGCTGGGCAAACGGTTAAGTGCGGCGATGCGCTAGCAGTGATCGAAGCAATGAAAATGGAACATCCTCTTAAAGCCGGTGTCGATGGCGTTATTAAAACTGTCTTTGTCTCGACTGGCGACCAGGTTAAAGGGCGTCAACTATTAATTGAACTAGAAGCGTAGGTGAGCATGTTATCCACTAAAAAATTTCCACAGAAAACGTTACCTAAAGCTTGGCAAGGCCGTTTATCTATACCCGTGGTGATGGCGCCAATGTTCTTAGTCTCAGGGCCAGAGCTTGTGATTGCAGGTTGCAAGAAAGGGATTGTCGGTACCTTTCCAGCGTTAAATCAGCGCGCCAGTGAAGGATTCGAGCAATGGTTAATCCAAATCAGCGACGAACTTGCAGCGTTTGAGCAGGAAACTGGCAATAAAGCGGCACCTTATGGCGTTAACTTGATTGTTCATGAGTCCAATCCACGCATGGTAGTAGATTTAGCTCTGTGTATTAAATACAAAGTGCCATTAGTCATAACGGCACTGGGCGCATTACGGGAAGTGGTAGATAAAGTTCACGCTTATGGTGGTGTAGTATTTCACGATGCTACCAATGCTCGTCACGCTAAAAAGGCGGCGGGCGCTAATGTTGATGGCATTATCGCGGTAAGTGGCGGGGCAGGTGGTCATGCAGGCATCATTAATCCATTTTCATTAGTAGAAGAAATTCGTACTTTTTGGGATAAAACTTTATTACTTGGTGGTTGTATTAATCGAGGTCATCAAGTGAAAGCAGCACAAATGATGGGCGCTGATTTAGCTTATATTGGAACGCGTTTTATTAACACTATCGAGAGCCGCGCACCCGATGGTCATAAAGAAATGATTATTCAGTCTGGCGCTAGCGATGTGGTGCACACGCCAGCAATTACAGGTGTTCCATCAAACTTCATGAAGCAAAGTCTTGCGGATGCTGGTTACGATATGGACGCCTTATTAAACCCAGGCAATGTCAATTTTGGTGAAAAACTTACGCCAACAGACTCAGGTAGTTCAAAAGCTTGGCAGGATGTTTGGTCTGCTGGTCATGGGGTCACTGGTATTAACAATATTATTAGCTGCGATGATTTAGTCGAGCAAATGATTAGTGAGTTTCATGCGGCTGGCTAATTCCAGAGGTTAATGCAGTGGCTAATTACGAAGGTTAGTTAGTTAAGTTAACTCCAAAGGTTAATTAGATAAATTAATTGCCTAAGTTAAGCCTAATTAAGGTAATGACAGCTTAGTTTTAAGTGGCCGCAGGCACAAAAAATATGAACATATAATAACTATAAAGGGGAACATATAATGAAGAGTCAGGTCACAAAACACATCATTTTGTTAAGTGCATGTGCTTTAGCTGTTAACGTCGCGTTGGCGCAAGAACATCCGTCATTACCAGCTAATGCAGAAGATAAAAAGCAGGCTCCCTGGAGGTTATTGAAGTAACTGCACAAAAACGTCAGGAAAATGCACAAGATACGCCAATATCGTTGAATGTTATTGGTTCTGGCGATTTAAAAGAAAAAAGCATTGATAAAATTGATGATTTACAATATTTTGTGCCAAATTTACAAATGACAGAAACTGGCATTAGTACGCAGGTATTTGTGCGAGGTATAGGTACTGGGAGTAACTCGGGATTTGAGCAATCGGTTGGTCAGTATATCGATGGCATTTATTACGGTCGTCAACAGCTACTTCGTGCGCCGTTTTTGGATTTAGAGCGGGTAGCGATTATTCTGAAGATGGTTATATTGATAACTCATTTAAAGGCGTAGATGAAAGAGCACGGGAAGAAAGCGCTGTTCGTTTGAGCCTGTTGTGGGAACCAAGCGATGACATGAATTTTTTACTGAAAGTTGAACAAGATAAATTTGATGCAGCAGGTAGCCAAGCTGAAATTATTCGTGATGATCCTGCGCTTCAGGGCTCTCCAATTTCGGGTGCTACTTATAGTCAGATTCTAGGTGCTTTAGGGCATCCTGGTGCCATTACTGAGGATACCTTAAACTTTGAACGTCAAGCTGACGGCGAAGAAACTAGTACAAATAACTTAAATAATGCAACATTAACCGGCAACTTTCAGTTAGGTGAATATACGTTGACCAGTGTTACAGGGCTTATTTCCTATGACTTTGTTGAAGTCTGTGATTGTGATTACGTAGCCGCTCCTATTATGTCGGCCTTACTTGACGAAGACTACGAGCAATTTAGTCAGGAAATTCGTATCGTATCGCCCGTTGGTGATCAATTTGACTGGTTGGGCGGTTTTTTCTATCAATCGAGCGAACTTAACCTCGATGACGATATAAGGATCCCAACCAATAGTGTACTGGGATTATTATCTGGCGGTGCATTAGCGGCACTTACAGGCAAGGGCGCAAGTCGAAACTATCAAGTGGATACAGATATGTGGTCGGCATTTTTCCAAGGCCGTTATCACTTTACCGATGATTTAACTTTAACCTTGGGTGCTCGCTATACCAGCGAAGAAAAAACAGCGTCAAGGGTGATAAATATTACCGACTTGAGTACACATGAAATCACCGAGGATCCAGTAGCTTCGATATTGTTTGATGCGGTATTTGGTGTTCAGAATGAGCAAAGCCCGTTGTCTCTACAGGGACATAACTTGAGTGGTATCCGCGATGAATCGTCTTTTACACCGCTAATCAATATCAGTTATAAACTCGAAGAAGATGTAATGGTTTACGCCTCGGCGACCACAGGATTTAAAGCGGGCGGCTTTGATGCTCGTGCGAATAATGTTGAATCATGGGAATTTGAACAAGAGGAAGCAACTGCATTCGAATTCGGTGTTAAATCTTCATTATTGAATAATACCCTGGAAGCAAATTTATCCTTTTATCGTACTGAGTATGACAACCTGCAAATTAGTCAGTTTGATGGTGTACTAGGTTATAATGTCGGTAATGCGAAAGACACTGTTGTGCAAGGTGTTGAAGTGGATGGACGTTGGGCATTAACCGATAGTTTAGCTATGCAATATTCAGCTGCTTATTTAGATCACGAGTTCAAAGATTTTAAAAATGGTAATTGTTATAACCGTCAAGTACCTGATGGAGATATGGGCGCAGGTGGCAACCAACTGTGTGATTACACGGGTAAATCAGGTCAGTACAAGCCTAAAATCACTGCTAGTCTTGGGCTCGATTACTTTAAGGAAGTATCCTTTGCCGGCTTTGAATATTTCAAAGCTACAATAGGTTTGTACCATTCAGCTAAGCAAAATGTTGATGTAAATCTCAACCCGCTGTATGAAATTGATGCCTACACTAAGGTCAATATGCGTATCGCGCTTGAAGGCGAAAGTTGGAGTGTTGCCCTGTTTGCTAAAAACCTAACGAACGAAAAAGTATTAACTTATACGGGTAATACGCCATTATCGGCCAGTACCTTTGATACCAATACCTTTTATGGTTTCGTTGATCGACCAAGCGTTATTGGAATACAGGTAGACTATAACTTTAATTAAAGCTGCTTAGTTTTCGCACTTAAGATTAAGAGCAAGCAATTGAAAATTGCAACTATTCGCGAGAGTTAATGGTTGCAATTACCTCAATTTCGAAATTTACTAAAGAGATTTCAGACCGTTAGATTCTGCCTGAACCCCTGCGCACTGAAATCTTGTATTTATATCGTTGCATGTTAGAGCTGAAACGAAATAGCCATGTGTGGAAATTATTTAAGCCTTTAATTATTGAATTCAAAATTGATTAATAGATGTTATTAATTCAGGCAGATTCAACCCTGAAGTGCATAACCACTAAGCAGCTATAGCCACAAAATTATATTTTCAACGCAACCAAAATATCGAAAAGCAACGGGTCATCATTCAAACCCCATAGCGGTGTCAGACTACCCGCGGTTCAGTCCAATACATTTTTAACTAACCGTTCGCGATAGATATTTTCACGTTCTATCAACAGCTGTGCGCGCGACCGCTCAGCTAAAAATGCTCTTCATTATGGTGATGAACAAGAAGAACTTTATGACCATCGCAGTGATCCTTATGAGTGGCATAACTTGGCAAAAGAACCGTCTAAGTAAGCACAAAAGAAACATTTATTAGCTGAAATCAATGCCATTGTTGGTTTGGTTATACCGTGACATGAAAGGCAGCTTTGGTTGAAAACAAACATCAGCAAGCAGGCTTGCCTATCATTAGATCATTGATGGTTAAAGTTAAACGAATTTTATCAATTAGTTTTTGATAATACTGCTCGGCAAGCCTGCTTTCAATAATGTGTTTTACTTCGTCAAAGGGAATTGCCGAGCGAGGACTTTTTTTGATGATTTTTACCAAATATTGTTGATTGTCTATATCCGCTACTTTGAAAATATCACCTTGTTTTTTGTTATTAGCTACATCAATTAATTCAGACCAGATAAACTCATCAGATTTTCTTGAGTATGCGCTGAAATCTTTAAACAATACTTGTTGTTCACTCTGCTGCTCATTCTGTTGGTATTTACTGATTAGTTGCTCAAAAGTTAGAGACTGTAAATCATTCATTAACGCTTTTTCACTGTTAAGTGTTTTTTGAACTTTTTGTTCAGTTAACTTAATAGCAGCAATGCTAAACTTTGTGGTTGCCACAAAATCTATATTTTTATTTGCCTGATAATAACGTTGTAACTGTTGCTGAGAAAACTTTTGTTGCTGTTTTATCTGTGTAATAACCTTGTTATGACCATTACTGAGAAAGTTACTTTTAAATTGATTGAAATTATAACTTTTTAAACCATATACGACTTTATTTTTAGCAAGGTTATCACTTCGTTTATTATTTTCTTCTACCATCAATGCTTGTAGTTTTGTTAGCGTTAATTGTTCATCGGCAACACCATAATTAAACATTATTCTTAATTTAATCTGTGAATCGATAAGTTCGTTCACACTTGCTTGGTGTAACCATGTATTAGGTGAAATACCAGCAAAACAAGTTCGCCAAAAATTATCTCCTGAATTATGCGTGGTGAATTGTGAAAAATGGGCAATGGCTCTGCCACGTAATCGTTTCTTTACTTGCTTAAATTGCGCAGTGGTTATTGGTAGTTCATCTATAAAAAGTGCAATTTTTATTTTATCTGCTTGCTCAGACTCAGTCGCTTGATTGTAAAAAGAAAACAATAAAAAACTGCTTATAAGTATTTTAATAAATAGCTGAAGCTTCAAAACGCACCTTCCGATATTTTCATATGTATTGAATAATTATTAATGATAGATAAAACGCTTCATCATCCATAGTTAAGATGATGAAGCGTACGATATTACTTAGCTTTATTCGCCATCTCCATTGTAAGCACCAATATTTGGCGCCGTATTTGTTGAAATAATATTACCCCAATAATCAGTATCAGGCGCATCAGATATTAATGTACCGGCACCAATAGCCGGTGACCCAGCTTGAAGTTTGTAACCGTCAAAAACACCAAATATATTCTCGCCATTTATACGAGTACCAGTTGTTGCCGTACCTGGTGCCACTAACATTGGATCTGAAGTGATCATACCTTCAGGTTCACCAGCCGTATGGACACCATAAACAATATTATTTTCAAATATAGTTGTGCCTTCAACTAAGGATAAACCTTCCCATTCTCCAGCTCCGTCTAAGTGAAAAATATTATTATAAACAGCTAGGTTACTTGGATATTTATTTGTATTACCCCAATCACGAACAGAAAATGGTTTAGTGGTAGAGCCCTGTGGTAAATAGATAGTATTGTTGTAGATTTCAATACCATCAGCTTGACCGATTAACTCAAAAACTCGTTCATGATCGTTTTGGCTGATGTTATAACGAATAATTGCATTTGTCGTTGCACCCGTTGGGCTAGTGGCTACCAAAATAAAGCCGCCAACATTATCATGGCTGTAGTTGTACTGGAAAATAGTACCGTCTTGTCCATAATCAACGTCAAAACCTTGCCCGTCTTTTGTACCTTGTACATTATAAGCTTCGTTAAATTGGAATAGCGGTTGGTCAGAGTTCCATGCCCAAATACCTACATTTGCTTCACCGGAATTTACATTAGCACCATTAACCATATTATATTCAACAATAGGTGCATATGAAGCACTTGCAACAACACCATCACCGCCGGCGTCTTCAACATAGTTATTGCGAACCTCAACATTTTGATGAGCAACATAACCTGTGCCAGTGTAACAACCAGAAGATGGTCGACACCACCAAGCCGATGTAGTAGCAATCGCTGTGCGAGTTGATCTTATTACTTCATTGTTTTCAATAAAAATTCCATCCCAATATGATTGTATAGGAGTGGCCCCTTTATGTACGCTGACCATAATACCAGTACTACCTTTAATGCCCTTAGTATTATCGCCATTAATGTCGTGTACATAGTTATCAATAATATGGATTTGATGTAATACACCAGCATTCATATTTAGTACTTCAATTCCCCGTTTATTTTGACCGGCATTAGCACTGTTTATTACTTCTAAATTGCTAATTTGAAAATATTCTTGGTTAACTAAGTAAACAGCATGTAACTCACCATTACCATTAATAATAGGGCGCTGGTCATAATCACCCATGCCATACTTACTTAAAACAATATGGTTGCCTGCACTACCAGAACCTTTTGGCGACAGAATGCCTGTCCATGCACTTTGATCATGTAATAATATTTGATCGCCACTAGTAAAGGTTGTGGCATTAATTTTATCAAGTGATTGCCATGGGGTTTCTGGGCTCAGGCCATCGTTACAATCATCACCTGAATCTGCGTCAATATAATAAGCGGTATTGCCATCAGAAATTGATTCCGCTAAACAATTATTGTCTGGCGTGGCTATTTTCAATGAAAAATTATCGGCATAACCATAACTGTTACCTGAAGATCTAAAAGCATATATTCTTGCTGAGGTTGAACTAGCTCCAGTAATAAAATTTAAACTTGAGCGTTCATAGTTATCATTAGTCGTGGCTATATAAGTTTCGGTATTACCATAGTCTTTTACGCCTAAGTTTAACTGTGAGCCCGCACTTGCTACTCGTATATCGGCACTTAAGGTATATTCGGTATTAGCGGTTAAGCCAGTAATGATTTGTGCAGCGGAGCCATTGTTACCACCATTGCCAACACGAACAGCGTAGCTACCATCTGTTGCTTGTGACGAAATAACACTAGCATACCACGCCGTTAACCATGGCGTACTGCCATCCTCAAAGCTAGGGTTGACTACTAAATTTTCACCTGTTGGGTTGGGGGCTTCGTGCTCTATTTGAAAGTTATTTGAATTAGTATTTACATTACCAGCTAAATCACTAACACTGCCGGCAGCAATACTTATTTCAACAGTTCCAATTTGATTAGCAGTTATATCAACAGTCCATTGAGTACCAGTAGCATTAGCGACAAAATTGTTAGCAGTGCCATTATTAATTGATAGATCACTTAAGGTAAAATCGGTTACTGCTTCATTAAAACTAATGGTTATTGGAATGAGTGTTGTGTTCGTTGGGCTGGTTAAATTGCTTGATATAGTTACGGTTGGTGCTTCTATATCAACATCAGCCAAAACTGAGAAATCATCAGCATAGCCATAATCACTGCCTGATACCCTAAATCCATAAATGGTAGCCGTTGTAGAAGATGCTCCGGTGCTAAAAGGCACGGTTACTTCTTGATAGTTTGTTGAACTAACAGCTTGATAGATTTCATTTTGACCATGATTTTTTACACCAATACGAATAGTTGAATTACTATTGTGTACTTTAGCAAATGCCCGTAATTGGTAACTGGTTTCGGGGGTTAAACCAGTGATGATTTGTTCGGCAGAGCCATTATTATTTCCTGCCCCCACTTTTATGGCTGATGAACCAGAATTAACATGGTTGCTATCAGTGGTTATTGCTGCATTCCAACCAGTCTTCCAATTACTATTACCTTGTTCAAAACCTGGGTTTTGAACGGAGTTGGCGTTGGCTACTTGTGTAAAAGTCAGCATCGATAAAACAAAATATGGTGTTACACTTGGATATTTCATTGCATTCCTACTTTATTATTTTTGTTAGTTAGTTAGTTAGTTAGTTAGTTAGTTAGTTAGTTAATAACGCTTGTTTGTTATCGTGAGTTTGTTTGCAAATTCATCTGGACACTTATTAAACAAAGCAATAAGAAAAAGCCGTAAAAATAATCGTATTCATCGTATAATATTAAACAATTATTTATTTAAGTTATTATTACGGTTTTTAATCGATGACTTGTTTAATAGTGAGAGGGCGGTTAGCGGTAACGAAATTTAAATTATTAGCCCTAAATTATTGTATTTTTATCAATAGCTAACTTGGAATGTTTGTATTAACTATTATGGCAATAACAGATAAAGCAAAAAACAAATCATCTAGTTTTATTTCTGCTGTTTGGTTAGAAAATAATACTTTCTTGAAAAAATTCTTAAGAGGTTTTCTTAAGCGAGAGCAAGATATCGAAGATGTTGTTCAAGAAACTTATTTAAAAGCTTTTACTGTTGAAAAAGAGCGGGACATTGAACAACCAAAAGCGTTTTTATTTAGCATCGCTAAAAATCTAGCATTAAATGAACTTAACCGAAAGTCACGACAAATGACTGGCTATATTGAAGAGTGTCAGTCTGAAATTAACCTTGGCAAAACTGCAACAACTGAACATGAAGTTGAAGCAGAGCAATCACTCGGCAAGTATTGTCAGGCAGTGGCAACTCTGCCTGAAAAATCACGCAAGGTTTACTTATTACGTAAGGTACATGGTTTAAAACATAAAGAAATTGCGGATCATTTAGATATTTCTTTGAGTAGTGTTGAAAAACATTTAAAACTCGGTTTAGAAATATGTCGTAATTATATGCGTGAATACAACACAGAAAATTCCGTTACAACTTCAACAATAAAGCAAAGTATGGAAGGTGAAAAATAATGGAAAATATTATCGAATTCCCCGATCAAAAAGTGATTGAACAAGAAGCGATTGATTGGATCATCAAACTTGATGGTGATGAGCCATTAACAAAACAAGAGCATAGCCAATTTAAAGCTTGGTTAGCTCGTAGTCCTGCTCACATTAAAGAATTGAATAATTTAAATGAATTTTGGCAAGATAATGTCTTAACTGAATTGATGGTCCCACTCACTTGTGCCGCCGCTCATAGGAAACAAAGCTTATTCTCGTCACTTAAAAATTGGTTTGGTGCTAATGCTCGTTGGCAGTTTGCTTTTTCTGCCACAGCAGTTGTTTTTACGGCTAGTTTATTACTGGCAACGTTATTTTCTACTAATGAACAATTTGCAAGCAATGGTTTGTATTTAACTGGCATTGGCAAGTTAAATCATACGGTATTAGCCGATGGCACCGTGATGCATATGAATACTGACAGTCAGGTCGAGGTTGCTTTTAATGACAACTATCGAAATATCCGTATTATTCGTGGTGAAGCGCATTTTGAAGTGGCTAAAAATAAAGACTATCCATTACGAGTTTATGCTGGCGATGGTCGTGTTGAGGCGGTTGGTACGGCATTTTCTGTTTACTTAGCTGATGAAGCTATTGATGTACTGGTAACTGAAGGGCGAGTTGCTGTGGCGGCGTTATCTAAACAAGAAACAGAAATGTCAACGACTAATGACTCAAATAAAAAGCAGGTAGACCTTTATTCGGGTAGTTCATCGTTAGCTTTAGGGACTTTAGATGCAGGACAACAGGTTTCATTGGATATTTCGGATGGCAGTCTACAGCAATTAGAAAATATAAAGCAAATAACTGACAGCGAAATAAAACGTCGATTGTCATGGCAGAAGGGGCTATTAACCTTTAATGGTGAGTCGCTTGAGCAGGTAGCTACTGAAATTTCACGTTTTACCACGGTAGATATTGAAATTATTGATGAAAAGTTAAAGCAACTGGCTATTGGTGGGCGTTTTAAAGTAGGAGAGATAGAAGACTTCTTCTTGGTTTTACAAACTAACTTTGGTATTAGTGTTGAGCGCTTAAGTTACAATAAAGTGCGCTTGTCGCCAATAAAACAATCAAACAATTAACTCGTGCAATAACAATAAGTGGGTAATGACCTATAGGAACATATAAAATAATATGAAACCTTATTTTCTCAAGGTTTCATATGCTTAAGCCTTTTTATCATATTTACAGCTTAGCTCTGTTTATCAGCAGGCTAATTGGCTTACTGCGTCATGGTGTTTTGTACAACTTTCGTTATTGGTTGTTCGCTTTGTTACTTTTCAATACTCAAAGTGCGATAGGTTACGCCAAAGATGGTTTCTCTAGTGGCCAGCAAGTAGAACATAAGCTTGATTTGCTCAAGCGTCACAAAATATATATAAAACCTCAAAATGCGGCATCTGCACTTAACTTGTTGGCTGAGCAAACTGATGCAGTGCTTTTGTTTAACTATGCTCAAGTCAAAACTAAACGAACCACTGGCATAGTCGGGCGTTATACTTTAATGGAGGCATTAGAGCTGCTACTCGATGACTCAGGTTTGGTCGCTAATTTAACAGAAAATGGCATACTTAAAATATCTGCAATACCACTTGATGAGGTTAAGACACCAATCAACAAGGTAGAAAGAGTAGATAAACCCTCTTTAGTTTCAGTACAAGATAATCAAGAAAATAGCATTGAAATGATTACTATTACCGGTATTCGCCAAAGCTTAATTAAATCAATTAATAACAAGCGATTATCTAAATATATCGTTGATAGTATTTCTGCAGAAGATGTTGGTAAGTTTCCTGATGCTAATATTGCCGAATCTTTACAAAGGATTACTGGTGTATCTATTGACCGTAGTGGTGGTGAAGGGCGCTTTATTACTATCAGAGGGTTAGGACCTGAGTTTAATAGTGTGCTATTTAATGGCAGAGCATTAGCAACTGATACACAAGGACGAGCGTTTAGTCTAGATACTTTAGCTTCAGAAACTATAAGCATGGTTGATGTTTATAAATCAGGGCAAGCGGTATTATCAGAAGATAGCATTGGCGGTTTAGTCAATATTAAAACCGCCAAACCTTTTGATCACCAAGGCTTTCATTTGTCTAGTACGGTAGAATTTTTACATAAAGAATCGAGCGATAAAACCGAGCCACAATTTTCCTTTCTAGTCAGTAATAGTTTTCTTGATGATAAGTTGGGCATTTTGGCTTCTTTTAATCATCAACAACGCACTCAAGTTAATAAAACGGTGGTTAACTTTCAAAATGTTGTCGGTGATATGACTCTTAATAAAGGCCCTTTGGCTCATTTTGATAATGATGAATTACGTGTTATTGAAAATGTAACCCGCCCGCAAGCTCTTGGTCGCAATGTTATGACCGAGGACAGGGAACGTAATGGTGGCACGGTAGTGATGCAATATCAGGCTAACGATAATTTATTGTTTACCCTTGATGGTTTATATTCTGAGTTTGATGTTAAATCGAGTGGCTATATCGGCAATACTTGGTTTTGGTATCCTACAGGGGCTTATAATGACGCTTTAGGCGGAAAAGACCCCATTTTAGATTCATTTGAACAACGTAATGTTGTTTTTCTTCAACATGGGGCTACTAGTATTTCTTCTGCTTATCGGGAGCAACACCGCCCTTCAAACTTAGCATCAATGGGTTTGAATGTTTATTGGCAATTACTAGAAAATGTTAATGTAACCAGTGATGTTTTTTGGTCGAATGCTCGCAATCGTAATAGAGGTTACGATAAACAATATGTCGTAGAATCAAATGCAAAAGGTTATGTGGAATATGACTATAGGTCACAAGGGGAATATCCATTATTGCATCAAGGGCTTAATACTTTACCGTCTGAAAATAATATTGATAAGGTTTTTCCTGCGCATGTTGAGGTGAGAGGGAATTATATTGATGCTGAAAATATCGGTGCTAAATTTGATGTTAGTTGGCATGTAGATGATGATTATTTTGATAAAGTCAATTTTGGCTTGCACTACAGTAGTCATAAAAAAAATAATATTGATTACAGTGAAAATGAAACATCAGGAAGACTTTATAAAAATTATGCTCGAGACCCTGCTGTTAATCTTAAAATACCTAAATCTTTTCTTGAACTCAAATCCATAAACGGGCTCTGGCAAGGCTTATCTGATCTTGTTTATGGTTTTCAATCGCTTGATGATTATCTCTCATGGTTAGAGCAGCCCTCGACACTTGAACAGCTTAATGCCCATCCCGAAATGCATGATGCCGTGAGTTTGTTTAATAATAGTGGCGGGTTTTCTGCACAACAAACAGATGATTCGTATCAGGTAGAAGAAAACATCACCGCTTTATACGCATCGACAAATTTAACTTTTGATATTAACAATATGCCGTTAGACTTGTTAATGGGAGTGCGCTACACCCATACAGATATTTTGTCGATGGGCACAATTCAACAACTTAATGATTTAGTGCTAGAAATTTCTAATCCTAACTCTCCCCGTTTGGACAAAGTATTTGCCAGCAACGGTGAGGTTATTCATGTTGAAAAAAACAATCAATATCACCACGTAATACCTTCACTTATCGCCAATCTTAATATTTCAGAGTCGCTTCTATTTCGAGTGGGTTTATCAAAAACACTTAGTCGACCAACACTTGATGATATTGCGCCTTGGTTTAATTATGGTAATACACATGAGATACAAGGCAACTTTGCACAGGCATCCAATCCTGATTTAACGCCATATTTAGCGACTAATACAGATTTATCATTGGAGTGGTATTACGCTAAAACAGGCATGCTCTCGGTAGCTGTCTTTTATAAAGATATTGATGATTGGGTAGTTCGTACTACGGAATTAATGCAACAACCATTGGCAACCAGTACATTTGATACATTTAATGTTGACCGTCCAGAAAATGGTGAACAGGTAAATATCCGCGGCATTGAATTGAATTGGATTCATAACTTTGACAATGGTTTTGGTTTTCAAGCCAATGCTACTTTTGTTGATAGCAATGCCGATTTCTCGAAAGATTCGTTATTTGCTTTAGAAGGCTTGAGTGACTCAGCTAACTTAATGTTATTTTATCAAAAAAACGGTAAACAAATTCGATTAGCTTATAATTGGCGCGATGAGTTTCTTCAACATACATTATGGAATTGGACCAATGAACCTGTCTTTGTTGCTAGTTACCAGCAATTTGATTTAAGTGCGAGTTGGCAACTCAATGATTATAGTTCGATGTTCTTTGAAGCTATTAATTTAACCAATGAAAAAACCAGTAAATATGGTCGAAGCCAAGCACAATTTCTGGAGTTTTCTGAAACAGGCTCTCGTTATGCCGCAGGCATAAGAATAAAATTTTAATCCTCATAGCAAAATTCTTCACATAATTATCAATTGTTTATCGATATTTGAAAAGTAATTGTTCTTATTATTCATATTTATAGTATTTAATTTTACGGTTTTTAATTCCTGCTTTGTTAACTAGTTCAAAGAGGGGATCGCTATATACCCATAATTAGCAGCCTTATATTGCCTAATAGGTTTGATCAGGGATTACCTCTTCCTATAAAAAAATAAGTTAACGTTGAAAATACTTCAGTGTTAATGATTAATACAAAGGGGAATAGAATGAAAACAATAAATAAAAGTCTACTAGCTTCTGCAATAGCGTTGAGTTTTACCGCAAGTAATATTAATACCGTTTTTGCTGCTGAAAGTAATGCTGCAGAAGACGAAATTGAAGTTATTCAAGTAACAGGTATTAAAGGCAGTATTGTTCAGTCAATGAACAATAAACGTTTTTCAAATTATATTGTTGATACAATTTCTGCGGAAGATGTCGGTAAATTCCCTGATACAAATATCGCTGAATCATTGCAACGTATCACTGGTGTATCGATTGACCGTAGTGGTGGTGAAGGACAGTTTGTTACTATTCGTGGTTTAGGACCAGAATTTAACAGCGTATTATTTAATGGTCGTATGTTAGCTACCGATACCGCGGGACGTTCTTTTAGTTTAGATACGCTTGCTTCAGAAACCATTAGTGCCGTTGATGTTTATAAATCAGGTAATGCAGAACTTACTGAAGGTGGTATTGGTGGTACGGTCAGTATTAATACCGCTAGACCGTTCGATAAAGAAGGATTCCGCGCCGTAGCTACTGCTAAAGCACTACATACCGACTCAAGTGGTGAAACTGAACCACAGTTTTCATTTTTAGTGAGCAATACGTTTTTAGACGACCGTTTGGGCGTATTAGCGTCGTTTAATCATCAAGAGCGTACTCAAACCAATAAAGAAGTGGTTAACTTTCAAAACGTGCCGGGTAACTTAACCTTAAACCGTGGGCCGCTATGGCACGGTGGGGAAAAAAGAGTGATTGAAGATGTTACTCGTCCTCAATCACTTGGACGTGAAGTGACCCATGAAACTCGAGAGCGAAACAGTGGCACTTTAGTTGTGCAGTACCAAGCATCAGATGATTTATTAATTACCGCTGATGCGCTTTATTCAGAGTTTGATGTTAACTCTGACGGTTATGCGGCAGGTACTTGGTTTTGGTATCCAACAGGGGCTTACGAAGATACCGTTGGTGGCTTAGACCCCATTTTAGATTCAGAAACCGATCGCAATGTTGTTTTTATGCAACATGGTTCAACAGGTATGTCTTCTGCTTATCGTGAAAAAAGCCGTCCTTCAGACCTAGCTTCGTTTGGTTTGAACCTTGAGTGGGAAATTAATGATGATTTAAGTTTAAATGCCGATGCTTTTTGGTCAAATGCCCGTAATAAAAACAAAGGTTACAATACACAAACTTTGATTGAATCTGGACCTATTGGTTATGTTGAATGGGACTATACCGCTGGTGGTAACTATCCTAAACTGATTCAAAATAATGGCACGATACCATCAGAAGAAAATATCGGTAATATTTTCCCAGCCCATTATGAAGCTAGAGGAAATTATATTGATGCCGAAAATGTTGGCATTAAGTTCGATTTTACTTGGCAGTCAGACATAGATCATTTAACAGCGGTTAAGTTTGGTGCTCATTACAGTGTTAATGAAAAAAGTAATCAAGAGTATCGCGAAAATACAGCATCCAGTCGTATTTATAAACAATATGCTAAACATAATACCGTTAAATTATATGTACCAGAAGAGTTGTTAGAAGTTAAGTCATTAGACGGTGGTTGGGATGGTATTAGCGACATAGCTCATACGTTTAAATCTGTAGACGATTATGTTGCTTGGATGGCAAATCCTGCGAGCCTAGAACAATTAAATGCTCATCCAGGGCTAGATGATGCCGTTAGCCTTTTTAATGACAATGGTGGTTTTACTGCTCAGGAAAGTGATAATAGCTATAATGTTGAAGAAACGGTTACTGCGTTATATGCATCTGCTAATTTTGATTTTGACTTAGGTGATATGCCACTAAATGTAGTTGCGGGTGCGCGTTATGTGCAAACTGATTTAAGCTCAGCAGGCACCATACAACAATTAGTTGACCTTATTCCAGGTATACCTTCAGAAGATGATCCTAATGCTCATAATAAGTTAGAAAAAGTTTATGCCGCTAATGGTGATTTTGTTCACACCAAACAAGAGTCTGATTACAGCGAAGTCTTACCATCAATCATTGCAAATTTGCATATTACTGATGAGATTATTTTACGCGCAGGTACGTCAAAAACGATGACACGCCCAACGTTGAATGATGTTGCACCATGGATTAACTATGGTAATACTCATGTTGTTGAAGGTAATGCGGCGACAGGCTCTAACCCTGCGCTTAAACCTTATCTGTCAACCAATATTGATTTGTCTTTAGAATGGTATTATGACGATGCTAGCATGCTATCAATTGCTTACTTTACTAAGAACGTTGATGACTGGATTGTACGTGAAGATGCGATTGAGACCATTGATTTATTAACCAGTCCTCATGAAGAAGTTACGGTGCAACGCCCTCGTAATATTGAAACGGCTGAAATTGACGGTTATGAAGTTAACTGGATCCATACGCTTGAAAATGGTTTAGGTTTACAAGTTAACTATACCGGCATTGATAGCAACGCTGAATTAGGCACTGATTCTACCTTTGCTTTAGAAGGGCTTGCAGATTCTGCTAACTTAGTCGCTTTTTATGAAAAAGGACCATTGCAAGTACGTATTGCCTATAACTGGCGTGACGAGTTTTTACAGGATACCTTTGTTGGTTGGACCGGTACACCACAATATGTTGGTGAATATGAGCAAATTGATGCCAGTGCCAGTTATGAAATTAATGATAACGTCACTGTCTTTGTTGAAGCCTTAAACATTACTGATGAAGCTACCAGAAAATATGGTCGCCATAAAAATCAATTTTTACAATATTTAGAAACAGGGCCAAGATACTCATTAGGGTTACGGGCGTCATTCTAATTAAGCTAAATGGGCATCAGTTTTTGATGCCCATTTTAATAAATAATAAATACTGGCGTTATATTCGTTACAGTGATGACCAAGAAGAACTTTATGATCATCGCAGTGACCCTTATGAGTGGCGTAATCTGGCTAAAGAGCCGAATAAAAAAGTGATTAAAAAACAATTGCTCAAAGAAATGACTGAGATTGTGGGCACAGAATTTTAACAGGTTTATTTATCTGTTTTTGCTGAGTTAATGTCGGAAATTTAAAATATTAAAAAAGTCGAGAGCTCGCAATGCGGACTATCGACTTTTTAATTAATGCATGACCTAGGTTAGACTGATATTAGTTTTCAATCACTACTATGTTGTCGTAATCGGCTGTACCAACCCTATTGCCCCACTTGAAATGCTACTATCACTAACAGTATCAACAACCGAACCGTCAACTGACGCTTCTATACTATTGCCATTGAAATTCAAGCTAAGACGATAGTAATTTGCACTGTCGTTGGTGAGCCTTGCTGGGCGGTAAATGTTTGACTAACGACAGCGCGGGCACTGTTATTGTTATCAACTAATTGCAACACTGAGTTGGTATTTTCATTAATAACTAAGGCACTGGTATCACTGCCTTGCTCAGTTATCCATAACTGTGGTGAAGTACCAATAGTGTCAGTCGAGAAATCAAAAAAGAGATAATTAGAATAACAAATGGTGTCTATTACCGTCCTAAAATAAGCCGATTTGGGCGTCTGCCTATAGATACTAAAGAGTTAATTGCAGGGATAGCTAAACAAAAAGGTGCAACTATTGCTCCTGCTGGGGTAGCAGCAATAAATGCTCTAGGTTTAGATACGCAGCTTCCTATGGTAAAAAGCTTTATTATATCCGAGCGAATCCGAGCGAAAATTGAGGTGAAAAACGTAAAGTTTGAGTACAAAGAATCGTTCAAATTCTTTATTTCTCACTTCGATGTAAAAGATGAAAAATCTAAGAGCAAGGCATTAATTTTATGGAGTGCTTTCTCTTATTTAGACAGAAGTGGCTTTAAATATTATGAGCATGATTTAAAGTGTAAATTTAGAACAATGTTAGAACCCAAAATACAAGCTAAATTCATAAAAGCTTTACCTCGTTCAATGAAATGGATTTCAGAATCATTACATGGAGAAGTTATTAATGAGCGAGTTTCTTAAACTTAGTGCAGGAGAACGAAGTTTCGAGATCGGGGTCTGACCTACGTAACACGCTGATTAATTTGTGTTTGATATAAATATCAGGCCATGTTACCTGCTTAAACCTATGTTTTCAGCCTATAAATCAATTGTGATTTGACAATAAAAGAAGAAGTGCCATAAGGGGTCGCTTGTCTAATTGATGTGTGAACTTTCTATCTCGCTGTGAGGTACATAGCGAGATAGAAAATATTGCCACAATGTTATTTTTAGGATTTGGAAAATGTAATGAGGATCCTTATAGTTAGGTTCCTACTCTATTTTGAACAATGGCTAACGGAAAAACCTAATATCCTGCCAGCTCATAAATATCACTTATTGTCATTTTACTTAATTCTAGAATATTTTTATTAGAATTTTTCATCGCTTTTTTAATAAGGTAACTACCTGTTCTATAGCCTATAGCTTCTCGGCCATCGGGGTGCCTAAACATCCATTCACCATAATTGGCATTTCTCGGCAATGTAAGTATTTCCTTAGTCCATGCGTCATAATTAACAGCATCAGTATAATTGTTAGCAGCTTGGCCCGCTTGTATTTCAGCAAAGGTATCGGCAAGTCCTTCGTTGATAGCTGCGGTATCAATGCCAGGTCCAAACTTGTTGCCATAGATAGTCCAACCTCGAACTGTATGGTGCAATTCGTGAAATAGGGTGAACTCGAGGCTGTCTTCGATAGCTTTATCGATTCCACCTTGATAAATAGAAGAGAAACTAATTTCTATTTCTGTTGGTTTATCTGCACGACCAGTCATACCATTAACTATAGATAAATCACGATTAATGATTAATACAGTAAAATGAATTGACTCTGCCAGTTCTGGCATTAACTTTCTAACTTTTGCTATGGTGTTTTCAGTGATCGTCTTGATCACAGTTTTATGTTTATCTAGGAATTCGCTTTCTATATTGTTAGTAAATGTGAAGGTTGCAGCGGGCTTTGAGCCTGTAACTTCCTCAGCCAATACGGAAATACAGGGTATAAAAAACAAGATCATTATTAATACAATTTTCTTTAAACAGTTTAAATTATTTGACCACATTAATAGTTCTCCATTGGGTAATTCGACTTTTAACAACTATACGTAGTAATAACGTCCAATAAAGTTTAGTTATTTTTAACTTTATTTTTAACTTTATTTTTGGTTCTCATATTTCAAATGAGATGCGGAAGAAAAGCAGGGTAGGAACTACATAAGCTCTGGAATAAATGAATTACAACTTTCGTCGCTTTTGCCACTTTTCAGCTATTAAGAATAAAAATCTGCGATGAAATGCAGATGAGTTTTTGTATCGATAACGCAGCCAACAACGGTGGAATATGGTGGTGCGTGTTTTTGCAAAAAACACAACAGTATAGGAACAAGTTTTGATTGCCCTTGTCATGTTTTGCTGCTGCCAAATTCATTATCACCTTTTTTCCAAAAATAAATCGCAACTGTAAAAGCGACAAGAGTTGGAATAACTCCAAATTCATCGATATACCATGCTGAATTTGTATTTTCGATGGTTAAAGGGGTAAATACTTTTTGCATGAAGACATTACCACTCATATGAAATATTACAGCCGTCCATATACTATTGGTTTTAAATCGAAGGTAGGTCATGACAATCGAAGCACTCATAATACTAAGTGTAAAAATGAATAATTGATAATATAAGGGAGTACCATCATTCCCATAAATCCCTGCTATCATCATAGGCCAATGCCATATAGCCCAAACAAATCCGCTCACTAGCGCAACACCAGTAAAGGACATAAATTTTGAAAGTTCAGGAACAAGCAACCCCCGCCAGGCAATTTCCTCACCTAAAATAGAAGGTAATGTAAGAAGAAAAGCAATAGTCCCTGTCACCAAAATATGAAAAAGAATAAGGCTAACATCATTCCATTCTCTTAGGTTGTAATCTTCTTTTTGCTCTAAAACAAATTGAGTGTTATACCATCCTCCAAGATCGGTGAACCATATTATCAAGTAAGCAATTGTGACGATTGCTAATGGAATTAGGTAATACCAATTGTATTAAGTTAGTGGTCAGGGATCGATGAGGATAAATTTTCAAGAGCACAGGTTTTTTGCTCCAGGCAAAACCTAAGTACCTACATCCATGTCGGCAACGCAGCTATTGGAAATTTAGACCATCGAGGGTGACCATTTACTTAGTACAATTGGTATAACTCATCCACAGGTATTTCCAACTTCCCCACCCCCAACCAAGGGAGGATAAATTACGCTTTCTTATTAGGCAAGTTAGAATAGCTGCAACACCAACGGAAAGCATTAAAGGTGTAGCCTTACCCAATCTAAATATTAACCAGTAACCAACAATATAGAGAACAATTGCTAGAAATAAGAATAGGGAAAGGGTAAGAGTTGTATCTCGTGAAATTTTCAAATTATAAATCCGTGAATTGAACATTGTTTTGAAACATAACAGTATATTATCAATACGTCTCAGTGTTGTCAGGACGGGGTAACCTAGGCGTAATCCATCAGTTTATAACCACTTGAGTATTATAACGGAAAAAATATTGTACAAAGCGAATTAATATAAATATGTGAAATAATTCAACGCTTGAACTATGGGTTACGCTTTACGGCTAACTCATCCTACGAACATTCTATTTATTACAAAATGTATATTAAAAATAATGAAATTTGAATTAAATGCGGGGCACTATTTTAACAACTGTTTAGTTTTATTGGTTTTTTCCGTTAGCTCATCGAATTTTAATAAATTAGCATAAATAACAGGTATGAAAAAACAGGCTCTGTATCTTTTAATTTGACCATTGAAACCGGAAACGCGAAACCAGAAATGCGAAAGCCTGCATAAATGCAGGCTTTCGTTACTATGAAATATGGTCGGAGTGACAAGATTCGAACTTGTGACCTCACGTCCCCCAGACGCACGCGCTACCAAGCTGCGCTACACCCCGAAAACAAACATCTTGGGGATTCAATGTTTGCTGGATGTATATTAATGAATTAATTATTGAATGCAATGGTTTAACGCATATTATTGTTAATTTTTGTTTGAATGTTGTTTTATTGTTCAATTACAGTGTGTATTCGATATATTAATGGTCAGTAACTTTATTATTATTACTGAACTGCTTGATAAAATGCACACCATCGATCATCAAGGGGAAATCAGCGTTGATCATTATTGGCGTTTGTAGCTGGGTTGAATAGCTTTGAAAATTACCATTTTGGTCGATAAACACTGATTTATCTTTATTGAAAACCATAATCCCGTGTTTTACCGTATTGGCGATAATTCGGTTTTGCTTAATGGTTGAGACATTACTGCCGTTGCTATATTTGTTTGACGGGATTTTACAGCTTAACCAGTTTTCCAATAGCGTTGATTGTAAATCCATTTGGCTGGTTAGTAACGTAATCCTTTTGTTCTTAACTATTCTTTTATCGGACCTTGTTAGGGATGGCAATATTAACATGGCTGATTTTTTAGATAAGCGTGTTTCTTCTTTTTCATTACCAATTGAACCTATCCAGACAATGTCGCCCAGAGTTTTTTGTTTTTGAGCCAACAGTAGGGCGTCGATAAACAATTCAAATTGATATGTTGCGTTTTGGTCAAAATAAATTAAATGTAATCCGGGTTTTGCCTTGTTAAGTTTATCTGGAAAGATAAGGCTGGAAATATCGGATAATTCTATTTTTTGGTCAAATAAGCTTTCAAACCAGTATTGTGTATTAACGACATTTGTTTCATCTTTATTTCTGTTGTTATTGCTTTTGTTGTCACTAATAACGGTAAATGTTTTTGCTAGCCCCAATTTATCAATGGCTTGAAATAATAAAGGGCTGGTTTTTTGTTGCAAAATTTCTTTCTGGTAAATAGAAGGTAAACCATAAAATAAATTAAACCAGGCATCAGTGGGTAAAGCGTTGTCGATATGGTGATTTAATGTAAGGGTGGAACCTTGAGCACGCTGAGAAAATTGTTCTATTTGCTCTTCACTCAGCAATGCTTTGCTTAAGACAATAAAGACAGATTGTTGATTTTTTAGTGTTTGGTTATTTTGATCTGTTTGCTTTTGAGCCTTGTCTTTTAGCAAATTGTCCTCTAAATCAGCGTTAAGGCAAGGGTCATCTCCCATAGTATCTAACTGAGGATAGGGTGGAATAGCTTGTGTAAAAGATAACGGGCTGGTTCTACGTTCAATATAATCACTTTGGTTGAACATGCCGTATTTAGTTAATAAGGTTTTAGCTGTACTGGGGTACGAAAGTGGAAAAACGGTGTCTTGTCTTAAAATATCATATTCCAGGTTTGCATCGGCCCAAATATGAGTGATATGACTAAAAACGAATGAAACCACCAGAACTAAAACGAAAAAGCGAGCAAAAACTGTTTTTTGCAATTGTTTAAGGTGTTTCCAGGCATAGTTACTTACCACAAATTCAAATGATAAAATGAGTAGACAAAGTACGATACTTACGAACCAGAAAGAACGGCGATTGTGATCAATTTGATTGGCAATTAACGTGATAATTTGTTCGCTGGACGATGCATTCAAATGATAACCAAGTCGGTTATAAATAAAAGCATCGAGTATTAGCAATAACAATTCAATGGTGAAAATAATAGAGGCGGTTGTTCTGATAAACTTAGTTTGCGGAAATAATAACGTTAACGGGAATAAAATTAAAACAAAGCTCATAAAAGTTAAGAAACCCATATGGCTTATCCAGGTAGTCAACAAATAAGCTTGTCCAAAAATAGTTTCGGGGGCTGATTCACTAAATAAATAAAATGAGGATAAACCAATAGCGGCAATGATATTGATAAAGGTAAACCAGTGGCTCCAGCTAATGAGATGTAAAAGCCTTTTGCTGTAAGATTTAGAATTAAACGATACCATTTTTATTTTTCTTCTTCTTTAGGATCTTTGTTTGTTTTACTAATCAACAACATTAATTTACTTTAACAAGTCTTAATTATAAATGTCGATTATTAGCGTATATGAATTTTGGTATTAAGTTACCGACTGCTGACGAACGTGTTAACAAATTACGGGTTAACAAGTTATGAGCTAAATATTTATAAATTTATTATATTGATTGCTTTAAAGCATTGGTGAAATTAGTCACAATAGCGCCTCGCTGTTTTTCAGGCATTTGATGTATAATATTTGTTGTTGCATTTCCAAGGCACATTAGCGCTAAATCAGGAGCTGCAGACTCTTTTACTAATACATCAAGTAGATCTTGAATAATTTTTTCTACACGTTCATTGGAATACTTAGATACAATGGGCATATTTTCACTTACTTTATGGTTGATAAACTCGAAAAGGAGTTTATCAAATGCCTGAACAATATAATACTGAACTTTAAATATGAGCTTAATAATTTCAAATATTGCATTACATTATTTATCGAAGAAAGAAGAAACTGGTGAAATAATTATTCGCCTGGGCCCAGAACATATTGAAATAGACAAAAAAATAGAAAGCTTTATTGATGCTTTACACCATATTTATAACAATAAGGGAAGTAAAGCTTACGGGCATTTTTCTTCTATGCCAGCTGAGGGTGACAATGCCCGATTTGTCGATCTTATGGAAAGTTATTTTAGTGAGCAACAAAATTTTTATATTTTCAGTACTCAAGCCGGTAATTTATTAAAAAATGAGTTAGAAAAGTATGATCTTGCCGAAAAAGGTTATTTGCTCACTTGTCATTATGAATATATGGGTGGGAGATATTTATTAGTCGCAATTATTCCTATAACGGAGCATTATTCTGTTGACGGTGAGTTAAATATTTCTGCGGATCAACATCTTGATACCAGTAAATTACAATTAGCTGCGCGGATAGATTTATTCGATTATCAACAAAATCCGGAAGGTAATCGTTATATTTCGTTTATTAAAGGACGGGCAGGTCGTCAAGTATCCGACTTTTTCCTTGATTTTCTTGGCTGTGAAGAAGGTTTGAACGCTAAAGAACAAACGCAAACTTTAGTACAAGCTGTGGAAGATTTTGTTGCGGTTAATCAACTTGATCCGCAAGAAAAACAACATGTCAGAAAAGAATTGCTCAGTTATTGCAAAGAACAGAAACAAATGGCTCAGGACGTTTCATTACGTGAATTGGGTAATGTGATTGGTAATGAAGAAAGCGGTGATGCTAATCAGGATTTTTATAAATTTTGTCAGGAACAATCATACCCGATAGAAGAGTCATTTCCTCATGAGCAGTCTGTAGTTAATAAAATCACCAAATATTCAGGTTATGGTAATGGTATAAGTGTAAGTTTTGAACGAAGTCATTTTGGTGAAGAGGTTGTTTATAATCCGGCCAACGACAGTTTGACTCTTTATAAAGTACCGCCAAATTTAAAAGAACAACTATTGTCACTTCTTAATGATCATCAAAGCCAAGGTCATCAAAATCAGGCTCATCAACCACAAGTGCAACAAGCACAGGTAGAACATTCACAGGAAGAACAGTCACAGCAGTCACCAACAGTTCAGGATATTCCTACCGGAGAAATACCGGATGACGCTGTAAGTGAATAAGAGAATTTAATAAAAATACATGCCTATGCAGTTTGCTCCGGTATTTGGAAAATACCGACAAGATAGATATAAAACTGGTCGATATTTCTCAAGTTCAGGGTAGTTATCGACCAACCTGTGTGATGTGCATAGGCAAGTAAAAATATAATATTGAATAAATGCTGAATTACTTCTGATTATTATTTATGTAGAGAGCAGTTATCTAAACAATGGTTGTTTATACTGCAATTGTTTAGTCAGACGTTATTCAGTGTTTGTGAGTTAATTAATGCATAACCACTCAATATATTCGGTGGTTATTGATAGGAAAATAAGATGAAGACTTTAACTATTATTCGTCCAGACGACTGGCACGTACATTTACGTGATGGCGATTCTTTAAGATCAACGGTTCCTGATATTGCTCGATATTTTGGCCGCGCTATTATTATGCCGAATTTAGTACCACCAGTGACTAATGCTGAAATGGCAAAGGCATATTACCAAAGAATTGTCAGTGCTAAAAATGACGAACAAGGTAATAAGGATTTTACGCCTTTGATGGTTATTTATTTAACGGATCAAACGACAGTACAAGACATCAAAGAAGCTAAAGCGACAGGCTTAGTTTATGCGGCAAAGTTATATCCGGCGGGCGCAACTACAAATTCATCATCTGGTGTGACAGACGTTGCCAATATTTATCATGTATTAGAAGCAATGCAGGAAATAAACATGCCATTGCTGGTACATGGTGAAGTTACAGACAGTGAAGTAGATATTTTTGATCGTGAAGCCGTATTTATCGATACAATTTTAAAACCTCTGGTGAGTAAATTTCCTGATTTAAAAGTTGTACTTGAACATATTACTACTAAAAATGCGGTCGAATTTGTTGAACAAGCAGGTGATAATGTTGCTGCAACTATTACGGTGCATCATTTACTGTTCAACAGAAATGATATGTTAGTAGGCGGAATTCGTCCTCATTATTTCTGTTTACCTATTTTAAAACGCAATACTCATCAGCAGGCGCTTATTCAAGCAGCGATAAGTGGAAATAAAAAGTTTTTCCTGGGAACAGATTCAGCTCCTCATAGTCAGGGTGCAAAAGAGTCTGCTTGCGGATGCGCGGGTTCTTATACTGCTCATGCTGCAATAGAGCTGTATGCTGAAGCATTTGAACAAGCAGGTGCATTAGATAAATTAGAAAGATTTGCCAGTATATTTGGTCCTGAGTTTTATCAGCTGCCAATAAACACTGATAAAATAACATTATCAAAAATAGACTGGCAAGTACCAGATAGCCTTCCTCTGGGGGATGCTCAAGTTATTCCTATTCGCGCTAATGAAAGTATTAGCTGGCAAGTAACCGAATAAATTATTTTTTGAGGAATTAACAATTTTATGCAACTTTTTGTAAACGATTTAACCGTTATAGATTTTTCTTATTTATGTAAAAAACGTGGTGTGGTCGGCGAAAGCTGGATTGTAGATGTTTTATTAGACGGATCGTTGAATGAACAAAGTATGGTGCTTGATTTTGCAATTGTGAAAAAGCAAATCAAAGCTATTATTGATGCTGCGGTTGATCACAAGCTATTATTACCTATGGATGAGCCTGTTTTAACTGTTTCATCTTCAAGTTATAACAATGATCATGAATGGGTAGACTTTAGCGCAGACCGAGCGAGTTATTATTTACAATCTCCTGCTTGTGCTTTTGCAAAAATTGCCAGCAGGGAAATCGCTATTGAATCGGTAACTAGCCATTTACAGGCAATTATTGTGGCACAGCTTCCAGGAAACGTTGAAGGACTGACACTTACACTTCGTCCTGAAGTGATAACGGGTGAATTGTATCATTATACTCACGGGCTAAAGTTACATGACGGTAATTGTCAGCGTATCGCTCATGGCCATCGTTCTACCATTCAAATTTTCAGGAATGACAAACGTGATACAGACTTGGAAAAAAGCTGGTGTCAAAGATGGGAAGATATTTATATAGCCTCAGAGGTTGACAGAATCAGTTTGGCAGATGTTCAGCTATCGCCATCAGCGGTGAAACAATTGACTCCCGATCACCAGTATTTTTCTTATCATGCCCCCCAAGGTCGTTTTGACATTGCTGTGGTTAAAAATGTATTGGAAGTGGTAGATTGTGATTCAACGGTAGAATTACTTGCTGATTATATTGCCCGGCAATTAAAGAAACTTTCACCTGATGATAATTTTAAAGTTATCGCTTATGAAGGTGTTGGCAAAGGAGCGATATCAAGTGTTTAAAATTTTTTGTTTTAAGCCTTTATTTAATTTAACTTGTTTAACTGTTTCACTTAGTTTGGCTAGCACGGCTAGTCAGGCTGAAATAGTTTTGTCTGGTGAAATAAAACAGGGTGGCTTGGTGATAGGAAAAACCAAAGCTGATAACCAAGTGCTATTTGATGGTAAAGTTTTATCCCTTTCACCTGAGGGAGATTATGTTTTTGGTTTTGGTCGGGATGATGTTGAAACACATCAACTGGTTATTAAATATCCTGACGGGAAACAAGAGCAAAAAACCATCGTACCCGCCAAACGCAGTTATAACATTCAACGAATTGAAGGTATTCCCAAACGCATAATGGAGCCTGATCCGGCGGCTGTTAAACGTTCTAAACAAGATAACCTTCAAATAGCATCTGCCCGAAAAACATCAAGCATGTTAACGTCGTTTGCCGGAGGTTTTATTGCACCGATTAACGGTAAAGTTACTGGTGTTTACGGCAGCCAGCGAGTATTTAACGGAAAACCTAAAAGACCTCATTTTGGCCTGGACTACGCAGGTAAAACAGGCGATCCGGTAAAAGCGCCAGCTGCGGGGAAAGTACTTTTATTTGTTGCCGACATGTTTTATTCCGGCGGAACAATGATAATTGATCATGGTCAAGGAGTCACATCGACGTTTTTACATTTAAGTAAATCTTATGTGAAGGAAGGGGATGTAGTTAAGAAAGGCCAGAAAATTGCTGCTGTAGGCTCATCAGGTCGTGCGACAGGCCCACATTTAGATTGGCGAATTAACTGGTTTAATACCAGAATAGATCCGGTTTTTGTGTTAAAAATTAAGCCTTTAAAATAGTTTAGACTCTTAATTTAACTTCAGAGTTTAAGTTAAGAGTTTAAGTTAAGAGTTTAAGTTAAGAGTTTAAGTTAAGAGTTTAAGTTAAGAGTTCAGGTTAATAGTTTAGATGCTGAGCTTAGATCCCAATCAAACTCGGCAGTACAAACATAATAATTGGTTATATTTTTGATTTATCAGGCGTCAAGTTGTTGCAGTTGTTAATTTTAGTTTATTTTTTAATGTGTAACTTGTGGCGAATCATTACCACTTGCATTACAATATAAGTCCTTCCAATGTAGTAACATTGGTAAATATACCCAAATAACTATTATGTAAACGATGATTAATTGATTGTTATTATAGTAGTAAGCTATTATTTAATTGACTGAAATAAAAGGTTTATGCAATGACTTCTCATCTTGAGGAAGAATATCAAACTAGTTGGCAAGAACGTCAGACATTTGCGGAAAACATGCAGCCTATCATTGGCCAGCTGTTTAGAAATAAAGGAGTTGAGATTTCTGTTTATGGACGCCCTTTAGTTAACGCATCAGCTATTGACATCATCAAAGCCCACAAATCTGTAGCTTTACATGAAGAAAGTAAATTACGTTTAAGAGAAAGTTATCCTATTGTTGAAGCACTGAGCAAAATGTCGCTGGCGCCAGCACGTATAGATGTAGGTAAATTGGCATACCGTTACTGGTTTAAAGGTCAAGCTAACGGAATATCAATTGAGCAATATTTAGATAAAGAGCTTACGGATATATCTAAAAATGCTCAAAAGCAAGAATCTCAAGATGTTGTTTTATATGGTTTTGGTCGTATTGGTCGTTTACTGGCGCGTTTGTTGATTGAACGTGCTGGTCCTAGTGCAAAATTGAATTTACGTGCTATTGTACTTCGTCCTGCTAAAAGCAGTGATGATTTAGAAAAACGTGCAAGTTTATTAAGAAGAGATTCTGTTCACGGCGCCTTTAACGGCAGTATTACTGTTGATAAAGAACATAACGTGATAAGAGCCAACGGCGCATTTATTAAAATTATTTATGCTGATTCACCTTCTGAAGTTGACTATACAGCTTACGGTATTAACAATGCTCTGGTAGTTGATAATACGGGTATCTGGAGTGACGAAGAAGGTCTTGGTCAACATCTTCAATCTAAAGGTGTTGCTAAAGTACTACTTACAGCACCCGCTAAAGGTAATATAAAAAATATTGTTTATGGTGTAAACCATGACATGATTTTACCTGAAGATAAGATTGTTTCTGCCGCAAGCTGTACAACTAATGCCATAACACCTGTGTTAAAGGCTATTAATGATAAGTTTGGTATTCGCAATGGGCATGTTGAAACTATTCACTCTTATACAAATGATCAAAACTTAACTGATAATTATCATAAAGCTCCTCGTCGTGGTCGCAGTGCGCCGCTAAATATGGTTATTAGCACTACAGGTGCTGCAAAAGCCGTTGCGAAAGCTTTACCTGAATTAAAGGGGTTGTTAACGGGCAACGCGATTCGTGTTCCTACACCTAATGTTTCCATGGCTATTATGAATCTTAATTTAAAAGAGGCGACTGATAAAAAAACACTGAATAATTATTTACGTAATATATCGTTGAACTCTGATCTTCAGAATCAAGTAGATTACACCGCATCTTCTGAAATAGTGTCAACAGATCTTGTTGGTTCCCGTTATGCGGGTGTTCTTGATTCTCAAGCGACAATTGTTGATGGCGACCGAACTGTATTGTATGTTTGGTATGACAATGAATTTGGCTATAGCTGTCAAGTTGTTCGTGTAATGCACGAAATGTCAGGCATTTATGTACCAACGTTACCTGCTAATTAAGTTTAAAATTGCTAAAAAGGGCGTTTGTTTTAATAAACAAGCGCTTTTTTGTTGTTTATATCAGTAACTGGGAACAATATTACCTGCAAATAAACAATTATTTCAGGTCTTTAAAATTGATGGTTTGGGCAGTACACAGAGAGATATTAAATTCACTAGTTACTCATACTAATTGCTACAAGTACTTAATTAAATACATCGCGCAGGTTTAGGAAGACCCGCATACTTTGTTGCCTGCTTTGCCGGGCCTTCGGGAAATAAGCGATATAAATACCGGCTACTGGCTTTTTCCTCACCAAATTCAGCCTTCATTGCTTTGGTTAATGCTCGTATTGCGGGTGAAGTATTGTAGGTTAAGTAGAATGCTCGAACGAAATTTATCACTTCCCAATGCGCTTGAGTTAAGCAAAAGTTGTCATGTTCTGCCATTACTTCTGCCAGATCTTTATCCCATAAATTAAAATCAAGTAAATAACCTTGTTTATCGGTTAGAATTTCGTTGTCTTGAAAAATTATACTCATTGTTCACTTCTCGTTTTTAAGTCTTTTATTCGTCAATTCGTCTTATTGCCAGGTAATGACTGAATCAAGTTCAAAAGTCATTTTCGTAAGCTCATTCATTGTGATTTCCATAATATTATTATTGGCAATTGCACGAGCTAATACGTGCTGTTTTAACGCATAAATTGAAGTGGTAGATACTTTATCAATTGCTTTCTCGATAAGTGGGTGATTGATGTTGTAACAAGCGTCATCCATTAATACGATTTTGTCGTTCGGTAATATATTATTGATGCATTGGGCAAAATCGTTGCTGTCGAATGCAGAACTTCTGACTAAATGTAAAAGTGACATGTTTTATTCTCTTTAAATTTCTAAAATTAGTTAAATCACAATTCAGATGTTATTCAGCTAATGTTCAATTTTTTTTCAACTAAACTTTTTTTCAACTTAACTATTCTCTTCAACTAAGTTAAAACTAAAACCTTAAAATAACTTGGTGTTGAGATAACTTCTCAGAAAAGTCCTCAGCGTTAAGTATTTGTACATTATCAATATGAAAGTTTTCTGCCAGCTTTCGCTCTTTTAAAGAATTACGGCAAATATAAATATTTTCAATATCATAAAATTCAAGAGCGGAAAAGGTTTTTAAATAATTCTTAACTTTTATTGCTTCCGGGTTCTGGTTATCAATTAACTGCCAAACACCATCAGCCTGAAAAAATAGCGAGGTAGGTTGTTCATACGAACCAAAAATAAGGGCTATATCTAATGCGTCTTTACCATTCGTTTTAGAAAAAGGTGCTGTAGAATTTAGTATTGCCAAGGATTTTGTCTTTGTTGTCATTTTTTTAAACCTCAAACAATTAAAGTTGCACTACGCGATCGGCCATATTGCTTAATTCAACTAACTCACCCAAACCAGATATTGTAAAGAAATCATGGATATTTGAAACTTCTGATTCGTCACTTAATCCACGTTTTTGTGCAGCTGTTACACAAAGGTGTAATGGTAGGTTATGAGTAATATATAATTTTTTCCATTGTTCAATTACTTGAAATTCATCGCTCGCCAGTACAAGGTGCTTGCTTGCGTTAAGCACACCTTTTTGATAAAAAAACACACCAACCACTGTGATCTCTTCCTCAAGTGCCGCTTCAATATAAGCAATAGCTGTTGCGGTTAAATTACTAAAGGGTGGGGTAGTTACTACTACGGCAAGTTTTTGCTTCAACTGAACATCCTCTACGATAAGGTTATTGGCTTTAGGTTAATGGTTATCAGAGCGTAGACATAAAAAAACCTCGGCACTGCGAGGTTTTTTATGTTTCAAGTTCGCTAAAAATGATTATAAATCATTTTAGGGTAAAACTTAATCGTCACCACCAAATACACCAAGTAAATGTAATAAATGAACGAAAATATTATAAACATTCAAATATAAAGATACGGTTGCTCGGATATAATTAGTTTCACCACCATTGATAATACGGCTGGTATCAAACAAAATTAAACCAGACATTATCATAATGATAGCCGCGCTTACTGCTAAAGAAAGTGCTGGAATTTGAAAAAAGATGTTTGCTAGACTGGCCACAATCACCACGATCAAACCAACCATTAAAAAACCGCCCATAAAAGAAAAATCTTTTTTACTGGTAAGTGCATAACCAGATAAAGCAAAAAAGATTAATGCTGTTCCACCAAGGGCTTGTAAAATTAATGACGCACCATTAGGCATTGACGCATAATAGCTAAGCATAGGCCCTAAAGAAGCACCCATTAAACCAGTAAATGCAAAAATCCAAAATATGCCACTGGCTTTATCTGCATTTTTGTTAACAACAAAAAGCAAACCAAAAGAAATTAGCATCATAACTATACCAGCCACATGAGACAATCCCATTGCCATCGATATACCCGCAGTTACAGCACTAAACACTAATGTCATGGATAACAACATATAAGTGTTTTTAAGCACTTTGTTAATTTCAATAGCCGAGCTACGACTCGCTGTATTTAAACCAAAATTTGATTGCATAAACCTTCCTTAATAAAACTTTATAACTCTTATACTCTAACATAGAGGTTGAGGTTATTCAGATTGATTTCAAGTGTGAGGTAAAGTTACCATTTTTAAAACAAGGTAACACTATAAAATTATATCTTTTTACATTCACAACTTATAAACATATGACATATTATGGCATGGAAGTTTTGAGATTACTATTATAAAGCTTACTGATATTCATCAATAATTAATTTTATTTTGTAACAATCTATGCTGCTGTCGTTAATTATACTGCGTGTTACAAATGAGCATAACATAGGGGTAAAGCAATAAATTTTACCGCTTCTTATATAGCAGGTCTTTACTCCCGCTATTTAATTATGGGCTAGTACTTATTTTTAGTAAAAAATGAATTCTTCAAGAAAACAAACCTTTAATTGATTGATTTGCCAACAAACTGGTTATTTTATTGGCAAACAAACTATTTTGTTAAATTATTACTTTACAAGTTAATAGCGACACTTTAATATCCGCCTCGTCTTGAAGCAAGCATGCTTTAAGATATCTGGTGAGATGGCTGAGTGGTCGAAAGCACC
The DNA here is from genome assembly GCA_013216015.1 of Alteromonadaceae bacterium. Lineage (GTDB taxonomy): Bacteria > Pseudomonadota > Gammaproteobacteria > Enterobacterales > Alteromonadaceae > JABSOI01. Next base: position 2,550 of record JABSOI010000010.1, on the reverse strand, counting down.
GGTCTTGAAAACCGGCGAGGGTTTATAGCCCTCCTAGAGTTCAAATCTCTATCTCACCGCCATATTAAGAAAAGCCGCTAATTTTTTAGCGGCTTTTTGCTTTTTAAAATTTAGGAATACATTCTTAAAAAATAAGATTTGTAGCACAAAGCCTTCAAGTAGAGTTCAAATCTCTATCTCACCGCCACATTTTATAGATAAGCCTCTGTTTTACAGGGGCTTTTTTATGTCTGCTACTTTCTGAACCGTCAAGAAGACCGTCAAATATTCACGTTACAATAAAAACCTACCTCATATAAAATCAATCGAACCTGAACAAGTTCAGAACCCCATAATTTTATATAGGGTTGCAAGTAAAGCGCGTTAGTAAGCTTTTTCAAGAAACAAGTTACTGTCTATCTTAATAGGACTAAGAGCGGTATTCCACAGTCTATGTGATGATATGTACTCTAAGCTTTATTACAACTCAAGTGTAACTAAAGCGTAACAAAAACAAGGAAATATATCCTTTGATGGCAGATGTCTTACATGAAGAGCAGATTTGTCTTACATTTAACTTATTGTACAAATGTTAAAGTAATTTTGTTAGAACAATTACTTTACCTATTGTTTTAGTAGAATAAATACAGGTTTGTATTTGCATTTGCATTTTCTACAATAAAAGGAATAACATGAAAAACACATTAATAACCTCTGCGATTTTAGCCTCCTCTTTAATCTTCTCTAGCGCCACATTAGCAGAAGAAGATTCCCAACCAATGAAGCAATGGAGCGTAGGGGTTGGCTCAGCTTCTGTAGCTCTAGCTTTTGAAGAAACTGAAGATGATAGTTTTGGGGGAGGGGCTTTATCGGCAACCTATGCCTTTAATGATAATTTTGCGATAAGAGGAAATTTATATTCTCTTGAGCATGTTGATTATTCAGATGTAGAGCTTACGGGATTTGAATTATCAGCCTATTATGGTACAGGCCTCGCAACAAAAGGCTTTAAAGCTTATGTTGGTGGTGGGTTATATAGTGAGTCATTAGAAGTCAGTGATTTTGATGAAGACTTTTCGGGTGCCCATATAAGTGGTGGCTTTGGGTATAACTGGGAATCAGTATCCTTAGATTTTTCAATTGCTCTGCGTTCAACGGGTGATTATGAAGATTTAGTTGATGATAGAGAGGAAGTGGCAGCTGCATCAGGTTCTCTAGTTTTGGCTTATAGGTTTTAGAAAAACTGAGCATTAGGCACAAGTGTTTTGCTAAGTTTGTGCCTTACTTTAACAAAATTTTAAGGATAATTAATGAAAACACTATTACTCGCAACGTTAATCACTACAGCAGCATTGGCTGGCTGTTCTTCTGTTCCAATGGAGTCAGCAGAAAAGAGCGGGCTAGCGAAACAGTTTAACTCTCCATCAGAAGGGAAATCTGGGTTATATATTTACAGGTCTGGAAGTTTCGGTGGTGCATTAAAAAAAGATATATGGTTAAACGGTAAGTGTATCGGAGAAACTGCTCCCAACGTATTTTTTTATGAAGAAGTGAGTGGCGATAGTGAGCACAAAATTTCTACTGAATCAGAATTTTCACCAAACGACTTAATTGTAAAGGCAGAAAATGGTAAAAACTATTTCGTGAGCCAATATATAAAAATGGGCGTATTCGTTGGTGGTGCTGGTGTTGAGTTAGTAAGTGAAGAAAAAGGGGAAAAAGAAATATCTGAATTGGAAATGGCTATAAAGGGGCAGTGTAGTTCATAGACTAAGTCAATATAATCACTTTTTTAGATGAACAAAGAAAAACACTTACAGTTAATAAATTACTCATATATCACTTCAAATTAACAGGACTCTAATTTTGCTTCAATATAAATCAAATGACTTTTTAAAAAAAAGCTTAACTCTATCATTATTAATACTCTCGCTGACAGCTTGTGGAGGTTCTGATTCTGAACCAGACCCCTATGAAAGCCTAAGCGGTTCTTGGCAAAAACTGTCAAGTGGACAACTGACAAACAGCTATGTGTACTACGATAATAGCGGCAACATGACATATTTTGGGTACAACACAGAAAGTAACTGCTTTATAAAGCACTTAATTAGCACCTCATTAACTGTTACAAGTGTTAACCATATTGAAGGTAACAATTTTGTAGGAGTGCGAGATAGCGGTAAAGTAACTAGTATCGACTACACGGTAAGTACTGATGGCAATTACTTGTATCAAGGAGGTGCGGATTCAAAAGAGTATTTAAAGTCTGATTTTACACTTAGCGACTTCACTAGCTACCTGTGCGAATAAATTCAACTCTTATGAACAATAATGGCGGGTGCTTGTAAAATCGCGCAATACTTGGTTTAACCTATGTTGCATATAAGTTACTCAAACAGACAAAAATGCGTTGGCTATTTCACTCCGTTAATATTATAGCCAGCCATTTTTAGCCGCTTAGCAAGGCATTATCGATACAAAAGTGCGACACGAAGTCGCCTGCGAAGTTGTTTGGCTTAAAACAGAGGATGTTGATCAAACCACCTGTGCCATCAGGTGACTCTACGGGCA
>JABSOI010000108.1 GCA_013216015.1 Alteromonadaceae bacterium | reverse complement strand
GTTGAAAAGCAAGTAAAGAAGGATCTTGAAAGTACATGCACGCAAAGGCACTCATCAAGACATCATGTTGACTAAAATGACATTTAACACTGCTAAATAATGAGTTATGTGCCTAGTAATAACAGCAAAAAGCATTGCTTAAGGAAAACATCACGGTTAAAGTATTGATCAAAATAACTAGAACAATCCTGTTGAGAGTGATTCCTTGATAATATTTGATATTTTGTTGTTAATCGCTGTTGTGTTTATTACCGTATCGCTCATATATAGCACCGTAAAGTTAGGTATATCACCTATGCCAAGCTCAACAAAAGCCTATAATACTATGATGAAGTTCGTCGATCAAACAGGTACGGGATCCATAATTGATTTGGGCAGTGGCTGGGGGAACTTTGTCATACGTATAGCGAAGAGAAACCCACAAAGGCAAATAGTCGGTTATGAATTGTCCTTACTGCCGTGGCTTACGTCGACATTACTTAAAAAGGTATTAGGTATAAAAAATCTAACCTTGCATCGACAAAATTTTTATAACGCAAACCTGTCAGGTGCATCGGTGTTAGTTTGTTATTTATATCCGGAGGCTATGGACAGAATCAAGAATAAATTGATTTCAGAGAAGCCTAATGTTGACTTTCTAATAAGCAATAATTTTGCTTTACCATCATGGCAATCATACAAAGTTATACAACTAGATGATTTTTACAAATCACCTATTTACCTATACAAGATATCTAAGGAGGAGTTTGAATCTCATCATTAGTTAGTTTACGAACTGAGGTGTCTCAACAATTTTAAAAAAACAGTAGTTATTATATATTTATATTTATCAAATACTTAAAAAATAATACTGCAATGCGTACAGAGAAGGCAAGCCAGCTAACGTCATAACGCAGCTACTTTGTCTAAATGCTCAATAGCACCTGTTTCATCACCTAACTCAACTTTTAGAGCAGCGCACGACTATATTCACAAAGCCGTAAGGTCACCCAAATATACACCTGAAACAGGCACATTGTGGGCGAGTGATGTACACTAAATCGCCACCATGATTAATCATTATCTGCCTTGATAGGCTTAAGCCAATACCTGAACCTTGTTGTTTGGTAGTGAAAAATGGCACGAAAATCTTTTCAACCACATGCTTGGCAATACCTGCCCTGTTGTCAGTGATTTCGACATAGAGTTGTTGGGTACTATTTTGTGCTAAGGAAAGGGTAATTTTTCCATGCTCGGTTTTATTTTCTTCTGTGTCAACTTGAGGCTTTGTGCCCATCCCCTCGAAATTGCTATTAGGGGGTTACAGCTGAATAAAATAATGAAGGCGACCTAGCCAGATAATTTAGCTTTATCGATTGATTCGGACGGATATCTTTTCAAATACATCACTCAAAACGCTATAAATCGTAGCCGAACCTAAGTCATAATCTTTTGCCAATTGACTAATGGATACGCCTTCTTTCCTTTTATTATAAATTTCTAAATCTATTTCATCGGTTCTTTTTGTTGGCCGGCAATGTAACTCCGTGCTCTTTAGCTTTGGCAATACCTTCTAATTGTCTTTCTGAGCGAAAATCAGTTTCAAATTCTGCGATTGCCGCTAGCATGTTAAACATTAATCGCCCAGTGGGAGTTGATGTGTCAATTGCTTGATCAATTACCACTAGATCAATACTTTCTTCCTGAAAGCGCTCAGCAACTTGTGACAAATGAATAACTGAACGCGCAAGACTAACTAATCTGGTGATAACGAGGGTATCTCCTTCCCTAAGATAATTCATGTACTTTTGAAACTCTGGTCGAGCAGCCGTTTTACCACTTTGCTTTTCATGATAAATTTTATCGCACCCTACTTGATTTAATTTATCAAGTTGCACTTCCAAACTTTGTCCTTGAATCGACCCTTAATTTGATATACCCAAACCACATAGATATATACCCGTAATCATTCAAAATGCAGGTTTTGAAGCGTTTTAAAAGATTATCTACTACGTTGCTTTCAATCCCAATAGCCCGCTATTGCTCAATCAAGCGCCTTTTAGATAAACTTTCAAATTCACCTCAAATTCCCGCATCTTGAATGACCACGGGTATAGGTACCATGCCAATCGATATTAAATCATGTATCCTTACTTCAACACATTAATAAGAAAAGCAATAAAAAAAGGGACACATTTTCATAAAAGTAGAATTCACGCCTGTTTTTATTAAGCTCAAAGCCATCTTGCAAACAAATCAAGACGGCTTAAGCATGGTCACCGATGAAGAAAAATCATATTATCTTGATACCCAGCATATAATGTAAAATAGAAAACCATTATTTTCGGATCAGTGCGGATCACTAAAAATCATGTCAGTTTTCATTTAATGCCCGTGTATACCAATCCACAGTTACTAGTCGATTGATGAAGCTATACTGGAAGAGCTTGCTTCGCTAGTACAACGATGTAAACAGCATTATATTGATAAAGGCCATATATAATCTAACATATATCTAATTGAGCACCTTTCTCAAGTGAATGGCCAATAGCGTAACCCATCATTTTATGGCATAACCAACTGTTTATTTTGTGAAATCATGAGCTTTGATGGGTTACACCTTCGGCTAACCCATCCTTCTTCTTTCTCCTGAATCTATTTATTACTCTTTCATCATTTGATCACGAAGCGCTTTAAACTCAGTTCCTTTGTGCCAGTTAGGCCAATCGTTAGTATTACCAAGTAAATAACCTACCTCAAAAAACAGCTGTAATTCGGCAACCATACCTTCCCAACCCCATGCTTCATTATATTCATCACAGGTTTGGTGATAACATTTTGCGACTAATGCTGTAACTTTTTTGCCAATCTCAGCCTGTTCTTCATTTAGGAATTTTGAACCACCACCTGCACTAAGTGCCGGAACGCCTTTTTTGGCTAAACTAAAATGATCAGAGCGATAGTAGTAGCCGCGCTCTGGTGTTTGTTCAGGTGTTAATGTTCGATTTTGACGGCTGGCCGCTTTTGCTAAATAATCTTCAAGTTTGGATTTGCCAAAACCAGTAACTGTAATATCTTTTTTTAATCCGGTAATATCAAGACTGTCCATATTAACCAAACCCACTATTTTATTTAATGGCATGGTTGGGTGATTGGCAAAGTAACGAGAGCCTAATCTGCCCTGCTCTTCTGCAGTAACAGCAACAAAAGTGATAGAGCGTTTGTTCTTGTTACTTAATGTTTTATAAGCTTTGGCCATATGAATTAAACCAGCAACGCCTGTGGCATTGTCATGAGCACCGTTATAAATCTCTTTTTTACCATTAACAACCGTTGAGCCTAAATGATCCCAATGTGCCATATAAAGCACGTGCTCATCGCCAGCAACTTCACCAGGCATAGTTGCAATGATATTGTTTGAAAAAGACTGTTCTATTTTATTTTCCAATGAGATAGAAGCCGTTAAATTAAGAGGGATTGCTTTAAATTTACGGTTAAGTGCTTTTTGCTTTAGATCAGCAAAAGTTTGTCCCGCAGCTTTAAATAATTCAACTGCTTTATCGACCCTGATCCACATTTCCACATCAATCGCAGCTTCGTTCACTTCTTTCGCAGGTAAATGGTATTGTGCCCCTGACCAGCTACTTTCAATAACATTCCAACCATAACTGGCAGGTTTGGTTTCATGAATAATTATTGCTCCTGCTGCTCCCTGTCTGGCAGCTTCTTCATATTTATATATCCAACGGCCGTAATAAGTCATGGTGTTGCCTTCGAAAAGGTTGGGATCTTGTGTTGCATATCCCGGATCGTTTACAAGTACAACGACAGTTTTCCCTTTTACATCAATTCCCTCGTAATCATTCCAGTTGTATTCTGGAGCATTGATGCCATAACCGACAAAGACTAAATCAGATTTATCTAAACTAATATTTTTTTTAGTTTGTCTTGATGTTGCCACAACATCTTTTAGAAAAGAAAATTCAATATCGGCTATAGTAAGTTTACTTTTTGGCTCAGTCACAATAGTCACTAAAGGTACTTTTTGAAGATAACTATCCCCATTACCTGGCTTTAAGCCTAAGGCTTTAAATTCTTTAACTAATAAGTCTGTGGTCATTTTACCGCCTGCTGTTGCAGGCTCTCTGCCGCCGAACTTATCAGAAGATATTAGCTTAACATCAGCCTTTATCTCATTAACGTTAAAGGAATTATAGGCTTTATCAAAATCATCATTCGCTAAAGTGCCTGCACTGAATATGAGGCTGGTGAATACACTTATTAATATTTTCTTATTATTGGTTTTCAATATGTTCTCCATTAAAAATAAATTGGTCATTTATACTTAAATTACTTGAGTATAGATTAACGTTTTTTCTTAACAGTTCAAAGGAGAAAATATTAATAAAAGGGATGGGGTGAGTCTTGCATTTCCATAGAGTTGGTGCAAATCCCTTCGTACTTAAAATATTGAAACTATTATTGAATTCTTTTTTTAGCTATTCCCGCGAGTAACTCTGAATGTTGGGTGATATCAGGCAAGTTTTCTTTGATCACTTCTTTTGATAGCTTTCCTATAATTAATTTCCCCACATTTTTTGAATTCGACACAGCAGCAAAAACAAGCATATTTTTGCCTTTACAGCTTATCCCTGAAAATATTTTCCTTATCTTTAATCGATTCTTTTTTAAAAAACTTCTTAAACGCTTTTTATCATCAGCAGCAATATATTCACAAACACTTAATGAAACATTCACTGCCTTAGCGTAAGGGGGATACCCATAAAATAATATAGAAATAAATACAGTCAATAGTATAAATTTCATGCCTTCTCCCTAATTTACAATACTTTGTACGATAAATTATAGTTTAGACAACTTTTCAGACTTTATCCTTTCTGGTTGAAAATTAATCCAAAACAGAGTAATTATGAATCCCATGTCTACTAGGAAGACATGGGGATATTGACATATAAAATGGGGGACTATACAGACAAGGTTAACGTAAATATAACAAAATAGAGTGATACGATAAGTAATAATATGAGCTGGTATTAATAACTCATTTCATAACACCATTTACTGGCGGCAATAAATTCTTGCTGAATAAACTCAGGGCTTATAGAATATTGCTCTATTAATTCTTTAACATCATCTCCCTGACCTGTAATATAATTGATAGTCAAATTAAGAAGCTCTCCAAGTAAACCCTCATGCTGTACTAATGCAATCTCTACAGGCTTTGCCAACGGCATAGTTTTTACTATTTCTGTAATAGGCATGCTTAAAATAACTTCTATCGAACTTAATAAACCCGTTATAAACGCGTAATCATTGATTTCACGAAATGCACCTTTAGCCGAAATAGAAGTCATTAATTTTGCTGTTAGCAGGGCTTGTTTAAATATTTCACTATCATGTGAAGTCGTCAATTTAGATAAAGCTAAGATTGAAATAAATTGTCGAAGTTTCTCTTCTCCCAAATAAGTTGCAGCTTGTTTTAAAGAAGTAATTTCAACGGTAGCACTTGTAGAAACATTATTAACTATTTTCAATAAACCAACAATGAGGTTAATATCCCGACTAATAATATCTGCAATATCCTGGAAATTTAACGGCGCATTAAAGGTTTCACTGATTAATTGCAACATTTGCATTTTAACCGGTGATAATGTTGTTCCTTCAACGATTTCAGGCTTGTGATAAAAAAAGCCCTGATAATAATTAAAACCAACTTCGGTCAATGACTGAAGTTGAAAATTTGTTTCAACCTTTTCAGCAACTAATTTGATATTAAAAGGTTTTATCTTTTTAACAATAGGTGCAATTCTTTTTGCATTAATAACATCAATATCTATTTTAATCATATGTAAATACGGAAAAAGAACATCCCATTTTTCATCAAGATCATATTCTGTTAAAGCAATTAAATATCCTTTTCCATGATAAAATTTTACTATTTTTAATAAGCGTGGGCTGACTGTTTTATAACCTACAAGCTCAATAACTACTGATTTCTTATCAAACATCAGTGGAAACTTATTAATTAAACACCGTTCAGTAAAATTAACAAATGCTAACTTACCCATACTTATTGCTTCAATATCGCCATGAATATGATTTTGAATGATCAATTTTGATGTCGCGATGCAGGAATCTAATTCAGGAAATTTGTTATCAACACTATCCCTGAATAATAACTCATAACCTATAGTCTCCGAGTTTCGATCTAAAATGGCTTGTCTGGCAATATAAGTATTTATCATTTTAAATTATTATTATTAAAAAATTATGTTAACAGCAAACATACCCTATTTCATTGATTAAGCCTAGATAAAACTTTACATTAACCTAAAATCCAACATATTGATGTGTCGCTGAAATCTTTGTTTGTATTTCGCTATATCAATAGCGTCAGCCAAAGCATGATGCATTTGAACAGAAACTGGCATCATTAATTTTTCTCCTTGTGGATGTATTTTACCAAAAACGATTAAAGGAACATCAGCGCCATTAATGTTAAACGCATGTTTGAAGCTAGTGAAATTTAGCCAGGGGATCACAGAATAAAAAATTTGCTCAGCATAATCTTCTTTTTCAAATGTTTCAGGTGAAAGTGGTTGCTCTTTTAATGATAGGTCACGTGCAATTTCTGACTGTTCAATAAAATCATTCAAGTTATCATTTTGTCGAAAATAACAAAAATTAAACGTATCATCCTCTCTTAGTATAGTAACTGAAGGATTGATTTTATCTATAATCCAAACTTGCTGGTGTTCATCTAACCTTAATTTAAATGCATTGGTATCGTTTGTTGCTTTATTTGATAAAAACAACAAGGTCAAAAAAATTGATTTATTGTTTTGTTTGGCAAGCTTTACCGCTGAAGTAACATCAATATTGCTACATATATTAAAGCAAGGATCGGTGAAATCTTTATAAAAATTAAAATGATTTTTTCTATTCCATGTTGATATATCGAGTTTTTTCATTTTCTTTATTGCCATTATTTTTATTAGGATTGATAAACTCAGCTCAAGTCATAACAGTAATTTATACTAATTGGTCTCAATAAAACCATTTTCTATTTCCAGGATATATTGATCGCCATATTCCAGTTCATTTATTTTTACTGAAATAATTTCAAGCACGTTTTTATCTTGAAAATGGCCAATTTTCGTTGCTATAACTGGTTGATAAATATAGGCAGGATATGATTCTGTTTTCGAATCGCTTTTCGAATAACTTTTAGAATGAATAATACATTTAGCAAAACGAAAATCTTCACACGGATAATTATCTACCCATTTAATCCCCTTAAATTCATAATGCCAATGTATTAATTTAAGATCAAAACACTCAAATTTTGCATTAATCGTTGCAGGATAAAAAGAAGTCAGGTCTAAGCCTAATTTTAAAAAATGTGGTTGTTGCAGTTTAATCGTCCCTTGAGGGTAAGGACTGTCGGTTGCATTACCGGAAGCTACCTGATGACCTGAAACGACAATAAATAACAACCTCATTGCTATTTTTTTGCTTGTTTTTCTAGTTCAAGAACATTGCTTTTGAGATCATTACTTTCGAGGCCAATTCTTTCGAGATTAGTAGTTTCATTTAATGCTGGTATCAATGAATCAATTTTACCATCCACCTCATAGTCAACTGAGGGTTTATCAAGCTTAAGCAAATGCATCAATAATGGAAATATATCAATATTTTCAAACTCATCAACAACCACACCTTGTTTAAAACTTGGGCCTTTAGCTATAAATATAGCATTGAGCTCTTTATTGAATTTAGAATCATAACCATGAGTCCCTTCCTTATGCTCATTGCTGTACACCTTATCTTTATAAAAATTATAAGGCGCTATGGCATCAACAACCATATCGGGAATAACCACTGAGTTGGTATCATAATGCCAATGTTCAGGATAATTGCCTTTACTATAGACTTTAAAACGTGTCTGTGTTTTGTTATTTGCACTTACACTTGCACTTTTTAGTAATTGTGTTCGGGTATCATTAAGGGATTTTTCATCATTTGAATAGATAAAAAATTGTGTTTCACCATTAACTATTCTTATTTTGTTATTCTGCGTAATTAAAGAATCTATATCAATAGCATGAGTCTGTTCAATCTTAGCCATGCCATGATCTGAAACCAAAATAACATCAACGTCATGATCTATTTCTTGGGCAATCCGTTGGTTTAATTCTCCTATTAAAGTATCAATATCTTTAATTGCTTGTTTAACCTGTGGTGAATCAACACCATATTTATGCCCGGCAGTGTCAACTGTTGAAAAATATGACGCTATAAATTGAGGTCTTTTCTTTTGAGGAAGTTTTAACCAATTAATAATTTGGTTTATTCTGACATTGTTCGGTGTACTTTCATTATATTCGTAAAAATGGGTTGGACGATATCCTGCAATTTCAGCTTCAGATTCAGGCCAAAAATAAATAGCTGTTTTTACATCTTGTTGTTCGGCTATTGTCCAGATAGGTAATGCGGTAAGCCATCGTTCATCATACTTCCCCTTCCCCATCTGATATTTTTGTTTTATTATTGAATGATAGAACTGGTTATGTATTATCCCATGTTTTGCAGGGTAAACTCCTGTAACAATAGATAAATGATTAGGAAAGGTTTTACTCGGGAATACAGGTTTTAATCCTTTGGTCTGAACACCTTCGTTTGCCATTTTAAGTATATTTTCAGGCATATATTTAGACAAGTAATCATGGGCAAAACCATCTATAGACAGTAATACAACCGTATTTTTTTCAACCCTATTTTGAGTACAAGAACTAAAAGTAATAAAAATACAAACCAAAACAAAATTAATATATTTCATTAGTTTATTTCTCCGAATTATTATTCATGTTTTTCCAGTACCTGTGTCAACAATTATACAGTCTACAAAAAATCACAAGTATAAAAAGCGCACTTAACGGTTAAGTGCGCTAGATTTATTAAATCCTGTAATACATTAATTTAGCTAACTTAATTAACTAAATTAACGAATATAACTAAAATAAGGACAAAATATTGTGTAAATCTGTTTTACCGTTCGAAATTTCTTCAGAAGTTAAACCCGACAATTCATGTGGAAAAACTAACCATTCGTCAGATTCATGCACAAAATAATCTGGTGCAAAATCAACTTTACTATTTGTCGGTTTATACCATGGAGAAGCGACCCTGATATCTTTTGGCAAATTACAACGCATTAACTCTTTCAGTTGGTTAAGTAAAGCAGCAACACTTCGTCCTGAATCAAAAACATCATCTACAATAAGTAATCCGTCTGCAGCATTAGCATTCTCAATAATATAATGAAGGCCATGAACCTTTATTTCTTTAGATTGCTGATTAATTCCGTAATAAGAAGATGTACGTACTGCGATATGATCTGTTTCTACTTTTTTATAGTCAAAATATTCTTGAACAGCAATGCCAATAGGAGCTCCACCCCGCCAAATACCTACGATAAACTGAGGACGAAAACCATCTTCATATACTTTTGCCGCCAATCGAAAAGAGTCTTCGATAAGTTCTTGAGAGGAGATATAACGTTTATTCATCGGAAATGTAACCTTTAAATTTCATCTATTCGTTAAAAACAGTGATTATAACCTGAATTTTGTAATTAAGATCACTATAACACAAAAAAGTTGACTAAAAGGTCAGATAAAATCACATCGTTTATTATAGGTAAACTTTTATTTTAGAGGTGCATCAATAGATTCAACGTATTTAATATAATTCAGCTTTGCCATATATCTATTTTCTGTATCTGGCGCTTTATTCACTGAAATTGCTTTTTCTATCGTTTTTCGGGCTAATGACATTTGTCCTGATTGAAAATAGACTTTTGCCAAGTGAAAATAAAACTCATGAATATGCTTGTTTAACTTTATCGCTTTCTTATAATTCTTTATCGCCAGCTCAACATTATGATTGTAAAATGCTTCATCAGCGAGTAAAGCATAATAATAAGGATTATTCATACGTTGGGTTAACAATTGTTTTTCAATTTTTTCTGCTTCTTCTGGCTTATCTTCCATCCTGTATATAATTGCCAGATTTGTCATCACCGTTAAATTATGTTTATCAAGTTTAATCGCATGTTTGTAGGCTAATTTAGCGTTACTTACATGATTTGATAAACGATATAAAACCCCTAAATTACCCCAAGTATCACTGTGTGTAGGATCTGCTTTGGAAGCAGCTTTAAAATAGGCATAAGCTTTATTGTAGTCAACATCAACTAAGGCCTGTGCACCTTTATTATTATAAAACATTGCCAAAATTCTTCGTTTTTTGATAACTTTTTTAGGAAAATATTTTTTTGAAATAAACGGATCAAAATCTATTTGTAAAGTACCCGGAGTAAAAAGTAAATTTCTATCTCGGTCGGCTTTTTGTGAAACTAATAAATTAACATGACCGGTAAGCATATTATAATTTTTATTTCTAACCCAATACTCTGGTATATTTATATTTTGAAACTTAACATCCATATTTGCTTCGGTGGCCAATGCATACGCCATAATGGTCAGTGATAAACAGTTAGCAGTGCCGGAATAATAGGTTTGTCTAGCCGTTAAATCTGCGCCATGAACATAGTCTAAGCTGATGTTGTCATTCAAAAATATTTCATCAACTAACTTGTTAACCTGCTCTTTAAAATTATTTGAGCCTTTGATTTTATTCTTTACTAAAGATCTCATTTCATCATTAATAGAAAAAATATCACTTTCAGACTCAATCAAGATATCTTTATAATAAGGATATAAATCATCAAAATACAAATGGCTTACATTGTGGATCACTTCGGTAGACGCGGTTTCGGTACTTTTACAAGAAAGCAATTGAGACGTTAAAAGAACTAAAATCAAAATAACAAATTTTTTCATCAGAAATCCCTGTTCAATTCAATTACTTGAATAATATACTTAATACCACCTTTATGCCTAATAAATATAGATTATTAATATTAACTTACATTTTTATACTGAAGTTGGGGAAGCCAGAAGTCTGACTATAACCATGACGGTATAATTTAATTTTTTAAAAATTTCTTTTTTCTCTGTAAACAATAAGATATTTAAATAGGAAATCTATTGGTTATCTTACATCACCATAACTTTATTTAAGAAAAACCTTTAAATATCACTATTTATCTCGGGTTATATCTTCCAGGGCTCAGTATATTATTAGGATCAAGTATGCTTTTTATTTGATTAACTGTTTGCCAAAAATCAGACTCTTTATCCAATAACCATTGCTGCTGATCTATATTCAAACGATATGGGACATAGCCTAATTTACATCCCTGAGTTACTAATTTTTTTAAACAATTGTGTGCGTCTTTAACTGCAGCAGGGTTTGATAAATCAAAAACGATGGGAATAGTACTATCCACACAATCATGACGTAAGTTGGTAAAGGTTATAAATGGCTCAATATTAAATGGCGGACAGGTTTTACGGACGAATTCTACGAACTCACGCATCGAATGTGCTTTCATCTTAACAAGCGGTGCGTACCATAATAAGCCGCATTTATCCTTCCCAGGAGATAATACTTTACCTTCAAAACTATCAGCTCCTTTATGGTGGCGCCAGTAAGCTAATTTAAGCGCAACTCGATTAGGTTTACCCTGCATAACTTCTTTGGCTTTGTTAAATGCGTCTAACTGCCCTTTAACCTTTTTTAGCATCGCCAGGCGATTCAAAAGACCTTCAGGTAATAGATTTATTACCTTATTACCAATTAATATTACGGGATCGTCTGAAAATATTGCTTTGTTAGGTATTTGATTGAAAATACTTTTTATTTCTTTTTTAGCAACCTTCACAATACTTTTACTGCCGTAAATACTACCGGCAATAGTCCAGCTAGGCGTGTTGAGATTTTTGGCTTGTGTCTGGACCTGAGTATCAGACATGATCTGATGTTGGTCATTACCTTTAGGGCTATCTGCAAACATAGATAGCATACGTCTTTTATCCATTAAATTTATTGAGCCGACAATGCCTTGGTAATCCCTTAATACCCGTTGAATTAAAGGAATAACTGCTTCTAATAGTTCATCTGATTTGAGTTGTATAAAAAATGACGCAAAAGCTGGTTTACGCGCTGCCAACCTTATCGTCATTTCAGTAACTATACCAAAATTTGACTGGGTGAATAATCCATCCAGATACGGACCAACACCCCATTTATAAGTTTTATCGACAAATTGATCTTTTGATTTATCTAGTTCAAATATAGCTGATTTGTATTGGGTGCCGTTCCCCCATAAACCTTTGATGGCAGTAACTGCACCAAAGTGGTCGGTATAATGCGTTATACCGTAACCACGTTCAATTGCATTACCAACAATTGAACAATCTGGACCTGCACCAGTAACAGGCACCATGTAATTATCTCCCAGTTTGATCAAATAATCGCTAAGTTGTTGCTGGGTGACACCTGGTTGAAGGGTAACAAGTCCAAGCTCTTCATCAAATGCTATTTTTTTAATGCTGATAAATCAAGCAATACCGTTTTGTCATTTGTGGTCGGTGGTTGACTTGTACCATAACCCCAGTGGCGACCACTACTTATTGGATGAATGGAGAATTTAAGTTCTTCGTCGTCATACACAAAATTAGCGAGTTCAATTAACGCTTTAATATCGTCATTATTACCAGAGTAATTATGGTGGGTGTCTTAGTTATTTTTTTAGTTATTTTTTTTTAGTTATTTTTTTAGGAAGCTCACGGTGTCTTAGTTATTTATTTTTATTATGGTGGGTGTCTTAGTTATTTTATGGTGGGTGTCTTAGTTATTTATTAGTTATTTACCTAAACCCTGAAAAGCAAAAAGCCGCTAAAAATAGCGGCTTTTCTATATATGGCGGTGAGATAGAGATTTGAACTCTAGGAGGGCTATAAACCCTCGCCGGTTTTCAAGACCGGTGCTTTCGACCACTCAGCCATCTCACCAATTGCTAAACGCGGTAACGTTTAAGCGGGGCGAATATTAAATAGAGTTGTGAGTTTTGTAAAGGTTTAATTGCATTTTTATATAAAAATATTTGTTTTTTGAATGATTATTGAACTATCTGTGATGATAGCCTATAAAATCAACAACCTATCACCTTATTAGTGCATTCCTTGTCAATTAAAGTTAACTAATACCAATGGCTATGTACTAGTTAACTGTGGCTGAAACTATAACAAACTGTTTTATAATGCTTATTAGCTAAAACAAACTTAACTTTTATAAAATCAAAATTTTACCGCGTAGGATAGGTTAGCCGCAGGCGTAACCCATCAAAACAAAGATTTATCAGGTAGTTACCACCTGAGTGGTCACCAAATGTGATGGGTTACGCCGTTGGCTAACCCATCCTACCTGTTTGTTTAACATTAATAACCATTCAAAATTTTTCTTATTCAAATATATATTCAAGTAAAAGAGCACCTTTTTGGTGCTCTACAATACATCACTTATATCCTTACAGCTTCCCTGTCCTTTCCATTGTGATCTTTCCCGAGTTTTCACTACCGAGTATTGCCCATCCTTTGCAGATAATAGACTGGTTTGGGATCAAACCAAATTGCCGGCTATCCACAGAATTGTCTCTATTATCCCCCATCAGAAAATACTCATTCCCTGTTTTCAACCGAATGTTTGGATTGATATTAAAGTAAGATTCATAGATATAAAATTCTTTATCAAAAATACCTTCCAAAAATAATAAATCGTTGGGATTGTCACTTGGTAAATCTCCAAGCGCTTCTTTCTCACTCAATATCCCGTTGATTTTAAGTTGTTTATTTACATAACTAACCTCATCATCAGGCGTTCCTATAACGCGTTTAACTCCAACATTAATGTATTTGGAGTGCGTAAAAAAAACAATATCGCCCCGCTCTATGTCTAAATATTTTGCGCATAAAACAATATCACCGGGTACAAGAGTTGGCTCCATTGATTCAGACTGTATGATAAAAACATCAAATAAAGCCCATAATGTTAACGCGATAATACAAATAGTGCTTAATATTGAAGCTATTCCAATAGCTATCCATTTCCAATAACCATGTTTAAATAAAGTCATTTATTAATTCCCTTAATTTCCTTCCATTTCAGTTTCTACAACTAAATCGTAAAAATTCTTTCGCCCCCAAAAGAAATTATCTGTACTTTTGTCGCCATCTTCCGGGCATAAATTTCCTGGATCAGTAAGATGTCCACCGACATTTCCCAATATTACCTTACAAGAATAATTGTTGGCGCAATAATTATTCTTGCTCCATTCTTGAGCACCATCTGGATTACCAGTATAAACATCCCGTTTAGAAGGTACAAAAGAATATGGACTCGTTGGATCTGATAAATCCCCATTCATAACTTGATGTATTTCCCAAAGAATTCCAGAGAACTTTAAAATTTCATAACTAACATGGCGGTCATTCATTTGAAAATTTGGTGAACCTACCTTTGTCGTTCCTCCATGAATAGCACAATTATATCTTTGATAAGCATCTTCATATTTAGGTTGTTCACCGACAGGTGACAAATTTCTGCAAGCTTCTACCTCATGATGACCTTCAGCTCCCGGATATGAATCACAGCCTTTCATATTAATCATTGCTCTATTTCTAATAGCCCAAGCTATCGCTAATCTTCCTAAAAAACTCTCATCTCTAGCCTCATTATAAACAACCTCGGCTGCATTA
This sequence comes from Alteromonadaceae bacterium, assembly GCA_013216015.1. GTDB lineage: Bacteria > Pseudomonadota > Gammaproteobacteria > Enterobacterales > Alteromonadaceae > JABSOI01. The sequence goes on along the minus strand of JABSOI010000108.1, from coordinate 2,754 downwards.
ACGAGAATTGCTGAAAAACGTTTTCCATGAACTTTAGGTACCATAAACATAGAGTGGTGTTGTGATCTGGAATCATCACGCCTATTGTTATGTGTATAACTACGTACCATTGCATATGCAGGTAATAGTCCCAAAACATTTTCCGGCGCATTTTTAACACCAGCACTAAATTTGGGTATATCAACAATCCATGGGCTACCACTCATGGTTTTTCTTATTTGCTCAATTTCAGTATCCACTTCCTGAGTGTCCATATTTAGAAGATGCATTGTTTTTTGTCTTAACATCGCTATATGAACGTACATTATTCTTTCTTCAAAGCTAAATTTATCAAGTATATTCAAGGCATCTACCGCTTTATCATTTTCTAAAAGATAATGAGCAAAACGAAAATTGGCTTCAACGCCGTCTACTTGTGTTCTCATATTAATAGCCGATAAAAATTGTGAGCCTGCCATGTTATCCTTAAACTTGGCTAGCCCATCCGCATAATCAACATGTGCTAGATACGTACCTTTTTCATCTCCGCTTTGTTGTAATAAGTTATTGAAAATTTGAACAAGCTCTGATTTTTTATTAAGCCTTACAGTAAGTTCAGATAATTGCCGGGTGTATTTTATTCGATTTTTTTTAAGCGATAATTCAGACGCATTTTTATAAGCGGCTAATGCTTTATTAAGAATAATATTTTTTTCATTTAAGTTGTTTGAACTATCAATATTTGATTGACTATTCTGGCCGTTATTTACCTTTGTGCTATTTACCTTTGATCTACTTACCTTTGTGCTACTAACCTTTGAAAGGATGACTTTTGAAGTTTGGTCATTAATATTATCATCCTGATAATGACGTTCATCGTAATACAGTAAAGATTGAGCCAATTCCACCAGGAGATCTTCTCGTTTTTGTTCATCATAATCAGTTGTACGTAATTTTTCCTCTATGTTCTTTATATATTCACTTGCCTTATCTTTAACCTTAAATAGTTGAAATACGTTATTGCTTGTTATATTTACTTCACCAGATTTTTCACTAGAACTAGTCTTTTCATTTAGCTCTGTTTTTGCAAATGTGTTAAAAGATAAGCCTAAAATGAAAAAAATAGACAAAGTGTTTTTTTTACTGATGTACAACATATTTCATAACTCCTACAATATAAAACTAGATTTAATAACAGGGTAGAATGAGAAAGGAAAAAAGCATTGCTTTCTACGAAAATAATCGTACGCTTAATGTATCAATAAAAACAATTCCGATTGGATATAAAATAGGTTATTTATGCATAAGAACCTATTATCAATGTGTACTCGTTAGTTAACTTGCGATTGATTGATAATTGAGGGCAATGTCCTAGCTGGCAATGCCTCATAATAAGATTTTTTAATGGACTTGATAGTGCACCAATTGATAGTGCAACAGTTAGTAGATAAAGATAAACGCGTTTTAATTACAAAAATTTATTGCTGACGAATAAACTGACCTCTTCTTGGCCGACCTAATTTAACAAGTTTATTAACTCCCTGATTCCAACTCACGTAGTAATTGCTAAATAACGCAGGAATAGGTACTTGTTTTTTATTACCATCAACATCTGTTATATTTCTCTGGAAACCAAAATGAAGGTGAACACTTTGAGTACCTGATTTTCCTACCGCAGCAATTTTTTGTCCTGAAACGACTTTATCTCCAACCTCAACTATAATTGAGTTCATTTTTAAGTGAACTAAACGACTGATTTCACCATTTCCATGATCAATTTCAATTGCATTGTATGTTCCAGAATTTTCACCGGGCTTACCGTCTTTTTCGCCATCGTGTACGCTGATAATTGTTCCTGAAGCAGGAGATAACACCGGTAGTGCAAATGCAAAATTGTCTTCTAACTCTGAACCACTCGAAACCTGACCTGAGCCATTTATTTTAATAATGTCATACGAAAAATGACCTCTTGATAAATGGCGGCGATGCTCGACACCAAAATCATAACCTGATGATATAAACCAAACGCCTTCTAACGGAAATCTATAGGTGTTTTTTTGTTTGAATCGAACGAGCTTTATTGATTTAGTGACGACACTTTTATTGTTTGAAAACAATTCCAAATCTAAACGGTCAGCATTTGAACTTTCAGGAAGCGATAAATGAAAACCTTTAGATTCAATTTTTCCGTCACCCTTTGCTCTAAGATAGGCAGCAAGTATACTTGCAGAGTATTCAACAAAGTTTATTTGCTTACCATCTGAGTAATGTCTAATTTCTAAACGATCGATATTTGTATTTACATCTTTTAAAACAAAACCGAAATTCCAATTTTCGAAACCAAGATCTCCAGAAATTTTATAGATTGCATCATCTTGAGGAAGAATTTGAATGGTTGCTTTATTCATTCCCCACGCAGAGAACATTATTGAAGTAAGTAGAAAGCTGGCTAATAGTTTAAAAAGAAGAGATCTAACATTCATAAATCAATTTCCATTTAAGTTTGTTTTTTTTTACAGGTGATCAGAAAACATCTATTTTTTTAAATAATCTAATTTGAACTAATAACAAATAATTGTCTGGATAATTTTAAGTTATTGTTCGATAAGAATTTACGAGTTCAGACTACCTGAGCAAACAATAAATGTAAATTTTAAAAATGATTGTAGATAAGAAAATAGACTAGAGGATAATGATTTACGCTACAAAGCTTCTTTTCTAGGAATTTATTACCTAAACCCTGAAAAGCAAAAAGCCGCTAAAAATAGCGGCTTT
>JABSOI010000107.1 GCA_013216015.1 Alteromonadaceae bacterium | reverse complement strand
AAAAGACAGTTATGGGAAAACTTAAGGATCACAATTAGAATGTTGGTTGTAGACGATTGGGCACATTTAATGGATTTATTAATAAATCCTGATAACTATGAGGTAACGGCAATAAAAACAGTTTAAAAAATAGAACGTGAAATAATGTACTTAGCTGTTCAGCTCGACCTGTGCCTGCTCATATAGTAAAAGCTCAGGCTGAATATGACAAAGTACGACAGAAAATGTGAAATGGCTGATAATGTTGTTTTATCTTGGTAAATGTTAAATCACCGAGAATCGCTGTAAATAACATTAACCGGTAGATAAAAATTAAGCTAGGTGTTATTATTTCGCGCCTTTTTTATCTAACGGTTTTTATATTTAAATAAATACCGTTAGTAAAAAAGCTCGGTATTGTTTTTGGTCGCAAAAAACAATAAACAATTTAACTTTTTAAAGAGTATTGAAAAATGACTAATTTATTTACTTTGGAAGCTGAAGTACGCACAGATTTAGGGAAAGGTGCGAGCCGCCGCCTACGTCACGCAAACAAGGTTCCAGCAATCCTTTACGGTGAAGGAAAAGATTCTGTTTCTTTAACGTTAGAGCACAAAAATGTTTTTCGTGCACAACAGGAAGAAGCCTTCTATTCACAAGTTTTAACGCTAAACGTTGACGGAAAGTCTATTGAGTGTCTTTTAAAAGATATGCAACGTCACCCGTTTAAACAAGTAGTCATGCACTTGGATTTTTTACGTATTGATCCAAATCATGCCGTACACACAAAGATTCCTCTTCACTTCATTAACGAAGATAACGTTACTAAGTCAGGTGCAATAATTGCTCACCACGTAACTGAAATTGCAATTAGCTGTTTACCTAAAGATTTACCTGCATTTATTGAAGTAGACTTAGTTGATATGGAAGTTGGTCAAACTATCCATTTATCAGATGTTATATTGCCTTCAGGCATAACTTCTGATGAATTGTCGAAAGGTGAAAACCATGACCAAGCTGTTGCAACTGCAAATGCTCCTAAAGGCAATGCCGATGACAGCGAAGAAAAAGTAGAAGAAGCTGAAACAACTGAAGATTAATTGATTAGGTATTTTCCTTGAGGAACTCTCCCTTGACAGCTTCCTTAACGGATAATGTAGAATTGATTGTGGGCCTGGGTAATCCAGGTCCCGAATATACCAAAACCCGTCACAATGCAGGTGTATGGTTCGTCAATGAACTGGCACAGCGCTACAACATATCTCTTAGACCTGAAAAGAAATACTCTGGACTTTACGGTAAAGGCCTAATAGGAAATTCTCTGGTACATTTACTTATTCCAACTACATTTATGAACCGTAGTGGTCAGGCAGTTGCCCCTTTAGCCAATTTTTTCCGCATTCCGGTTGAAAATATTTTAGTTGCTCATGATGAATTAGATATGGAACCTGGTGTTTGCAAGATAAAAAAAGGTGGAGGTCACGGCGGACATAATGGCCTGCGTGATATTATTTCCCGTATGGCAAACAATAAAGATTTTTACCGGTTACGTATTGGCATTGGTCATCCTGGTCACAGAGATCGCGTAACTGGCCATGTGCTTGGTAAACCACCAGCAAACGAACAAGCTTTAATTGAACAAGCCATTGATGAATCAAGTAGATGTTTAGACATTTGGCAAAAAGACGGGCTTAAAAAAGCACAAAACCGCCTGCATTCATTTAAAGCATAATAACAGCAAATAGTAAAAACAATTCAAACACCCTGCTTTTAATAAATTATCAATATGATTTTTAAAATAAGGGGTTAAATAATAGTAGATAATACAAGGTATACATAATGGGATTTAAATGTGGCATCGTTGGCTTACCCAACGTAGGTAAATCAACACTGTTCAATGCATTAACTAAAGCAGGTATTGAAGCAGCAAACTTTCCATTTTGTACAATTGAGCCAAATACAGGCGTAGTACCTGTACCGGATCCTCGTTTAGATCAATTAGCTAAAATTGTAAATCCTGAACGTGTTTTAGCAACAACCATGGAATTTGTTGATATTGCGGGTTTAGTGGCAGGAGCCTCTAAAGGTGAAGGTTTAGGTAATAAATTTCTTGCAAATATTCGTGAAACAGACGCAATAGGCCATGTTGTTCGTTGTTTTGACAATGACAATATTATCCATGTTGCCAATAAAATTCACCCTAGCGATGATATTGAAGTTATCAATACCGAACTGGCCTTAGCCGATATGGATACTGCCGAACGCGCTATCCAACGCCAAACTAAACGCGCTAAAGGTGGGGATAAAGATGCTAAATTTGAAATGCCCGTCTTAGAAAAAATATTAAAACATGTTGAAGACGGTAATATGGTGCGTTCTTTAGATTTATCTGAAGAAGAACAAGCTGCAGTAGCTTACCTTAACTTTTTAACGATTAAACCCACTATGTACATAGCCAATGTTAATGATGATGGTTTCGAGAATAACCCATATCTTGATCAAGTTAGAGAAATAGCGGAAAAAGAAGGTTCAGTCGTTGTTGCCGTTTGTGCAGAAATAGAAAGTGAAATAGCAGAGCTGGATGATGATGAACGTGATGAATTTATGGCCGATATGGGCATAGAAGAACCCGGCTTGAATCGAGTGATCAATGCAGGATATTCACTACTTCATTTACAAACCTACTTTACCGCAGGGGTAAAAGAAGTACGCGCCTGGACAATAAAACAAAATGCTACCGCACCACAAGCCGCTGGTGTAATCCACACTGATTTTGAGAAAGGTTTTATTCGAGCTGAAGTTATTGCTTTTGACCATTTTATTGAATTTGATGGTGAGTCTGGCTCAAAAGAAGCAGGTAAATGGCGCCTGGAAGGTAAAGAGTACCCGGTAAAAGATGGTGATGTTATCCATTTCCGCTTTAATGTTTAATTGTCTGATGTATAAAAAGAAAGTTTCAATCAAACCTTAATTGTAATATTCATATTGCTCTGTACTGTTAAAGTTCAGAGCAACTGATACCATCCTAGTTCCACTTACTTCCCCATATTTTGAAAATCACTAATTGGTTATGTACCAGTTAAGTGTGGCTGACTCATTAAGTTATTATTTTTCAGGCTAGTAGTTCGCACATTTATGTGCGCCTTAAAGTGATGCGTGGATAAATACACCTTCTACGGATAGCTCGAATAAATCTACTTGGATGTGTTCTTCTGTGTTTTTAATTTTTGACTTTACTATGACAGGATGGGTTAGCCGCAAGTGTAACCCATCAAAACATATACTTATCAAGTAATTTATGACTAAGTGGGCACCAAATATTATGGGTTACACCGTTGGCGAATCCATCCTACCTGTGGGTTTAACACTAATTAACAGAGAGACAGCTGATGAAATTATTCAATATCACTCAAAGACTGGCCATATTTACCAATAGCCGTATAAATAATCAGCAAAACCAAACTAAACAACTACACTTATGTTTATGTCATACCATTTATTTATGCTAATTGGTATTAATTCAAAAGTGTAAGGGCTAAATAATGAAATCAACCTTAGTAATCGCAATAGCATGCTTAATCTTCAGTTCGTTAACATTGGTACCTAAGGCAGAAGCCAGGGAACCTATTGCAAAACGAATCTGTGAATACATATCAGTAAATGATAAAACCCGTTTGCGATCGTTTCTCAAACAGAAAAAACTGAAGGTTCGCCACATATTTAAAGAAATAAAATGCAACAATCAGAACCTTCTTATTTTCGCAGCAAAAGCACAAGCGCTTGATACTGGTGAATTTATTATAGGCAAATTGACTAAAACAATGGTCGCAGCAAATTTAAAGGAAATAGAAAAATACTCTGCTCACCTGGCGGAAGATGCTAAAGATCGTATCGAATAACTCTTTCCTCAATAAGCAAACCTATACCCAGACTGCGTATACAAGTAGCCTGGGTATAAATTTCCACAGCCTATTTAATTAAAACCTCCTGGCTCAGTACAGTTATCGCTCAAATCGCACACAGATCGAACAAACAATAAAAAACTCATCTGTTTTGTAAAAAAACGGTTGACGTAACCCGATGAGATTTGCATAATACGCGCCACTTGCACAGAGGCAGGTTGGAAAGGCTACATAGCTCAGCTGGTTAGAGCACATCACTCATAATGATGGGGTCCCAGGTTCAAATCCCGGTGTAGCCACCATTGAAATGCGGGAATGGCGGAATTGGTAGACGCGCTGGATTTAGGTTCCAGTATCGCAAGATGTGAGAGTTCAAGTCTCTCTTCCCGTACCATTTTAATCCAACTTAAATGTGTACAAGTTGTGAAGTAAATTGCATTGTTGGGGTATAGCCAAGCGGTAAGGCAGCGGGTTTTGATCCCGTCATTCATAGGTTCAAATCCTATTACCCCAGCCATTTTCTTTATAAATATTTAATTTGCTAAAACAGTTCCTTTGATAAAAATTCATTAGCAATTGTTTTGGTAATTAAAACTATTAGTAAAATGCGGGAATGGCGGAATTGGTAGACGCGCTGGATTTAGGTTCCAGTATCGCAAGATGTGAGAGTTCAAGTCTCTCTTCCCGTACCATTTACTTTTATCTCTTCGGTATATTCTTATCTTTTATTTAAGTTTAAAATTTAATTTTAGTTTTAGTTCTAATTTAAATTTTAATATTAGATAATTCGATTTTGTAAAGGCTACATAGCTCAGTTGGTTAGAGCACATCACTCATAATGATGGGGTCCCAGGTTCAAATCCCGGTGTAGCCACCATTACAATCGTATTATACCAATCAGATTAAATCGAAACACCGCATGCATAAGCTAACGCCTTATTCTTCACAAATGGCACTTTATTCGCGACAAACAAACCTGCATTACGAATTGATCTAACTAAACTAGAAGGATGGCTAAAAGTACAATACAATGCGTCCATTGTAGACATCATTAATAAATTATCTTTACGGCGGATATTTTCATATTGACCAAGCACTTCAGGGGCGTGCCAGGACTCACCATTGCCAATTGCTGTTGCAATTACCGTTTGTAATGCTTTAACATCTTTAAAACCCAGATTAACACCCTGCCCTGCCATTGGGTTAATTGTGTGCGCAGCATCACCAAGTAATAATATTCTTTGTTGCTGGTATTGATTAGCGTGTCTGCGAGTTAACACAAATGCTCCTTTATCTATAACTTTTATTTCCCCCAATCGCTTGGGAAAACTTTTGTGTACAGCTTCTGTCAAAGCGCTGTTAGATAAAGCACTGAGTCGCTTAATTTCATCTTTTTTATGATACCAGACCAAAGATGCATAACCATTTGCAGATTCTGAACTTCCTGATAGAGGTAACATAGCAACAGGTCCTGTTTCATAAAACTGCTGCCAGGTTATATCCTGTTGTGGTAATTGAGTTTCCACATTGATCAACATAGCCGCTTGTTTATAATCCCAGCCGGTAACACCAATGCCAGCTAACTGCCGAACTTGTGAATTCGCACCATCAGCTGCAATAAGTAATTTAGTTTTAATTTTTATCTGAGATACATTTTCATCAGTTTCTACTGAGGTTAAATTTAACTCAACCGCTTCAGGGAATTGTTCAAAACTTGCCAAGACATTAGAACAATACAAAGTTACTTTCGGATGTTCATTAATTTGTTGCCACAAAGATAACTGGATCAGTCTGTTTTCAACTATATGACCTAGATGATCTTGATTAATGTCTTTTGCATTAAATTCTGTGTAGGCAATTTCTTGTTCCCAAACGCCTAGTCTCCGATAACAACAACTACGCCATTGTTGAATTTGCTGCCAGGCATTTAATTGTCGTAATAAATGTTCAGTGGAAAGTGAAAGGGCAGAAACTCTTAAATCAAAAGCTTGCTCTACAGAAAAATATTTTGGTGCAACCTTTTCAACTACCGCAACTTTTAACCCCAATTGCGCTAACGACAAAGCACTTGCAGCACCCACCATGCCCCCGCCAATAACTACACAATCATATCTTTCCATATTCAATTTATACCATTGCTATTTATACCCAAATTACTTGGATATATGCCTAATAATTACCAGCCATTTTAACTAAGCTACCAAGTCAATACAATGTCAATACCATCAAGTTATCATTTGTATATATGATTTATACAAGACAAATATTCTCTTTCCTCGATTTCGCCATCATTTTGGTATAAAATGCTGCTCCAATTATTGAGCGGGGTATTTTTGATTAGTGCTTCACTAATTTAAATATTAATACAATAGACTCAATAGGCAGAAATTAATCTGCATGATTTATTTGCATAAGTATAAGAGTAGAATATGAGTAAAAAGCTATACATCAAAACTTGGGGCTGTCAGATGAACGAGTATGACTCGCAGAAGATGGCCGAACTTTTAGACTCGACCCACGGGTTTAAGCTAGCACAAGAAGCAGAAGATGCGGATGTAATATTGCTGAACACATGTTCTATACGAGAAAAAGCTCAAGAAAAAGTATTTCATCAACTTGGACGCTGGAAAAACTTAAAAGTAAAAAATCCTGATTTAGTTATTGGTGTTGGTGGTTGTGTTGCCTCACAAGAAGGTGATGCTATTCGTCAACGTGCACCATTTGTTGATATAGTTTTTGGTCCGCAAACCTTGCACAGACTACCAGAGATGATCCAGCAAGTAACTCAGCTACATAAACCGGTTGTTGATATCAGCTTCCCTGAAATTGAAAAATTTGACCGTTTACCGGATCCTAAAGCTGAAGGCCCCACCGCTTTTGTTTCTATTATGGAAGGTTGCAGTAAATACTGTACTTTTTGTGTAGTGCCTTATACGCGCGGTGAAGAAGTTAGCCGTCCATTAGATGATGTTTTATATGAAATTGCCCAGCTTGCCGAACAAGGTGTGCGTGAAGTTAATTTATTAGGTCAAAATGTTAATGCTTATCGTGGTACAACATTTGATGACACCATTTGCCGATTCTCAGAATTATTACGTTTAGTAGCAACTATTGATGGTATAGACCGCATTAGATACACCACTTCACACCCAGTAGAATTTACCGATGATCTAATTGATGTATATGCTGATATTCCTGAACTGGTCAGTCACCTACATTTACCTGTGCAAAGTGGCTCAGACAGAATTTTGACTCAAATGAAGCGTGGTCACACAGCAATAGAATATAAATCCAAAATCAGACGTCTTCGTAAAGTTCGTCCCGACATATCAATGTCTTCCGATTTTATCATAGGTTTCCCCGGCGAAACAGATGAAGACTTTCAGGCAACAATGGACTTGATCCAGGCCATTGATTTTGACTTAAGTTTCAGCTTTATTTACAGCGCTCGCCCGGGAACACCTGCGGCTGATTTACCTGACGATGTAACTGACGAAACAAAAAAACAACGATTACATTTATTGCAAGACAGAATAACCCAGCAAGGATTACGTATTGCCCGCCAAATGCTAAACACAGAACAACGTATTTTAGTTGAAGGTCCATCAAAGAAAAATCCGATGGAATTACGCGGTCGAACTGAAAATAACCGTATTGTAAATTTTGTTGCGCCACACACAGTAATTGGACAGTTTGTTGATGTGAAAATCACCGATGTTTATGCCAACTCTTTACGTGGTGACTTAGTACGTCAGCAAAGCGAAATGGGATTACGTATTGCTCATTCACCCGCTGATATTTTATCTAACAGTCATCACAAGACTAATACAACTAATACAACTAATACAACGAACACAACGAACACAACGAACACAGATAATCTAGGGGTTACAACCTATGCCCCTTGAATTTCAAGTAGATAGTTAATGTTGATAGTTAATGTAAATAGTTAAAAATACAAAATAAACAGTGAAGCCGTGCTAAGCACGGCAATCAACGGAATATTCCTTTTGAAAGATACCAGCCACAATTTTGAAATAGAGCCTATTGATAACCACAGACAAGCGAATTTATGTGGTCCGATGGATGAAAACCTTAAGACTATTGAACGTCGTATTGGCGTTAAGATCAGCTATCGGGGCCATCAATTCAAGGTCATCGGTAAGCCAAATAATTGTCAGGCCGCTGTTAACATTATCAAAGACTTATACATTGAAACAGCATCTGTTAAAAACGAATATAAAACGATTACGCCTGAAATGTTACATTTAGCGCTTCTTGATGCACCCGTTCTCGAGCAAGATCCTGAACAAAATGTATTGCAACAGCCCAATAAATCAGACGCTGACAATCTTGATGAATGTTTCGACAAAATTCTCACCATCAAGACTAAACGCGGTCTGGTCAAGCCACGAAATAAAAGTCAGCAGAGTTACGTACAAAGCATTCTCACTAATGATATTAGCTTTGGTGTAGGTGTTGCGGGTACTGGTAAAACCTATTTAGCAGTTGCTTGTGCAGTCGACGCCCTGGAGCGTCAAGAGATACGTAGAATTTTGTTAACTCGTCCTGCTGTAGAAGCTGGTGAGAAACTCGGTTTTTTGCCTGGCGATTTATCACAAAAGGTCGACCCTTATCTTCGTCCTCTTTACGATGCATTATTTGAAATGCTAGGTTTTGAAAAAGTCGAAAAATTAATTGAACGTAAAGTTATAGAAATAGCGCCTTTGGCTTACATGCGCGGAAGAACACTCAATGACGCATTCATTATTTTAGATGAAAGTCAAAACACCACAGTTGAACAAATGAAAATGTTCCTGACCCGTATCGGTTTTAACTCTAAAGCGGTGATCACTGGTGATATTACACAAGTAGATTTACCACGGGGCCAAAGATCCGGATTAAGACATAGCATTGATGTTTTAGATAATATTCCGGGCGTTAGTTTCAACTTTTTCCAGTCTAAAGATGTTGTCCGTCATCCTGTTGTTGGTAGAATTGTTGACGCTTATGAAATTTTTGAACAAAAAGAAAACCTATTGAAAAAAGCTCAGAAACAAGAAAAAGCACTGAAACAAGAAATAAAAGATACAAGCAAAAATGACAGCAATGAACATTGAGCTTGATTTACAAATAGCTTGTCAAGCCGACAAGCTTCCTCAACATGAACAGCTGCAACTTTGGCTCACAACCGTGCTTGCTCAATACAACAAACCTTTCGAACTAACCATTAGGATAGTAGATGAAAAGGAAAGTCAGCAGCTAAATAATCAATATAGAGGCAAAAACAAACCGACCAATGTTTTATCATTTCCTTTCGAAGTTCCTGAAGGAATTGAACTCGATCTTTTGGGTGATTTAGTTATTTGTGCATCTATTGTAGAACAAGAAGCCAAAAACCAAAATAAACCACTAATTGCTCATTGGGCGCATATGGTCATTCACGGATGCTTGCATTTACTCGGATATGATCATATAAATGATGGTGACGCACTTGAAATGGAATCATTAGAGATAGACATTTTGGCGCAACTCGGTTTTAATAACCCGTACGAAGAAATTTAAGTGACTAAAGTTAAGTTTATTTAACTAAGCACTTATACAAAAACACACAATAGCAATAATGCAAAATAAACAAAGGATTAATAAAGCTCCATGAGCGATGACCACCCCCCCTCTAGTAACAGTTCCTCGCGTAAATCTGTTTGGAATAAATTCATGCAAATATTTACTGGTGAACCTAAAAACCAAGAAGAATTGGTTGATGTACTCAATGATGCACAAGACCGTGAGTTAATAAAGCCTGAAACTAAGCAAATGATCCAAGGCGTGCTAGAAGTTTCCAATATTCGTGTACGCGATATAATGATCCCTAGATCTCAAATGATCACTTTAGATATCAACCAGTCACTTGCTGAAATTTTACCTATTATATTAGACTCTGGTCATTCCAGATTTCCCGTTGTTAATGAAAACCTTGATGATATTGAAGGTACGTTACTAGCAAAAGATTTACTCGCTTATGGTTTTACCTCACAAACAGAAGAATGCACTTTAGCTGAAGTTATACGTCCTTATATTGTTGTTCCTGAAAGTAAAAAAGTAGAGACCTTATTAAAAGACTTCCGGTCTCAACGTTATCATATGGCAATTATTGTTGATGAATATGGTGGTGTTTCAGGTTTAGTTACCATTGAAGATATTCTTGAGCTCATTGTGGGTGAAATTGAAGATGAAACTGATGATGAAATTGAAGAAGACATCAAACATATGGTTGGCAACGTATATCAGGTTAAAGCTCTGACTGATTTATCTGATTTCAACGAATTTTTTAATAGTAAATTCGACCAAAACGACGCTGACACTATTGGCGGAATTATCTCACATAAATTCGGTCATATGCCTAAAAAAGATGAAGAAATAACAATTGACTCATTTGAATTCAAAATAACGGCAGCCGATAATCGCAGAATTCAAACATTACAACTCAATGTTCCCAAAAATCATATATTCAATGGAAAAAATACTGATTAAACTAATAATTGCCTACTAAGATGTTTAAAAAGTTGAAAGCTCACTTACTAAACAACCTTAAAAATAAAACTAACTGGCTCAGTTTTTTAGCTGGGATTAGTTTAGTTTTCGCCTATGCGCCATTTTCGCAATGGTGGTTAGCCATACTTCTACCGATAATTTGGTTACATCAAATCAATTTGTGTAACGCAAGGAATACTGCCAAACAAACCTTTATTTTCGCCTTTGGCTGGTTTGCCAGTGGTATTAGCTGGGTGCATGTCAGCATAGATCAATTTGGTGGCTTACCACTTGTTGTTTCACTGCTGATGATGTTAGTTTTATGCTTATACCTAGCTATTTTTCCGGCACTCGGAGCATATTTAGCAACAAAACTAAGCAGGAACAATCAACTTAATTTGTGGCTAATACCGCCAACCTGGTTATTAGGCGAATATTTACGTGGCGTTGTATTAACTGGATTTCCCTGGCTCTCTTTAGGTTATAGTCAAATAGAGAGTCCTCTTGCTGCTTTTGCTCCGGTTATTGGTGAAGTTGGCATCACCTTTGTCATGTTATTGATCAGCGTAAGTTTGCTGAACATCATCAAAAGTAAACAAATTAAACGTCATGGATTACTGTTAAGTTTATTAGCCATAGTTACGGTTTCACTCAACCAGATAACATGGGTTGAATATCGTGATAAAACGATCAAAACAGCTTTAGTACAAGCTAATATTGAACAATCGATAAAATGGTCTCCAGAAGAAGAATGGCCATCAATGCTAACTTATCTGGATCTTACCCGGGTCAATTATGATGCGGATCTGATCATTTGGCCTGAAAGTGCGATTCCTGCAATGGAGCCTTTAGCGCAAGAATTTCTGGATATGGCAAATCAATCAGCCTTCTTAAATGACAGTGCTATTATCACCGGGATTATTAACTATAACTTTCAGACAAAAAACTATTTCAACAGCTTAATTGTCTTAGGAAAAAAACGCCCCGACGATAAACAAGCAAGCTATTATTATGAAACTAATAATAGATATTATAAAAATCATCTCTTACCCATTGGTGAATTTGTCCCATTTGAAGACTTATTGCGCCCTATAGCCCCATTTTTCAATTTACCGATGTCATCTTTCAGCCGTGGTAACTACACACAGCCAAACTTAATAGCTCAAGGTTTACACATATTGCCGCTTATTTGTTTTGAAATAGCCTTTCCTGAACAGTTAGCTGCAAACATGACCGCCGAAACAGATTTAATATTAACGGTAAGTAATGATGCTTGGTTTGGAGACTCTCACGGACCACATCAACATTTAGAAATAGCCAGAATGCGTGCTTTAGAGTTTGGCCGTCCCTTGCTGCGTTCAACGAATAATGGCATTACAGCGGTTATCGATCACAAAGGTAGAATAACCGCTCAAATCCCCCAATTTGAACAAGCGGTACTTAAAGCGGAAGTATCCTTAGTTACAGGACAAACCCCGTATAGCATGCTGGGCCGTGGCCTTATCTATCTAATCGCTATTTTAATGATACTTTTGATAATATTCAGAGGTTATAAATCAAAAAAATAGCTAAACAGTTCAATTATGCTTATGATGAATATTAAAATCCTCACAATAAACATAATAACATGAGAAAAATAATAAGCTTTTTTACCTGTCAATTGCTTGCTTTTACCTGTCTGGCCCAGACAACATTGATTCATAACATCAAGGGATATACTTTAGACGGTAAACAATTAAAGCAATTTAGTGCCTTACAATTTACGAATGATAAAATTGACAAGATTTATTACTCAAACGAAACGGAAATCTCACCTAAGACTCCACACACAGCAAGTAATATCAAAACAATTGATGGTCATGGAAAAACTTTATTGCCCGGTCTTATTGATGCTCACGGTCATGTCCTTAGTTATGGTTTAAGCTTAATGCGCGCTGATTTAACCAATACTACATCAGAACAAGCAGCTGTAGACCGTGTTATTGATTATGCTAAAAATAATAAAGGTTTTGCCTGGATCCAAGGTCGGGGCTGGAATCAAGTACAATGGCAAGCAAATTCTAAATTTCCTGACCATACCAAGCTTGATAAAGCATTTCCTGATACACCTGTCTGGTTAGAACGGGTAGATGGTCATGCTGGCTGGGCCAATAAAAAAGCAATGGAACTGGCAGGAATAACATCTGGGACAAAGTCTCCTGACGGTGGTCAGATAATTAAAGATAGCGCTGGAAACCCAACCGGAATATTTATCGATAATGCAATGAAATTGATTGAAACAAGCATTGCACCATTAACTAAACAAGAACAAAAATTTGCTTTAATCAAAGCAATGAAATCACTGGCTTCTTTAGGTTTGACCTCTGTACACGATGCAGGCATCACTGCCGAAAACATAGATATATATAAAGAATTAACCGAAGAAAATAACATGCCAATTCGTATTAACGCCATGTTATATGTACCTAGTATTAACTGGCTCGCTACTGTAAACAAAGGTACCTACCAAAGTTTAGATGCCATGTTTGCTCTAAATAGCATTAAAATACAAGCTGACGGGGCTTTAGGTAGCAGAGGTGCATCATTAATAGAAAACTACTCAGATAAGCCTGATCATAAAGGTTTATTACTGCACGATGAAGAAACCCTATCAAACTACATATCAACAGCAATGAACGCAGGGTTTCAAGTAAACATCCATGCCATTGGAGACAATGCCAATAACATTGTATTAAACCAATATCAGAAATTAATACCTGCAACTAAAACAAAAAACAGCCGACATAGAATTGAGCATGCACAAATTTTAACAACAGCTGATATTGAGCGATTTTCAAAACTCAATATTATTGCATCGATGCAGGCAACCCACGCTACCAGTGACAAAAATATGGCCCAAGCCCGTTTAGGTGACCAACGTATTCTAGGAGCTTATGCATGGCGTACACTACTTTCAAAAAATGTCATTATTGCCGCTGGTTCAGACTTTCCAGTTGAATCTCCTAATCCTTTTTACGGTTTACATGCCGCAATTACCCGTCAGGATCATCAAAATAAACCTGACAACGGCTGGTTCCCAAATGAGAAAATGACACGTATTGAAGCCTTTAGAACTTTCACTATTGACGCAGCTTATGCCGGACATCAAGAAAAGCTCATTGGAAGTCTAGCTAAAGGGAAAAAGGCTGATTTCATTTTAATCGAAAACAACCTGTTTTCAGAGCCTGAGACTGATATCTGGAAAAATGAAGTTGTTTCAACCTGGGTCAATGGCAAACAAGTTTATTCAAATGATTTAGATAAAGGAAATCTCAACTAATGAATATCGTTTGAAAGTGGGGTATATACCTCACTTTCATTCAAATAAATTTTATTACTTAACGACTAACTTAGGATGTTGAGATATTCGGTTACGACCATTATTTTTAGATCTATATAACGCAGCATCAGCACATTCAATCCATCCTTCGTATGTTTTAATACTTGGATCAATTTCAGCTATTCCGATACTGATTGTATATTTAACATCAATATCATTATATTTAACTATCGACTCTTCAACTTCTTTACGTAACCGTTCAGCATAAACGTTACCTTGTTCAACAGTAGTGTCTGATAATAAAACTGTAAATTCTTCTCCCCCATAACGACCTGAAATATCAGTTTCTCTAGCATGATGCTGAATAAGACCCCCAATATGCCGGATAACCTCATCTCCTATTACATGACCATAACTATCGTTAATATTCTTAAAATGATCTATGTCTAACATAACTAAACAGCTTGGGTTTTTACTTCGTGTCCAACGTTTAAACTCAGCCTCCAAACAATTTTCCCAATGAGTACGATTGAATAATTTCGTTAAACCATCCGTTTGGCTCAAAACAGCAAGCTCAACATTTGCTTGTTCTAAATTTTGCTTGTGCACCGCATTGTCAGTAACATCATAAATAATCAAGCATAAATGCGTCACTTCCCCAGTTGCAGAAGTTAATGGAATAAACGTGGTATTTTGATACATATAATCAGCACTACCAGTAATCGGCCGATAATTTAGAAATTTAAACAGGTAAGGCCGTTGCTCCCAAATAGTAAAGGCTTTATTCTTTAATAAAAAAACCGACTGAGCCTTACGCTTAAACCATAATTCCGGTATTTCGCTAAATAAACTAAATAAATCTTTATCTTTAACATCTTTGGGTAACAAACCACTGTGGTTTTCCATAAAACCATTCCAGATTTGTACGTTATATTGACGATCAAGCACCACCAAACCTACATCAATGTTATGGAGCATTTCCATTAACCAATGTAACTCATTTATTTGTTCAAGATTTATCGACATAATTATTTGCTTCTTTTTTAAACTCAGATGTACTACGTGATCGTATTTTTCATTAATGATTTAGTCAAAATGCTAGTCAAGTAAATAAGCAATTTTATTATTTAAAGTTTGCATAGATTGTTCAGTGAATAATAACAATAAATCACATTTTATCGGGTAGTTTTCAATGCTATAACTTATCTCTATTGCCAAAGTACGTTTCCAATTAAATGAATTCATTGAAATAAGTTCTGATATTTTACGATGTTGTCCAAGCACTACCGGATGCCCTTGACTAAAAGACATATCAAGCTGTTCTGAAATGCCATTAAGACAAGCGCCAATAAGTACATTGGCTAAATCCATCAATAACTCTAATTCAGTACTGTCATTGACCTCATAATGATAATTCATCAAAGCAGCAACATCTTTGAAACTTGAGTCATTCAATATCAAGAAAGCTTCTCCAGAAATACCTGCTCCGATAAATCCCTGGCAAATGCCTGAAATACTTTCATCACTTTCTACCGCAGACAAAGCCATGCTTAATTCGCTAACTTCAATTAAATTAACATTAGGAATTGGCAAAACAACAAAAACATCTAATAAACGTGCAAGTAAATCACCAGCACGTCCCATAGCAACATTGGCTATTTCTTGATAACAATCGCGCAATGCAGGTTCCAGATGGGTAATTTCGTTTGTCTTAGTTGTATTAAGTTTAACTTCATCAGGAGCTTCTGTCATTGCAGGTAAGATAAATTTACCATCAGGTGTAATATGGCTTTTATTTTGACCTTTATTCTTTATCGTCGCTGGATCTAAATTGTCAGAGTCAGGGATTCCAGATTGAGTAGATTGGGTATAAATCCCATAATCAGACAAAATTTGAGTTAATTTTTCTTTATTGACTGGTTTTTGGATAAAGTCCAGCGCACCTAAACTCGTCACACGTTGATAAGCTTCAGGTTGAATGTCGCCAGAAATTACAATGACTAACGCCGGCAAATCATGCTCTACAATTGTTTCAAGAACTTCATAACCATCCATAACAGGCATGTTAAGATCGAGTAACAACACATCACCCTTGCCTGCCTTAATAGCCTCAATACCTTCAAGACCATTATTGGCATAACTTATATCAACATCCCAGCCGTCGGGTAATGAGCGCTCGACTTGTTTGCGAGCCATATTTGAATCATCACAAATCAATAAACGAGTCGACATAATATAAAAGATTTCCTAACGCTAATAAAAATAAGGTTAAATGAAAAAACCACACATTGTAGACTACTACAAAAAAATAATAATCTCAGTAGTATCGATAATTTTTCTTTCAATATTAACAATAGATAATAATTGAAAAATCACAATCTAAACCAAACACAATGTTATGGCTATTTAAGTTTTACACAGGTAAGCTTAACTCATCTTAACTACCACTCTTTCAACAATATATGAACTTATCTACATTAACTTTACTCTTATCTACAATTTTTACGTTATTTTTTTCAAATTCAGCCAATAGCACTATTCAAGAACCTAGTTTGCAAACAAATAATTTGGTTAAAGCAGGCAACAAATATGTCACTTTATTGGGTACGCAAGTAAATGTCGGAGATAAAGCACCAAACTTTAAAGTAGTTAACGAAAACTTTTCAGAGGTTACACTGAATAATTTCGATAAAAAAATCGTTCTTATCTCTGTTGTTCCCAGCCTAGATACCGGCGTATGTGCACTACAAACAAAGCGATTTAATGAAGAAGTTGCTAATTTACCTGACAGTATTGTTATGTTAACCATTAGCAATGACTTACCTTTTGCACAAAAACGTTTTTGCAAAACTGAAAATGTAGACAATATTAAAATATTATCCGACTCTGTCTGGCGCGATTTTGGTAGTAAATATGGCTTATTGATTAAAGATATGGGGCTATTGACCCGCTCAATATTTATCATTGATGAACAAGGGAAAATAGCCTACAAAGAACTTGTTGATAATTTATCTAAACACCCAAATTATGAAATGGCTTTAGCTACATTAAAAGCATTAGCACCTGTTGAACCTAAAAAAGATTCATCACTTAACGTAAACACCAGTAACAAAACCGAAGCTAAATCTATTAAGTAAATTTAAGTACTACTTTTTCTTTATTTTTACCCATTAAAAATCAGTCAGTTATAAATTAACCCTGAAAAGTTTTCACTTTTCTCTTGAAAAAAACCAACTGAATCCCATCTATTATTATGTAGTCGCCGAAAGGGACTACATTAACCGCCAGTTCAATTATGAATGGCACATTAAACTCAAAAGCTTTTTTGATTTTAGATAGTTATAATTTTGGAACATTTAGTCGCAACCTTGAGTTGGTCAATATTCCAGAAGCTAACCTCTAAAACATAATCAAAATTGTTTTCATTGAGTGACAACATATTGCTTATGCAAAATAGGATATGAATTATGCGTACAACTACAGATTTTAGCCCACTTTACCGCTCGTTTATTGGTTTTGATCACTTAGCTGGATTAATTGATCAAGCATCCCGAAATGAAAAACAATCAACATACCCTCCTTTTAATGTTGAATTACTCTCAGAAGATCAATACCGCATTACTATGGCAGTTGCTGGTTTTGCTGAAAATGAACTTGATATTGAATCAAAACAAAATCACCTGATTATAACGGGCACAAAACACAGTGCCAATCAAAAAAGTTCAGTTCAAAACTCACAAAGAAAATTTCTTCATCAAGGTATAGCCGAACGCGGTTTTGAAAGAAAATTCCAATTAGGCGACCACATAAAAGTAATAGGCGCTTTTATGGAAAATGGTTTACTGCACGTAGATTTAGAAAGAGAAATACCTGAAGCCTTAAAACCCAAAAAAATTGTGATTAATGGCAAAAGCTTACTTAATACCAACAAGCAGGTAATAAAACCAGAGTGCTAAATTAATTGCTATAAACTACTTTCATGTTTCCCATTTATGTTTTTGCCCAGTCTATGACTGGGCTTTTTTATGTTCAGGACGAACGGTATGTTGTGATGCCATGGATGGCAATGAACAACCATGTTCAGGACGAACGGTATGTTGTG
>JABSOI010000106.1 GCA_013216015.1 Alteromonadaceae bacterium | reverse complement strand
TGTAGCGGTAAAATGTTTTACTGTTAATTTGTTGCTGACGACAAAACTGTGTGATATTCAATCCACTTGCTTCGTGTCTTTCAATAATGTTTAACCATTTTTTTCGGTTTGATGAATTCATCGGTATCCCCTGTTATTAGTACCGTAGGAAGATTAACTGATGGGAAAATGATTTGAAATGTGTGGTTTATAAGACGCTTACAAAAATCAAACACCTCTATGATTCATGCCCTGTTTTTATCACTAATGAAAAGGGATATTAATGGTTAGTAAAGAAGAATTATTAATAAACATTAAAGAGGCTATAACACGTAGCCCTGAACAATTGGCAAACATACTTAAAGTAGATGTGGACGACCTTAAAATGGCCACAGAGTCATTGTCTAGCCCTACAATATACGACTTAAAACATAGATTAGTTCAGGCGAAGCTTTTTAACGAAAAGCTTTTAGATGCTGCTATAGGGGCTGATGGTGCCATTCATCAGGTTATTAATGACAACCTGGAATTTGTACTTAAATTCTTATAAAAAAAACAGAAAAAAAAGATGCTTTGTTATTAAAAGCTTAAAAATAAGTTTACACCTTAGAGGCAGTAAAAAATCATAAAACTAACATGTTAGAAAAATAAATTATAAATTCACCCAAACAAAAAAACTAAATTGAAATGACAAAACAATAAATTATAAAGATAACCTGTATTATTTAGAACAAAAATCATAACCTGCTAGCCAAGTGCAAATATGTAATAGAAAACCCACCTGAAATGTCACTAGTTAATTAATTTTTAGACTCCCATGGATAAAGGGCTCCAGGAGGGATTTCCTAGGTGTAACAAGAAAACTAGTGGCATCTGTATTTTTTATAAAATGACGAAATTTGTTGTTTTGAGAATCATGAATTTGAGTGATAATAGACATGAGGCAGACTACTTTTGTTTAAACTTTTTGTGGTAAAAATATTTTACAAGAGTTTCTGCCTTTCTTTTACATTTTCCAACATACAGATTTCATATAACTTATTATATTTTATTGATTTTTTCTTAACCTAGTGCCATTCGGGTCCGACCCCGCAGCCCCATGCAAATTGTATACGTGTATCCAGCCATTCCGATGGACCGCTCACACATTTCCACTCGACAAGACTTGGACTTATTAACTCTATTACTTCAAATGATGAGCCACCACTTCCAAAATGGAAATTTAAGATTTCATGTATGGCAGACTCCCCAGTTACCGTTTCAGTCCACCACGATTTTAAACCTTCCACTGAAGCAATAGATTTATAAACTGTCTCAATATCTGAATTTTCGATTCCTACTCTATGTACAGTATTTGGCATCATGACTCCTCTCTGAATTATTTCGCGTAACGCCTGGTACTGTCAACTTATCGAATTTAGACAATTAAAATCAGTTTTCAACTACCTATGTCAAATATTCGACACAACTAATGAATTGTGCGTTCTTGCTTGTCCCACATGCTTCCTTGCCAATTCGATATCGTTCCAGAAGCTTCACAGGTGTCGCAATGCCACTCAATCATGCCAATTGCGATACACGTTGCTTCAATGCCCCCACCACAAGACAGTCCATCAGCTCGGGTGTTGCATTTTAAATCAACATCAATTAGTGGCTGCTCGATATTCTCAGAAACCGAAGACACAATTTTGATCAGAAATTTGAAAACTGTTTTTGCTTGTTCAGTAAGCTCTAGTACTTTACCTTCATCGTCAAGAAAATGTCTTAAATTTGCATTTAACGCCATACTTTTTTCAATCATAGAATGCTAATGCATCTAACATATAGTACTTAAAGCTCTCGGTATATCATTTCTAATTTACTATTAAAGGTTTTTCAATTCGTTAACGGCTCTGTGGCCTTGTTCAACGGCACTTTCTAACATGTCGCTTGCTCCAGAATCGGCGTTGGCTATGGTTATTCTGCCAAATGGCTTGCGTGCTATCATATGCGGATATCGCTCATCGTCGTAGTTCTCATAAAGAGTATCAAACAGTGATCTGTACCAGTATGAATAGCCATGTGCCCAGCGATTTACCGTTATGCCGACAATGTCTGTTACTGGGTCAAATCCACCTTGCCCCAGCATACTCATTAACTGGCTGCGCACATTACGCTCTATGGTTTCAAATGAGGTGGTCATGAGTTCATGGCGCCCGATCCTGTGTTGTTCGCGAATTGTTTTACCGGCATTATTTAAATGGGGAACGCGCTCCAAACGCACAATCACAGGTTTATCTGATGCTTGCGAATATTTGTAGTCACCCATACTGACGGGGAAATCAAGCATGGCATTAATATGATATGACCCCGGTGAGATGACTGAACCCAGCTTTAAATTTTTCCAGGCCTGCCAATTTTTCAACGCAACATTGGTATAAAGAATTGGCACTCTTTCCTGAAAATCAAGGGCTTCCTTTTGAACTTCGGGCATTTCAGGACAAAGGTAGGGGATGATGCTGTTGTTACACGCCATGATAGTACCGTACGCTTGTACCCGGTAAGCCTGGCCATTTTGCTGATACTCTATGACAATGCTTTTGGCTGAATTTGGCTCGCCCTGATGCTTAACCTTGGTCACTGTACTATTGAGTCGCAGTCGAACAAGTTGCTTGTCTTGATCTAGCGTTGAATAATCAAATTTTGCCGTGACTATATCTTCCATGGTGTTGCCAGGGGCCACATTTGGTATCAGCTTGCGAACGAGCAACCGAGCAATAGAGGCATTACCATCGGGAAAGTGATGAATATAGGCTTCGACTTCTTCTTCATCAATGGGTAAGCCAGTTGCTGCCAACCCGGGTAATCCAGAATAGGAGATAGCGCCATAAGCGTCGACCGCATCGATACCAGCGCTTAAGTCATTGGCCAAGTCTTGCAATATCTCGAACACATGCGGTTCACTTATGTTCATATGCTTGCTAAGAAAGTCTCTATAGGTGATTGATTTGAGGTAGTCCTCTTTATCACCTTGCGCTATTTCGGGCATCTGATCTTGTTCAAGGGTTAATAAACGTTCGAACTCAATTTTTGCGCCATCAGAGATGGGCATTATTGCTACCGCTTCAGCGATTGAAAGCGTCGAATCAGCCAAGGGCAAATAGCCAGCATTGGTGCCTATTTCTATTGGTACGACACGGTCGACCCCCCATTTTTCTTTGCAAAAATGAATCCCGGCCCCAAGGTTATTGCGTTTATAGAAATTGCTGTCATAAGCTTTGTCAAAGCGCTTTACTTCAACACCCAGATCGTCGAGCAACTCTTTAACGACGGGGCTGAACCAAGAGGGCTCTTGTAAGGTTTGTGAGCCGCCGTGACCAAGTAAGGTATGCTCGCCCACTTTAAATTCATTGCGCTTAGCATGACCACCAAAATCGTCGTGATTATCTAAGATCAGTATGCTAGCGTTTGGGTGCTTTTTTTGATAAAAATGCGCGGCGCTAAGGCCACTGATGCCCCCACCAACAATGACCAGATCATAGGGCGTAGTCTCGGCCTCTACTACTGGGCCCCAGTCACGTTTGTTATATCGTCCCAGTTGATGGGCTACTTCAAAAGAGCCAGGGTGATTACCACGGTAACCTGTTGAAGCGGGCGGATAAACCTCATTGATTGCGGTGATATTGCTCATCGAAGAAGTGCTTTCACCTGCCGCTTTGCTGCCCTGGCCCAGATGTAAAGGCAGTGTGCAACCGCTTAGCCCTACCGACAGGGCGCCAAGGGACAGGGCACCGAGGCCATGCAAAATATCTCTGCGTGATATAGCGCTGTGCATGCCAAGCTCGGCGTCGGTAAATTGCTTCGATGATTTTTTCATAGTGACTCCTTTTTAAATTAGTCGCGTTTAAAGGTTAAATAGGCCTATTTTTTGTGTCTTGGGGTCAAATTGGGGGCAGTTGAAAGCCCGCATTCATTATTTCAACATCGCCTTGATCTCTTGGGCGGCGCGGATGCCCGATAGGTATGCGCCGTGAATGGCGCAGCCGAAGTCTATATGGGTGGCTTCACCAGCGAAGAAGACTTGATCATCAATGGAGCGTGCCAGCACCTCGCGTTGATGGGCTTGTCCTGGCAGGGCGTGGGAATACGAACCCAGCGTCCAGGGGTCCGTGTACCACGCCGTGACGATCGAACGACTTGCAGATTGTCGAATATCGTTGCCAAACACATTGGCGATTTGTTCCAGCGCGAAGTCATGTCCAGCTTGCTGCCCTTGTTTCTCCAGCCAGATGCCAAACCGTCCACCGGTATTGATAATAGCTACATTCTGACCCATGAGGCTGGCTTCAAAGCTACTTCCTTCGTCATCATCAGTCCATGTATGGTGGTAGCCGCGACCATCCGGACCAAACACATCCTCGTTGAAATGAACGGCTATTTTACTTTCCGTCCCCTGTGGCAGACCGTGAATAGCATCGGATTTCCAGTCCGGCAGGCCGGGTTTGAATTTGATATGGTTGGCCGCGAGAACTCCGGTTGAAACTGTGATGAGCACCGCGCGCCCCGTCAGGGTGCCTTTGTTGGTCTCGACACGGACACCCGCCGCCGACCAATCGATGCTCTCTACTTTGGTGTTAAGCGAAACCGAAACATCCCCACCCCACTTGGCAATCAGATTGCCAAAACCATTGAGGACGGGATAATCAGAGCCACCTACCCATCTTTCCAAATCAACTGTTGAGAGTTCGTCGATATCCCCACCGCACAGTTCGGCCAAGTGCGCCATGAATGTCTTGGCATAGGGACTGTCGAGGTCAAGGGTGTCTGACACGGCGATATCCTCACCCCGTTTCGCCGCATTATCGATGGCTTTGTTGCACTGCTCGAAATATTCCCGGCATGCCGCTGCATCAGCATCATTGAGCTGTACGCGATTGTGATAGAAGCGCTGTTGGTCACCATCAAAGAAGTTGCCGTATTCCTTGCCCAAGACAACGCCTAGGTCATCGGCGATGGCGACAAAGGGATTATGCTCGGCAGAATGCAGATAGCTGCAGCCCAGATCGAACCATACGTCTGGCGCGATTTCCTCGCTATAGGCGCGACCGCCAATGCGGTGCGAGCCTTCCACTATGGTATAATTCAAACCTTGATTGGTGAGTTCCTTGGCGGCTGATAATCCGGCGGAACCGGCCCCGATGATGATTACGTCTACTTCTGTAGTTCCTGATGTCATAGCCTATCTCTCGAATTGTACATTCGTTATTTCACCACGCAGGGATATCTGATGACAATTTACATCAAAAAGCGCAATGATTATTTGTAGATAAAAATCTACGAGAAGTTATTTAAATTCAGAGAAAAGAAGGGCCGTCGTCTTCACCGCCAAAGATGTCCTGCCAGTTGGAACTGGTACAGGCAAAGTGTGACCATGCTATATAAAAAAACTGGTTTATTTGTACCATGGTTTTGTGGTTATTGTTAAACATAAAGTTTTAATTAACTTACAAAAAATCCAACAAGAAGAACCATACTAGAAGAATACTGAGTTAACTGTCAAGCTTAAAAAACAACCTGTGGTCTCCAAACGTCCGCTTTATGATCATACACTTGGGTACTGTCAAGTTGTCGAAGACGCCGTGAAGTGTAAGATAATTTAGTTATGAATAATACTAAAATGTACTCTGTCTACATACCCCTACGGGTTGTAGAGGAAGCCGTTGAGTATGTGTAATATTAGTAACATGAAATAACAATCAGCGACTCACATCAATGAATTCAAATCTTGATAGCCTATGCGTAATACCACCTGAAGTATCAATAGATAAAGTTAAGGAAGTCGCGTTATTTCAATTTGGTTTTACTGGCTCGGTGAGCGAATTAGGGGGTGAAAGGGACCGAAACTTTCTGATCAAGCACTCGAAAGATGACCTAAGAGGTAAGGACTTTCTGCTCAAATTTGCTAACGCCAGTGAGAATGATCAACTTCTCGATATGCAATGTGCGGCACTGAAACATATTCAACAGATTAATCCAACCATACCAGTTCCAAGGCTTATCCCGACAAAAGAGGGTAAACAATGGGCGAGTGTTCAACTTAACGCTAGTGAGTCTGTTCGTGTTAGGGCCTTTACTTTCCTACCGGGGATAAGTATCGATGACGTTTTAAAGGATTCTGGATTAATGAAAAATTTGGGTAGGATGGTGGCCAGTCTTGATTTTTCACTACGAGGTTTTTTCCATCCATCGGCAAAACATTCACTGGCATGGGATATCCAGCACCTCGATCAACTCGAAGAATTAGTTAAATATTTGCCTAAGGCAGAAGAGAAAGAACTGGTTGAAAAAACACTCAAAACCTTCAAGGAAAATATCAAACCCCAACTTGGAAATTTACGTTCCCAGATAATCCATAACGATATCTCTTACCACAATACGGTAGTGGAGCCCGGCAATTCGAGCATTATCGCAGGAATATTTGATTTCGGTGATATGGTTTACGGACCTATGATACAGAACTTGGCTATTCCAGCAGCAGAAGTCCCCGTGGACTGTGTCGACCCGTTAGCGAGAAGTGCTGAAATTGTTGCGGGCTACCATGAAGTTATTCCGCTTGAGGACGAAGAGTTCAAAATTTTACCCGGCCTTATCGCGGCTCGACTTGCGATGCAATTGCTGCTTGAATCTTGGGCTGAGGCAGAAATTTCCTGGACTGATGATCGAGAATTTATGTCTGGATGGCGAGAGAAAAGTACTTGCTTACTCAAAACAATTCTCGAACTCGGCCCCAGAGAATTGGAAAATCTTTTCAGAACATCCTGCGGCAAGGTGCCAATCGAGCAAAATAGCCAATCGACCAACCAACCAAGCACCAATATTAAGCAAGCGATGCAGCGAAGAAATCGCTTTCTCGGTAATGCTAATTATATTGAATATGATCGTCACCTTCATGTAATCCATGGTGAAGGCGTGTGGCTGTGGGATGCACAGGGTAATCAATTGCTTGATGCTTACAACAATGTGCCTCATGCCGGCCATTGCCACCCCCGGATCGTATCCGCTATTGCCAAGCAAACCGCCACCCTTAATAGCAACACAAGGTATCATTATGATGTCGCTATGGACTATGCGGAAAAAATAACCAGCACTTTACCCGAAGCACTTGAAGTTTGTTACTTCGTATCATCTGGCAGTGAAGCCAATGATCTTGCCTGGCGACTCGCGACTTCCTATACCGGCAACCGTGGCGGCCTTATTCTTGAAAATGCTTACCATGGCATAACGGAAGCTACCTACGCATTAACACCCGCGGAAATGAAAAACAAATCAACCACTTTTCAGCACATCGCTGAAATTACTGCCCCCGATGACTATCGTGGGCCATGGAAAAGAAATAATCCTGAATCGGGCAGACGGTATGCCGAGTATGCCAAGGAGGCAATTGCCCGTTTGGAATCGACGGGTCAACGTCCTGCGGCATTCTTTATGGATATGATCATGAGTTCAAGCGGTATCTTTTCGCCAGCACCGGGTTACCTGGAAAATATTTATGCCATCGTAAGAGCAGCAGGTGGCTTGTGTGTTGCTGATGAAGTGCAATCAGGGTTTGGCCGTACGGGGAAAAACATGTGGGGGTTTCAGTCTGGGAATGTCATTCCTGACATTGTCACCTTCGGTAAGCCTATTGCTGGCGGTTACCCTATGGGGCTGGTCGTCACGACTCGGGAGATCGCCACGAAATTTGCACAATCCTGTGATTTTTTCAGTACTACAGGAGGAAATCCGGTTGCATGCGCTGCTGCACTTGCCATGCTACAGGTCATTGAAGATGAACAATTAATGGAAAATGCAGACAAAACCGGTGAATTATTAATGGCAGGCATCAGAGAACTTGCCACACGATATCCGCTGATAGGAGATGTGCGCGGTAGTGGATTATTTATTGGCGTAGAACTGGTTAAGGATCGGCAAACCTTGGAACCCGCCACAGATGAGGCAAGCGAGATAGTTAACCATTGTAGAGATAATAATGTTCTCATCGGGGCGGATGGCATACTTGGCAATGTGCTAAAAATCCGACCACCGATGGTGTTCAATAACAGCCATACCCGCATTTTATTAAAAGCACTTGAAAAAGCCATCCAGCACGTTATTGGTTAAATAGCAGGGTATTTATCACCTTCGGCAAGGATAAACGTTAATAACTGTTAATTCAAACCGCTAATAATAAGCGCGAGGATGGTTATTTTATTTTCGGTATTATTTAGGTTACCGACATAAAGACTTTGCGTACAGTTTTAATCACATGACTAGTACCTTTCCAGCCTTTGCGAAGATACAAAGCATCGCCCGCTTTCACTTCATATTCACTGCCATCGTCGCCGCTCAGTTTCCAGTGACCGGTTAAAATGTAGCAGAACTCATCGCTAACACGTTCTAAACGATATTTACCTTCTGTACATTGCCAGATCCCTGCGGCACGGCCAATATCATCTTCGTAAATTCGTTTACCTGATATTTGTGGCGCTGAATCTTCAAGGGGACGAGGGTGGGCACCTCGGTCTTCCAATTCATAGTTAATCGCATCAGGAGCCATCGGTAAGGTTAGATCATCAGACATAAGTTTATTCTGTTATTGTTATTGAATTGGCGAAGATAACACCTTTTTAGCCCGTAATGAATAACCCTTTAGGTTGTATTTAATCAGACGATTAGTTCGATTTATATCCTATTTCTTACTAAGAATCGTACCAGTAGCCGTCAGGATCATCAGGGTAACTAACTTTAAAGGGTTACTAACCTAAAGGGGTATAGCTTATCAACATATTATTGTGCTTAATAATTGCAATTGAAAATTTACCAATTTTTTGAGTAATGGTATAAAAAATAAAAGTCAAAAAATCAGCATATATCACCTATAAAATCAAGATAGGTTGTCTAGGTATATTGATAGACAAAAGTTACGTATAAAAACAAAGTACCGGACTTGAATTACTATCGGTTGTAATTTTAGGAATATCATCACTTCAAAGGGGAAGTAAATGAAAAGTCGTAATAATTCATATCGCAATAGTTTTAAGTTCAGTGCTGTCGCTGTCGCTAGTGCAATGGGGATCATGCCAGCACTAGCAGCAGAAGCAGAAGCAGAAAATGCGAAGAAAACAGAAATGGAAACGATTGTCGTTACAGTACGTAAACGGGAAGAAAGCCTGCAGAATATTCCAGCGACCGTTCAGGCCTTGTCCGAAGCCTTTATTAAAGATTCCGGCGCACAGAATATGGAAGATTACACACGGTTTATTCCTGGTGTAACACTCATATCCTATACTCCAGGCAGCAGTAACATCATCTTCCGTGGTGTTACGACAGGTGTTGGTGATTTTGTTGCCCAGGCATCATCTTCGGTCTATCTCAACGAAAGCTCAATTACATCAACTGGAAAACAGCCTGATGTTCGTATGTTGGATATAGCAGGTGTGCAAGCCATGGCAGGACCACAGGGTACCTTATATGGTGGTAGTGCTCAGTCTGGTATTATGAGGATCCAGACCAATCAAGCTGATGTGGGTGGCTTTGAAGGCAATGTGGAATTCGGTTCTCGAATGGGTAACATGAGCGATAACAGCTATGATGTTAAAGGTGTAATTAACATTCCTTTAATCGATGATGTATTCGCTATTCGACTCGCTGTGGAGAAAGCTACAGATGGCGGTTTTATCGATAACGTCTTAGGCTATACACCAAATGCTCATGAAGGATGGCCAGTTCCGGAAATGGCAGGTACTTTGGATAACGCAAATGTTGTCGAAAAGAATTGGAACTCAGTTGACTATAGCACCCTTAGATTTTCAGCACGTTGGGAACCAAATGAAGATTGGTCACTGTCCTTTATGTATAATAAGCAGACCAATGAAACCAATGGCGATAATGATTACAATCCCAATGTAGGTGATCTTGAGACTATCTATTTCCATAAAAACCATCGTAAGGATACATGGGATTTAACTTCATTAACCATTGAAGGTGATCTTGGTTGGGCCCAGTTGGTATCATCCACAAGTTTCTATGATCGTAATATTAAGTCTGAATATGACGCTACAGTTTACTTCCTAGGACTCAACAAATATTGTGTCGCTTATGAACCTACAGGTTACCAATACTCATGGTCTACCCCAAATTGTCTTGGCACTACAATAGGAGCTGATTTTGTAGCCCTCGCAGAATTTCCAAACTGGTCCAACAATTTGTCTCAGGAACTACGACTGTCCAATCAAGGTGATGACTTCGACTGGTTAGTTGGTGGGTTTTATGAAAGTGGTAGCGATAGCTATGATTATGTCGGGCAAGTAGCCACAAGGACTACAGATGGCAATAGTTATGCAGAATCAATTTCGAATCAATATTTTGAAAGTGTAAGAGGCATGTCATTCCCTGATGCACGAAGCCCCTGGTACTCATCAGACCGCACTGACTGGAAACAGGTAGCTATTTTTGGTGAACTGACATGGCATATTAACGAGCGTACTGATTTAACAGTTGGTGGTCGATATTTCAAGCGTGATAACGACAAATTATTCCAAATATCTCAACCAAATGTTCTACTGAATACAGAGTTTCAACCAGGAGGGGACTCCGAAGGGCTAGCATCTGGTTCAGATAGTGACTTCGTGCCTAAAATCGCTCTAAGTTACAAGATAAATGATAGCAAAATGATTTACGGTTTGTATACTGAAGGCTACAGGCCAGGTGGTACTAACAGGGGACGTGGTGATCAGTCACGAGTTCAGTTTCCTCTTCTATTTGAAGCGGACAAGCTTGACAACTACGAGATCGGCGCCAAAACACGTTGGCTGGATAATACACTCCAGATCAATATGAGTTACTTCAATATGCAGTGGAGCGACTATCAGTTGGAAGTTGTTGATCCCAGTAATGCTACCTGTAATGAAGAGAATGAGCCAATCTGTGGTCAACCCTGGCAGAAAGTCGTTGTCAATGCCGGAAAGGCCCATACTAGTGGAGTCCAGACCGAGGTTGCCTGGGTACCAGCAGAAGGTTGGGAGCTTGGAGTTAATGCTCAGTGGCTTGAGGCAGAGATCGACGAAGACTTCGATCCAGGGAATATCAAAAAAGGAATGCTATTACCTAATGTACCCGAGCTAAAAGGATCAGCTTGGCTCAGTCACCATTGGGAGGTTGACTTTATCAAAGGTGGTGAAATGTCCTTTAGAGCTCAGTTTTCGTACAGTGATTCATCTGATAACCAGTTTGAACCTAATGCAAATGCGGGTAACCCAGTTTTACAGAATGATGCCTATCAGTTAACCGACTTGAGTTTAGGATTGATCTCTTACGAAAATAACTGGGATATCAAACTTTATATTAACAATCTGTTCGACGAACGTGCTCAATTCCAGCATGGTACCGGCTTAGGTGAGTATGCCTTATCTAGTAACAATGCGTCGAATGGTCATCATGCCTACGCTCATACTACCCGTGTCTATACCAACAGACCACGTGAATTTGGTGTGCGCGTCACGTATAGCTGGGGTGATTGATTGTTCTCAGACAGTCTCCTAGTTAGTCAGTGATATTTGACTGATATAAAAAACCCCTTTTTTACGGGGTTTTTTATTGCTGATTTAACTTGCACAAATCCTTGTTTATTCTGTCACAGAGTTTAGCTCTTTAAAGCTCGGGTTACATGCTTGATCGGGGGGAACATAATCAAATATAAAAGTGAGACGATCTTCTTTACCTCTGTTCATAACAGAGTGGTTTTTCTGGTTATTCAGTTCATAGGCTTGACCAACCTGAAATTGGTAGGGCCTTCCATCGATCGTAAATCTGACTCGGCGGTTGGTCGTAATGGGTATATGAATGCGATGACCAGCATGGAAAGACGGGTGTTTATCGACATGTGCTTCAATGATCTGACCAGCTGGTAAATTTGCAACCATAGCTCGGATAATGTTTCCGCCAGGTGGATAATGTTCAGCCAATATACTATCCATCAAGGGACAGGCGACTGATGATAATAGCTGCCAACCAATCTCCCGGGTAATAGTAATATTTGGCCAATGCTCACCATCAGTAAACAACAGTACAATTGACTTGGTAGCGCTATGTTGTCTATATTCCTGTTGTCTGTAGCTGTTTGCTTTCCAGCTTTCTTCATCAAGTGACAAGATTGCATCACTAAGCGCCTCAATATTAATTGAGCCCAGTTCTTTCAAAGGGACACCAATATCCATTTTTCTTCCTCATTTATTATTCGATGGCTGTAAGTAGTTAATACAAATCATCAAATCATGACAATGCTGACCTGTATAATACTAATCAAAAGGCCATATCTCAAGACCGTGGATTGCATTACGAATATCCATGGTTAAGTTAATGGAAGTCACAGCCTTACCCGTTGTGATATCATAATAAGTTATTGTCGATGGCGAAGAGCCTCCTATGATGATACGCTCGCCAAAAGTACAGAGACCTCGAGCAAAGCCCTGTCTTGCTATCTTTGAATCATCAATGCCTGAAAATTGAATTTCTTCATCCTTATATTGGCGAATTGCAAAAGCCTCACTTCGACGATTTGGTGAAACGAATCGAAGATAATCATTTACAGTATCGTTAAATAATACACCTCCCTGATAGGTCTGTGCATTGTGAGTCCCTGAAGGCAAATTACAAATTTCTTCTATTTGATTCTGCTGATGAACATGCAATAGTGCTTCTGCTTTTAGTCCGCTCATATAAATGCCACTATTATTAACCTGTACCATATTAAGGTGGTGTCGGTTAACTGCTCTAGGACCTTTGTCGGTGAGAGGATCGAAAGTAAAACTGGTCCACTGCTCACGTTGTTTCATCAGATGCAATCCCCAACTAAAAACCTGTCGATTAATATCAAAGGCCAGTAGACTGTCGAAGCCAGTAGAAGTCAGGAAAATCGTTCGGTCTTTACAGACTATTTCATGACAATGTTTCAGATAGGGATTTTTCCAGGATTTTTGTATCTTGAACTCTCTGTTGTAGCAAAATAATTCATCTGAGGCAGCAACATAAATATCGTCTCCATCAAATGTAATGCCCCGAAGTCCTCTGTCAGCTCCTCGACCTGTAAAATCAATATCACCAGAGTTCCAGTCTACGCGCTGCTCAACGTTATTATTTTCAACATCAACAATGAAAATGCCACCATGACTTTCACCCTGTTGACTTCCACGCACTACTGAAGTGACGATGACCTTGGGCATTTGCATTCATTACTTCCTTTTACTATTAAATAGTCTTTTATTCAGACAACTGCATAACCTATAGTCCGTCATTGCAACCTGACAAGTCAACCCTAATTAAAGGTAAAAAAAAGACAAAAACTAATTATAAAATTCCATAATATGTAATATTAAAACATTAGAAAAAATATAGGGTTGATTGGTAAAAACTCTATAGAATAGTTAATCTTTAAGTTAAATAATGAGTACCATATAAAATGGCAGTGATTGAATTGACAGCTAATTTTCTCAGCTCAAAATAGAGGTTGAATTACCTACTTTTCTATAGGCTTGATGAAATTTACAACATCGAAACGTGTTAAACTATCGACACTCAAAATTGGAGATTATTAATGCCACATCAGATTAATCAAAATGAACAGATTGAGCAGAAACAATTATACCAGAGAGCCCAGATGTTATTGAAGGCCGGTGATGCGCAATCAGCGGACGCCATCTGTACTGATGTTCTGAAACGTTACCCTGACGATGCTAGTTTCCTTTGTCTATCTGGTCATGTTTTTCTGCATCTTAAGCGCTATGATGATGCCAAGAGTCGAATCGATCTGTTACTGACTGTTTACCCTGAATTTGATGCTGGCTATGATGTACGTGGTGATCTGTTCGCTGCCCAAGAGCAACTGGACGACGCAATTGGATCCTATAAGACGGCCTTGAAATTAAATGCAAAACGACAGCAAACACGAATAAAACTCGGTCGGATACTTGTATTTCTTGGACGATTGGAAGAGGTACAGCAACTAAAGCAAGAGTTCTTTGATTCCAGCCAGGAATACAAAGATTTTAAAATAGCTGCTGAGTTAGAAAAAGAAGAAAAATTTGAACAAGCTGAGAAAATATATCGCGATATTCTGATCCGTGAACCTGACAATGTTACTGCGATGCGTTTGTGGGCAAAACTTGGCACAGAACAAAAGTTTTATGGCGAGGCGGAAAAATTATTACAAAGAGCGGTAGAGAAGGCACCCGACTTTCACCTGGCTTTGATAGATCTTTATGAGGTTCAGACTAAAAGAGAGAAATATAAAGAGGCTATTGATACAGCTGGCAAACTCATTAAGTTGCAACCTGGTGGCGTTCAGGGCCAGGTAATGTCGGCTACTGCATATTCTGGACTCGGCGAACATGGACAGGCCATAGAGATTTTTAACAAGGCACTTGAAATTCAACCCAATCATGTTGGTGCCCTATGCGGCAAAGGAAACGCCTGTCGTACTTATGGCGATCAAGATTCTGCCATAGCTGCTTTCCGCAAAAGTATAGAAGTGGACCCACTACATGCCGAACCTTACTGGAGTCTGGGTAATCTGAAGACATTTCGATTCGAGCAATCTGAAGTTGACAGTATGCTTAAACTGGTTGGTGATGAGCGTATTAAGCCTGAAGGCCAGGTACAAATGAATAATGCACTGGGTCACGAATTTCATAATCGTAAGGACTATGATAGATCATTCGAATTCATTGACCGAGGTAACAAGTTACGGCGCCTGGAAGAGTACTATGATCCCCTTGAATTTGAACTTAGGGTAGATGAGACAATCAAAGTATTTACCAAGGAGTTTCTTGAAGAGATGGCCGGCAATGGCTGTCCTGAATCTGCACCAATATTTATTGTTGGCCTGCCACGATCTGGATCAACACTGATAGAGCAGATCCTTTCCAGTCACTCCCAAGTTGAAGGTACTTTTGAGTTAAGTGATCTGGATATGACTGTCCGTACTATTCCATCCAATCCAAAGCTTGAACTGGAAGGAAGTTATCCGAGGACTATTATAAATTTAAGCGAAGAGAAGTTTAAATCACTTGGCGGGGAATATATTGAACGTACCCTTCGCCACCGAAGCGACTTGCCATTTTTTACTGACAAAAACCCGAACAATTTTATCCATGTCGGGCTTCTTCATCTAATTTTACCTAATGCAAAAATCATCGATGCCAGACGCCACCCTCTGGACAGTTGCTATGGTAGCTACAAACAACTGTTTGCTTCAGGTCAGTCTTTTAGCTATGACCTTACTGAACTTGGTGAATACTATCTGCAATATCAACGCTTGATGGATCATTGGGATAAAGTACTTCCTGGTAAAGTGTTGTTGGTTCAATATGAGAAGGTCGTCGCAGACACCGAAGTGCAGATAAGAAGGATCCTAGAGCACTGCGAGTTAGACTGGGAGGATAACTGCTTGAGATTTCACGAAACAAATCGAGCGGTGAAGACAGCAAGTTCGGAACAGGTACGTAAGCCGATATATGCTAGTTCAGTCAACTCCTGGCGTCGCTACGAGACTCATCTGGAAGAATTGATTGAGGTGCTTGAACCATTACTGAAAAAATTACCGGAGAGTGATCGTCCAATCAGTCTGGGGGCGTAGTTTAAGGTGAGATTATTTTACTCTATAGTCTTGCATACCCGCCATATGTTTCAACCAGATGTCATGGGGTGGAAGTTTTCCAGGTGCCATGTTAATGGCATCCAGAACCTCCTTCAGAATGCTTGGTCTAGGTCTATTTTCACCATACCATTGACGACATTCATCTCTAAGAAAATCCATGCCATAGAGAATATTTTCATAGCTGTGATGATTCCACAGAGCACCTGAGTCTATTGGAGGCCTATAATCTGTGAACTGATTTCCAGCTCCTGATAATGAAGTCTCTATCTGACCAGGGAAATATTGATCGGTAAAATCTGAAACCGATGGCGGTTTAATACGCCAGTACTCAAGTTTGGCACGTAATCTGTCATTGAGCCGCTCAGGCCGTCTGATCTCTCTCCAGAATTCTGTGTCCTCCCGACGAGTTAGACAGTAGTGCATGTTAATAAAATCAAGAATTTCATAGAAACGGTTTGTCATAAGCCGGTTAAATCGAAATGCAAAGGGAGCCATATCATCCCCGGTTGGAAAATGTTCAGCCAGCAGAGTGCTGGCAACCTGGGCAAGGTACAATCCCGTGGATTCCAGCGGTTCAATAAAGCCGCCAGAAAGCCCAATAGTGACACAATTCCTATGCCACTGGTGTTCACGTCGACCAACCTTGAAATTGACGATGCTTGTTGACAGAGTATCACAATGAATACCCTCAAATGCTCGCAATTCTTTTTCAGCATCATCTGCGCTGATATGGGCACTGGAATGTACATAGCCTAATGAGCGTCTTGTTTGCAATGGAATATCCCAGATCCAGCCATTCGATACGGCACTGGCCATAGTGTAGGGACGCACCGAGCCAGAGTAGTGATGTTCATAGGGAACATTCATGGTTATTGCCCGATCACAAATTAACCACTGTGAGCAGTCAATCCATTTAACACCCAGTTTTTTCTCGCTTAACACTGAAGCAAAACCAGTACAATCGATGAACAGATCCGCTTCCAGTCGTTTGCCACCCTTGGTATGAATTGCTTTTATGTCGCCATTTAATGCGACTTCGACATCGGTGACATGATCCTGATAATGACTGACTCCCCGCACAGTTGAGTGATCACGAAGATAATCAGCGAATTTCAGTGCATCCATGTGATAGGCATAGGTCAAGGGTATGCCCGAATCCTGATGGTCGAGCATTTTAGGAGATAAGCCCATTTCACAAATGATACCCTGTACCGAAACCGAATTTATAAAGGGAACCGAGCGATTGCTCATCAACCATTTTCGGCTAACAATATCATTGGCTCCTGAACCGTAGCGGCAAAAGGGGTGGTGATAAAACTTACGTTTTTCCAGCCAGTTCACATAACGGATCGATTGTTTAAAAGTTCCGTCAACCGCCTTCATAAAATCCAGTTCATTAATTCCAATGACAGAAAGTGTATGGTGAATATTCGGGATAGTCGCTTCACCAACACCAATTCGAGGTACGTCTGGCGATTCTATCAGACTAATTTCCGCAACTTTTTGATCGCCGATATTGAGTGCAGCATTTAAATAGGCTGCAGTTGTCCAGCCAGCTGAACCTCCTCCAACTATCAACACTCGTTTAGTTTGCATCGCTAAATCCTTTCATTTAAATTTCTGCACCTGTCAATAGAGTTATAGACTTGCAATGATGCTTTTCCAGACCTTTGGCTCTGAATTGATTTCAGCAATATTCTTATAGATATTGCGGATGGAGATTACGCTGTCAACTTTTATTTCTGAGTAGTTCACTTTATATTATTATTTTGAATATTATTATTTTGAATATTATACATATGTCCTTTAACCACCTTTATTTCAGGTAGTGTCGATACTGTACATTATCATTAATCTGGCGATCAGGTATATAGTAATATTGGCAAGTTGACATTGTACTAAAAGCTATTTGTGTAGCATCAGGCCTTGGTAAAGTACTGTCATATATGGTCTCCTCCCGTATTGCAAAGTTTAACACGGTGATAATAAGAACAGTTTGCAGTCATGTATACGGTCTTTTAGTAAATATGGCTCTATTCTGGCTCCTTTTAAGCACATGGAGTTGATGGCAAAGTGCGATGTTCTCAGCAGTCAGGTTGGCAATGAAGTTGAGTTGCTGGAAGACCCAGTGTAGGCAGTTTTGGATAAATTCAATCATCCAAAAACCCTAGGATAACTTCAACAATATCATATGTATGAATATTTCGAGGCACATAAAAATTATCATTTAATGCTCCTTGGCAATAGACAAGGTGAACATCACTGGTTTGATAGAATTGAATTTTCTTCAATGGAAGAGGTTTATCTTCCCTACCCATGTGAATATGTTGAATTTCTTCTGCTAAGAAAAAACTAAAAAAAACTAGACACTCATGTTGAATTTCATAGAGAATTCAATTGGGCGTCTCCTCGTACACCTTATACACCTTATACACCAAAGCTTTGAGCTTAATCGTTAACATGGGTGTCTGCTTTTACTATTGGTGTCTGCTTTTACTACTTTGTTGCTTTACTGCTAGCTCCTTCAACCGTTTAATCGATTGTAACTGCTGTTGCTCAACCGTTTTTCCACCAATAAATTTCACATCGGGTAATGAGGCCGTTTGCACGATAGCCAATGCATCATTTTTATCCGTTTTTTGGTTTTGGCGTACTGTTGCCACCAATTTAGCCGAAATCAAACGTGCATCATGTCCTGCTTCTATCGCCTTTTGTTTCCAGTAATTGGATGTGCCGCATGCTTCAAATATTATAGTTGCGGGTTTGTGCTTGAAAAGCCAACAAAGAAACTCGGCCGGTGTCATTTCAATATTAGATTGCACCTTTTTGTTTTTATATATACAAACTTGAATAACTTCTTTTGCTAAATCAACGCCAACTTTAGTACAATACATGCTAAGGACTCTCTTAATATATTTGTGTGGTAACAGTATATTACCCTACACCTTTGGGTGTGGGGGAGTCCAATTATCTATTGCTCAATCAAGCGCCTTGCCTACATGGATGTAGGCTGTCTCTTAGTCACATTTACATTATAAGTGATTCAATAATGTTCTATATGGAGGGGTTGGATTTTTAGTAGC
>JABSOI010000105.1 GCA_013216015.1 Alteromonadaceae bacterium | reverse complement strand
CGAATCAGCGTCTTGTAACTATGCTTTTTAATTCACCTCAAATTCCCGCATTTTGAAAGGTAACGGGTATATAACTTAGCTAGTGCCCGTCCAGAAACGGGGTCGTAGCGAGGGCGATCCATTGACACGAAATGGGCTCTACAAGATATAGGCGTTTAGTTGTATTAGTCATTCTAAATAACACCATCTTGTGGTGCACAGTTCGTGTTAGTGGGACGTCCGCAGTTGACATCTGTTTCGGGATGGGCACTAGCTAGTTTAGCTTTGATAAAAAGCTAAACAATCTCCTTTTTTCTTTTAGTTTTCCCCTGTATAGAGCACTTTGTTTAAAATCAAACTATAGTATTTTAATAGAAGTATTTTAATTGGAAACTCTAAGTTACTACCTTAAATTTAATTATGAAACATGGACTAATATTTAGATTGATTGCGACCATATGTCTGCTGGCACCAATAGTGTCATATAGTTTTATGTGGTCGATGGTTTATCGGGACAATGTTTTAATAATAAGTAACAACGACCGACCGCAGCTTAGGTTAATTCATGTAACATACGAGATCGATGATTTTTCTGTGACAGAGGGTCAAGATCCTGAGCGTAAGATAAGTAAAGGAATGGTTAGTATTTTTAGTATGAATGGGTATCAGAATTTTACAACTTTTGTAGTTGGACGCCATAAATCGGAAATGGTAGCTCGGTGGTTTACAGAAAGAGTTCCTAGTAATAAAAACACAAAATACCGTGATCCAAAAGAGTTAAATTTCGCCTTTATCGGCAAATTAATAATGACGCTTCCAAGCGGAAAACATGGGTTACAAGATGTATACACATTTGAAGATATATACCCGTAATCATTCAAAATGCAGGTTTTGAAGCGTTTTAAAAGATTATCTACTACGTTGCTTTCAATCCCAATAGCCCGCTATTGCTCAATCAAGCGCCTTTTAGATAAACTTTCAAATTCACCTCAAATTCCCGCATCTTGAATGACCACGGGTATAGTCATCGCTCAAGGGAGTGTTGCGATTAGTAATGACTGGTGGTTTGGAGGGAAAAACTGTACTTATTCTTATTTGGATAATTTTGATTTAGGTTTTGATGGTATAAGATTCGTTAGCTGTATAGGTACAAAGGATGATGGAAAGTCTGTAACTGGCGAATTCGTTATGTTTGAACTAAATATATTACTATTAAATAAACTTTCAAAAAATCATAAATTTAAATCATTAAAGCCAGAAGCTGATAATCTCAATTCTGCTAGTCCATTGAACCGATAATGTGAATAACGGCATGCCGGTATTGGCTGGAAAACATTAGTTCCAAGAATATTCAAGGACACGTCTTGTCTTTTGTCAATAGTAAAAGGCACGGCGCGACCCAGCATACATCCAGAAACTACAACACTAAGGATCTGGTTTCTGTTTACCAATAAAATGTGTAATATTACTCAATGCCTTTTGAAAGCCTTGTTGGAATCCTTTTTTATAGTGATCGTCTTTTGTTTTTTGACTTTGAAATTTATCACTGTGATCTATTTGACTGTGATTTGAAGGTAGGTTATCAGGTACGCTAATTTGCGCAGAGTTTTCTACGGCTATGTCGTTTTCATTATCTTTAATTTTATACAAAGCAGCAGGTCGATGTTGTCCGCCGGACTTTTTATTTTCTGTTTTTATAATAAAGTCAGTTGAGCCCACCCATTTACTGAAATTACGTTTATCAATTTTTTTGTTAAGGATAATCTCAACAACATTTTGAAACTCGGCTAAAGTAAATTCTTTACTAAGAAATTTTGCCGCTAATGATGAATTTTCTAAATCATTGGTGAGTGTTTTGAATGCCAGATCTATTATTTTGTTGTGATCAAATGCTAAAGCGGGAATTTCATTGAAATCATACCAATCAGCATTGGCGGCGTCACTGCCTGCAATTACTTCAATATTATGAGAAGGGATGATGGCATAAAAACTTATTGATATTACCCTATCTCTTGGATCGCGGTCGACAGCATCAAAAACACCAAACATCTTTATATGAAAATCAGATAGTTGTGTTTCTTCTTCTAACTCTCTTTTAGCGGCATCCATTAATGATTCGTCTACCCGGGCAAACCCACCTGGAAGGGCCAGGGATCCTTTAAAGGGTTCTATTCCTCTGTTGATGAGTAAAATACTAAGACGTCCCTGGCGAATGGTGAAAATAATAATATCGACAGCTACTGCTGGTCTTGCATATTTTTTGGTATTTGGCTATTTCCTATGGGTTATCTGGTATTTAAGTCGGGTTTTATACCTAAGTTTATTGGTGTTTGGTTGATATTTGGTGGGAGTGTTTATATTGTACAAACTTTTTTTATTTTTCATTTTCCTCAATATCAGTAAACAGTCTCAGGTGTTGCGGGTTTTACCGGATTGAGTGAAATTGTATTGTGTCTCTGGTTGTTAATAAGAGGTATAAACCTTCCAAAAATGCAGCAGGTCAGTATGCCTTAGGCAAAATTATTAAACAGAAATTAAGTGTTTTGCCTGTGTTTTCGACTATTATTGCAAAACACAGGCATCTGGGTTGGTCGTATTAGTTGTATTAGCTTTCCAGTAGTCGAAGTGAACTAATTGAAATAAGTGAGTAATTTAAATAAAAGTAAGGAGTTTTTATGAAAGCAATTGAATGCACCAAGTTTGGCTCATCAAATGTTCTTCAGCTTAAAGAAATAGATAAGCCAACACCTAAAGATAACCAAATATTAATAAAAATAGTCGCAACGACTGTGACCGCTGGCGATTGTGAAATTCGCAGTTTAAGATTTTCATTAATGTTCAGGATTTTTTTGCGGATCTATAAAAGCTTCAAGAAACTCATCTTGGGTATGGAGCTGTCAGGCGAAGTTGAAGCTGTTGGTAAAGAGGTAACCCTATTTAAAAAAGGTGATCAAGTTTTTGCTGCTCCCGGCTTTGGTGCTAATGCCGAATATATATGCATGGCGGAAGGTGGCCCTGTGACTTTAAAACCGGGCAATATGACTTTTGAGGAAGCTGCCGCTTTGCCAATTGGGGCACTGAATGCGTTGCATTTTCTTAAAAGGGCAAATATTCAACAGGGCCAAAAAGTTCTTATTTATGGAGCGTCTGGCAGCATTGGTACTTTTGCAGTACAAATTGCCAGCCATTATGGCGCTGAAGTAACAGGGATTTGCAGCGCAACTAATAGTGAGCTGGTGAAATCTTTAGGCG
This sequence comes from Alteromonadaceae bacterium, assembly GCA_013216015.1. Taxonomy (GTDB): domain Bacteria; phylum Pseudomonadota; class Gammaproteobacteria; order Enterobacterales; family Alteromonadaceae; genus JABSOI01. Next base: position 15,561 of record JABSOI010000105.1, on the reverse strand, counting down.
CAGATAAAGTTATAGAATACACCCAGGATGATTTTACTCAATGCGGTGAAGTCTATGATGTAATTCTTGATACCTTAGGTAAAATTTCAATTTCACAGTGTAAAAATCTTTTAACTGAAGATGGATTTTATCTTATGGCCAGTCCGATATTTTCAGAGATACTTAGTGGCTTATGGGTTTCAATGACTAGTCGCAGGAAAGTACTGTTTTCGTCTGCAAAACATGATGCCAGTATTCTGGTTTCTCTCAAAGAACTTGTTGAAGCCGAAAAACTGAAATCGGTTATTGATAGAAGTTATCCGTTAGAAGATATGGCACAGGCGCACATGTACGTTGAAAAAGGGCATAAAAAGGGCAATGTTGTGATAACTTTGGGGTAATTAGATATTAAGGATAATCGCTGTGGTATGGACGAAGTTACGCAAGAAAAAATATTAGACCCGTTTTTTACTACTAAAGAACTTGGCAATGGTACAGGATTAGGCTTGGCCACTTTACCTGTATCGGTTCAAGTCTGATCTTGCAGTTTACGATTTTAGACTAGATCAGATTGGACAATAGAATATTCCCTTTTTACCACAAACACGACATTAAGCATTTATGTAAATTAATGGCTCTGTTCCATAATACTGTTGTCCCTCGATGAATCCCCTATTTTTAAAGGGTTAGGCGATAAATTGGTTTTTTAACGAGAATTAGTCACAGAGTCCTAGATATAAGGGTTGAGTTTAATTCCATTTGAAGGGACAACAATTATCTACAACAGAGCCAAATTAATATGTTTGGATTAGAATTTGTATGGATAAATTTCGATTGCCACCATATGTGACTACGCATTATATTTGGAATTATACATCAGTAAATGAGATTGCTAATATCATACAAGACGCCAATTGCTGCTAGCAGCCAGTATCTACAAGTGTGATGGTAGGTGTAGCGCCATCGGAGTTATCAGGTTGTCGATATTGAGCATAGCAGTCCGTTGTGTTTGGAATAGACCATCTAGCCGTATGGTTAGCTTCTTCTGATGTTAAATCAAAACCTGAATATTCAATAATATCATCTATTTGATCTGTTCTAGCAATTTCGCCGGCATCAGGGTATCCCCTAAGAATTTGAACGTCTTGCTTTAAGGCTTTTACGTAAATAACTTGCCCCCAACTGGCTGACACACAACCGGGTGTTAACTGACACGCTATATGAACCATACCAGTTTGTGACTTTAGAGTGCCTTTGAGTGCTTTCAAGCTAGATTTGCGTGCATCACCACTAATATCTATAAATTTAGGGGCTGCGGTAGCGGTTAAAATACCCAAAATAACAATAACTACTACTAACTCGATTAATGTAAAGCCATTTTGTTTCTTAAAATTATACAACTTCAATCCCTTCCATATGGATTATGTAGCAATGTTTTCAAAACTACGAGCCAAAAAAAAACAACATCGTAAGCGTATTCATCAGAACTGTCAACAGGTACGAGGTCGGATATTAATTCCACTATCAAAGGGGTCAGACTCTGACCCCTTTGATCCTTCTTTGATCACTTTCTCTATTTGCCTGCCTTTGAGTCAAGATAATAATTGATGGGTTATGCCTTAGGCTAACCCATCTTAATGGTGTAATAGCAATTGGATTAAATTAAACTGGGTTGTTTAATTTTTTATTAGAAAACTAATTCGAAAAATCATTTAGAAAAAGACTTTTTCTTTTGCCCACTTTTTTTACGATCATCAAATTGATTATCACTAAAACGAGTTAAACCTTGTTTGCCTTTATTTCTGCTTTCTTGGCCCGTTCTTTTTTGTTGCCGCTGTCCTGGGCTGGTTTTTAGGCCGTTAGAGTTGTTTTTTCCTTTACGGAATTGTAAGTCTCGCTCGCCACGGGTTTCAGGAGGCACTAAACAGCCGGGTTTATTGCCGATTAATTTGCGTGCTAAACCCATTTTTTGTAGCGCTTCACGAATAATAGGCCAGTTTGCCGGATCGTGATAACGTAAAATCGCTTTATGTAAACGACGTTGTCTGCCGCCTTTTGGCACAACAACCGAATCACTGTTTTTACGAACGTTTCGTAATGAATCAATTTCTGTGTGGTATAAAGTGGTGGCATTCGCTAATGGAGAAGGATAAAAGTTTTGTACCTGATCCAATTTAAAATCATTCTCTTTTAACCAAAGTGCTAAATTAACCATGTCTTGGTCGGTTGTTCCCGGATGGGCAGAGATGAAGTAGGGGATCAAATATTGTTTTTTACCTGCGGCTTTTGAGTACTTATCAAATAATTCTTTAAATTGATTATAACTACCCATGCCCGGTTTCATCATTTTGTTTAGCGGACCCTCTTCAGTATGTTCAGGGGCAATTTTTAAATAACCACCAACATGATGTTCAGCAAGTTCTTTAACGTATTCAGGATGTTCAACCGCCAAATCATAACGAACACCAGATGCGATCAATACTTTTTTGATCCCTTTGATTTTACGTGCCTTGCGGTATAAATTGATGGTTGGTGTATGATCCGTATCTAAATGACCACAGATTGTTGGCCAGACACAAGAAGGCTTACGGCAGGTTGCTTCGGCTTTCGGGCTTTTGCACTTAAGCATGTACATATTTGCCGTTGGGCCACCTAAATCAGAAATTATGCCATTAAAACCGGGTACTTTTGCTTTGATATCTTCAATTTCATTGAGGATAGATTCTTCTGAACGACTTTGAATAATACGACCTTCATGCTCGGTAATTGAACAAAAAGTACAACCACCAAAGCAACCACGCATAATATTGACTGATGTTTTAATCATTTCGTAAGCGGGAATTTTTGCATCGCCGTATTTAGGGTGCGGAACGCGTTGATAAGGTAAATCAAAAACACTGTCCATTTCAGGGGTACTTAACGGGTAAGCGGGCGGGTTTAACCAGATTATACGATCACCGTGGCGCTGAACTAACGGGCGTGCTGAGCCGGGATTTACTTCCTGATGAAAAATTCGAGATGCATGGGCGTAAAGCATCTTGTTATCTCTAACTTGTTCAAAAGTTGGTAAATTTATATAGGTGTAAAGCCAGGGTTTTTTCTTATCTTTCCAACTTTTGTTCTGTAAAGTACTCGCCTGGTTGGTTTTGGCTGGCAAGTTTGTGTTTTTAAATTCTGTTATTTCTATAACTTGAGCCGTTTTGGTAATGTCGGTTTGCTTTGCTTGTTCTGATTTATCTGTGCTTAGGCTTTCTTGATTTTGACTTTTTTTGCTATCACAATCCGATGCAGATAAATCCTGGTAAGGGCTGATGATAGGATCAATTTTCCCAGGCTTATCAATATTACGTGAGTCAATACCGTGCCAGTTTGGTAAAGCTTGTTTACTTAAAAAGGCGGTGCCTCTGATATCAGTAATTGTTTTTACATCATCGCCTTTCGCTAGTCGATGGGCAACTTCCACTAAAGGTCGTTCTGCGTTGCCGTAAATAAGTAAATCGGCTTTTGCGTCAAATAAAACAGAACGACGAACTTTATCTGACCAGTAATCGTAATGTGCAATACGACGTAAGCTGGCTTCAATACCGCCGATAATTACCGGGACATCACTGTAAGCTTCTTTACAGCGTTGAGTATAAGACAATACGGCTCTGTCAGGACGTTTACCACCTTCATTCTCAGGAGTGTAGGCATCGTCATGGCGCATTCTTCGTTCTGCGGTATAACGGTTGATCATTGAATCCATATTACCGGCGGTAACACCAAAAAATAAATTAGGCTGACCTAATTCCATAAAGGCTTGTTTTGAATGCCAGTCAGGTTGAGCAATAATACCCACGCGAAAGCCTTGCGCTTCAAGCATTCTACCGATAATGGCCATACCAAAACTAGGATGATCAACATAGGCATCACCAGTAACAATAATAATGTCGCAACTGTCCCAACCTAATTCATCCATTTCTTTTCTTGATGTCGGTAAAAATGGCGCAACTCCGTAACATTCAGCCCAGTATTTAGGGTAGTCGGAAAGCGTGCGTTCTGGTAATGGGATCATTGAAAGTAAACCTGGTAAATATTTAATCTGCGAAATAGTCGCTAACGTCAAACAGACAAAATTGAGTGAAAAACGCGCGCGAGTATACCAAGAAACAGCTGTTCAAACAACTTTCGATTAAAGTGGAGCAGAGTGTTTACTGTTTACTTACTGTTGATTGTGTTGGTAAGCAGTTCACAAAAACTTATGTTTGGTTCATTGTTTGGTTCATTGTCTGGCGCATTTAAGGAAGAATAATTTAACTTTCTTCGGACAGTCATTTTTGAACAGTCATTTTGGACAGTAATTCTTGGACAATTATTATTAGACAATAATTGTGAACAGTAAATATGAATAGTAATTAAATTATATTGATAATATAGTTGGTCTTAAGAATACCCATCAACCCAAAATACTTCAGTAATTGAAGTAATTACCAAAATAAGAATTTTTTACTATGAACTTAAAACTCCTTGTAGTCTCGGTAAGTTTATCTCTAGTTGCATGTACAGCTACTGAACAGCCTTCATCGAATAGTCTAAAGAAAGTATCTACCCCGGTAAAAGTTATTGCTGCGCCGACAGTCGTTCATCAAGGTGATGACATTATAACTTTAGAGCAAGTGATGGCATCACCTGATTGGATTGGTCGAGCACCAGAGTCGTGGTATTGGGGAGATGATAGCCAAACTGTTTTTTATAAACAAAAACGGGAGGGTGATCCGTTACGTGATTTATTTCGTAAAAAAATCAATGTTAAAGGTAATGGCGAAATTGTTAAATTGCCCGAAATGCACGTTGCTGCTGATAGCTATGCGTTAAAAAATCAAACAGGTTCTCATGAAGTTTATAGTTTTGAAGGGAATGTATTTGTAAAAAACTTAAAAACTGGAACAGTATTACAACTGACTTATACCACTGCATATGAACATTCGGCGATGTTTTTAAATAACGACAATGTAGCATATAGAATTGGCGATATTTTTTATTCGCGTAATATGCAGACCAATCAAGTAATTGAATTAGCCAATTTGCAAATGAATGAAGTTCCTGAAGGCGTGCCGCCGCTTGAAGGATACCTTGCTAAAGAGCAGCACCAGTTGATTGATTATATTGCTTTGCAACATAAAAATGCCAGGCTGCGTGAAGAACAAAAGGCTCAACTAGCTAACTCTAACGGCACAATTACGAATACCAGTTATTATTTTGGCGAGGGAAATAAAGTAGTGCATGCTAGTTTATCACCTGTCGGAGATAAACTGATTGTTAGTATTACTTCTGATAAACCAAGCCGTAATGCTAGTGATATTATGCCCCAGTATATTACTGATAATGGTAATGTTAAAACTAAAAATGTTCGCAGTAGAGTTGCACAAAACCGTCAATATAATGAATCATTGTTTATTATAGATTTAGTCAGTCATAAAAAAACTGCACTTAAGTATGACTCTCTACCCGGTTTTGATGAAGATGTTTTAGCTGAAGTTAAAAAAGAAAACTATGCCCGTGAAGGTGAGGTTTATGAATCAATAAAAAATGAGCGCAATATTCATGTTATGAATAGTTATAGTCCGATCCAATGGACTAAAAACGGACAACAGTTAGCCATTATGCTTGAAGCATGGGATAACAAAGATCGCTGGCTAACAACGGTTGATTTTGTTAAAAATGAATTAGTACCGCAGCACAGGTTACATGATGATGCGTGGATAAATTGGTCCTTTAATGATTTTGGTTGGTTAAATAATACTGATAGTTTGTATTACCTATCGGAAGAAAGTGGTTATTCTCATTTTTATGTAAAAGCTTTAAATAAAAAAGCAAAAGCTTTAACTCAAGGACAATTTGAAATAAGTGATGTTACTTTGTCTCATGATGAAAGTTCTGTCTTCTTTAAAGCAAATAAAAAACATCCGGGTATTTATGAGATTTATCAATTAAATCTGGACAATAGTAAAATAACAGCTTTGACTGATTTAGGTGGTATGAATGATTATTCATTAAGCCCGGACGAATCAAAATTGTTAATTGAACATTCAACCATTACTATGCCGCCAGAGCTTTATGTTAAAGACCTGAAAACAGACGGAAGTGCTATTCGTTTAACTCATACGGTTTCTGATAAATTCTTGAGTTTACCTTGGACTGCTCCGTCTGTAGTAGCAATTGATTCAAGTAATCAAGATGAGCCTATTTATTCACGCGTTTACTTACCTAATAACTATTTATCTAAAAGTAATTTACCCAAAAACACGTTATCTAAAAATAATGATAAATCAGGCACCAAAAATCGTGCGGTAATGTTTACTCATGGCGCAGGTTATTTACAAAATGCTCATTTAGGCTGGTCTGTTTATTTCCGTGAATTTATGTTTCATAGCCTGCTGGTACAGCAAGGTTATGTGGTTATTGACATGGATTATCGCGCTTCTGCCGGTTATGGCCGAGATTGGCGTACCGCTATTTATCGTCATATGGGTAAACCAGAAGTTGAAGACATGCGCGACGGCGTTAACTGGTTAGTTGAAAATGCTAATGTTGATCGTAATAGCATTGGCACTTATGGAGGATCATACGGAGGATTTTTAACGCTAATGTCGATGTTTACGGCCCCCGATTTATTTCAGTCTGGTTCTGCAATTCGTTTAGTATCAGACTGGGCTTATTATAATCACGGTTATACGTCGAATATATTAAATACGCCAGAAGACGATCCCATTGCTTACGAACGTAGCTCGCCTATTTATTTTGCTGAAGGGCTAGAAAAACCATTATTGATGAATGCACCTATGGTAGACGACAATGTGTTTTTTGAAGATACAGTACGTCTTGTGCAAAGGTTAATTGAATTGGAAAAGCAAGATTTTGAAACGGCTATTTACCCGGTTGAACCTCATGGCTTTGTGCAGCCAAGTTCCTGGTTAAATGAATATCGCCGAATATTGAAGTTGTTTGAAACTACACTTTAAATTGTTTTAGTTTTTAGTTTCATAAGTTTTAATGACCGAATGGGTTAAGCCTGTGGCTAACCCATTTCATTTGTTTTTACAGACTTTTTTGATAATTCGTTTACTGAATAATGACACAGAAAAAACAATAACCCCCCAATAGCTCCCCATAAATGAGCATCAACAGCGACATTTGCTTCAATTAAGTTCACAACATCACTACTGGCTCCATAAATTTGTTCATGTAATATTTTAAGCCAAACCCCTAAAAATAATAAATAACCTGTTTTGTCCTTATGTTTGATGTCTGACAAAGCACCAAAGATAAAAACACCATGCAATACACCTGATAATCCGACGTATTGATAAAGGTCGGGAGAGAAGTAATAAAGGCCGATACTGCAACTTATTGCTGAAACAATGAATAATACTAAATAATTAGCTTTTGAATAAAATTGTCCGTGCAGTGCCCAAAGTAAAACCAGTGCACAAAGATTCAAAATTAAGTGAAAACCATTAGTGTGAAAAAAGTGCCCGGTGAATAATCGCCAAAGCTGACCATTATTTATAGCGTCTCGTTGATAAACAAGAAACTCACTGATTTGAGCATTGAATAAAAAGGCAATAAGAGAAAGGATACAAATACTTAATGGTATTAGCAAATGTTGCTGTGCAAAAGGTAACGAACGAAATTTAATCATAACTGAAACTGGGCCATGGGCTTAACTAATATTAGTTATTATTAGTAAAAATAAGTGGTTAAAATAAGTGGTTCAAATAATTGCGTTAAGTAATGGATTTAAGTAATTGGCTTAACAATATCAGATATTGCGACAAATAACTGATAGAAATAAAAGATAGAATTAACTGTTACAGGTATTTCGTCATTATATTTAAAAATTACAGGATTTTAGCTGGAATAAATGTAAAATAAATTTTGGGTTTACATTCATAGCCAAGCTTGTTTGAAAGGCACGCTGAAGCTGCTTAGCTATTTAATAAATTAGGTGCTTAAGAAATAAGGTACTTAATAAATTAGTTATTTAATCATTTAGGTTTTTAACATATGTCTCGATTGATGTGTGATCGTTGTCTTCGACCTGAAGTTGCTTGTATTTGCGATTTTATTGTACAGGTTAAAAACGAAATCCCCATTGTAGTGTTGCAACATCCAACGGAAGTAAAACAAAGTAAAGGCACATTGACTTTGCTTGCACAATCGTTGACTGATTGCCGCATAATTGTTGGTGAGGATTTTTCAAATAATAGTGAACTGAATAAAATTTTATCCCATTATGGTGAACGAGCATATTTATTGTATCCACATCAACTTTCTCAATCTATTGACAAGTTAGAACTCAGTAAAACGACCCGTTCTGAGCATTGTTTAATTTTATTAGATGCGACGTGGAAAAAAGCTTATCGAATGTTTATGTTATCGATAAATTTACAGAAAATGAATAAACTGGAATTACCACAAGGAATTGTCGGGAATTATAAAATAAGGAAAACCAGTAAGGATAATGCGCTATCAACGCTAGAAGCATGTTGCCATGCCTTGATCTTGTTAGAGGGTTTGAAAGAGGCAGAAGGAAATAAATATCATCAGTTGTTAGATGGGTTTGTTAAATTTAATGAATTTCAGTTATCGTTTAATTAGAAAAGGTTTTGTAACTTGTCGGGTCTCTTTTAATGTTAAAAAGTGTTTGGGTTTAAGTGCTTGAGTCGTATGAACATCAGGCAAAGTTAAATAATTTAGGTAAAAGTATGATTTTAAAAAAATATTCATTCTTGTTGTTATCCATTTCGATATTAACAAGTAGTTCATTGGTAGCTAGTTCGTCGGCAGAGCAATTACCACGAGAAGATCGCGAACCAGAAGCTGCAACGGGCATATCTGTAAATAAAGCCGTTAAAGCAAATAAATTTATGGTGGTAGCCGCTAATCCTTATGCAAGTGAAGCTGGTTTTAATGTGCTTGAAAAAGGTGGAAGTGCGATTGATGCCGCTATTGCTGTGCAATTGGTTTTAACCTTGGTAGAGCCACAATCTTCAGGCATAGGTGGCGGTGCGTTTATATTACATTGGGATAACAAAAAGCAGCATTTAACGACCTTTGATGGGAGAGAAACAGCACCAAAAGCAGCAACATCTGATTTATTCCTGCAATCAAACGGTCAAGCGGTTCGTTGGATTGACGCTGTTGTTGGCGGTCGTTCAGTAGGTGTTCCGGGTGTATTGCATGCGTTGAAAAAAGCGCATGACAAATATGGAAAATTAGCCTGGTCTGAGCTATTTGTAGATGCCATCTTGTTAGCCGAAAATGGTTTTGTTGTTTCACCAAGATTAGAAAAGTTGCTGGCAATGCAATTTAATCCCGGTATTACGAAATTATCGGTTATTAATGATTATTTTTTCCCTGAAGGTGCGGTTGTTAATTCAGGCAAAGTATTGAAAAATCCTCAATTGGCCAATGTTTATCGTAGTTTGGCTAAAGAAGGTATTTCAGTATTTTATCAGGGATGGTTGGCTGAAAAAATAGTTAAGGCTGTACAAAAAGCTAAAATAGCACCCGGTTTATTGACCATGAGTGATATGGCAAATTATCAATCTAAACAATTGCCGGCGGTGTGTGGTCCATATAGACAATACAAAGTGTGTGGCATGGCTCCTCCTAGTTCAGGCGGAATAGCAGTGATTCAAATACTTGGCCAATTAGCGCATTTTAACTTGTCTCAATATGCTTATGATGATCTACAAACGATACATTTATTCACTCAAAGTTCACGGCTTGCTTTTGCTGATAGAAATAAATATATTGCTGACAGTGATTTTGTGTCTGTACCAGTTACCGGTTTAATTGCTCCTGAATATTTGGCCAAACGAGCCAAAATTATAAATGTTAATAAAGATATGGGAAAAGCTTTAGCTGGATTACCTGATGGGGCTCTGGCACAAGCTGATGATAAAGCGTTGGAATTACCATCGACCAGCCATTTTTCTATTGTTGATAGCGAGGGCAATGCTATTTCGATGACCAGCAGTGTTGAAATGGCTTTTGGTTCAGCGGTAATGGTTGAAGGTTTTATTTTGAATAATCAGCTAACTGACTTTTCATTAACACCTGAGGTTAACGGACAATTGGTTGCTAACCGGTTAGAACCACTGAAACGTCCTCGCAGCTCTATGGCCCCGATGATGGTATTTAATGAAGATAATTCATTAAAACTAGTGGTGGGATCGCCAGGGGGTAGTCGAATAATAAATTATGTTGCGCAAACTATTCTTGGTGTGTTGGATTGGCAATTAGATCCGCAAACAGCGATAAATATGCCAAAAGTCACCAATAGAAATAAGTTGACTACTTTGGAAGCAGGCACTTCACTTGTTTCATTAAAACCAGCGCTGGAAGCAAAAGGACACAGAGTAATAATAGGAAACCTTAATAGTGGCCTTCATGCTATTGAAGTTAATAATAAAGGATTAATGGGTGGAGCAGATCAACGCAGAGAAGGTAAAGTATTGGGACAATAAATGATGGTTTGAATTACTGACATTTATTTCCTGATATTTGTATTTATTGTATGACGTAGACATCGAAGGATGGGTTAGCACAAGGCTTAACCCATCAATAATTCATTTGTTAAAGATACGTTCGGTATTAAAACGGGTCTTTCAAAATTTTATCCATTACCCAATCTCCATTTACTTGTATCATCGATATTTTCTTAATGTCTTTAATTCTATTTCCGTTGTAATAACCATCAAAAAACAGAATAATCACTGCGGAATCTTTGAATTGCTCACGTACTTTAACACCGGAACTCTCGGGTTTTATTTCTACTTTATCGTAAGGCATATTAAAAACATGGCGAGCTACAGCTCTAGTCGATTTATAGTGAAGGATAATTCGTGCAAATTTTTGTTCACAGACGGAGGCCGCTTTTTCCAAGTTTTTTTCGTTATACAGGGCATTGAAAAAAGCAACAGCGACAAATTCGGGATTATCAATTTTTGTTATTTCTTGTTGTTTATCGCAAGAAAATAGAAAAAGGGTCAAACTAAAAAATAAATATTTAAGAAATTTCATGGTTTTTTTTAAGGGATTGGACTCGAATACTTGTTGCCATCATAACTTAATAATGGGATAGAATTCTATTTTATATGAAAAAATTAATTGTCGGGTTTATGTTAAAACACGGTTAAGCATTAATTAATACCTTAATTTTTTCAAATAATAGGAGAATTGGTTAATTTGAATAGTTAATTTTACACCTTTTATATAGTTTATTTGTTTTTTCACTAGCCAACTTAATATTCTCCGAATAAAATCCTGTCAACTAAATAGCATCGCTTCAGAACAGCAGATAACTGTGTACTCTGATAGAAAAAACAATGCAAAAAACAATGCAAAAAATAATGTAAAAAATAAGGCAAAGAAATGCAAATAACGTTTAATGACGAAGAAATAATGATTCAGGATACAGCAAAACAATTTGCCCAAACCGAACTAAAGCCTAATGCTAAAAAAGTTGAAGAAGCGGGTGGTAGAGAGCTTTTTTTATCAAATATTAAAAAACTTAGTGAACTGGGTTTTATGGGAATTAATATTGATAGTCAATATGGCGGTATTGAAGCGGGTAGCGCAGCGTTTAGTTTAGCTATAACTGAACTCGCCCGTGGTTGTGCATCGACAGCAGTGACTACTTCTGTAACTAATATGGTTGCTGAAGTTATACAGGCTGTTGGCAATGATCAACAAAAGCAGCAGTATTTACCTAAAATTTGTAGTGGTGAATATTATGCGGGTGGATTTTGTTTAACTGAGTCCAGTGCTGGTTCAGATCCTTCGGCAATGAAAACAAAAGCCGTTAAAGAAGGTGATAGTTATATATTAAGCGGGTCTAAAATTTATATCACATCGGCGGAATACGCTGGTATATTTGTTGTTTGGGCGGTAACTGACCCTGATGCAGCAAGAGGAAAGGGCATCAGTTGTTTTTTAATTGATAGTAAAACACCTGGAATAAAAGTATCAAAAGCAGAAGAAAAAATGGGGCAAAAAGCTTCTTCTACTAACGAAGTAGTATTTGATAATTGTCGAATTCCTGCTTCAGCCTTGTTAGGTGAAGAAAACCAAGGCTTTAAAATTGCCGTCACAGAATTGGCTGGCGGTAGAATTGGTATCGCATCTTTAGCATTAGGTTTAGGGCTGGAAGCATTAGATTATGCTAAAGAATATATTAAAGAACGTAAACAATTCGGACAGACATTATCAAAATTTCAGGGCTTACAATGGATGCTGGCGGATCGATATACTGAATTGGAAGCTGCCAGACTTTTAATCATGCAGGCAGCAGTATATAAAGATAATGGTTTAGTATTTTCAACAGCGGCTTCTATGGCGAAAGTTTTCACTTCTGAAAAAGCTAATGATGCTTGTTACACCGCTTTACAATTACTAGGTGGGGCAGGTTACATCAAGGAATATCCGGTAGAGCGATTAGCAAGAGATGTTCGTATCACGACCATTTATGAAGGTACAAGTGAAATTCAACGAGTGATTATTGCTCGTGATATTTTGGCTTGATCTGAATTAAATAGGTAATAGCTAAATGTGAATTTGCTTAACCTGAACTTAGCTCTAAACTGAGCCGTTTTGAATGTGAAAAGCACAAGAAAAATTTTTATTATCATTAGGTCAGTTACTTGGTGTAACTGCCCTAAGATAAATCTCAAAACATCTCTCACAAAATCCATATGCGATATTGAAGTAAAATATGATCAGTTTTTACAGTGTGTATTTAAAAATTTCTCGGTTGTATTTATTAATTCTGTTCTTGATGAAGAAAAGCTGTGGTCATCTTCGATGAGCTTATACGAAATTTGACTATTTTTAGTTGCCCTCAAAGCGGTTACCAGAGGTTTAATATGCAATTCCATTGGGATAACATCTGTGTTTGCAGCTATGATCATCACCGAGCGTCCCTTAATTTTATCAACCCGCTTAACTAAATCAAGCTTTGCACCGTATTGTCTGGTTTCAGCCAGAAGTTTTGTTCCTGACCATCCAGCGAGCATAAATAAACTATCACTGTAGTTTTTCCATATTTTTGTTGTTTCTGGATCACTAAGTACCCCAACACTGTTTGCGCCCATATTCGCACCGTCATAAGTAACTGAACATTTGACAGTAGGGTTGTCGAGAATACCCGCTATTGCCATGTGACCGCCCATACTGTGTCCTACAATGGATATTTGGTTGCGATCAATACCTAACCTATCCGCATTTTTCTTATCAAACATATATTGTAAAACAACCTGGACATCTTGCTCTGCACCTCTTAATGAAAACTCTCCTTCACTGCCCCAGGAACCGCGGTAATGAAAAAACACTACGTTCCAGCCTTTGCTGCGCATAGCTTGTGCCACATCTAAATTTTTCTCGTTACCTGGGTAGCCATGCAATAGCAAAATAGTTGGGTGAACACCACTTCCTGCTGCTAAATAAGCGAAACCTGACATACGCTCGCCAAAAGACTCGATGGTGAGTTCAACTATACTTGCCGGATGATCCCCCATTGCTTTAGAAAATGCTGTTTTTGATATCAAGGTAATAATAATTATGGCTAAGAACTGCAGAATAAGTTTCACATGTATTCCTTATAATAAAGAGTGGTTTTGTAGCAGACTAGGTTAGTAGCTTAGTTGTGTAGAATCAAACAAAAACAATGTGCTTATGTTCGACTCGCCTCGATTGGTAATAACCCAAGTGGTACAGGCTAACAGGAGAATAATTACCAATATTGTATTATCTTTCAATTTTTTTGAGCGTTCATCCAACTGTTAATTTCCCCCCAATGAGTTTGCGAACGAACTTGAGCAACTATTATTTCATCATTCAATAAACCTGTTTTTAACTTCTTGCGTAGGAAACATACATGCTCTCGTTTTACCAAACAAGTTGTATCTATTTTTTCAAATAGTCTATGGCGCTTTCGCTCCCTTTGCGTGTTAGAAAAATTAAAAAAGAAATTTTGTATGGGAATGGTTTTGCCATACATTTTCTTATCTGAACTAATTTAAAATTTTCACAGCCAAGAAACGATCTATTAAAAAATTAACGAACTCTAACGTTAACAAAGCTCGTACAGTTGACCTAACAACCTCAAAAGTTTAAAGTCTTCTCGGAGCGATAAACGGATAGTGGTTGTATTTGTTCATCTATATTTTTTCCTTTGACTTTGTTAGCTTTTATTCCTCTTGTTCTATTAGGTGTTTTGACTTACACAAGATTAAAGCTTTGTACCTTAAATAAATATTTGTGCTCATTAATTTTTGGTATTGTAATCTCACTTACTACAATTATTTTGTACTTTGCTGTTAGTACTTTTAATGCAACCAATATTAATATGCGATTAGCTCAGTTTCTTCTTATTATAATTTTTGTCTTAACATCGTTGCTATACCTTCAACTACCATGGGTAAACGACCAAGAATAAACCAATAAAAGCATTGCCTAATGACTGCTATTGGCAAAAAAATCCTTTTTAGGGCTCTTTTTTAGAATCTAAAACCGTCCGTTTTGTTGTAAAATCGACGCGCGTTGTAATTCACTTTCTCTGTAAAACTAGATGGAAAATTAATCATATGTATACCAATGTATTAACCCTACTTTAACTAATCCAAAAATCAACATTGGCACAATAAATTCTATCTCGCTAAGTGCCCCATAGCGCCCTACGAAGTATGAAATTTTTTGTCCGTTGTATGATCCGAAACTTGACCTTCACAATCAATGACTCTTTATGTCGCCTGTGCGAACAAAAAGTCCTTTGGATAAAATGACAAAATAATTAATCTGGTCACCTACCTTAATAACATATGAATCTTTAGGGAATTTAATAATGGGTGGCCTAATTAATTTTATTCAATATTTTAAAGTTAGATTATTCAAGTTATTATTAGCAGATAAGTTGATGGGTTACGCCTGCGGCTAACTCATCCTACAACGCTATTATGTTGCATAAGGGGATAGTTAATGAATCAGGTTAAGAGTCGTTTTCAAATAATAGTCGCTTCAGTTTCAACACTTTATTTTGCTTTGTTTGCGTACGGGGCTTTTATTTTTATTTATCAGTTTGAAAGAATATTTGAATCTTTTGAAGTAGAGTTACCTATTCAAACTAGTTTATTAATTGGCTCATATCGTTATTGGGGAGTCTTAAGTTTAATTTCAGCTTTCATTTTGTTTAAAGTTAGTAGGTGTAATAGTAATAAGTCCATTAAAATACTTGGTTGGCTTATCGTGTTATCTTTATTGTTAGTCCCGTTAACCATTTGGGGTGTATATAGCCCTGTACTTGAGGCTAGTGGTCAACCTACAACATAACAAGCTGTTATTAAAATTCGCTAATGCCGTTTTGTTGAATAAATAGCCCTCCAGAATTGGCTCACATATTCACAGGGCCTTACAAAACCTAATCCCTAAACCAACATTGGCACAATCTTTTCCATCTCGCTTTGTGCCCCATAGCGCCCTACGAAGTATGAAATTTTTTGTCCGTTGTATGATCCGAAACTTGACCTTCACAATCAATGA
>JABSOI010000104.1 GCA_013216015.1 Alteromonadaceae bacterium | reverse complement strand
CTGGAGCAAAAAACCTGTGCTCTTGAAAATTTATCCTCATCGAACCCTGACCACTAACTTAATACAATTGGTATTACGTGCATCCATGTACTAATGATTGAATATTGATCACTTATTTAATGCGAATGGTATAAATAGTTAACTTTTCAACAAAACAACTTGTTTAGCATCTATATATTGAGATTTGTCAGCGTTATTAAGATAATTTAATTTTCCTTCAAGAACTATTTGGTCGCCAATCTGTGCATGTTCTTTAATATAATTGGCTTGATTTCCCCATATATGTACGGGTCTTTCTACGGTGAATTTTTGCATTTCTTGTTTAAATGTAGAATATACTTGATGCGAGATTGAAAGTGTCACTTCTGCTAAAGTCTTATTTTGTTCAGTGGTAACAAGTTTGATTTCAGATGCAATTACCCCGCTACATTGAATTTGATTTAATGACTGAGCATAACCTTTAGCAAAGGTTTGGGCAAAAGAGGCATGAATAATTTCACGACCTGCTTTTTTGCTGTTAAGTAAATAGCCGTGTATTAGAACTACATCACCTTTTTGCGCATTAATTAATACCTGCTCAACCATGTCGCCAATGACTTTAATTACATGGTAATTAGTCCATTCTTTATATTTATTCGTTTTTTTATCTAACCAACGGCTATGAGTGGCTAAAGTGAATTCGGCGACCGCTATAATTGGGTTTGCCTGATAACGAATTTCAGGCATCGCAACTAAGTTACCAAGCAATGTAACTGAGCATAAACAATTTTTATTTAATGTATGTGGCATTAAGTTATATTAGTTATATTATTCTGTCACTAATTTACGAAAAGTTGCATATTCAAGCAAGTATTAAATAAGTTATTACTGTCAAGTTCATTGAATATTCAAGATTATGTAGATAATATTGATGGAAAATCTAAGGAAATATTTTCAAATAGCTTAAAATCCGGTTTTAAGCAGCATTTCCAATAGCTATGTATATATGCGTTTTATAAAAATTATGGAGAATGGTAGTAAATGAATAAACTTAGTTTGTTAATAATTGCTGGTGTGTTATTAGGTTGCTCTGAACAATCGGCTACAGATCATTTAAGCTCGGCTAAAAAATATATCTCTAGCGAGGATTTTTCCGCTGCTACTATAGCATTAAAAAATGCCCTCAAATCCTCACCAAAACATGCAGAGGCAAGATTTTTATTAGGCAAAATTTCTTTGCAAAACAATCAATATGAAACTGCAGAGAAAGAACTCAATCGCGCCATGGACTATGGTTATCCGGCTGAAGACATTATGCCGCTATTATCTTTGGCTTACCAAAAAACAGGTGCCGATGTAGCGTTAATTAAGTTAGCTCATAAACATGCAGGTTTAACGGTCGAACAGGCAGTGGAAATTGCGTTTTACAAGTTACAGGCTTATATACGTCTTGAAAAAACAATAATGGCCAAAGCAATTGTTTCTGACATTAAAGGTTATGACACTAATTCACCTTTTAAAGGTTTATCCTTAGCTTATTCAATGTTAATTAATGAAAATAATGCTGCGGCTTTAATTCAAATTGATCAGGTGCTTGAAACTACACCTGATCAAGGAGAAGCACTAAAACTCAAAGCGAGATTATTGCTGCTTTTAGATAAACTTAAAGAAGCAGTTACTGTTTATCAACAATATTATAAAAGTTATCCAGAAGATCTGGAAATGGCACTTATACTCGCTAAGTTACTAACCGATATTAATGAAACTGCAAAAGCTGAGCCTATCGTAGATGAGTTGATGAAAATCAATGCTGAACACATGTTATTAAACCAATTAAAAGGTTTGGCCAGATTTAATGTAAAAGATTATCAGAATGCTTTACTTCATACTGAAAAAGCAATTTTGTCTAATCCAATGGATCCTGCATTAAGACTTGTTGCAGGTTATAGCGCTTATATATTAGAACAATACGAATCGTCCCATAAGCATCTTTTAAATATTGCTGATAAATTACCACCTGCTCATCCAGCCTTACGTTTACTTGCGGCAAGTCAATTGAAATTAGGTTTACATCTTCAAGCTAACGACACCTTAAGCCAAATAGAATCATTAACTAAAGATGATGCAACACTTTTTTCCAGTGTAGGGTTAGCTCTGGTTAAAGCAGGTGAAATTAATAAAGCGAAAATGCTGGTAACACAATCAGGAGAAGTTAGTGAAAGTGCTGATGAGTTAACTCGTTTAGGTATTTTAAAACTCTCTTTAAATGATGTATCGGGTATTGCTAATTTAGAGCAAGCTTTGGATAAAAAGCCGAAAGAGCAAATGACCAAAGCAACTTTAGCAACAGCTTATTTATCGACGGGACAATTTGATAAGGCTATTACATTAGCTGATAAATGGAAAGCAGAAGATAAAAACGATATTCAGGCATACATGCTTGCAGGGGTGGCTTATCTTAAAGACAAAGATTATTTAAAATCAAAAACAGAGTTCATGCAGGTTTTAACCATTAACAGCAAGCATACGTTAGCTCAAATGGCATTGGTTGAATTAGCTCTGATGACTGATCAAAGATCACAAGCAATAGAATTGTTAGATAAATTACTTCTCACGGTACCTGATTTTGTTCCCGCATTGAGCAAATTATATGGTATCGCTCAAGAAAATAACGATAGTAAAAAGGTGATCAATCAGATTGAACAGAGTTTAAATAATAATCCTGAAGGAATGCAGATAAAACTTCTTTACGCTAAAGTTATGTTGATTGAGGGAAACCAAACTAAAGCGATAAACTTACTAGAGAGCATTCCTGCTGATAAAGCCCCAGCAGTTTTTTGGAATATGCTCGGGAAAGCGTATTTCAGCCAAGGTGATTTTATTAAAGCAGAAAAGCACTTTCAAAAGTGGTTGTCTATTGAGCCAAATAATCGTTCAGCAATGTTAAGCAATTTAATTATGCTTGATGGTCGAAATGATTTCCAAAAGGCGTTAGCTCTGAGTTCCTCTTATATGGATAAAAGAAATGACGATTTTCAATTGCAACTTTTACATACTCACTTTCTGATCAATACCGGTGATCTCGAATTAGCTAAACAAAGTTATCAATCTTTACCTGAAACGATTAAAACTTTGCCTTATGCCAAGGGCTTACTCGGTCAGTTACAAATAAGTGATAAAAATTATCAGGCAGCATTGATAAACATGCAAGCCGCATACTCTAAATTGCCTAATGCTCGCAATGTCAGATTAGTTTATTTATGCTTAGTTAACCTTCAGCAGGATGATAAGGCTTCTTTATTTTTGCAAAAGCATGTTAACAATTATGAAAAAGATGTGCCTAGCCTTATGCTGTTAGCTGATTTACAAATAAATGAAAATGTTGATGACGCAATACTCAGTTACGAAAAGGCGCTAAAAGTTAGAGCTGTAAATATCGTAGTTTTAAATAACTTAGCGTATCTATATTTTGAAAAAAATCAATTAGGCAAAGCTAAGAGTTATGCAGAACAAGCACTAAAGTTACAATCAGATAATGCAGAAGTATTAGATACCTTAGCGCAAATTTTTATGGCAGAACAAAACTATGAACAAGCATTAACGCATCTTGAAAAAGCGGTTAAAGGTAATACGGTACCAGAAGATGTTTACCTTAATTATGTAGAAGTTTTATTACTTAATAAGCACAATGTTTTGGCTAAAAGAAAAATTCAACAACGTAAATTTGAATTAGAATCATCTTTAAAAAAATTAGCAATGTTGAAAAGTAAATATAAGCTTGAAGACTAAATTAACTTAACGCTAAGTTTTTGAATGATCTTCATACTTATAGCAATTGTACTAAAAAACAAACTCTTCAAATAAGAATGTTGGCAGGCTACTGTTATTTTGTGCCTGCCAAGTCATCTTCCTAAATTCATTAAACCCAAATAAAGCCTGTATATCCCCTTCATTACTTGAATTATCTGATATATTTATCATTAAACAGATAACCTGGCACTTGTGACAAGAAAATTTTCTGTTATAGTTATCTTATCTAAAATATGACTTATTTTTTGTTCAACAAAAGTACTCCAGTGGAAATCCATTATGCCTGCTAGTTCTATCCGTTTTTTACTCAATAATGAAATAGTTACCTTGGATAATATTGATCCGAATATAACATTATTACAGTACTTACGTGAAAATCGTTTTGATAAAGGTACCAAGGAAGGATGTGCTTCAGGCGACTGCGGAGCATGTACCGTTGTTGTTGCAGAATTATCTTTAGTAAATTCCAGTGAATTAACTTATAAATCTATCAATGCTTGCATAACATTTGCCGGTAGTATTCATGGAAAACAGCTCATTACCGTTGAGCATTTAAAACAAGGTGCAAAACTTCACCATGTTCAACAATCGCTTGTTGATAACCATGCCTCTCAATGTGGATTTTGTACACCTGGTTTTGTTATGTCATCGTTTGCTTTGCATAAAAAAACTCATAAACCTAACAGAGAAGAAGTTGTTGAAGCGCTTGCCGGAAATTTATGTCGCTGCACAGGGTATCGTTCAATAATCGATGCTGCGATGGAGT
The DNA here is from genome assembly GCA_013216015.1 of Alteromonadaceae bacterium. GTDB lineage: Bacteria > Pseudomonadota > Gammaproteobacteria > Enterobacterales > Alteromonadaceae > JABSOI01. Next base: position 14,711 of record JABSOI010000104.1, on the reverse strand, counting down.
CGAGTGAAAATGCAGAAGAAGATTCTTTTGCTCAACATTATCGACAAACGGTAAAGCAACTGAATGACTTAGCTCAACTACCTTCTGCCCAACTAAGCTGCGCTGGTCGAGATTATTTTTCACCTAAAAGTATTGATGAATTGGCGCAGAGACTAATAGATAAACCTAATTCAACGTTAGTGGCTGGTGGTACTGATTTAGCTTTATCAGTAACACAGAATTTAGCAACAATAGAGCGATTGGTTTATTTAGGTAATGTTGTTGAGTTAAATAATATTGTCGAAACAGCAGATGAAGTTATTATTGGCTCTGGGGTACCTTATAGTCAATTTACCCCTGTACTTGAGAAAAATTATCCGGAACTAGGTGAAATGATAGAGCGTATTGGCTCTATGCAAGTGCGTAATAACGGCACATTAGGTGGAAATATTGGTAATGCTTCTCCTATTGGTGATATGCCGCCGGCATTGATTGCATTAGGTGCTCAAATGACATTGCAATGTGGTGATAAGGTCAGGAAAATTGCTGTTGAAGATTACTTTACCGCCTATAAACAAACGCTTTTAGAAAAATCAGAATTCATTAAAGACATATTTATCCCCAAAGCCCAACCGGGGAAAATACTTAAACTTTACAAAATTTCAAAACGACTCGATGACGACATATCTGCAGTACTTGCTGCCATTTTCATTGAAGTTGAAAACAATGAAGTTAAGACCTTGCGCATATCTTTTGGTGGAATGGCAGGTATTCCAATGCGAGCAAAACAATGTGAAGCGGCACTATTGGCAAAACCATTTACACAAGAAAATATTGCAGCTGCGCAACAAGCATTAACTCTGGATTTTAAACCTATGTCTGATGTGAGAGCTTCCGATAGTTATCGTATGAAGGTTGCACAAAACTTGCTCTTGAAATGTTATTTAGAACTGCAAAATAGAAAAATTGAAACACGAGTCGTTAATTATGCGTAGTTTGACAAAAATAAATGAAATCAATCCAAATAGTAGCATTAAGCCAAACAACGCTAAGGATGAACAAAATAATCTTGGTTTAGGTGGGGTTGGTCGTTCAACAAAACACGAAAGTGCAGATAAACACGTTAGCGGTGAGGCCATTTATATTGACGATCGTCTTGAGGCTGTAGGCCAGTTGCATGCGGCAGTTGGCCAAAGCAGTGTTGCTCATGCCAATATTAAAAGTATTGATTTGTCGGCAGTAAAAGCAGCAGAAGGTGTGGTTTCAGTTATTACTGTAGAAGATGTGCCCGGACATACCGATATTGGTGCGGTATTTCCTGGTGATCCATTATTGGCACTTGGTAAAGTGGAATTCGTTGGTCAAGCCATATTTGCGGTTGCTGCTACTAGCCATGATTTAGCGCGCAGAGCGGTGCAGTTGGCCAAAATAGAATATGACGAACTTCCAGCTGTTTTAACTGTTAAAGACGCACTTGCTCAAAATAACTTTGTTCGTCCACCTTTTACTATGAGTCGGGGTGAGTCCGATCAGGCAATAACGAATGCAGAGCATCAACTAAAGGGTGATATTAAAATAGGGGGTCAAGAGCACTTTTATCTGGAAGGGCAAATATCGACGGCTGAGCCAACTGAAGATGGCGGCATGATAGTTTTTACGTCTTCCCAACATCCGAGCGAAGTACAAAAACTGGTTGCTGAAGTTTTAGATATTCCATTCAATAAGGTTGTGGTTGATACCCGTCGGATGGGAGGGGCTTTTGGGGGTAAAGAAACTCAGGCAGCACAGTGGGCATGTATTGCATCACTACTTGCTAATATCACTAAACAAGCGGTTAAATTTAAATTAAGTCGCAGTGATGATATGTGCATGACAGGTAAACGTCATCCTTTTGAAAACAATTACCATGTTGGTTTCGACAGCAAGGGCCAAATTAAAGGTATAAATATTACCGTTAATGGAAATTGTGGCTATTCACCTGATTTATCCAATGCCATTGTCGACCGGGCAATGTTTCATTCTGATAATGCGTACTTTTTAGATCAAAGTACGGTCATAGGTAATCGTTGTAAATTAAATACTGTTTCACATACCGCTTTTCGAGGTTTTGGTGGTCCACAAGGCATGATGACCATTGAAATGGTTATGGATGATATTGCCCGCCATTTAGGCAAAGATCCGCTGGAAGTTAGAAAAATTAACCTGTATGGGAAAGGTGAACGTAATGTTACCCATTATGATCAAAAGGTTGAGCACAATAAATTAAATGAGTTAATTACTAAATTAGAAGTCAGCTCTAACTATCAGGCACGTCGTCTCGACATTATGGAATTTAATAAACAAAATTCAATTTTGAAGAAAGGTCTGGCATTAACGCCAGTTAAGTTTGGTATTTCATTTACAGTACAACATTTGAATCAAGCTGGTGCGCTTGTACATATATACACTGATGGCACTATTCATTTAAACCATGGCGGTACCGAAATGGGTCAGGGTTTATTCACAAAAGTAGCTCAAATTGTTGCTGAAGAATTTCAGGTGAATGTAGATACCGTGGGGGTTTCGGCTACGCGTACCGATAAAGTGCCAAATACTTCACCAACAGCCGCTTCTTCGGGAACCGATTTAAATGGTAAAGCTGCGCAGGCGGCAGCAAAAACTATAAAAGCACGCTTAATAAAATATGTCAGTGATAAATATAATGTCAGTGAAGAAGAGGTGGTGTTTTGTAATAACCAGGTTTTTATTGGCAAACAGAGCGATAGTCAGCTCAATGAAGGCGATATATCAGCAGTTCAAACATTTACCTTTGCTGAAATTGTTCAACAAGCATATATGGATCGTATTTCTTTATCTTCAACAGGTTACTACAAAACACCGAAGATTCATTTTGATCGTGTTACGGGCAAAGGTCGACCATTTTTCTATTACGCAACAGGTGCCTCTGTATCTGAAGTACTCATTGATACATTAACCGGAGAATATAAATTATTGAGGGTTGATATTTTACAGGATGTTGGTCATTCCCTAAATCCGGCAATTGATCTTGGTCAGATTGAAGGAGGATTTATTCAGGGCATGGGTTGGCTGACAACTGAAGAGCTGGTGTGGAATGAGCAAGGTCGCTTATTATCGAACAACGCTGCAACCTACAAAATACCGGCTATTAGTGATGCTCCTGTAGATTTTCGTGTTGAACTTGTACCTGATGATCCTAACCGAGAACATACAATATATAACTCAAAAGCTGTAGGGGAGCCTCCTTTAATGCTGGCTATGTCTGTCTGGTCAGCTTTAAAGGATGCTATTGCAAGTGTCGGGGACTATAAAACAAGTCCTGTTCTTGATACGCCCGCAACCCCGGAACGTGTGCTTTGGGCTGTTGAAGCTATTAAATCTCAGGCGGAAAATATGAGTCAAAAAGTTGAACAGGCGAATCAATAATGAAATTAAACTGGACGACAGCAGCTTACCAATTAAGTAAACAGGGTAAAGCTTACGTTATGGTGACCTTAGTTGGGGTTTCCGGCTCTACGCCTAGAAACAGCGGTACTAAGATGGTCATCACCAGTGATGAAATTTTCGATACCATTGGTGGCGGACACCTTGAGCATAAAACGATCAAACATGCCCATCATTTACTATCGCAAGGTAAAGATTGCCAACAATTAGAGCACTTTCAATTAGGTAGCAATTTAGGGCAATGTTGTGGTGGCAATGCCAGCGTTTTGTTTGAATGTTTTGCGGCAAATGGCGTTAATATCATGTTATTTGGCGCAGGACATGTTGCTCAGGCATTGATCCCCATTTTGGCATCATTACCTTGTCATATAACCTGGGTTGATAGTCGTGAAGCACAATTTCCAAAAAACACAGCGTCTTATCACAATGTTCAAAAAGTCGTCAGTGATCAGCCACAAGATGAAGTTTCAACTATGCCTGGTAATAGTTATTTTATTGTTATGACCCATAACCATCAGTTGGATTTTGATATCAGTCAGAAAATACTCAATTGTGGCGATTTTAACTATCTTGGCCTGATTGCCTCAGATACCAAATGGCGCCGCTTTAAACAGCGTTATAAACACCGTGATATTGATGAAAAACAAGTTGCCAGAATGAGTTGTCCTATAGGTTTAGCCGATGTTTGTGGAAAACTGCCAATGGAAATTGCCGTGTCGGTCGCAGGTGAAATAATTAAATGCTATCAAGAAGAATTAAAACAAAAAGCTTTAGGGACAAAATCTTTAGCACAAAAATCATTAGATCAGATGATGTCAGACCAAACAAGTGTCGATAATCATTATGCAAAGCCATCCTCACAACAAGGTGTGCATTGGAAAGAACTGAAGCAGATATTAACTGAAGATGAAATCGTCAAAGTGAATAACTAGTTAGTGCCCGTCCAGAAACGGGGTCGTAGCGAGGGCTTACCAATGACACGAAATGGGCTCTACAAGATATAGGCGTTTAGTTATTCTAAATAACACCATCTTGTGGTGCACAGTTCGTGTTAGTGGAACGTCCGCAGTAGACATCCGTTTCTGGATGGGCACTCGTTATATGAAGAGTAAACTAAACGGGAGAAAGCAGGTGGTACATTTTGCTCTGCAAAGTAAACAAGTAATAGTGAATGGCGGTAGTAACAGTGAAATGATCGCCGCTTGTGTGGAAGTTAAAAATGAACGGGTTCACGCTATTCATCCCTATGGTCAAACGCTTGATTGCCCAGTGACAGATTTAGGCACTCAAATATTAATGCCGGGTATTGTTGATTCGCACGTTCATATTAATGAACCGGGACGTACCGAGTGGGAAGGTTTTAATACCGCAACTCAAGCCGCCGCTGCGGGAGGAATTACCACCTTGGTTGATATGCCGTTAAACTGTATTCCGGTAACTACCACCAAAGCCGCGTTTATGGAAAAGCTTGACGCTGTACATGATAAATTATGGGTAGATTGTGGTTTTTGGGGTGGCATAATTCCAGAAAATATTGATGATTTAGATGAGTTGTTAACCGCAGGCGTGCTGGGAGCTAAATCATTTCTTATTGATTCTGGTATTGAAGAATTTTCCAATGTTCATGCTGAGGATATTCGTCGTGCCATGCCTATTTTAGCTAAACATAATGTGCCTTACCTAATTCATGCAGAGCTTGACTGTGGCGATCATGATAACCCCATTATTGGTGATAAATATCAATGCTTTTTAGAATCTCGTCCCAAAAGATGGGAAAACGAGGCGGTGGCATTAATGCTCAACATGGCGAGAGAAGCTAAAAATAATGGTCATCACTGTAAAGTCCATATTGTGCATTTATCGTCTGATGAAGCCTTAAAAAGTATTTCGGCAGCTAAAGAGGAAGGATTAAATTTTACCGCTGAAACTTGTCCCCATTATTTAACCATAGCTTCTGAAAATATCCCTGATGGTAAAACGCTTTTCAAATGCTGCCCGCCTATTCGTGAAAACAAAAATCGTGAACATTTATGGCAGGCAATAAAGGATGGCCGAATTAGTTTTATTGTTTCAGATCATTCTCCTTGTACCCCTCAATTGAAACATATTGATACTGGCGATATCGAAAAAGCCTGGGGAGGTATTTCAGCATTGCAATTTGGTTTATCTCTAATATGGACAGAAGCTAAAAATCGAGGTTTTGATTTAGTTGATTTAGCCAGGTTGATGTCGTTTGAAACTGCTAAATTTGCAGGTTTAGATAAAATCAAAGGACAAATTAGTGTGGGTTTTCATGCCGACTTTTTAGTTTTTGATGACAAGGCCAGTTTCACTATCCGTAACGATATGATCAAACACCGCCATAAAATAACCCCTTATGCCGGACGTGAAGTTTTTGGACAAATAAAGCAAACATTTGTTCGTGGACAGCAAGTATTCTGTGATGATCAATTTATTAATACCCCTATAGGAAAACCGCTACTTAAAGGGCAATTTTGAACTTAATATACCTAAACTGCATTTCCTAGTTTGGGTATATAAATAAACTGGTCACAAATTGGAGAATATGAATGATTGATAATTCCCAGCAACAAAATATATTAGAGGCTGCCGGCGCAGCGCTGGAATTAAATTTAAAAACACACTGCGTTGATTTAGCCAGTGAGCGTGTTGGCGGTGAGACATTGTCTTGTAGCGATGATTTTTTTGCTGAAATGGAAAATTTGTTAAAGGCGGGTCGAGGTATTTTTATTGATGATAAATACACTGAACGCGGTAAGTGGATGGATGGTTGGGAGTCGCGTCGCAGTTATGGACGAACACCTGCTCGTGCTCATACTTTAGCAAGTGGCAGAGAATTTGACTGGTGTATTATCCGTCTAGGTATAAGTGGAATTATCAGAGGTTTTGATATAGACACCAATTATTTTAGAGGCAATGCGCCGCAAACGGTTTCAGTAGAAGCTTGTCGCAGTGAGCAGCAACCTGATGAAAAAACTCAGTGGGTCACTATCTTAGCTGAACATGAAGTTGATGCCCATAGTCAGAATGTAGTTGAAATAGAAAATGATAATTCATGGACACATGTCCGTTTGAATATGTTTCCTGACGGTGGTATTGCACGCTTTCGTGTGTATGGTGAAGCGGATGTCAATTGGAATGATTTTGTTGAAGGTGAATTAATTGATCTGGCCTCAATTAAAAATGGCGCAAAAGCTTTATTAGTCAGTGATATGTTTTTTAGTGATAAAAATAATTTGATCATGCCTGGGCGCGGAAAAGACATGGGAGACGGTTGGGAAACAAAACGTCGACGAGATCCTGGCCCTGATTGGTCGATTATTAAACTTGCCACTGCTGGAAGTGTTGAAAAAGTTATTATTGATACCTGTCATTTTAAGGGTAATTTTCCCGATACTTTCATGCTTGATGGCTGTGTTACTGAACAGGATGATTTTACCGATGGTTATCAAGAAGAAAAATGGCAGCCGGTGATTGCTAAAACAAAACTTTATGCTCATCGTGAACATCTTTTCATTAATGAAATTATCTGTAAAAAGGGCCAAAACTTTACTCATCTGCGTTTAAGTATTTTCCCGGATGGTGGTATTTCACGAATGCGTATTTTTGGTCATAAAAAAACTGAATAATGTTTAATCTCACAGGGATAAAAGAGCGAAATATGACTTTAGATGAACTGAATGATTTTTCAACAGCTGAGGCAAATCATACTTTTATGCAATGTTGTACATCAAAGGCTTGGGTAAATAAAATGGTAAAAGAGCGGCCTTTTATTACCCTCAAAGCTGTGTCTGATATTGCTGATTCAGCATGGAAAGACTTAACCGAAGCTGATTATTTACAAGCTTTTGATGGTCATCCAAAAATAGGTGACATTAATAGTTTAAGAGCAAAATATGCAAATACTAAAGCATTGGCGAGTGGAGAACAAAGCGCTGTACAGCAAGCTTCTGAAAAAGTTTTGAATGAATTATCTGTGGGTAATGATGAATATCAGGTTAAATTTGGTTTCATTTTCATTGTTTGCGCAACAGGTAAAAGTGCTGCTCAAATGGTGGCACTTTTACACGCTAGATTACCTAACGACAGAAATACTGAAATTGCCAATGCAGCAGAAGAACAACGTAAGATTTTTCAACTTCGGTTAGTTAAATGTTTAGGGAGTTAGTATGAATAACAAAAGTATGAGTAACAAAAGTATGAATAAAAACAGTATAAATAAAAAATATGAGTAAAAAAACATGAGCCAAATAACTACTCACGTACTTGATACAACGCGTGGCCTTCCGGCCAAAAATTTACCCATTACTTTGTTTATTCAGACAAAAGAAGGATGGAAAAAATTGGCGGGTGGTGTCACTAACACCGATGGGCGGATCAAAGGTTTTTTATCTGATGATGTAAAATTATCAGCAGGTATTTATCGGATGCATTTTGAAACGGGTGTTTATTTTAAGAGCAATAATGAAACAGGATTTTATCCTTATGTTGATATTGTTTTTGAGCTGGATGACGGAGGTTCTCACTATCATATTCCTTTGTTATTAACCGCCTATGGCTATTCTACCTACCGTGGTAGTTAAAGCTATGTTCGAAAATACAAACCAGACAATGACAATAACGCCAAAAGAATTAACCAGTGAAAATTTTGCTGCTTTTGGTGATGTCATTGAAGTGAGTGATAACAAGCAACATTTTACTATCAATGATGGTTTTACTGAACGCTATCATGACCTGGCTGAGGTGGATGTAAATAACCAGAGCGGTCGGGCGTTGATCAGTATTTTTCGTTCTACACCGCTGGTTTTGCCTATTGCTGTAAAAATGATGGAACGTCATCCGTTATCAAGTCAGGCATTTATTCCTATGGGTGAGCAGTCGTATTTGGTTGTGGTTGCTCCCCGCGGTGAACTTGATCCGACAGAGATAGAAGTATTTATTGCTACGGCTCAACAAGGGGTGAATTATCATGCAGGAACTTGGCATCATTACTGTTTAGCTTTATATGAAGTGAGTGATTTTATTGTCGTTGATAGAGGTGGTTCAGGAGATAACTGTGATGTGGTTAACCTTGATGGTTCACTGATTATTTCACCGACACTTTTACCGTTTATTTCACAAGAGAATGGTTGAAGCACTTTATGTTTAAAGCCTTGTGTTCTAGTAAAATGTTTTTATGTAAAATGTGTTTAAGTAATATTTGTTTAAGTAATATGAAATTTATGAAATATCAGGAAAAATAGGGTTGGGACCTTCTATGTATAAAATTTATCGCGGTGAATTACTTCATTTTTTGGCCGATCCAGCCAAAGTGGTGCTTGAAGAAAGTTATGAATATTTTCAAGATGGTTTGTTAGTTATAAAAAATGGCTTGGTCGAACAAGTGGGAGACGCAGAAATCTTACTTGCAACACTATCCCCGCTTCTGGTCGAAGGAACAGAAGTTATTCATTATGAAGATGGTCTGATAATGCCGGGGTTTATTGATACTCACGTACATTATCCGCAAACAGAAATGATTGCTTCATACGGTGAACAGTTGCTGGAATGGCTTGAAAATTACACATTTCCAGCGGAACGGAAATTTTGCGATGAAGAGCACGGTGGAAATGTTGCTGAGTTTTTCTTATCTCAATTGTTAGAGGCTGGTACTACGACCGCATTAGTGTTTGGTACGGTACATAAAGAATCAGTTGATGCATTTTTTACGATTGCGCAGCAGAAGAAATTACGCATGATTTGTGGAAAAGTATTGATGGATCAAAATTGTCCAGACTACTTATCTGATACCGCTGAAACGGGTTACGCTGACAGTAAGGCGTTAATTGAAAAATGGCATAAAAAAGACAGGTTGCAATATGCTATTACTCCACGTTTTGCTCCGACATGTTCAACAGAGCAGCTGAATAAAGCAGGCCAACTGCTTGCTGAATATCCAGACGTGTATTTACACACCCATTTGTGTGAAAACAAAGATGAAATTGCCTGGGTACAAGAATTATTCCCTAATAGCTCAAATTATCTGGATGTTTATGATCAAAGTAAATTATTAGGCCGACGTAGTGTTTTTGCTCATGGTGTTCATTTACAAGAGCAAGAGTGCCAACGTTTGGGGGAAACTAATTCTGCTATTGCTTTTTGTCCTAGCTCAAATCTGTTTTTAGGTAGTGGCTTATTCAATTTAAAACAGGCTCAGCAGCATAATATTAATGTCGGTTTTGGTTCTGATATAGGTGCAGGAACTACATTTTCTATGTTAAGCACGATAAACGAAGGTTATAAAACTCAGCAACTTCGCGCTGACAAATTAAGTCCTTTTCAATCCTTCTATTTAGCAACTTTGGGTGGCGCAACGGTTCTAGATTTAGAAGGTACAATAGGTAATTTCACTAAAGGTGCAGAAGCTGATTTTATTGTGCTTGACTACCATGCCACTCCCTTAATGGATAGAAGAATGAAGCATTGTCAGAATTTGACAGAAAAACTTTTTATTTTAAGCATGTTAGGCGACGAAAGGCATGTTAAAGCGACTCATATTATGGGTGAGCTTGTTTAGCAACTTATATTATATTATATTTTTACTTTGTATTTTTTGCTTTATATTTAGAAATGATAACAAGAATCCCTTTTTATAAAACAGGGCGATGGAAAATTAAGGAATTATGATGGATCCCTATATTACTGAATGGTTAAATTTAATTATTCGTTTCGCACACGTAACCACTGGTATAGCTTGGATCGGTGCTTCATTTTATTTTATCTGGTTAGATAATCATTTACAGACGCCACCAGATTGGAAAACTGAAAAAGGTATTAAAGGTGACTTGTGGGCCTTACATGGTGGTGGATTTTATGAAGTGGCAAAATACAAATTAGCGCCTGAGAAAATGCCGACAATGGTACATTGGTTTAAGTGGGAGGCTTATAGCACCTGGCTCACTGGATTCTTATTATTGTCCCTGATGTTTTATATTGGTGCAGATACATATTTAATTGATAAACGTGTTGCAGATTTAACACAAATGGAAGCTATTGGACTTGGCATAGGTTCAATTATAGTTGGTATTGGTTGTTATGAAATATTAGTCAGAAGCAAATTAAAAGATAATGGTCTTGTTTTAGGCTTGATTTTATTCGCACTGGGCACAGCTTTTTCTTATGGTTTAACTCAATTATTCAGTGCTCGTGGCGCATATATGCATATGGGAGCGATAATGGGTACTATAATGGCGGGAAATGTACTCTTCGGTATTATTCCGGCACAAAAAGCGTTAGTTAAAGCGGTAAAAGCAGGTGATGAGCCAAGTGCTACTTATGGATTGAATGCCAAAATACGTTCAGTACATAATACATATATTACTTTACCCATTTTGTTTATTATGATTTCGAATCATTATCCCATTACCTATAATCACAGTGCTAATTGGCTTGTATTAATGGTTATTATTTTAATAACGGCTGCGGTGCGCCAGTATTTTGTTTTACGTCATTTTGGAAAGCAAAACGCATCAATTTTGGTTGGAGCGGCTATTTCAACCGTTATTCTGGCTTATGTTATTGCTCCTCAAACTGTTGAATTAACTGCTGAACAGCAGCAACAAACTATCGACCTTATTCAAGTGAAATCTATTATAGATAACCGCTGTGGCAGTTGCCATTCAGCGCAACCAACTGACGAAACTTTCCTTGTTGCTCCAGCAGGGGTCATTTTTTCGGATATTGCTTCTATTGTGCAATGGGCACCAAGAATAAAAGCTCGTGTCATAGACTCTCAAGATATGCCTTTTATGAATAAAACGGCTATGACAGATGAAGAACGTAAGTATTTAGCGTTGTGGATAAAAAAAGGTGTGACAAACAAATAAAATTTAAGAGTAGGTACTGATCAAACAAAGAAGTCAGAGATTGGTCTTATTGTTAAAATTGCATAGTTAACCAGAAAACTTAGTATGGGAAAGTTTTAAGAAGGTTGAATTAATAGTGCTCATATAGAAGCAGATGCCTATTGCGCCTTTGTTACGAGCCCGTTTCAGGATGAACACTAAATAGGAGTTTTGATATGTCTGTTAAAAAATCGGTGGATGGAAATATCCGTAAAAAAAATAAAACCCTTATTTTAAATGCTGCTAAAAAAGAGTTTGTCACTTATGGATTTAAAGGAGCATCTATAAAACGAATTGCAGAAAGAGCAGGTATACCAAGAGCAAATATTCACTATTACTTTGAAGATAAAACCAGCCTTTATCAACAATTGCTTGATGCTATTATCGATATTTGGAATAAGGATTATGACAGTTTGAAATTAGATGATGATCCTAAAACAGCACTAACGGCTTATATCCGCTCGAAAGTGATGTTTTCCAGAGACGATCCAGATTCATCCCGTATTTTTGCCAGTGAAATCATCCATGGTGCTCCCGTTTTGGGTAAATATTTAGAGAGTGATTTTAAACTTTGGGTACAACATAAAGTTGCTGTTATAGAAGCCTGGATCCAAAAAGGATTAATTGATGACATAAATCCTCATCATTTGCTTTTTTTAATATGGAGTTCAACTCAACATTATGCCGATTTTAATGTGCAGGTATTGGCAGCTTTAGACAAAAAAGAGATGGCTGAAGCTGATTTTGAAGATGTGGTTAATTCACTTACCTCAATAATATTGAAGGGTTGTGGTATTGGGTAAATTAAACAGAAATAAACCCAGCGATTAACCTTGATATCTTTCTGGCAGCTAACTGGTCGTTTACAGGAAATTGATCCTATATTGTCTCTGTGATGTTATATGGTGTTTTAGGATAAAAGTGCCTATTTTTTAGAATATGTTTCTCATGAGAGGAACATTCCTTAGATGGTCAGGTTACATTACGATGTTAAAAATAGTGTCTGTGAAGTTAATGCCAATAGGGATTAACTATAGAGTATAAAAACCTGCTACCCGTGTCAGGTTTTGTGTTAATGTTTGGCATTCCCTGCTTGTAGCTTCTCTACATAAGTGATAATTTCTCAATTTTATATTTTGTTCTGGTGTTTCTAACTTTAGCCACCATTAATTAGTTTACAAAAATAGGTGTTTTATGTTCAGTAAAGAACAACCATTAATCGATCTTCATCGTCATTTGGATGGCAACATTCGTCCTGAAACAACCTGGAAATTAGCTCAACAACATGGTATTGCGTTACCTGTTAATGATTTCGCACAATTCATCCCCTTAGTGCAGATTCAAAAAAGTGAGCCTGATTTAATGTCATTCCTGAAAAAATTAGATTGGGGCGTTTCGGTATTAAAAACGCTGGACGATTGCAAGCGTATTGCCTTTGAAAATGTTGAAGATGCACATAATGCCGGATTAGATTACGCTGAATTACGTTTTTCTCCATATTATATGTCGATGGCACATAATTTACCTGTAGCTGATGTTGTGGCAGCCGTTATTGATGGTATTGATGCCGGCGTAAAACAATATACGGTTAAAATAAATTTAATCGGCATTTTAAGTCGTACTTTTGGCGTAGAAAAGTGCCAGCAGGAATTAACGGGATTATTAGCGCACAAAAATAAATTGGTAGCGATAGATCTGGCGGGTGATGAGTATAATTATCCTGGAGAGTTGTTTGTTGAGCATTTTAATCAAGTAACCGATGCAGGTTTACATATTACAATACATGCTGGTGAGGCAGGTGATTCTTCGAGTGTTTGGCAAGCTATTAAAGGTTTGCGTGCTGAGCGAATTGGTCATGGTGTTGCCAGTGCTCAAGATCCAGAATTAATGGCTTATATGGCAGCGAATAATATTTCAATTGAATCATGCTTAACCTCGAATTATCAAACGGGTACCGTTAAAAATATAGCTGAACATCCAATAAAAACTTTCATGGCGCATGGGGTAAATGTCTTTTTAAATACAGATGATCCTGCGGTTGAAGGTATCGAGCTAAAACATGAATTTGAATTAGCAAAATCGCTGCTGAAGTTCAGTGATTCAGAAATAGTTCAATTACAAAAAAATGCCCTCAATGCGTGTTTTTTATCTGATGCAGAGAAAAAATCTTTGCAAAAAACAAAATGTGCAAAGTAAGTGCACAGTAAGAAATGTGAGAAAGCTGAGAAAGTTAAGTTTAATCTATTTAAACTTGGTCAATTTAAAAACAGGCAAAGATTTTAATAAAAGAGACTTTAAAGCGTTTTAACAAAGCAATTAACAGTAAAACATCCTTGATAGCACAGGCTTGAAACTTACTGAAATTCCATAACAATAAGGTAACATTCAATGGCAACACCACATATAGAGGCTAATTCAGGTCAATTTGCAAAAACGGTACTTATGCCGGGTGATCCTCTACGAGCAAAATTTATCGCGGAAACTTTTCTGGAAGATATAGAATGTGTCAATCGTGTGCGTAACGTATTAGGTTACACCGGTACCTATAAGGGCAAGCCTGTTTCGGTAATGGCATCGGGTATGGGAGTTCCGTCAATTTCTATTTATGCGACTGAATTATATACTCAATTTGGTGTTGAAGAAATTATCCGTATTGGTTCGTGTGGTTCAGTTCATGATGATATTCAATTGGGCGATATTGTAATCGGGATGGCGGCGAGCACAGATTCAGGTGTCAACAGAAGCAGATTTCATCAGTGGGATTTTGCTGCTTGTGCTGATTTTGGATTATTAAGTCAAGTGGTTGAAACAGCAAAACAAAGCAATATAAAAATTAAGGTCGGCAATATTTTCACCGCTGATTTATTTTACACACCACAACCTGAAGCATTCGCTACTATGGAAAAATTAGGCATTTTAGCGGTTGAAATGGAAGCTGCTGGTTTATACGGTGTTGCTGCTGAATGTGGTAAAAAGGCACTGACAGTATTAACGGTTAGTGATCACATTAAAACGGGTAAAAATATGACAGCAAATGAACGTCAAACGTCATTTAAAGATATGATGATCTTAACTTTAGATAGTTTATAGCCTTTGAGGTAATAAATTCGGTATAGAAAATATTATCCCCTATGCCGATTTAATCTAATATACCCAAACCACATGGAAATGCAGGATTGTGCAAGTCGAGAAACGGCTATATGCAAGGCATTAAATTTTTTTAATAGTTATTCCACTAGGAAATTTAATAACGCAGGAGATAGCCGTTTATCGCCTTGCCAGAAGGGAGCTAAGCTAGAACATCAGTGCTGCGTTGCATACATGGATGTATGTACTTAGGTTTTGTCTGGAACTAAAAACCTGTGC
>JABSOI010000103.1 GCA_013216015.1 Alteromonadaceae bacterium | reverse complement strand
AACCATAAGAACACACCGCTAGCTTAAAGCTTCCCGTCTAAAGACGGGGGTTTTAACCTTAAGCTCGGACTAATAAAATACTTATACATCAGTTGATTACAAAAATATCATTTATTGAAATGTTTTTTACTAACTACCACTACCCCTTTATTGTAAAGGCTTGTAGAGCATCATGAATACAACCCAGTGCTATGTGGAACTAACCCCATCTATAAAGTGCCACCATTACTATTTAGTTAATTATTACCATAAATTCAATACCTTACAGTTCATTTGTGATTGTGTGTAATAGCTTGTAATGTTTTTTTATTTCCTTTTCAACTAAAGTTATTTTTGATTTCTTTAATTTTATCAAATAATAACTGGAGCAAAATATGTCAAATTCTAATGAAAACATTTTCCAATTATCTGTTCTTAGTCAAGATGATCCTAGTGCAGCAGATGGTGACAAGCTTGTCTGTATCGTGAGTAAAATTACAGGGGGTGAACTTAGGTCTAATCCATTCCTCTTAAATGAGGAAGTGAAATTACCAATTCCTCCTGTTAGTGGTAAGCCTACACCTGCGACTCCGACTTGGTTTCTTATTCGTAACTCAGAAAGAGAAGAAAGCTCATTTACCCTGGAGATATTCTGCCCTGAGGATCCTACCTACCCAATTAAACAAATTACTGTAAAAGCTTCAGATGTAGCTAAATGGGCTAAGATTCCATATGATAAACGTGAAAACCAGATATATCAGGAAGGTAAATACGGAATTTTTGGTTTCGCACAAGAAGAAGGTGATTACTTAATCTACACAGTTACAGCAGGAGTTTTAGATCCAAAAAAACATGGTTAACGAAAAAACAACCTGTATAGTAAAGTCACATATAATATGAATAACTATGGCCCATGTTAAAAAAGAAGTACATGGGTGAGCCTAGTTGGGGGTTCGCGCCCATTTCCTCGTTTTGTTCACTGTAACGCTAAAAAATAGTGTAATATCAGTTTGTTAGAAGTCAAAAAAGCAACGATTTTTTAAAAAATTTTTAATTGTAATTTCTTAAGAATATGTTAATATTATATTTAGAATGAAATTATTGAGGAAATGGGCGCGAACCCCCTATGGGGAATGAAGTACTTGTGTGGCTTCTTGAATTTTTGTCAAAGTAAAGGGATTCTTTCTGGATAAATGACATTTTTTCAGGGACTTTAATTATAGTTTGAGATTAGTTATGAAATTAAGAAAAAAAATTTTGAAAGCAGCTACACTTTTATTAGTGACACTAATAATACTAAATCCTGAAACAATGGCGTTAGGATTATTAATTGACGCAGTTGGATTTGATTTATTACTCCTTTTATTAGAAGTTCAGCTTATTGCTGTAATGGGGTATTTTTATAATTTTTGGGCAAAACCAGTTTTAATGCCCTTTTACCGTTTTTTTCACAAGCTAGACCCATATTTTTTTATTCCTACTAAACATGTGATTGTAAAATTTCCTTCTATCTTATTTCATGCTATTCCAGGACTCATGATTATATTTGTATGTCATACAAATATTACCTTAGATTTCAATATAGGCTAGTACTTATCAAGCATCGAGGAATAATGCCTTGTTCCGTTGTCAATAAGCATATTACTGAAGACGAGCTATTGTTTTTGAAATACATGGGGTGGTTAGAGTTTGAGCTAATAAAACGCTATTCATCTTATTTTTCAAAAACTAGATTTGGAGGGAGCATAGACAAAATTTATCTTATATATCTTCTAATTTAACGAATATATAGTTGCTAAAAGTCACCAAACCAAGGTTTAATACCTATGATACCAAAAAAGTGGAACAAAAATCAAAACACTAAAGATCAGTAACTAACCATCAATAAATATTTCCTAACAGGCAGCAACAAAGTTGCCTGCTAACCGGGTGCAAAAATGTCATAGAAAAACCCTCTCAACGGATGAAATAATCGCGTCAGCTCCATTATTTCACCACAATGTGGGCATTTAAACGGATTTCGCTCTGCAACCTCTTCAAAAAAATTAGCATAAGTTAATCGATTAACAAACGTCACCATTGCATCCACCAAATCTCCTGCAATACGTGCAATAATTTCAAACCATTTTTTAAAGCTTGCCGTTGATTGTAAACCATAATATCTCACTCGTTGAAACCACTTGGGTAAGATATGCTGCACCATGCGACCAATAAAGATTTCCGCATCTATAGATTCAAATTGAATGGCTTTTGTTTGATGTGATTTATAATAATACTCCACTTTATCATCAGCATAGCTAGTGCCTGAACGGAAATACTGAAAGCTTTATTCTACGGGGCGTTCAAGCTTATTTTAAAAACGAAGATTTTCTTTTTTTTGGCTAAAAACCCAAAAAACGGTTACATTTCCATCAATATCGACTGGTTAGCTTAAATCTTCGTTTTGAATTAATGGCTACAGCCCATATATAACAGGGTTGTGGCTTTTCCGTTCTGGCACTAGCTAGTTATCCTTGAAACACCGATAGGAGGTGACGCGAGATATTTTGTCAAATAAAGGATTAAACCTTTATAACTTTTAGTTGGCACTTTTTTGTCATTACCGGGATAAACGTAAAAACCTTCAGGATAATCAGTCCAAAGTTTATCCACTAATCCATTGAGGCTACCCATTTGCTCAGAGATAAAGTTCAATAAATGTTTTTGCCATAATAATCGTACCGGTGCTAAAGAAAGAAAACTGAACCGTCGCCATTGGGCTGTCTTCTCATTAAAGCCACCTTCAGCCAAAATTACATGTAAATGCGGATTATAACTCCCGTTTCTTCCATGGGTATGGATAAAGACAATACAACCAGTTTTTAATGACTTAGAGTTAAATTTATTCTGTATAAGCTCCTCAAGGCAGTCTTGAGCCAAGCTCATAAATTGTGAATATAATTTACCCTGATCGGGATGATTATAGAAAAAAGGTCTTAACTGTGATGGTAAGGTAAGCACAACCTGACGATAATGGACCCCGGGAAACATGCGGGTTGCGATCTTGATCATACTCTCTCTGGCATATCGCTTACCACATTGAGGGCAGACCTTGCCCTTGCAGCTGAAATGTACTTTATAGTGGCCTTTACCACACGATAAACATTGATAAACGGCAAAACCTGACGCTTTACTGCCACAGTCGAGCATCTTTGTGATCTCTGCGCAATAATAATCGGAATTATAACGGGGATGTTTTATGACAAACGCAGACCAATGATCAGTAAAGATCTGTTTGAACCGTGCTAATTTTGATTTCAATCCTTTGAAATTCATATTTCTTAAATTTAGCTATAAATCCTTTGAATTTAGTATAACTTAATTACTGGTTATTTTTCTATCAACATTTTGGATCGTAGATAAACAAAGGGCTATAATTGGGATTTCCTAGGTATAAAAAAATAATGAACAATGGCAATCTGTTAATTTACCGCACACACCAAAAATTGAACCGCTAATAGTGAATGAACAATGGCAAGGTGAGGCTTGGTATCAAAAAGAATTAGTGCTTGATCAAAAATGGAAAGATCAGAAAATATTTATCCGCTTTGAAGGGGCGATGAATTATGCTGAAATCTGGGTTAATGACCAAAAAGTTGGCGAGCATTTAGGTGGTTATTTACTTTTTACTTTAGATTTGACTGACGATTTAAATTTTCAGGGCGAGAACTTGCTCAAGGTAAAACTCAAGAATATTGACAACCCAACTATAGGGCCTAAACCGCTAACAACCTTAGATTTTAATACTTACGGCGGCCTCTATCGCGATGTCAATTTAATCATTAAAAATCCATTACATATTACCGACGAAATATACGCGAATAAAGTTGCCAGTGGCGGGGTGTTTGTCACTTTTCCACAAATCAGTAGCGCTGAATCACTTGTCGATGTTAAAACCCATATTGCTAATCAATACAGTGAAAATAAATCATTTACGCTTAAACAAAAATTATTTTTTGGAAAGGAATTAATCACCCAAACTGAAGACCAAATCACTTGGTTCTCTGCAAATAGCGAAAAACAATTTAGCCAGCAACTCACCGTTAAAAATGCCCAGTTGTGGAGCCCTAAAACGCCACATTTATATCAACTGGTCAGTGAAATTTATTTAGATGACCAACTGATAGAGCAAAAGAAAACTCGCATTGACATTCGTAAGTTTGAGTTTAACGCTCAGCATCAGTTATTAATTAATGGCGAAGTGACCTTTTTACGCGGGGTTAATCGTCATCAAGAATACCCACATGTCGGTTATGCCACATCGCATCAAGCGGATCATCGAGATGCGGTAAAAATTAAGTCGCCGGATTTGATTACGTTCGGTTATCTCATTACCCCCATTCAAAAGAGTTTATGGATGCGGCGGATGAGCTAGGTTTAGTGTTGTTAGACGCGATATTAGGCTGGCAATATTATGCGGATACTCCTGAATTTCAAGCGCAAATACTGCGAACGTGTCACGATCTTATTCGTCGTGACCGTAATCATGCCAGCGTACTAGCATGGGAATGTTCGTTAAACGAGTCACCAATGCCGAAAGCGTTTATTGAGCAATTAAACCATGTTGTTCATCAAGAAGACCCAACGCGTTTGTCTGCTGGTTGGCTACCTGAATTTGATATTTATTTACAAGCCCGACAACACCGGCAAAAGCATTATCAAACGCCTACGCAACCTTAATAACGTTTCAGAATATGGTGACTGGGAATATTACGCGCAAAATGCCGGGCTCAACCAAGATGCCTGGGCTGATTTAAAGGAAGAAGAAAGAACCAGTCGTCAATTATTAAACTCAGGTGAAGCACGTTTATTACAACAAGCACGCAACCAGCCCATAACGATAATTTAACCACGCCGGCATTTGCCGATAGTTATTGGGGTATGTTTGATTATAACCGTGGCTATTCACCTGATCTTGAATCCTCAGGTATTATGAGTATTCATCGCTTACCTAAATACAGCTATTATTTTTTCCAAAGTCAGCGTGATGCCAACGAGCAGTCACCACTGTTTGATTCAGGCCCTATGGTTTTTATCGCCAGCGAATGGGCCGACTCTCTACTTACCCGTTCTCAATTAAAAGAGCAGTCATCGAATCAAGTACGGGTCTTTAGTAATGCTGATGAAGTTGAGCTGTGGCTCAATGGCGAAATTATTTCGAGAAACAAACCAAGCCAAGATAAATTTTCAACACATATTGCTCATCCGTCGTTTGAGTTTGATGTCAAAACTTTTACACCGGGTCAGCTAAAAGCCAAAGCATTTATTAACGGTGAACTGGTTGCTGAGCATCATGTAACGTCGCCTCAAAACCCGACAACCATTAAGTTAACCATTGATGAAAGTGGTAAAGCACCAACCGCAGGCGTTAACGATGTGCTGTTTGCTTATGCAGAGTTATTTGATGCGAAAGGTAACAGCGTGCCACACAATGATGTAAAGATTGAATTTACCGGACAAGGTGATATTGAAATTTTACAGACCCGCTCTGCATTAACAGAGCAAGGAAAAGCCGCGGTACTTATTCGTATTGGTCAATCATTAACAGGCGCTAGCTTAAAAGCAGTGGCTCCTGAATTAAACCTGCAAAGTGAAGTGTTAGGGTTATCTCCTCAGAGTGCAGATGAAAGTTAGTGCATTATATTCTTGATGCCGGTAAGTTGATTGTCAGATATACTGACTTTCAGCCTACTATAAAAAAGAATAGATAAATCATATGGTCACAATCAACGATGTTGCAAAAGTTGCAGGGGTTTCTATCGCCACTGTTTCAAGAGTGATCCATAACAAAGGTAAAGTAGGGGATGTTTGTCGAGCACGGGTTAAAAAAATCATTGAAGAATTGGCTTATCGGCCAAACAGTAATGCCCGTGCGCTAGCGAGTAAAACATCAAATACCATTGGTGTGGTAACGCCTAATTTATCTATGTCCTTTTTTGCTTCGTTAGCCAGTGGTGTTGAAAAAGGCGCCAGAGAAAACGGTTTTAAGTTGTTGATGGCAAATTCATTATATGAAACAGAATCAGAGCTTAACGCCATAGAATCGTTGCGTGAAAATAACTGCAAAGCGATAATATTACATAGCGAATATTCCGACGAAAACACCTTAATTAAATTAGCCGGTGAAATACCTGGTTTAGTGTTGATTAATCGTTATGTTCCTGAAATAGCTAACCGTTGTGTCTGGCTAGACAATCTCTCTGGTTCACAAGTCGCGGCAAAACATTTACTTAATACAGGACACAAAAGTTTTGCCGTAGTGACCAGTATTTATCAAAATAGAGATCCCGGTTGTCGGGTTGAAGGCATTAAAACCACCTTAGGTAAAAATCGAATTAAATTGCCGCTAAAAAACATTGAAGAAGCGACTCCTAATATAGAAGGGGGAGAACAAGCTGTTAAAGCATTATTGGCGAAAGGTTGTAAATTTGATGCCTTGCTAGCATATAACGACGTGATGGCGATAGGCGCGATACATGCACTATTTGATGCAGGTCTGCGTGTTCCAGAAGATGTTTCAGTGATAGGTTTTGATGATTTGCCTATTGGCATTGCTTGCCGGCCGCGTTTAACCACCATGCATTACCCCGTACAAGAAATGGCGCTTTATGCGACTAACTTAGCCATTAAGTTAAGTGAGTCTACTGAAGCCACAGCGACAGTCAGTAAACAAACGCATTTGTTCATTGCTGACTTAGTGATACGTGATTCAGTAAAAGAGAGAACATGTTAAAAAGGGCTTCTAGATAAATTTGTAGAAAGCTTCGTAAAAATGTTAGAAATTAGATTCCTATGAAAAAATCAGTAATTCTCTTCAGAAGCAGGTCTGATCACTAATTCGTGAACATGAGCTTTGTCACTGGTGGATAACATATTGGCGATAGCTTCGGCGACATCTGCTGCGGATAAATAGTTAGGCCGCTGTGCTTGACGAAAATCAGTATCTACGCCACCGGGGTAAATCGACAACACTTTTATATTGTCGCTGCGTAACTCTTTACGCATTACCTTGGTATAACTGTCTAATGCCGCTTTGCTAGCGCTATAAACCGCGATACCAGAGTTTGCAAACAAACATACCGTCGACAATACGTTAACAATAACCCCAGCCTTGCGTGATCGCATCAAAGGCGCCAACTGATTAATAAATTCAATTGGCGCATAACAATTTATTTGCATATGCCAATCCATTGTCTGCTTGCTTACCCCAACGGCTTGCTCGCGACTTTGATTAATACCAACACAATTAATTAGCCCATCGACATTAAGTTTATTACTGGCTTGCTGACAGAACTGTTCGATGCGCTTGTGATCACTTACACAAAAACTCTCTGCATGAACCAATGAGCTAGCGGGTAATGAATGTATCACGGCGGATAATTTATCTTCACTTCGACCAGATAAACTTAACTTGTAGTCTTGCTCAGCCAATAGCTTGGCTAATGCCGCACCTATGCCTGATGAAGCGCCATTGATGACTATATGTCGTGATTTCATCGTTTGTATTCCTGTTTTCCTATCTTCTATTATTAAGATAGAGGCGTAACCATTGAACTAACAAACGCCCAAACAAAATAACTTTGTTTGGGCACTGTTTTGCTTACAACTCGTTATGTGTGCCTATTTTTATTGTTTGCTCAGCACTATACGACGGCGTAGCGTTAATAGGTGTTAAGTTGAAAGAGTAGCTATAGTCTTTTGCTTTTAGCTGATATTTCTCCCATGCATGTGCTCCCCAACTGTTATCGCCAGCGACACCGGTTTGTTTAAAGTCGACATTAACATTGACTAAGTCTTGTTTTACTATGTCGATGTGGTGTCGTTGTGCTTTTTCAAAACCCGGATCAAAGTCACTCATCGGTTGATGATGCACGCTAAAGTCGAATGAAGGCGAGCCTGAAATTTTAAGCCCAAAACCATTTTCATTGGTCAGTGTTACCCAGCGTAGGTCGCTACGGTTACCATTTTCTTGTGGGCGGATATAATCAAAGGCGATATCTTTTACTTCACCCTGGTAAAGTCCGACAAAGGCGGAAGTTTTACGATCCCAGTAGTTTTCATGCGGGCCGCGGCCATAGTAAGTCACTTGATCAAATTCCACTGGCATTTGGAAGTTAGTACCAATGCGCGGGATTGCACTAAACTTGTTTTGTTTACCTTTTAGGCCTTCGACTTTTACTTTTGCCTTAGCATTGCCAGCAAAATCAAACGTCACATCGACCTTTATTTCACCATGACCATTAATAGTATATTGATAAGTCACTGAAGAATCAGCGTCAGCAAGTACCACCGTTTGCTCAAGTACTAATGAATTATACTTTTGAGAAATAACCTTGATGCCTTTACCAACTTGGTTAAAGGTTGCGTCTTTCCAAAGTTTGGCACGTTTAACGAACGCTTTCTTCCCACCGCCAAAGTCGTTATCGGTTGGAGCGCGCCATAAATTAAATTTCAGCGGCTCTTTTAATAACTCTGTTTGGTTAAGTTTATAAGAAGTTAAGTAGCCAGCCTTATCAAAACTTAGGCTTGCTGAACCTGCGCTAACAACAGTATTATCAGCATTTTGAACAACAGTAACTTCACCTTCAGCTTGTTTATTAAATTTAGCTACGGCACCTTTTTGCAATAAAATTTGCTCACTGGCGAGCAAATGGCCTTTATCAACTAGAGGGTGCTGACCTTTTGCGGTGGCATAAAAGTTAATAAAGTACTCTTTGCCGGCGTTCAGTTCAGGCAGTTGCTTCGATAAATCAAAACTTGCCGTACTTTGAGGCTGTGCAATCGCATCGACTTGTCCCGTTTTAACCACTAGCCCGTCTTCAATTAAACGCCACTCGATATTGTTGCTTGAAGAGTCAACAAAGAAATTTTCATTGTATAGTTCGAATTCTGCCGTAACTTTCGAACCGACTTTAGAAAAATGTAAGTCTTGGTAGACTTTTTTTACTTCAAATAGACCTGGGTGCGGTGTTCTGTCAGGGTTTATCAAACCGTTTAAAACGAAGTTGCCGTCGTTATAAACACCTTCGGGTTCAAAGTCACCACCATAGCCCCAGAATTCATTACCGTTCTCGTCTTCTTTAATAAGGCCTTGGTCCATCCAATCCCAAATAAAGCCACCTTGTATTTGACGTTCACTGCGCACCATGTCCCAGTATTCTTTAAAGTTACCATTACTATTTCCCATGGCATGCGAATATTCTACCCAGAAAAATGGACGGTCAGGGTATTTACCTATGTACTCTTTTTTTATTTTATCTACAGGGGCATACATCCAAGTTTCGGCATCGTTATGATTACGATATTTTTTGCTGTTTCCTACGTGGTTAGCTCGTTCGTATATGGTTAATCGTGAATCGTCACGCTGTTTAATCCAGTCGTAGGCTTTGACATAGTTGATACCATCACCTGCTTCGTTACCCATCGACCAAAACGTAATAGAAGGGTGGTTTTTATCTCGTTCAACCATACGTTCTATACGATCTAAATGCATGCCTTCAAATTCAGGTTTGTTCGATGGAGTGTTTTCAGGTGCATAACCAAAACCGTGCGATTCAATATTGGCTTCATCAATAACATAAATGCCGTACTTGTCGGTTAAATGATAAAAGTAAGGGTCATTAGGGTAGTGAGAAGTGCGCACTGCATTGATGTTATTTTCTTTGAGCATTTTAACATCAGCCAACATAGCTTCACGACTGACCACATGCGCAGTGCGTTCGTCGTGCTCGTGACGGTTAACGCCTTTAAATAAAATAGCTTTGCCATTCACTAAAAACTGGCCGTTGCTTAGTTCTACGGTTTTAAAACCAATTTGCTCGCCAATGTGTTGAGTTGGTGTGTCGTCGCTATATTCAGTGGTGATGCTGAGTTGGTATAAATTTGGCGTTTCAGCCGACCATGAAGCGACGCCTTCAACATTAAATACTTGGTTTATCGTTTGCTCTTTTCCAGCCATCACAATCACTGAGCTACTTTGTGAGGCAACAATGTTACCTTGAGCATCGCTAAGCAACACTTTTATTTTAAGCGATTGCGCAGATTCGGCTTTGTTGGCAACATCAATGGCTAAATTTAGTACACCATCTTGATAGTTATTTTTTAAACTGGTCTTAGCAAAAAAATCTCTAATATGAGCATTAGGGGCTGTATGAAGGTAAACATCACGCTCTATACCACTAACACGCCAAAAATCTTGATCTTCTAGGTAGCTACCATCGGTGAAACGGATCACTTTAGCGGCTAATACGTTTTCACCTGCGGTTAAATATTGAGTAATATTAAATTCTGTGGGGGTTTTAGAGCCTTCACTGTAACCCACTTCTTGACCATTGATATAAAGGTAAAAACCAGAGTTTACGCCACCAAAATGTAAAAATACTTGTTGGCCGTCCCAATCACTTGGCACGGTAAAGTTAGTTCTGTAGGCACCTGTTGGGTTATCATCTTCAGGGACAAAGGGTGGGTTCATTGGAAATGGGTAGGGAATATTAGTGTAAATAGGGTAGTCGTATCCGTGCATTTGCCAGTTGCTGGGTACGGGTAATTCGTCCCAGCTTGAAACATCATACTCAGGGTTGAAAAAGCCTTTAGGCACTGCAGAAGGATTTGCCGACCAATTAAATTTCCAATTGCCATTGAGTAACTTGTAGTAAGGGGATGAAGCATAATCATCATTGGCTACTTTATTTACTTTGTCATAAGGGACAAAAGTGGCTCTAGGTTCTTCTGTATTTACTTTGAATACGCTTAAATCCTGCCAATAATCAGGCGATTCAGCACTAATTTTTTGCTCTGTATTTACTGACGTTTTATTCGCTTCACTTTGACCGTTACAGCCTGAAAGTGCGAATATGCCGGTTAAAACGGCAATAGCTATTTTATTTTTGTGCATTATTTTTTATCTCTTTTAATTGCTCTAGTGCTTGGCGTGTAACTTCATTAAGATTGAACGTGTTTTTGTTCATTAAAATATTATCTTCAATATTTAAGTTTTTTATTGGTTTCGACATTTTGTTGTTTTTTAAAACGATACCTTTGACTTTCTTCAATTTGATCTGAGTCTCGCCTTCGACATAAATGGTATTATTTTCAAATAAAGTATTTATTGGCCATGGTCCACCCCAATTATCGATATCAATTAAGGTGTTATCCATGCCAGATTTTTTTTGAGGAATAATGATGGTGTTGTCGTAAATTCGGGTGTTTTCCACGGGGCCAGTAATGTGAAACGTGGGTGAAAAAGTGCCTACGTGGGTTGGGTAGGGACGAATTCCGTCATTAATACTGACATTTCCTCTGATGATAGTATCAACAGTGCCTATATTATGATTTTGTCCAAGTGATTGCCCTTGATTACAAACTAACAAAAAACCGCCATAATTATCATGGCTGTAGTTGTATTGAATGATAGTACCAAACGAGTTGAAGTCAGAATCAAAACCTTGACCATCCCATTTTGCTTTATGACCACTAACTTCATTAAATTGAATAATGGTGTTGTCGGCACTCCAAGGCCAAATACCTGCCGCTGCATCACCTTCAGGTAAAATATCGGGAAAATCCCTTAATACATTGTGTTCAATAATTGCCCCATCACTGGCAATAATAACAATTCCGTCACCGGGCACTTGCTCAATTAAATTGCCTTTGATGTGTACACCTAAGTTGGGAAACCATTTGTCCCTTTGTGAGTTGCCATGAAAAATGATGCCATTGCGAGCACTATGATGTATGTGATTATTGGTGATTTTTAAACCTATAAAGCGGGTAGGGAGATTATCCCCACCATTACGGATTAATATAGCGGCACCGGCACCTTCCTTTTTAACTAAAGAGCCGTTAACGTTGTAAATTTCGAGGTTATTTAGTTCAATGTTGTGTAATTCGCCGGCATTCATTGCTCTGATTGTTACACCGGTGCGTCTGGCTTGGCGTTTTTTGCCTTTATTTGTTATGGCTAAATTGTTGATCTGCCAATATTCGACATTGTGCAATAACAAGGTATGAAGCTTTTGTCCCCAACCATTAATAAGCGGTTTTTTGCCAACACCAAATGAACTTATGACAATTGGATTGCCATATGTACCGCTACCTTTTGGTTCTAGTACACCATTATACCGAGATCCTGCTTTAAATAAGAGACGGTCACCCGGTTGAAAAAATTGCTGATTGACCTTTTTAAGGCTTTTCCAAGGATTATTAGGTGATAGCGCGGAATTTTGATCATTACCGTTTTTACTATCAATGTAATAAGTGTTGTTATTCGTTGATTTAACTGGAGAGATGAAGCCTAACTTAGTGAGAAAAACTTCCATTTCTAATAAGGTTTCATCGAATTTAACTTCATTAAAAAATCCGTGAGGTTGATTTTTATAGATGTGCATTTGAAATGGAACACCCACCTTTTTCATTCGCTTTTCAAATTTAAGTACTGAAGAGACTTTTATTGCGGTATCTTTATCACCAAAAAAACCAATGGTTGGTGGGGTATCTTTAGTGATGTTATGCAGCGGTGAAAATTGCTGCCAGTAAGCTTTTACTCGGTCGTGTCCGTATCCACCAGGCCCATTATCAAATACCGAATTAAATAAAACTAAGGCATCTGGTCGGTAACTTACCGATGAATCATCATTAGCATCCTCTATTCTGGTGTTAGTTCCTGTCGCAGCAGCTACTTGCCCGCCAGCTGAACCACCGCCAGCGGCGATCATATTGGGGTTTATTCCGAGCTCTTTGGCATGAGAACGAACCCATCGCATTGCAGATTTTCCATCCATAACACTCATCTTAGGCTCGGTACCATGTTGTTTTAATACACGGTATTGAGCACTAATGGCAACCATGCCTTTATTGGCTAAGTGCTGACTTTGACGATAAAAGTGGCTAGGATGACCTTGGTTCCAACCGCCTCCGTGGAAGAAAACAATGGCAGAGCGATGATCACTGGCTTTATGACCTTCAGGATTGAACACATGTAAAGACAGTGAGACGCCATCAATCTTTTTGTATTCTATAAGCTTACTTGGCGTTGCATCATCAATAGACTTACTTTCTGTTATTACTTTAGGTTTTGCTATTGATGCACTTTCCTGCTTCTCTTCACCACTGGAGCAAGCGATCAAATTGATGGCTAGAATAAAGAGTATTATAAATTTGAGGCAATATTTCATAATGTTTTAGTGCTCTTATTTCATGGTTATATTAAGTTAAGTACTGGGTGTCGGCAGTATCGGTTTGAGTGTTCTACCATATTTATCTATGGGGAATTGTGCATTTTGATTTTCTAACTCAGCCATCATTGATTTCATCATGCGTATGAGTTCTTTTGGTTGTGATGATGCGAGATCTTTAGATTCTGTAGGATCGTTTTTTAAGTTATAAAGCTGATAGCGTTTTACATGGTTTTTTCTATGCTTCGTTTTAACTTTGGGAAGATAATTATAAATAATTTTCCAGTCTTCTAATCGGTAACTGGTGAAATAAGAATGTCGATGTTCATGTGGAAAATGCATTAAAAAACTATTTTCACGTAATACGTTTATTTGACCAGATAATTGCTCTGCTAAGTTAACTCCATCAATCACTTGTGCTTGAGGATTTTTCACTGAAGCAGCAGATAGTATGGTTGGGTAAATATCTAATACTGTCGCTATTTGGGTGTTTATTTTATTTTGGGAAATAGGTAGTTTTTGTTGTATTGCACTGGTTGGATCTATTTTAGCCCAAGCAACAATTAATGGCGCGCGCATACCACCTTCCCAACTGGTGCCTTTTCTTCCTTTAAGTGGGGCAGCGCTAGCAATCTCATCATTTTTTCCTAACGGAGCATCGCCACCATTATCACCAAGAAAGAGTATCAAGGTATTTTCAGCAATACCCAGTTCTTCTAATTTAGCGGTTATGTCGCCAAGAGATTTATCCATGCCTTCAACTAACGTAGCATAGGCTTGTGCTTGCTTTGATTTTCCGCGGTTTGGATAACGCTTGGCGAAGCGTGGGTCGTTATCAAAAGGTGCATGCACCGCATAGTGCGACATATAAAGCAAAAATGGCTTTTGTTCTGATGTCGCTTCAGTGATCTGTTTGTTAGCCTCAAGTGTTAGGGCTTGGGTTAAAAACACATCGTTATCATAATGGGCTTCTAAGTGAGGAATATCATGGGTTAATGGCTCATGAACTTTCTTATATTTGGGGTGATTTCCGTAGTGGTCACGTCCGTAGTAACTTTTGGGTCTGCCCCATGCCGCGCCGGCAATATTAACATCAAAGCCAATGTTTTTAGGATCTGCACCTTCGCTGTCTAACGGGCCAAAATGTCCTTTGCCAATGTGAATAGTTTTGTAGCCTTCACTTTGTAATAGCAGAGGGAAAGTAACTGATGAGCTCGTTAGCCCTTGCCAATTCCATTGCTTAGGACCGAACTCACCGCGGTTATTTTCATCAGGCTTGATCCAAGTCGTTGTATGGTGACGAGTAGCGTTTTGACCGGTCAGCAAAGAAGCCCTCGTTGGTGAACAAACACTTTGCGCATAAAATTGACTAAACCGTGTTCCTTTTGCTGCTAACGTTTCCATGTTTGGCGTGTGATACCAAGAATTCAGTGGCTGTGAAACTGCTTCGCCTTTATTATCGGTGATAAAGGGGACGGAGGTGTCCATTAAGCCCATATCGTCGACTAAAAAAACAATGATATTAGGTTGGATCTTCTTTGAAACTGTTGTTTGGGCAAAGCATACCGTTATATTCAATACAACTATTAAAATTAATAGTAGAGTTTTTTTCATTGTACTTTCCTTTTTTATACATGATTTTAGGAACGTTACCCTTGCGCTAATCCTTATATTTAAACTAGTCTCATGCTGTTGAGCAAGCTTTTTTTTAATCTTTATCATATTTAGTGGTAACGTTATCCCTCGCGATGGTTGTAAGTGTTCGAAAAATTGACTGTTCTATCTGATAAAAATTTGATGAAGAGTTAATTAATATTGCAAAATAATTATTACTTAAAGCTTGTTTATTTGTTGGGGTTATAACTTGTCGATTCTCGTTTAACAAGTCTAGGTATATGCTTATAATTTTTGTCTTTATTTAATTCAGTATTTTTATCTGATAATTCAAGCCCTATGTTGGCTGCTTGCATTGCCATTTCCTCTATCGGATAATTGAGTGTACTTAATTTAGGCCTTGAATATCTTGACAGTAAAACATCATCGAAACCGAGTACTGAAATATCAGAAGGCACTTTAAAACCATTATCTTCTAAGGTCGAAATTGCACCTATTGCCATGGCATCGTTATAAACAAACAGTGCAGAAAAGCGCTTTCCGGAAGCGAGCAAGTGTTGAGTGGCAACTTCTCCTCCTTGAAGAGTCGGCTCACCATGTTCAATAAGGTTTGGGTCAATATCAACCCCTGCCGATTTTAGCTCGCTCTGAAACCCCTGTAACCTGAGTAGTGGATCGTCAATTTGATACTTACTTGCAATACAAGCAAAGTTTTTATGGTTTAATGCTAATAGATGGCGAGCTGCGATTTTCCCACCCTCAATATTATCTAACCATATACAGCGATGTGCTATTTCTTCGATATAGCGATCAATGAGCACTAAGCCTGCGACTTTATTTGATAATTCAATCAATACCTGATCGGGTAACTTTTTACTATGAACAACCATCACATCGCATCGTCTTTCAATGAGCAAGTTGATGGCTTGCATTTCAGATTCTGCACTGACTAAACCTGTACTTAGCAATAATTGCATATTGCTTTTACGTGCCACTTTTTCAACACCATTAGCTAAGGAGGCAAAAAATGGATCAATTAGATCAGGGATCACAACACCAAGGGTGGTACTTTTTTGTGTGACTAATGCACGGGCATTAGCATTTGGCGTATAGTTTAGCTCTTTGATTACCTTCGAGACTTTTTCAATCGTCTTTTTACTGACTTTTGGTCCGTTATTTAATACACGTGATACAGATGCTACTGAAACACCAGAGAGTCGGGCTACGTCTTTTATTGTTGTCATAGGGTAAATGTTTACATTATCTTTTTATTTTAAATCACCATGAATATACACCATTTATTAATAAACTATCAAGAGGTGAGTTATTGATAATTATTACTTGCACAATAAAATGTAAACGCTTACCCTTTGGTTCATATTTTAATTTGTAACTACTTTTAATATTATGACTATCGAATTCGACCCCACAGAGCATCCCCATCGAAGGTATAACCCATTAATTGATGAGTGGGTGTTGGTTTCTCCTCATCGGGCAAAACGACCTTGGCAGGGGCAGGTAGAAAAGCTTGATGAACAAGAAAAACCTGCATATGACAAAGATTGTTTTTTATGTGCAGGTAATACTCGGATAAATGGTGAAGTTAACGATGACTATAAATATACCTTTGTTTTTACTAATGATTTTGCGGCGTTAAAGCAAGATACACCCATCATTGAAAGTGATGATCCACTTTTTAAAATGGCAACAGAGCAAGGTGAGAGCCGCGTTATCTGTTTTTCACCAGATCATAGTAAAACTTTACCTCAACTTTCGATAAGAGAAATTTCTAGTGTTGTCGATATTTGGCAAAATCAAAGTGAAGAATTAGGGAAAACCTATACCAGTGTGCAGATCTTTGAAAATAAAGGCAGTGTCATGGGTTGCTCTAATCCTCATCCCCATGGACAAATTTGGGCGCAACAACACTTACCAACCTTAGTGATGAAAAAACAAAATGCGCAGCAGGCTTACTTACAGCAACATGGCAGTAATTTATTGCAAGACTATGTTGTTAGAGAAATAGAAAATAAAGAACGTATAGTGGTGATAAATGATGATTGGCTGGTTGTTGTGCCTTATTGGGCGGCATGGCCATTCGAAACGCTGCTGTTACCACGCTTTGCTGTGTCACGGATAACTGAACTTAACAGTAAACAAAAGCACGCTCTTGCGGATATTCTGAAACAAATAACGATCAAATATGACAATTTATTTAATTGCTCTTTTCCTTATTCAATGGGTTGGCACGATGCACCTTTTGACGGTCAACAACATGATGAATGGACGTTACATGCGAGCTTTTTTCCTCCGTTATTGCGTTCGGCAACGGTACGAAAATTTATGGTTGGTTATGAAATGATGGCTGAAGCTCAACGAGATTTAACCCCAGAGCAAGCAGCGCAGAGATTACGTGATTTGTCTGAACTTCATTATAAGGAGCAAAGCTAATGGCTCAGCTATTTCCAGAACAACAACACTCTGCTCAACAAAAACTCGCCCAACAATTGTTTGAACAGCAATTTCAACGTGTCGCTGAGCTGGTATGTTATGCACCTGGTCGCGTTAATTTAATTGGCGATCACACCGATTACAATGATGGTTTTGTCCTGCCTACAGCGATTAATTATGGTACTACCATTGCGGCATCAACGCGTGAAGATAATCTAGTCAAAGTATACGCTCATGATTGTGACCAGCAAACCAATGAGTTTTCCTTAAATGAGATATCGTTTGATCAACAGATGATGTGGAGTAACTATGTTAAAGGTACATTACAAGCCTTAATTAAAAAACACCATGACATTAAGGGCGCAAATTTAGTGGTTACCGGTAATGTGCCGCAAGGTGCGGGCTTAAGTTCTTCAGCTAGTTTCGAAATAGCCATTTTAAAAGCGTTTTCGCAGCTTTATCAATTAGATTTAGATGGTATAAGTGCCGCGCTTATAGGTCAGCAAGCAGAGAATGATTTTGTCGGTTGTAACTGCGGCATCATGGATCAACTTATCTCGGCCATGGGGCAGCAAGGTCATGCCATGCTGCTCGATTGCAAAGATTTATCTTTTGAAGATGCGCCAATCCCTGCTAATTTAACCTTGTTTATTGTTAATTCAAATGTTAAACGTGGTTTGGTTGATAGTGAGTACAACTTACGAAGAGAGCAATGTGAACAAGTTGCTGAACATTTTGGAGTTTCCGCCTTACGTGAGGTGAGTTTGACGCAACTTAATGCTGACAAAGAGCACATTGATCCTGAGTTATTTAAGCGTGCTCGACATGTGATCAGTGAAAATGCTCGCGCGGTTGCTACTTTAAAGGCACTTAAAAATAATGATATGGCAACGATCAGTGTCGCCATGAAGGAGTCTCATGCTTCTTTGCGCGATGATTTTGAAGTGACCACCAAAGAATTGGATGGCTTAGTTGAGATGATCGCGAAAGTTTTAGGCGCTAAAGGGGGCGTGCGTATGACAGGGGGCGGCTTTGGCGGCTGTGTTGTCGCGTTAGTACCAACGACTATGGTCGAACAAGTAAAAGACGTAGTAGAAAACAACTATGAAAAAGAATTTGGTTTAAAGCCGAGTATTTACATATGTACGGCAACACAAGGTGCATTTAGATAACTGGGTATCTAAATAGCTGAGTAAGATAGAAAGCTTACTTAGATGAATAATTATAATTAAAATAAAAAGGTGAGAATATAATGGATTTTGCAAATAAATTGGGGACGATAGACAGTACAATTTTTATTGTCTACGTAATAGGCCTGCTGTGTCTTGCGTTATGGATTTCTCGTAATGAGAAAAAAGAAGGGGCGAACACAGAAGATTACTTTTTAGCGAGTAAATCGTTGCCGTGGTGGGCTATCGGTGCCTCTTTAATCGCCGCCAATATTTCCGCTGAACAAATTATCGGTATGTCAGGCTCTGGCTACGCCATAGGTTTAGCGATTGCTTCCTATGAATGGATGGCCGCTATTACCTTGGTTATAGTCGGTAAATACATGTTGCCAATTTTCTTGAAAAATGAAATTTTCACCATGCCGCAATATCTTGAGCAAAGGTTTGACAGCAAGGTAAAAACTACCATGGCCATTTTTTGGTTGGCGGTTTACACCTTTGTTAACTTAACGGCAGTATTATGGTTAGGTGGCATGGCGATTGAAACCGTTGCTGGTGTTGATTGGATGTTCGGCATGATATTTTTAGCCGTTTTTTCTGTGGCTTACTCTTTATACGGTGGTTTAAAAGCCGTTGCTTTTACCGATATATTACAAGTAGTGTTATTAGTATTTGGCGGCTTGTTACTGAGTTATTTAGCGCTAGATGCTGTTGCCGATGGTCAAGGGGTATTAGCCGGGTTTGGTATACTTACCGATCAAATGCCTGAGCATTTTGACATGATTTTAAGCCCTGAAAATGAACATTACATGAGCCTACCGGGTCTTTCGGTATTACTGGGCGGTATGTGGGTGATGAACTTTAGTTATTGGGGTTTTAACCAGTATATTATTCAACGTGCTTTAGCTGCGAAAGATCTCAAAGAAGCGCAATAAGGTATCGCTTTTGCTGCTTATCTTAAACTGTTAATGCCTCTTATTGTAGTATTACCCGGTATTGCTGCGGTTGTTCTTTATCCTACTCTTAC
>JABSOI010000102.1 GCA_013216015.1 Alteromonadaceae bacterium | reverse complement strand
ATGTCAACGTTTATTTTGAAGTTTTTCGAACTTCGAATTTCAATCGAAACTAAACGTTAAGTTGACTGTTTATTGCCGTCTAAGAAGACTAAACTTATCAAAATAGTTCTTTGGGTTACCCCTTGGAACTGGATGCGAATTTTAGACACTTTTAACTTTTGGTCAACCTTTTTTTGATATTATTTTGCATTAGTTATTTAAACGCATGAATTTCATACAAAGCGCGTATTTATTAACATATAGACCACAATCAACACCTGAAATGTGACGAATATATTGTTGTATATTTAAAAATAAGAATTTATAACAGAGATGGTAATGTATAGATAAAACCATTAAATATAGCTTAAAACATCCACTTTAATCAGTAAAAACATCATACTGTTTAAATATTTAACTTTAATATCAATAAGAAGGGTTTATCATTACAAATAAATAGGCTTCTTTCTTTATATCCTCACAGAAAAGTAATCAAAAAAACAAGCTTTACTTACTGGTGCTCACTTGAGTGATAAATTTACGACTTTACTTTACGTAATAAAAATAACAAATATACCTAAACGTAATTTAATGAAATTGCGAGCTACTAATTTTGGTTGAAGGTTTGATAAATACTGGGTTTTAATTAGGGTAATACTAAAATCTATTCAACCTAAATTAAAACCTTATGGTACTTGCAGGATCCTGGCTTAATTCACCTATCTTTTTTTGAGCATAATTAACATCTATTGAGTAGGCCATAATAATTACACCCATTCACTAGCTTTTATAGATGGGTCGCTCGTTTCCGTGGTTACTAGTTTAATACCTAAACCATTAAGCGCTAAAATACAGCACTCAGTGTGCTATTTGGATTCCCTTTTCTATACGTGATAACTTATTTATGCCTATTCCACATAAAGAAGCACAATCCCCCTGCTTCATTTTCAGGGACGTTCATTTCGCTTTGATTATTGCCCCTAATATGATTGGTTCATTAATCACAGACACATCTGGCATATTGGTAGGAACAACTTGTTTAGCCATATTTCACCTATTTTATAAGCACCGCTATTAGTGATTATATACAGAAATGAATTACACAGGATAAAATCACCCATAACGGTTTATTTAATAAGATTGCAATTATTTCAGCATAAATTAACCAATAGTGGTTAATTTATCGGAAAAATAAATCGAAAAGCGTTTATCTTTAATAGTGGTTAATTTAATTCAGGAAGCTGATTCTTGTATGAATACGCTTTTACACTCTCTTGTTCATGAACCAATTACATAAACACGTTATTGAGCTTTTGTGTGTTTGTTAGGTTTTTCAAAGAATATATCTTAGTTAGTGTTCATCCAGAAACGCGTCATTACCTGAACGACTAACTTCAAGCTCTCCTTGGAGTTTAGTCAATCTTACAATATCAATTTAATAACTTAAGACACATGCTTAAGCAATTAAGATGGGATGTTATTTATATTAAACAAAAGTTATTTCCAGGAACTTTGCTTCTGGGTCAGATGGGTTGATTACTAACGGCATGAATAATGAAAAATACAGATCTATGACTAAATGCTCGCTTGCTACCGCAACTAGAGATTTAAAAGACCTGATTAATAAAGATGTTTTATATTTAGAAGGTTCTGGCAAAGGAAATATTCGTTACCTAATTAACTTTGTTGAAGATAGTGTTTTCAAAAATGCTAACGCTTCAACTCAAAAAGGAAAGATTCACGATCTAAGTTTTGTTCTACTAACTGAGTAATTAGTTGTTCATAGATACCCGTTTGATTCATAAAAAACATTACTTCATTAACTTAAGGCATAAGTTACTAGATACCTTCAACTAGCTTAGATACGTTAATCTTTAATATATATTAATCGAAAAATAATAATGAAACATCAAGAGATATGAAATAGCAAAGAGAATAATGGTGGAGGCTAAACATCAATTTGTTAACAAGACCCCCTTTATCAAATAATCCTGTTAAACTAGGATTATTGCAGTATAATTCAACCATACATCAATAGATCCTTTCAAAGCAGGATTTATTGTTCACTAACTACGAAAATACATATAATCCTACTTTAAAAGGATTATTGTAAAATTACAATTTATTGTATATATTAATCCTACCTCAATAGGATTAATATATATGGCAAAACGAGTTATTGCGACAAAAGCCCCAAATTTAGACCTTCCCGTAAATATAAAACGGATAGGAGAATTTGTTCGATTCAAGAGAACCACCTTAGATTTAACAATTGAAAATGCTGCTAGCCTTTGTGGAGTATCTAAACAGGCTCTCAACAATATCGAGTTAGGCATAGAAACAGTAAAGCTGATAACCCTATTTAAAGTTCTTAATGAATTAGGTGTTTCGCTATGGTTTGAAAATCAAAGTGCTAATAATAAAGAGGAGGCTGATGATGAATGGCTTTAGCTCTTTCCCTTCCATATCTATATTTAGCCAATCTGAAACGGTAGGTACTCTAGAATTTATTGAGCCTGGAATATGCACATTTACATATGATGATTTTTGGGTGGAAAATAGATTTCCAATATCCCCATGTATTCCATTTGATGCTGAATATTCACCTCAGACTATTGCTAACTTCTTAAGAAATCTTTTTCCAGAGGGTGATGCTTTCGACCTTTTATTAGCAAGCCAAAACCTATCTAAAAATAATTTGTATGCCATTCTAGTCACAATAGGCATGGACACGACAGGGATTCTGTCATTTTCTGATATTAGGTATAAAAAAGAAAAAACTTTACTTCGGGAAATCACAGAAAAAGAATTGGTTCAAAAATTATCATCAAATGACATTCAAGAACTGATCACTTGGGATGGAAAATATCGTTTATCTGTGGCTGGGGTTCAAAATAAACTGAATGTATTTATAGATGCTAATAGTAGGTTTATGCTGGCAAACGGTAAATATTCGAGTACATACATTTTAAAATTTTCATCTAAAAAATACGAAAGCATTGTGATCAATGAACTTTTTTGTATGAAATTAGCTAAAGAAGTTAACCTAAAAGTAGCTAATGTTTCTTATAGAAAATTTAGGGAACACGATTCATTAATTGTCGAGCGATTCGACAGAAAAACCACTCTAACAGGAGTTAAAAAACGTCACATTATAGATTCATGCCAAGCACTAGATTTACCTCCCGAATATAAATATGAACATAACTTTGGCTCTGGTGAGCATGTGCAACATATTCGAGATGGAGTAAGCTTTAATAAATTGTTTAAATTGGCAAAAACTTGCTCAGTCCCAGCAATAGTAACTCAACATTTAGTTGATTGGATGATATTCAACTTAATAATTGGAAATAGTGATGCGCACGGTAAAAATGTGAGCTTTTTTGTTGGTTCTACAGGGATTACTATAACGCCTTTTTACGATCTTGTTTCTGTGACATATGAAGCATCTAAAAATAAAAAAATAGATACATCTTTAGCAATGGCTATTGGAGACAATTTTGATATTGCTAGCATCACCGCTTATGACTTATTGTCCCTTGCCGATGATGCAGGTATTCCATTTAGTTTTATTAAGAAAAGAGTCGCTAGATTATCGACCCTTATTATGACTAAAGTTGATGCCTTAAACTTTGATGAGTCTGAATTATCAGAGAAAAACCTATCAACTATAGCAGAAATAAAACAATTAGTGATTCAACAAGCCAATTCTATGTATGACGAATCAAGGATCATGGAAACCGTTGCTAAAGAGGCATTTTAAGTCGTAATTAATTTTTTTTGAGTGCTTAAGTTAAAAAATAATATTAGAAAAACTCTTTAACAAAAAACCTACTAAAATATTGAGTAGCAAAATGAATAAATGTGGCGAGTTACTACCAAATTAGTCGCCAGTTCGTTTTTAAAAAGTAACGGTGAATGACGGTTAAAGAAAGCTACAGAGCAGTAATGAAGCCATCAACGCCTGACAAAGCAGGCTTATGACGGCTCAAGACAATTCCTAACCGTTTGAAAAGGTTAGTGAGTCCCTACTCAATATTTTGGTTCTTAATACGAATTAAAAAATAAAATTACTAATTAACAATTACTTAACAATAAAACCAAGTAAATAAAAATCAATCTGTAATACTTTATGTAATACCTTTAAGAGTAATATAAAAACACACCTCTATTGAAGCCTCGTCACACATTTTACGTAGTAACATAATAAAAAGGTTTGTAGCGTAATACCTTCGACTTAGAGTTCAAATTTCTCTCTCCCCGCCACATTCTAAAGGCTGCTGCACAATGTGCAGCCTTTTCTTGTTTTAAGTACTTCCGAAAAATATTCCTATTAAAAAATAACTATTTCTGTTCAACTTTTAATAAATTCTCTTTCAGCTGTAGTTTCTTTTATAATGTGTTCATCTAAAGGAAAGCGTTGCCATTATTGAATAAGGGTATGGGCCTTAATATGATGATGAATACACAAAACAATACCTTTGCTATAACAAGTATGACCCGACCGCGTAAGCGGTAATTACTACTAATAAGTGAATTTATTAAGCTCAAGCAAGATCATGCTATTTTGCGTTATCACTGACATAAAAGGTATTAGTAAAAACAAAACGCTGACTCGGTTTTGCTAAGGTAGCAACACCTGATTTAGCGACAATTTGATAGCTGGTTTTAATTATATATTGACCAGGCCAAGGCGTTTCAATGGTAATTTGTCCTTTACCGTTACTTCTATAGTTTTTTTGCCATTTAGGTGGGCCATAAAGAACAATATCGGTTTTTTCTAGTGGTTTACCGTTTAACAACAGGGTGAAAGTATTACCATTATCGACTGTCGGTACTAGCTCAAAGGGGAGTGTTGCCGTGGTTTCTTTGCGTCCTACCTTGGCATAGTAAGACGTGTGGGAGAACTCTTTTGTTCTGTTTAATTTGGCTGGTAAACTTGTCAGTGTCATATAGACATCATTATTCGTCGCGAGTGGTGCACTAAAAAATGTCTCATGAAGTGTCAATGGCGTTTTATTTTCCGCTGTCGCGACAAATATTTTTGCCGCAGAGAATTTTTTTAATTTGTCATTATTTTCAATACGGTTTTCTTGCCATTCGCCAAAATATAATTTGACGGTATTAGTCTCCGTTTTTTCTAACCATAAAAAGTGTGCCTGAGCCAAACTACTAAGCAGTAATGTGCATGTCAAAATTACTATCTTCATGTTAATCCTTGGGTTGTTTTGTGGGAATTAATTATTTATTTAATAGCTCTTGTGTCGAGTAATGCTTAAGCGCTTAATCGTGAACACTTGTATTAAACTTTTCTTGCGTTTTTTATTAATAAACATAATTACGCCAGAGCAAACCATGAGTGTGCCTAATAAAGAAAAAATTAATTGCACGATGACATAGCCGACAGGTAATCCATGGCCAGTATGTAATGGTTTGATTAAGGAATAAATTTTTTCCCCGATAGACAACTGGCTGAATAATGTGGTATTGACTAGTTGTGAATTATTGATATCAATACTGACATTACTTTCTGCCAAGCCAAACCAATTATTGGGCGTATTAAATTTAAAGGTTAATATTTTAGCTGAGTGACTCTGACTTTTATTTTTAGTCTGTTCTCTATGCTCAGTGTTGCGCTGTTTTGTGATGTTATGACTGACTTTTTCCTCGGCTCTGCTTAGGGCTTTATTCACTTTTACTGGCTTGATGTTAGTGACAGTTTTAGCGCTTTTACGTGGCGCACGTGGGTATCTTATTTGTATGAGTGTTGAGCCAGGGGGCATTTGACTATAAGCTGCGTGTAGCCAAGCGGTCCAATTATTATCAATACTTCCTTGTTCCGCGGCAATTTTTTCGATGTTTGCCTTAGCTGGTACCCCAAATAGTGCTTTAGCATAGTTTTTATAGGCAATGCCTGCGCCTGTTAGTGCCAAGGTAAGTATAGCGATAACACAAATAACACCGGCGCTAGTGTGATTACCATATAAATTTTTTCGTTTTTTCCCTCGAGGCAGGGTATCACGCACAGAAAATAGTCGGCGTTTTGGCCACCATATCCATAAGCCAATTAAGCTTATCATTAAAGAGAGCAAACCGACCCAAGCGACTAATTGATTGCCGCTTACTCCTACTACGCCAGTTTTGCCCAATAAAAAATTCCTGTGTAATTGTAATACCGTTTTAAAAAAATCATTACCTTGGTTAACTTGATGAATGGCTACTTTAGGTTGGCTAAGTTGATAGAGCCAACTTTCATTACGATTTGATAATTGATAGTAGGGCGTAGCCTCGGTTGGCATAATAATGCGAGATAGCCGGTTTTTTCCAGCAGTGATTTCGCTAAGCACGACTCCATTATCGCTAATACTGGTGTACTGGAATGGGTTATTATGATTTAACAGAGCTTGCTCAACACGCACTGAAAGTTCATCAATGGTGGTGATCAACCCCGTGCCAAAGGTAATAATAAATAAAATACCCACAGGAAAACCTAGCCAACGATGGCTAGTGGTAAAAAACTTTTTTATCATTATGAAAGGGTCCCTTAACCTTGATTACGTACTATATTTTCTAATGACTGAATGTTCGCTACTACATCATTACGATTAGGATTAAACTGAATAACTTGGCGCAGTAAAGCTAACGCTGGTGAGTATTGCTTACGGTCGATTTCTAATTGTGCCTGGCCAAGTAAAGCACGCTCTTTAAAGCCAGATAGGGCTTGTGCTCGCACATAATAAATTAACGCACTTTCGTTTCGTGTTTGCTGCCATAGTAAGGATGCCAAACTTAATAAGGCTTCGCCATGGCTGGGATCTTTGCTCAGTGCTTGCCTGAGTCGAGCTAAGGCCCCTTGATTATTGTGTTTAGCAATGGCTAACTGGGCATGATAAACATCAAAATTTGCTTGCGTTGTGGTGGCTAAGGTCGCTATATTTTTGTCCACTGCGCTCAGCAGGAGTTGTAATTGCTGCCAGTCTTGTTGGTACACTAACCAAGCACTAATTTGTTCCACGGCGACAATGCTTTTATCTGTTGTTTTGGCCAAGAATATTGGCATATTTTCCACCAGTATTTGCACTGCTCGTTTCGGACTACCTGCCTTAATATGTAGCTGTACGGTAGTGGTAAGGTTTTCAACATCTTCTTCACCCAGTAGCAAGGCCATTTCTAAACTGCTGATGGCTTGTGTTAAGCGATTTTGTTTTAACGCTAATTGTCCTCTTTGTAGCCATAATGCCTGGCTGTTCATATTGTCAGGCAGCATTTCTTCTAATAGTGCTTGTGCTTGATCATAAGCTTGACTATTGAGGAGCGCGTATAATAAGCCTTGGCGCCATTGCTTGTTGTCAGGCTCAAGAAATAGAGCATATTGATAGCCAGCCACGGCACTGGCCCCTTGCGCTAACTGCAGGTTAATATATGCTAATTGTCCAAATATTTGTGCATCAGCAACGCCCAATTCAATGGTACGTTTTAGGTGCGTTTGTGCTTTTTTATATGATTTATTTACCATGTAAACCATGCTGAGACTACGATGAGCTAGTGCTAAATTGGGTACTAGCGTCAAGGCTTGCTGCAAACTGTGCTCGGCTTGCTCATATTGCTTTAGCAACAATTGTACTTGGCCACGCAACTGACACAAGGCTGCGCTGTCATCTGTTAGCTCGCGCTGAGAAAATTCAATCATGACAGCTTGGTAGTTGTGTGCGGCAAGTAAAGGTTGAATTCTTTTGGAAAAAATTCGTTCCGAGGGCGCTATTTGTGCATCTTGTTGCGCCAATGGTTGGTTATTTAGGATAAATTCCCACGTTGGCTCTGCAAGTTTGATGTGTAGTTGTCCATGGCACGAAAATGCCAAGCTAAACAAAATAGTGATCAAGATTAACGGCTGGGTTAGCAAGGTATAACTTCTAGACATTATTACGCTCTTTTATGATTTTATATCGATAGGCCAGACAAAGCGGGCTCTAACGGGGTGGTTATCTTTTTTAGGGGAACTAAATCGGCTGCTTCGTATCAAGCGCTGAATTTCACCCTGTAACTCTTGGTAAGGGTTTTTGACAATATTAATTAAAGTGAGCTGCCCTTGTTCGTCAATCATTACCTCCAATTTAACCAATACTCGTTTTATCCCCTGTCGGCTAAGACTCTTAGGAAAATCAATTTTCAGTGGTGTTAATAAGGTGGGTAAATCGTCTAATTGATCTAACGCAAAGGCATCCCAATCTATCTCTAACGGCTGCCATTTTGTTTGGTTTACCGCCATCGGTGGAATATCAGGTTTAGTGAGGGTGATGTTCTGCTCAACCGTCAATATTTGCATACTGGCGCCCGAGCCTTGAATTTGTATGGTGATCGGGGTTTCAACCATCGCTTGCTGTACCGGTGGTGGTGGCGGAGGTGGTGGTGGTGGTGTTACTAAGGCTACTTCCCGAATAATAACTTTTTCCGTCGGTTGGTGTTTGATATTATGCCCTAGCCAAAATAACAACAAGGCGCTGGTAAGTATTACTATACTGGCGACACTTGCCAGTAAATTCTTTTGTAACGGAGTGATCATTCTAGCCTTCACAAGTGTTCCTTTATGGGTTAAGTGCCGCCAAATTAACGGTAGGTGTGCCCGCAAGTTTGGCTTCATCAATCACTTCCAGTAATAATTGCGTCGGTACATTTTTATCCGCTTGAATAACGACAGGACGAGGCTGGCTACGCTGTAATTGCTCTACGGTACCACGAATACCGGCAATGCCAATATTACTGCCGTTATAAAAAATTTCACCGTTATCGGTGATCGCTAGCAATATCACAGTTTGTTCTAATTGCTGTGCGGTTAATGATTGGGGTTTATCAACTTCTACCCCAGTTTCTTTAACAAAAACAGTGGTGACAATAAAAAATATCAATAAAATAAAGACCACATCAAGTAAGGGAGACATATCAATGGTTGTTGCTTCTTCTTGCTCAAGGCGACGTTGTAATCGGGCTGGCATAAGTTAATACTCCTCACAAGCAGAACGAGTGTTTGTTGTCTGGTGATGCTGTTTTACACTTGAATACACCCAAGAGTGCAGCAGCCAACCAGGAATAGCGCATAATAGACCTAACTGGGTGGTTAATAGGGCTTTTCCAATGCCAGAACTCATTAATTCACTACTGGCTCCTGCACTAGCTATGCCGGCAAAGCATTCGAGTAAACCCACTATAGTGCCAAATAATCCTAATAAGGGTAATGAACCAATAAGTATGCCGGTAAAAGCAAAATTATTGCTCATGCTGGAATGATTCATTGAGCCATTATTTTGCGCTGGAATAGCTTCAAAGCGGGTAAAATATTGACACCATAATTGTTGATAACACACTAAGGCGAGTAATAAGATTGCCCAGCAAATAACGCTGTTGATTATTTGTTCAATCATGAGGCGATTCCTTGTATGCGCTCAGGTTTACTCGCCAATACATCGCTAATAACATCGGGGGTATGGGGTTGTTCATTGGCATTACTGAGTAAAATGGCAAAATTTTCTAATTCGCTATAATAAGCTTTGGCTTTACGAGATAGCACAGCGTTTAGAATGAGTGCAGGGATGGCCACCACTAGCCCTAACTCTGTGGTGACTAAAGCTTGCGATATTCCTCCTGACACCACCTCGGCATCACCAGAGCCAAACAAAGTCATCATTCTAAAGGTTTCTATCATGCCACTTACAGTACCAAGTAAACCTAATAATGGCGCTACCGCAGCCGTAATAGCGATAGCACTTAATCGACGTTCTAAGTGACGCTTGTTATCCTGTAGCTCCATGAATAACTCATCATCACGCTGTGTCGCGGAAGTTGACTTCCTGCCGATTTCCAGCAAGGTTTTTTGCATGCCGCGGATTTTAGTCGCGACAACCAGAGGCTCTACCTGTGTGCTTAATATTTTATTCAACATTGATTGGTTTAGCTGAACAAATCTAGGTAAACGCCAAAATTGCACTATTTTAATAAGGGCAATAACCAGTGAAAACAAACCAAACAGTAAGATAGGAATCACCCATAAACCACCTTTAATCACATGTTCAACGATACTTTCTTGGTGCTGAGAGCGTGCTAATGCCCGGCGTAGGGTCGGATCAAAAACGATAGTCCCCACCGCTGAACTCCTTAAATTTTCTATGCTGTTGCTGTTAGGTAAAAAACCATTATGTTGCCAGAGATTATGATCTCTATGGCTGGCAAAGCCGGCTTGGTTACTCATTTCGTCCCAATACCAAGTCACGGGTCCTACGGTTAATATTGGCTTTTGGCTAATTTCGCCATTGGGCAATACGACATTGCCTTCTTGCCATTGTGGAGCAAAGCTTTGGTTGAGCTGCTTACTCTTGGCTAATACACGAGAAAATTGCTCAGTGATCTTGGTAGCAGCAGGTGATTTTTCCTTGCTTTGATGATGCTGTAAAAATCGATGTAACAGATTCTGCTGAAATACTTGTTGTTGTTTCCAGGTTGATAACCTTTGCTCAAGTTTGGT
This sequence comes from Alteromonadaceae bacterium, assembly GCA_013216015.1. GTDB lineage: Bacteria > Pseudomonadota > Gammaproteobacteria > Enterobacterales > Alteromonadaceae > JABSOI01. The sequence goes on along the minus strand of JABSOI010000102.1, from coordinate 9,053 downwards.
AAAACTGAGGGTTTTTTCATCAGCTAAGCGCCTAGTTACCGACGTTTCTTTACGAAGCTTGATGACTGCTCGTTCTAACTTAGCCAGTTGCTTGGCGATATTGCTCCGCTCGTTGAGTATCTGGTTTTCTACCTCGGTCAGTGCTTGTTGTGCTTGGCTAATGTTTTTTACTAATTGTGCTTCAACCTTGCTTATCGCTTGGGCGTTTTCTGCTTGCGCTATGGCGGTAATTGAAAGACTTAGCAAGGCTATAAATAACCATAAATAAATTTTGTTAACCATTATGATTCACCGACACTGTTTTTAGCCGTAGCTGCAATGGTTTTGTTTGATAGTTTGATGGGTAACTCGACAAAATCTGCCTGTCTTTTTTTCTCGAAGATGGTAATGGCCTGCTTTATGGCTGTGGCATTGTCTTGGGCATCAAAATGCCAACTCCAGCCTTTGTTATCTGCTTGCCCCCAACCACAATTTTGGCCGTCAGCACTGGTGAACCAAGCGATACCTGTGCCTAGATATAATTGTTTCACCATAATTTCAGCGCCTTGCGGTGATGTTAATGGCATTTCATGCAGACTAATACGCTGTTCAAACTCGGCTAAGCTAGCCAGTTTTGCTAAGGCGACTTGTAATTGTAAAGAAAGCTCTGGCTCTGCTCCTAAGGCTTGATGTTCTTTTTGCCAAGTTTTTTTTAATGGTGGCGGTAATAAATGATTAATAAAGGTCAGTTGACTGGTCAGCAACGCCAGCTGTTGGGTTAATTGTGTTTGCTGTTGTTCAAGTTGGTTTTGCTCCTTGAGTAGTGCTTTGCGTTTTATATCGACATTTTTAGTGTTGTTAGCATCAACCGTGATCAAGGTCATTAATTGCTTTTTTTCTGCCGTTAACAAAGCTAGCTGCTGAGTTAATAGCGGCTTTTGACTATGCCAATTTTTCTTAAGTTGGGCATGCTGTTGCTCGACATTGAGCCATTGCAGGGTTAATTGATCAATTTGTGCAATATCTAAGGCGTAAGTTGGCATAACAACGCAACTAGTCACGAAGAAAAGTCGACGCATGAGAGTGCATAGGGGCTTAGCGGAACGCAATAGTGCCATATTCAAAAGGATTACCTCAATAAAATGTAATAGACCCAGATAAAAATCTAGATTGAGTGCCAAAAATAAGCACGATAAATTATAACGAATCCCTGTTGTTGACAATAGTAACAAGAATGATTATCATTTGCAATAACTTTAAAGGGTTGCTATTATGCGCCCAATAAAAAATAAGCGCGTTATTAGTAAAGGATTATTTGGTAATAGCAGGAGCACTTACATACGCAACTAATTACGCATAACCACATAATAATAGGATTACCTAACATGAATCACTACATGCAAAAATCAGCGCTAGCAGGTTTTAAATTCAGCGCACTGACGCTGGTCATCGCAACAAGTTTTCAAAGTAATATGGCTTCTGCAACGGAAGTTAAAGAGTTGGCGACCGCCAGTGTTTCGGCTACCACCGAAGATAATTATAAAATTGAACAGTCTACTTCACTAAAGTATACGCAACCAATATTAGATACCGCTAAAACAATTACTGTCATTTCAAGTGCAGTAATGAAAGATCGCAATGTCGACAGTTTACGTGATGCACTTCGCAATGTACCAGGCATTACGTTGCAGGCTGGTGAAGGTGGTACACCAACCGGTGATAGCATGACGATTCGTGGTTTTAGCTCTCGCAATGATATTATGATCGATGGTGTTAGAGATGTGGCGGGCTATACGCGTGACATTTATAATATTGAAGCAGTAGAAGTAGCCAAAGGGCCTGGCTCGGCCGTTTATGGTCGAGGCTCTGTCGGCGGCACCATTAATTTACAAACCAAAACCGCTAAATTAGATGATTTTCATGATGTGAGTTTACGTGTCGGCACCGCAGATGCTTATCGTGCCCAATTAGATTCAAATATTGTGTTGGCTGATAACACGGCATTACGCATCAATTTACTGAGCGATGATGATGGTGTTGCTGGTCGAGATGAAGTTGAAAATTCAAAACTTGCGCTTGCTGCCTCTGTTTCTGTGGGTATAGCGACGGATTCCCGTTTAACTGTGAATGGTGATTATCAAAAACAAGATAATTTACCAGACTATGGTTTGCCATGGGTACCTAATTACTCTGGTCGTGATGATAGAAGGTTACATGAAGATATTGCCGGTTTTGAAGGGCAGGAGCCGCCCGTTGACTACAGTAACTTTTATGGCAATGTTAACCGAGATTTTGAAGATGTCGAAGCAATATCATTGACGGTTGAATACGAAAAAGATATCTCTCAAAACACCATGATACGAGCGTTGGCACGTGTTGGTTCGATAGAAAGACAATCGATAGTGAGTGCACCTCGTTTTATTTATGAAACTATTGATGATGTGCGTGTTTATGGCGAAGGGGCAAGAATTGACACTGGCGGTGAGAAAACCCGCGATACCGAAGATTCATTGGCGGTTGTACAACTTGATTTAATCGGTAAATATAACATCGCTGGTATTGACCATGATGTTGTGGTGGGTTTTGAATACGCGCAAGAAAAATTTGAACGTTGGAATTTTGAAGACGTTGTTGAAGATAACCTCGAAGATTCTAGTGTTGATCTTTATAATCCAGACTCTTCGCTTGAATTTACTGGTCAATATGCGCGCACAGATAAAAGTAATGAAGCCACAGGTGATACCACGGCTGTATATATTTTTGATACCATCACCTTAAATTCTCACTGGCAAATATCTGCAGGTCTTCGGTATGATATTTTTGATACCGAATACTTTTACGATTTAGAAGGTGATGATCCTTCGGTAGTATTAGCAGCCACCAATAAAGAGTTAAGCTGGAATTTCGGTGCGGTTTATAAGCTGGCTGAAAATGGCAGTATTTATTTTGGTGCGGGTAATTCATTCAGCCCATCGGCTGAAGATTTGACCGCTTCTACTCGAGGTAATAATGCCGAGTTAGATCCAGAAGAAACACAAAGTTTTGAGTTTGGTACTAAATGGGAACTGTTTGATGGTCGCCTTTTAGCCAGTGCCGCTATATTTCGCACTGAAAAAACCAACGCCCGTTCAGATGATCCGTTTGCCGAAGATAGCCGTGACGATACTTTAGACGGAGAGCAACGTGTTGATGGTATTGAGTTAAGTGCTGTTGGCCAAATTAATGAACAATTATCAATTTCTGTTGGTTACACATATCAAGACAGTGAAGTGCTCAATGCGACTGGCGATGATGCGGTACAAATTGGTCAAGCATTAAGGAATACACCGAAACACTCATTTGCGTTATGGGGTAAGTATGATATTTCTGACAAGCTAGCTGTGGGTTTAGGAAGCCAATATATGGGTGAGCGTTATAATAGCTCAGATCCAGGTGGTCGTGAAACAGCACAAGATTACTTGATTTTTGACATGATGATATCTTATCAGGTTACCGATAAGTTTGCCCTTCAATTCAATGGTGAAAACTTAACGGGCGAAGACTATGCTGATCAAATTGGTGGTGGTCATTTTGTTCCAGGCCCTGGACGATATCTCTCATTGAGTGCCAATTACTCATTTTAAGCGCGGTTAGCGTTGTGTAATACAACCCGTATAAGAAAGTGGTCACTTCTTTATACACAATGGTATAAAGCGGTTAATAATTTTACATTGATTATGAGCGATGCTATAAAGCGCGCACTGTATGTTTTCATATCGACCGGATTAAGATCCTGTCGATTTTTATCTGGAGGTAATTGCTTTTGTTATTAAAAATACCTGGTGTGTTAACTAAAGAGCAAGTAGCACAAGTTAAAAAAGTGATGTTAGCGGCTGACTGGACTGATGGGGATGTCACTGCGGGCTACCAAAGCTCTCAACAAAAAAACAATTTACAACTGCCAGAAAACTCAAACGAGGCCATTGAATTAGGCGATTTGATTTTAGCCGCATTGGCTAAAAATAATATGTTTATGTCGGCGGCTTTACCCTTGAAAATATTTCCACCGTTATTTAATTGTTATCAAGGGGGCGGGAGTTTTGGCGTCCATGTCGATAATGCTATCCGTCAAGTTCCAGGAACACCAGTGAAAGTACGCACTGATCTCTCTATGACACTGTTTATTTCTGAACCGGATGAATATGAAGGTGGAGAATTAATTATCGAGGAGGCCTTTGGTTCTCAAAAGATTAAACTCGCCGCAGGCGATATGATTCTATATCCATCTACCAGTCTTCATCGTGTTACTCCTGTAACGCAAGGTCGACGTTTAGCTTCATTTTTTTGGCTGCAAAGTCTGCTCAATAGTGATGAGAAACGCAGTATTTTATTTGATATGGATATGGCGATTCAATCGTTGCGAACTAAAGTGAATGATAGTCCTGAAATTGTGCAGTTAACTGGTGTTTATCATAATATGCTCAGGCAATGGGCACAAACGTAAGACGAGTATAAGTTTGCGACTTATTAAGTTACAGCATATTTGTGATCTTGGCCTGAAAAAGGAGTAAGTATTCAGTGAAGGGGGAAGTTATGACTGCTTGTTGCGTGTATCAAAAACTCGACACGCAAGTCTAACTAACCTGAGCGAGGTTTAACAAATGTTCCTTTAGTAGCTTTTTTACTTACTTCACCGTTAATTCACTTGCAATAGATTAACTATTGACGCGTAAATTTTTCTTGAATGAAGAAAAACTATCAAGTTAGAGGTGAACTTACGGGAGCATAGCTTGACTCAATAAATTTTCTTAAATAAGCGCCTTTTTAGAAATTTTCCACAGTAAAACATGACCTAGAAAATTGATCTAAGTCAGATGTTTTGTTGTAATTTAAGAAGTGACTAACTATTTTCTAGATAATTCCAAGGAAGATAATTTTCAGGATTTGCGATTATTTTTCCCGCTCTCTCTGTAGCAAGTTGAAGTAATTGAAGACATTAATACCAGCTTTCCCTGCCGTAGCAATGATTGAAGTGATTACGTCACTGATACTGGCACCCGATAACGTTTTGTAGAACATCGCGTTTTTTCTGTTTCTAATTTTTAGTTTTAATTGCGCTTCCATGGCATTATTATCCAATTTCGCTCATTCAAGTCGGCAGAAGCTCGTCAATTCATGGTAATGTTTGTTGAAATATTTAATCGCTAACCCTAATCCACTATTTTCTTCAACGGTGTTATTTTTCAGATGTTCGTTGCCCCATTGTTGGATTTCTTCCATTATGGGCAGTGAGTGTGTTTTATGATGGGCAAGCCTATCCGCTTCCGTCATATTTTGGGTTTCTTCATCGAAACTCCATATAAGACTATAACGCTCAAGCACATATTCAACTTCTTCACTAAAGTGGCTTAACACATCATAGAATTGTCGTCTTGCATGAGCATTGCAGAAACAGAACAAAAACCCAAACCATCTAGACAATTGCAAATATGTTATAGAGTAACCCCTTATGTATAAGTGGCTCCAAGAGGGATTCCCTAGGTATAATAAAAAACGGGCAATATTGGGTGATTTCGGCAAGTGGAAAGGAGCTTGCTAAAAACAGCTAACCCCTTGTTTTATATAGTCAGAATATGCTTTTCAGGTATCTTTTGAAAATCCCTAAAAATCATTCGACGTTTTGGATCTGAATATTTCATGAGCAAGGTAATCATTTAAAAATCAAAGAGTTGTGATACTTTATCGCCAGAACATAGAATGGCACTCACCACCTTACCCACCACTTGGTTTTAATGTGGTTAGAGCTAGGGTGTTACTTCTTTTGCCTTATCAATTTCTCTTTATTAACTAACTCATCAAAATCACTCACTTCATTGTTTAATTCAACTCTACGTACTTCTACAAATTTTTCATATTCTTTCTCTGCTAATTGCTGAGCTACCTTATGTGAAATTTTTCCCGCGTTAGTAAGCACATTTTGATCGTTAAATTCTAAAAAGGCATCAAGCTTAGCTGCCCATTGGGTCATAGCCATTGGTGCTTTCTTTTTAGCTTGTAACTCGGCAAAGTCTAAATACATAGTGACTATCTGATTTAGCTCACTTAGTTCCTCTTGTGTTAAATAGTTCTTAGCTACAGACACATCTTTCTTTGTAACCCGCTTACCTACCCAGGATTTAAGACCCATATTAGGTAGCTCACTATCTGCACGATCTTTAACAAGTTCGGCGGCCGTATGTCCATGAATTGCCCAATGAAGTTTATTTTGTACAGTTGCAAAGAAAGTATGACTTTCTGGGGCGTTCTTGTTGTAGTCACTTGCAGTGGCATAAATATCAGTAATTTTTTGATAAAACCTGCGTTCTGATGCACGTATATCGCGAATGCGCTCAAGGAGTTCATCAAAGTAATCAGCACTCAAATCTTTATCAGGGTTTTTAAGACGTTCATCGTCCATTGCAAAACCCTTGATCAAGTACTCTTTCAATACTTGATTTGCCCATTGCCTAAATTGCGTGCCTCGTGATGAGCGAACTCTATAACCAACAGAAAGTACAGCCTCTAAATTGTAATGATCCAGAAGTCTTTCCACTTCTCTTGCGCCTTCTAGAGCAACTATTCGGAATTTCCTAATAGTTGAATCTGGCTCTAATTCGCCTTCTTCATAAATATTTTTAAGGTGTTCATTAATGGTTGGAGCAGAGCGTTCGAATAACTCTGCAATTTGTTTTTGAGTTAACCAAAGCGAGTTCTCTTGCATGCGAATTTGAAGACGAGCTTTGCCGTCACTAGAAGTAAACATTGCCAGAGGTGGCTGCTGAGTCATTTAATTTCCTTTAGTTAACTAATAAAACAAATTTTTATGCTAAATGATTTTACATAAAAATGCTTATTCTTCCTACTTAAAGTATTAGTTTTCTATAGCGGATTGAGTTTTATGTTCTTCAAATGATTCCATCATGACTTGAGCCATTTCTTGAGCTTGCTTCAATTCTTCACCTGTTAAAGGGGCAATACCATCGGATTCGTATCGTTCAAGAATGATGAGTTGCTGTGAGAACAGATCTGTTAATGTAACCAACTTTTGTTGAGCAAATTCTAATTCTTGCTGCAACTTGCGATTCTCTTCACTTAGTTTTTTTAGCTTAAAGTTATTAACAACCCCTGCAAGCATAGTTTTATCTTTCATTGCCGCTTTGTTTTTAGCGGCAATATCTCTTTCTGCTTTCTTATTAGCGAGCAGCTCTTTATGCTCATTATTCAAGATAGAAGACACAACATCACTAACTGATGATAGCCCAGCTTCTTCAGCTAACGCCCTCATCTTGTTTTTGTCTGAACCAGTTAACTTAACATTGGTGTAATTTCCCGAATTTCTCTTAAGAGAATTTTTATAATAGCTGCGCCAGGCTTCTTTAGTCCTTCTTATAATGCCTCGTACGTCTAATTGATTTTCTAGTAACAGTCTACCAAACAAATTACGAACAGAGTTTTGTTTATCAATACTCCAATCTGGTTGAATGTGTTGAGCAACCTTCACCGGCCAATTAACTCGGATATATTCAAGAACATAGCTCCACTTATCCTCATTGCTTTCACATAACCAAGTTTCATCCCACTTGGTTAAACTGCTAGTACTTCATTATGTAGCTAGGATATCGAATATTAACTATAGAAAAGTAATGATGAAAAAAAGCACTTTAGGAGCGAAGCCTCTCCTCTTTTTAAGGAGATTATTAGCACATTATCCGGATCTTACTTTCTGTGTTCCCCACAAAACAATTGCTGACAATTTTGCGATGCCACCATCTACGGTTAGCAAATACTTAAAGTTGTTAGTTGAGTCTGGTTTAGTTATCCAGGAAAAAGTTGACGATATTTTTAAGGATAAGGGTGTAGCGAAATATCGATATCAAATATCTGAAGCTGGCGTTAAATTAGTAAATTCATTCGCACCTACCAACTCGGCCCATCAAGAATTAATAGCTCAAATTCAAACGACGACTTTAAAACAAATTTAAAGAGGCTATACGAAACGCATACATTGCCAGAAGGAGATAAGCGATATGCGGTTAATACTGATGACTGTGTACTTCTGTTAGAGGTATTGCTAAATCAAGCTAACAAATATGGAGTGATATTAGGGTTAACTAGAAGCAACTTATCTAATATCGTTGGGTTTAAAGTGGCTAAAATACAACGTATAGCGAAGATTTTGCGATCTTTGGGTTTAATAACTCAAGTTACTCCTGGACTTTCTGGTTTTTTTGGAATCCAACCTAGCATTTATCAATTGTCCTTAAATCATTCCTTATACGCCATAGAACAACAAAGATCCGTTATTAACATCAACCTGAACTATGCTGAAAAGTTTAAGCTACCTTCCGACCACTTAATTGGAAAGATTCAATATTTGAAGAAGATTGATATCAAAATAAACAGTGATTCTGATGATAGAAAAAGGTATGAAACATTAGATAACCAAAAAAAACTACATGTACATTTAACAGCACCTAAATACAAGATGATCACCTACTGTAATAGTTTAATGACTATCTTTGCTGTACAAGTCCTTAGCGAAAATGATGAGTTTGATAAGCTAATAGCCATTCTAAAAGCTGGTATCGTGAAGGACAAGAAGTTATATGAATTCAGAGCAGGTGTTGAAGGAAATATATCTTGCTTAAAACGACGTTTCGGCCTGTCAAGATGTACTTGGCAAGGACTGGATAAGTTCAAAGCCTACGTCTGGGCTTCGAGCGTTGCATACAACTTGTTGCAACTGGCTCGAATACAAACCGACATATAAGAAAACGAGAGGAACCACAAAACTTGGGGAACACCTGTTAGGTGAGGCCTTCGCATACATGCAAATTGGGTAAATAACCCAAAACAGCTAAAAATATCGCCATCGCACACTTCTTGTGCTCTTTGGCAACAAACTAAAATTATTTTGATGACTAATTTTAAAGTTCAGATGAAAAAACATCCATTTCTGAATGGGCTCTAACTATAAAATCACCAAAGAATTATCTGTTATAGAAAAGCATTGTGATAACTTAGACATTAAGAAGAAACTGGCAAAAGTAGCAGTA
>JABSOI010000101.1 GCA_013216015.1 Alteromonadaceae bacterium | reverse complement strand
ATTCACCAGAAACGGCAGTGTCTCAACTCGAATTTTTAAGTGATGCTGAAAGACAGTTACAATTAGTTGCTTGGAATTCAAAACTTGAGGAATTTCCTCAGCATCAATGTCTCCATGAATTATTTGAGCTTCAGGTGGCAAATAACCCAACGGCTATAGCACTTGTTTGTACAGAAAAGCAAATCAGCTACGACGAATTAAATCGACGTTCAAATCGATTGGCCCATTGCTTGATAGCACAGGGAGTAAAATCTGAAGTGGCTGTCGGTGTTTGTGTTGAAAGTCATCTTGAAATGGTAATAGCAATTTTAGGTATTTTAAAGGCCGGAAGATGTTGTGTACCGCTTGACCATGAAGCACCGATACTCAGAATAGCATATCAGATTGAAGACTGCGGTATCGATTTGATAGTAACGAACTCGACCATTTTGAATTCAATAGGGTCAACGGCCGTAATGTCAGTGGAAGCAGAGCTAAGGAGTGTCATAAAAACACTTGATTTTGTCTATTTTGATGAAGAAAAACAGTGGTCAAATTACGATGGTAACCCGCTTGTCGAGTTAACTAAACATGCGCTGGCTTGGATTATTTATTCACCCGATCATTTAGGCGAGTTTAGTGGGAAGGCGATCACTCAGCAAAATTTAAATTGTCTACTGCATAGTGATTGTTCAGGGTTTTTACCGTTACCTACTCTTTTAGATGCGGCATCAGAACATGTAGATTTTTTTGCTTTAAATACTTGGCGAGCATTGATAAAGGGTGAGCAAGGACACACGATTGAACCAGTAAAAAAACACTATCGCACGTCAACTCAAAACCGTGAGCAGTCACAGCAATCACTGGAACGCGTGCTCGATAATACGGGAGTATTTGTACTAGATTCGCAGGGTAACCTTACACCACAAGGTGTTGTGGGTGAGTTATATATAGATGACAAAGGGCTGTCCCGAGGTTATATCAACAGAGCAAGACAAACTGCAGAAGATTTTGTCCCCAATCCGTTTAACGGCGTCACCGGAGAGCGTTTATATCGTACAGGCAAATTAGTGCGTTATCGGACGGACGGTTACTTATCTCATATTGGCCATATCAACCAGACACAAACGTCACAAATCCCGGATTATGTACTGGATGATCTAGAAGAAGCACTGTTTCAAATTGAGTTAGTGAAGGACGTCGCTGTCGTGTTGAGCCAGAGACAACAAAAGGTGTGTTATCTGGTATCTGATACCAAAAATCCAATTGAGGTTACAGGATTATTGTACAAAATACGGCAGCGATTAAGAAATAACGCAAGATTGTATCCAATACCGGATTTTTTTGTCATTTTAGAAAGCTTACCAGTGACAGGTAGCGGCAAAGTAGATCGGGATAAATTAGCAGCACTACCGATAGATGCCCATAGCGATAGGTATCTGGCACCAGAAGGCGTTACTGAAGAGCTGTTAGCCACTTTGTGGTGTGAAGTTATAAAAGTGGAACGTGTCGCGCGATTTGATGATTTTTTTGAACTAGGTGGACATTCATTATTGGTTGTACAATTAATTTCACGGATCCAAGAAATATTTTCAGTTAAGTTAGAAATCAAAGATTTTTTTGAATATAAATCCTTACAAGCTTTTGCTCAATATATTGAACAATCTAATGCTTGTGTAGCGTTTGATTTATTACCGATTGAAAGAGCTCCAAGAAATCAACCTTTGCTATTGTCTTCCGCCCAACAGCGACTATGGTTTCTCAATCAGTATATGGGACCTAATTCAGTATATAATATACCGACGGCGCTTCGGTTAGATGGCGAAATGGATGTTGATATCTTAAGTCGAAGTTTAGCTGAGTTGGTCAATCGTCATGAATCATTGCGTACGCGCTTCAAAGCTCATGGGGATAGTGTGGTACAAATTATCGAGTCCAATTCCTTAGATATAAAAGTTGAATCCATATATTCCGATGAAGAGCTAAAGGTAATTTTCCAATCAGAAAGTAAATATCAGTTCGATCTATCCGAAGATAACCTTTGTAGGATACGTTTGATATACAATCAAAGTGATAATTGTTATGTACTCTTGCTGACTATGCATCATATCGTATCCGATGCCTGGTCTATTGGGATTATATTTCGCGAACTGGTAACTATATATCAAGCATTCAAACAAAATAAACCATCCAATTTAGAACCTTTGACAATTCAATATGCAGATTTTGCTCAATGGCAGAGGCAGTGGCTTACCGGAGATGAATTAGAAAGCCAGTTATCATTTTGGAGAGAGCAGTTAAAGGGCGCGCCGCCTTTGTTAACGTTGCCGTACGATAGACCGCGGCCATTAGAGCAAACTTTTCGAGGAGACTATCACGGAATTAGAATATCCCAATCACTTTCCGCTAAAATAAAGGCGCTGAGTATTGAGCATGGTGTCACCCTGTATATGACTTTATTATCTGCATTTTCGGTATTATTGAGTCGTTACTCTGGGCAAGACGATGTGTCAATAGGGACACCTGTGGCCAATCGGTCTAGAAAAGAAACCGAAGGGTTGGTAGGATTTTTCATTAATTCATTAGTGATGCGTTGTGATTTAAGCCAAGATCCTAACTTTGTTGAGCTATTAAAACTCACGCGACAAATGACATTAGAGAGCTATAGCCACCAGGACATTCCTTTTGATCTTTTGGTGGAGGGCCTAAACCCTGAAAGATGTTTAAGCCATTCACCGCTATTTCAGGTTTCTTTTTCACTGGTGAATACTCCGATGGATCCGACTTGTTTTGGTGATCTAAAAGTGTCTACCAAGCAATTCGACCGTGATGGTAGTGAAGGTGTTTCCCAGTATGATATTACTTTTAATCTCTCGGAAACGTCCTCAGGGATAATGGGTGGTATGGAATTTAATACGGATTTGTTTGATAAAAAAACAATAGTACAAATGTCAGACCATTTTAATCGTTTACTAGAATTGGTCGTTGAAAACCCGCACCAGCAAGTGTCAAGCTTTGATTTTTTAAGTTATAATCAGAAGGAGCAACAATTAATAGGGTGGAACAAGACCCAAGCGACTTATCCACAGGAGCAATGTGTTCATCAATTATTTGAACAACAAGCAGAAATACACGCCAATAAAATAGCCGTGGTGTTTGGAACTGTACAACTTAGTTATGGAGAGTTGAATCGACGTGCTAATCAACTTGCTCATTACCTGCAAGCGCAAGGGATAGGTCCAGAAAAACGGGTTGGGATCTGTATTGAACGTTCAGTTGAAATGATTATTGGCATATTGGGGATCCTAAAAGCTGGGGCTTGTTATGTGCCGATGGACCCTGAGTATCCGACAGCCCGCTTAGAGCATATGCTCTCTCAAAGCGGTTGTTCTATTGTGCTTAGTGAACAACACCTGATAGAAGATTTACCCTTCTTAGCGACTACAAAAACATTTCCCTTGGATAGTAGATTGCACCAATTATTTTTAGGCAAATATTGTGAAGAAAATATTTGTAGCAAAGTAACTGGAATTTCACCTTTAAATTTAGCCTACATAATATTTACATCAGGTAGTACGGGAGAGCCAAAAGGAACCAATGTGGTTCATCAAAATATAACGCGGTTAATCTATGGTGATACTATTGAGTTTTCATCCAATAGAACAATTCTCTGTGCTGCGTCACTTTCATTTGATGCGTTTACCTTTGAATTATGGGGAGCCTTGCTGCACGGTGCTAAAAGTGTAATCGCAGACTTAAAACAAACCTCATTCAATGACCTTGGTAATTTAATAGATTTTAATGATGTGGATTGTGCCTGGCTTACATCGGCGTTGTTTAATAAACTCATTAGTCAATCTCCAAAGATGTTAAAAAACTTAAAACAGCTGGTAGTGGGAGGAGAAGCGCTTTCTATTGCTCATGTTCGAACAGCGCTATCTAATTTGCCAGCCACCGAATTAATTAATGGTTATGGTCCAACTGAAAACACGACTTTTAGTTGTACTTACTCAATTGAAGCTCTAAATATTCAAGCGTTATCCACGGTACCTATTGGCAAACCCATTCGCAACACTGATGTTTATATTTTTAATCAAAAAGGGCAAACTGTTCCAGTTGGGGTTGTGGGTGAACTTTATTTAGGGGGGGCAGGTTTATCTCGTTGTTACCTCAATCATTCGGGTTTAACTGCAGAAAATTTCGTGCCACATCCTTATGCACAATTGCCGGGGGAGCGGTTATATCGCACGGGTGATTTAGTGCGTTTCTTAGCGGATGGTAATCTGGAGTTTATTGGTAGAGTCGACCATCAGGTTAAAATTCGTGGATTTCGCATAGAACTCAATGAAATCGAGAAAATCTTGTCACAACATGAATTGGTCAATGAAGTTGTTATTCTTGATCGAGAAGACGGTCAAGGACATAAGCGACTAGTCGCTTATGTGATCCTTGCCAATGTCGATGTAGCTGATTCCGTTGCCCAATTAACATTGTTTGAATATTTAAGCCGGGTTTTACCTGACTACATGGTGCCTAGTGCTTTTGTATTTCTAGATAATTTCCCTACAACATCTAACGGAAAACTCAATCGTCAATCTTTACCGATGCCAGACGAATCTGCATTTGCGAGGGCTCAATATCAGGCCCCGAAAACGGAAATGGAAAAACTGCTGGTTTCACTTTGGCAAGACAATCTTAATATTGAAAAAATTAGCACGAGGGACAATTATTTTGCTATTGGTGGTGACTCAATTCGTTCTATATCACTGGTCTCGGAAGGTAAGAAGCAAGGATTAAATATTTCGGTAAAGGATTTGTTTTCTAATCCGACAATAGTCGCATTAGCGATATTTATTGATGAAGAAACGAGTAAGCAGATAGTGATTGAAGAAACAGTTGACACTGATCCCTTTTCTTTACTTTCAGAAGAAGAAAAACAAGCGTTGTTTACAAATTTTACAGTTAAGGCAAAAGATAATAATGACTAATCCATTTAATGATTTTGTAATAGAAGATGCATATCCTATGTCGATGCTGCAGCAGGGTATGGTTTTTCATTCTATGCAAAAGCCGGGGTTGAGTGTTTACCATGACGTATTACTTTATCGTATTAATCTTAAGTGGGACCATTCTCTTTTCAGTCGAACATTAGATCACTTAATCGCTAGACATGCTTTACTTCGGACAATGTTTCATTTGGATGCTGCCAGGCCATTGCAGCTTGTGTTAACGGCAGAAGAAGCTAAGTTCGATGTCTTTCATATCCGTGGTCAGGACGATGCCGAAATAAAAACCAGCTTAGAGGAGTGGACAGAAAATGAGAAGCGGCGAGGATTTGATTTTTCATCTTTTCCATGGAGGATCTGTGTCCACATAATATCGGACAATGAATTCTCAATTGGGATAAGTTTTCATCATGCATTGTGGGATGGTTGGAGTAATGCTTCGTTAGTAAACGAAATGTTAACTATATATTCATGTTTTACAGAAAAAAGAGAGATTGAGTTAGCACCATTACCCCCAACGTATAAACATTTTATCGCGCTAGAACAAAAAGCATTATCATCATCGAAAAATAAAAGTTACTGGCGAGAGAAATTTAAAGACGCAAAATTGTCGTGGTGGTCTGGTGACATAGAAGAAACCAGTGTTCGATTCAGCTGTGAAGTCACGGAGAAATCCAGTGAAAAAATAGTCTCGCTAGCACGTAAAATTGGAGTGCAAGAGAAAAGTGTTTGGGGTGCAATATATTTGGCCTTGCTATCTATAATTAATGGCGAAAATGATGTCGTCGGTTCTGTTGTTGTTCACGGACGCCCTGAAATAAAAGATAGTGAGAAAACTTTAGGCTTGTTTCTAAACTCATTGCCGATAAGAGTCAATATCGATGGCATGCAATGGAATAAACTTTTAGAAACAGTAGAACATGAGCTAGCGCAATTGTATGAATACAGGCACTTTCCTCTGTTGGAGGTGCAAAATCAAACGGGATTGAATTTTTCAGCGTCGCTGTTCAATTACACAAGTTTTCATGTTTTTTCCGAGAACGGAGCCGATGAAAAAATAGTCGGTGGTTCTGGATTTGAAGAAACGAATTATCGCCTTGCATTTCATATTTCTAAAGATCAGAAACGACAACGTCATGGTGTTTTTATTAACGTCGATCCTTCAGCTTTTGATCTGGCATTTCAACAAAGAATTCAAGTTTATGTGGCAAATATCATTGAACAAATGACTGCAAACTGGACTGCAGAAATTGACAAATCAAGTATCTTAGGTTCGGTAGAGCGGCAACAGTTATTAGTCGATTGGAACAATACAAAGTCAGACTATCCAGAGGGTCAATGTCTCCATAAACTGTTTGAGATTCAGGTGTCGGAAAATCCAAACGCAATTGCACTCATTTACCAAGCGCAAAAAATAACTTATGAGGAATTAAATCGCCGTTCGAACCAGCTAGCCCATTATCTGGTATCCAAGGGAGTTAATGCGGAAGTACCTGTTGGGATTTGTACCCTTCGATCACCAGATATGGTCATAGCAATGTTAGCAATATTGAAGGCTGGTGGGTGCTATGTACCGTTCGATCCCTCATATCCTGAGGAGCGATTAAGTTACTTAATTGCTGATAGCAATGTTAAATTGATCCTGACTCAGTCGGCAGTAGAAGAAAGTTTAGGGTTAAGCCAAATTGTCCAGGAACAGAACGGGCAAAAGCAAAATGACCAATGCTGCCACTTAGTTTTGTTAGATGGTGACAATTTTGAAAACGGTAACAGCCAGGAGTATCTTGCAGATAATCCCACAGTTTCGGTTAATTCCTCCAATTTAGCTTATGTAATTTATACCTCAGGTAGTACTGGAAAACCTAAAGGTGTGGGTATCCATCATAAAGGCATGGTTTCGCTTTTAAATTGGTCTGCTAATCAACTCAGCGTCGATGACAGGAAAGGTGTTTTAGCGTCCACGTCGATGTGTTTTGACCTCTCTGTTTATGAACTGTTTTTACCTTTATGTTATGGCACTCAATGTATTTTAGTCGACAACATTTTGTCGATAGGTGACTTACCTTACAGGGATCGTATCAGTTTGATCAATACAGTGCCTTCGGCTGCTTATGCTCTATTAAATGACGGTAATCTCCCGGATTCTCTGCGGGTAATTAATTTGGCCGGAGAACCATTAAAGTGCCATTTAGTGGATGATTTATATCAAAAGAGTAACGTTAAGTGTGTCTATGATTTGTATGGTCCTTCAGAGACTACTACCTATTCCACCTTTAAACTGAGGGAATATCAAGGGCAGGAAACGGTGGGCCGACCGATTGCAAACACAGAAGTTTTTATTCTCGATATTAATGGAAATTTAGCAGCGCAGGGTATAAAAGGTGAACTGTACTTAGGTGGTGAAGGAATATCTCGAGGCTACTTAGAAAAACCGGGATTGACAGCTGAGCGTTTTATTCCGCATCCATTTTGTAAAAAACCTGGCAATCGCCTATACCGTACGGGTGATCTCGTTAGGTATTTATCTGACGGTAATATTGAATATCTGGGGCGTTTAGACCATCAGATAAAAGTTCGGGGATTTAGAATAGAATTAGGGGAAATAGAAAATGCCTTATTGAAACATGAGGCAATTACAGACGCTGTAGTAGTAACTCAAGATGAAGGACAATATGACAAACGTTTAATTGCTTATGTAGTAGAACATAATAACCAAGAAAACAGTGCTAATGAATCAGGTATAGTGAAGCAAGACGTTAGCGCTTTAATTACAGAATTACGTACTCATATGCAGCTACATTTGCCGAACCATATGCAGCCAGCGGTGATTGTTGTTTTAGGAACATTACCTTTGACGGCTAATGGAAAAGTGGATCGAGCAAAATTGCCTGCGCCGGATTTAAGCCTTCAACAAGCTGGATATATTGCTCCAGAAGGTATTAACGAAGAGTTATTAGCCAACTTATGGTCCACTGTTTTGAAATGCAATAAAGTAGGCCGATACGATGATTTCTTTGAATTAGGCGGACATTCATTATTGGTAACTCAATTAGTTACGCGGATCAGGGAGGTGTTTTCTGTAACCTTGTCTATCCAGCAAATTTTTGAATGCAAAACTGTTATTACACAATCGAAGGCAATAGAAAAAGCTAAACTAGGGGGATCAATTGATTTACATCCAATAGAACAGGTGTCAAGAGAACAACCGCTAAAATTGTCCTTTGCACAGCAGCGTTTGTGGTTTTTAAGTCGCTATATGGGCCCCAACTCAGTCTACAACATGTCCTTAGCATTGCGCATCTTAGGTAACGTGGATGTCGATGTATTGGCGCGTTGTCTGAAAGAAATTTATTGTCGCCATGAAACTTTGCGAACGCGTTTTGAAACGTATGAAGATAGCGCGATTCAAATTATCGATCCCCCTTTATTAGAACTGGAAGTAGAGACTGTTTTTGCTAAAGATCAATTCGAGCTGATTTACCAATCTGAGCGAGAAACTCAGTTTGATTTATCGAAAGATAAATTGAGTAGAATACGTTTGATATTTGACAAAAGCATTCAAGATGAAAACAATTATGTCCTATTAGTAACTATGCATCATAGTGTGTCAGATGGTTGGTCGTTGGGGATATTTTATCGAGAGTTGGTGACTTTGTATCATGCTTATAAAAATGACGAACCATCACCTTTGGCCCCATTAGCGATCCAGTATGCAGATTATGCCCACTGGCAGCGTGAATGGTTACAGGGAGAAGTATTAGACAAACAGTTAACTTATTGGAGAGATCAACTCAAAGAGTTACCCGCACTCCTTACCTTGCCAACCGACAGGCCTCGGCCAATTCAGCAGACTTTTAACGGAAGCATACAAACAATAAGTATACCGCAAACGCTATCAACAAAATTTATTGAACTAAGTAAGAAGCAAGGGGTCACCTTGTATATGAGCTTGCTGGCCGCTTTTTCAGTATTAATGAGCCGTTATTCTGGCCAACTTGATGTTGCTATCGGGACGCCAATTGCCAACAGAACTCGTCAGGAAACAGAGAAACTCATTGGTTTCTTTGCAAATACTTTGGTGATGCGTAGTGATTTAAAGCAAGATCCGAGTTTTTTACAACTGTTAAAATTAACGCGTAAAACTGCTTTGCAAGGGTATGCACATCAGGATATTCCTTTTGAACAATTAGTGGAAGAGCTAAGACCAGAAAGAAGTTTAGGTCATTCGCCTTTATTCCAAGTGATGTTTATCTTGCAAAACATCCCTGTAGAACCAATGCCTTTGGACGGACTTGAAATTGCGCCATTAACCAATGATGCAAATACCGTTGAAGGAAGTGTAGCGCGGTTTGATTTAACCTTGACGTTGCAGGAAACACCGCAGGGAATCATCGGTGGTATCGAATACAATACGGATCTATTCGACCAAGCTACGATAGTTCGGATGATTGGTCATTATGAATGTTTAATAAATGCCATTGTCGAAGCACCAGAAACGCGTGTTTCTAGATTTGAATTTATAAATGATTCAGAAAAACGGCAGCAATTACTTGATTGGAATAATACTCAAAAAGACTATCCTAACACGTTATGTATCCATGAGCTGTTTGAGGCACAAGTCGCTAAACAAGCAGATTCAATTGCATTGGTACATGAAGGGCACGAGGTGAGTTATGGCGAACTAAATCGACGTTCCAATCAACTAGCGCATTACCTGATGGGGAAAGGTGTTGACACTGAAAGCCGCGTTGCAATTTGTGTAGAGCGTTCAATCGATATGGTGGTAGGGATTTTAGGCATTTTAAAGGCTGGTGGTTGTTATGTGCCTGTTGATCCGAGTAATTCTGTAGAGCGAATAAACTATTTGGTCCAAGATGCTGATGTTAAATATATTTTGACTCAGTTAGATTTGAAATCATTATTCATGTCGTTTAATCAGCCACTATTTTTGTTAGACGAAAAAGACAACCGAACTATGCTTTCCAGCTATTCAAATACAAATATTTGTAAAGAAAGTATAGGACTTACTTCAATGAACTTGAGTTATGTCATTTACACCTCTGGTTCGACGGGTCAACCTAAAGGTGTGATGGGATTACATCGTAGTATTGTCAATCGAGTCAAATGGTTAAATCGGACGGTAGGTGTTAAATCTGCTGATGTACTTTGCCAAAAAACTAGCATGGGATTTGTTGATCATGTAGCAGAGATTTTTCAGGCACTCTCGACTGGCGCACCATTAGTCGTGGTAGCCACCGATTTAATTCAATCGCCCGCTTTATTAATGGAAAAACTCAATAGTAGACAAATCAGCCAAATCACGTTAGTTCCTTCATTGCTGAACGTTTTATTGGAGAGTGAGACTTTAAGAGATGCTCCTAATTTAAGGGTCATGTACACCAGTGGTGAAGCACTAAATCTAGCTGATATGGATAGCTTTCGCCGATGTTTTCCACGGGCACGACTGATTAATATTTATGGTTCAACAGAAATTGGTGCAGACGTCAGTGCATATGAGCTAAATGTTTCTCAAGACCCAACAGAAAAACAGTCTCATTCGCTAATAGGGAAGGCAATAGATAATATTGAAGCTTATGTACTTTCTCCACTAGAAGAGTTGAACGTGGTTGGCGTAATAGGCGAGCTGTATATTGGTGGCGTTGGTTTATCAAGAGGGTATCTTAATCGCAGCAGTCTTACCGCTGAAAATTTTATCCCGAATCGGTTTAGTAAAAAGCCTGGTGAACATTTATATCGAACTGGCGATTTGGTCCGTTATCTGCCTGATGGCAATCTTGATTTTATCGGCAGAGTCGATCATCAAGTTAAGATCAGAGGATTTCGCATTGAGTTGGGCGAGATAGAAAGTGTGTTATTGCAATCAGCGCACGTTAAGGAAGTTGTAGTACTGGCAAGAAAAGATGTGCTGGACGAACAAAAGTTAGTAGCTTATGTGGTCGTTATAGATAGCTGGGATAGTGAAAATAACGACTATGGGCATGATTCGGTTGCTGCTCGTCGATTACACGAAGAATTAATTAGCTACTTGCAGGGTAAATTACCCACTTATATGATCCCATCGGCTATTATGATCATCGAGTCATTCCCTTTAAGCGTCAGTGGAAAGGTTGACCGAAATGCACTGCCAGTGCCTGAATTAAAGAATTTTCAAGCGGATTATGTGACGCCAAAAGGTGTTACAGAATCACTGTTAGCTGGCATCTGGTGTAACGTTTTAAAGTGTGAAGGTGTGAGTCGCCTTGATAACTTTTTCAGTTTAGGCGGCCATTCGTTACTTGTGACAAAAACAATATCACGAATAAGGGACACGTTTTCGGTAGAATTGGATATTCGTTCAATGTTTGAAAACCAGACATTGCATGCACTGGCTCTGTTGATAGAAAGTCATCAAAAGGACGAGCAGTTTGATATTGTTCCGATGACCTTAGTATCACGTGAGGAGCCTTTGTTGCTGTCCTATGCACAGCAACGAATGTGGTTTTTAGGGCAGTATATGGGCCCTAGCTCTGTCTACAATATGCCTTTAGCAATACGCTTGCGTGGAAAAATCAATTCATTAGCTTTAACTCAGAGTCTTTTGGCGCTCGTTAGTCGTCATGAATCGCTTCGCACTCGTTTTAAGGCGTCTGAAGACCATGGGGTTGAAATGATCATCGAACCACCCCGTTTAAATTTCGAAATTGAATCCGTTGCTACCGAAAAAGAAGTCAAAGAAATTTACCATAATGAAAGTAATTATTTATTTGATTTATCCAAAGATCTGTTATGCCGGATCCGGATATTATTTGATGAAAGTGATCAAAGTGATGGGGAGAAAGGAAGTTACGTATTAATAGTAACGATGCATCATAGTGTCTCTGATGGCTGGTCGATGGAAATTTTCTTCAATGAACTGATATCTCACTATCAGGCGTTGGAAAAGGGTGAAGCCGCAACCTTATCTCCGTTACCTATTCAATACGCAGACTACGCCCATTGGCAACGGCAGTGGCTCCAAGGAGAAGTTCTGGAAGAGCAGTTATCTTATTGGCGAAATCAACTTGAAGGTCTTCCTCCATTGCTAAATTTACCGACGGACAGGCCTCGCCCCGTCAAGCAAACTTTTCATGGCAGTAATATATCGGTTAAATTATCAGAGAGACTTTCAGCCAGATTGGATCAACTGAGCCAAGCGCATGGGGTTACCTTGTATATGACCTTGTTGTCAGCATTTTCTGTGTTGATGAGCCGCTACTCGGGACAGGATAATTTGGCGATAGGCACACCAATAGCTAATCGCACCCGTCAGGAAACTGAAGGGTTGATAGGGTTCTTTGCTAATACGCTTGTAATGCGTAGTGATCTCACTACAGATCCAAGATTAGTTGACTTTTTAAAGCAAACTCGCGAGACGGCGTTACAAGCTTATGCACATCAAGATATTCCTTTTGAACGATTGGTTGAAGAAATAAATCCGGAAAGAAGTTTAAGTCATTCACCGTTATTTCAAGTGATGTTTTCATTACAGAATATGCCGGTAGATTCTGTATCAATGTCAGATCTTGAAATTGCCCCTCTGAGCTTTGAAAACAGTGATGAAAATGAGGTGGTCGAAGGTGTATCACGCTTTGAATTAACACTGAATTTGCAACAATCCGCGCAAGGCATAGTTGGGCGAATGGAGTACAATACGGACTTGTTTGATCGCTCCACTATAGTGCGACTGCTGGACCATTACGAGGCTTTATTAACGGCCATCGTCGAGGCACCGGAAACCCGTGTTTCACAACTGAAATTTATCTGTGAAAACGAAAAACAGCAACTCGTTGATTGGAACAACACTCAAGTTGACTATCCGTACAAGCAATGCATTCATCAATTGTTTGAAACGCAAGTGGCTAACAACCCTCAAGCCGTAGCGCTTTTCTTTGAAGAGCAGCAATTAAACTATGACGAGTTGAATAACCGTGCCAACCAGTTAGCCCATCATTTGATTGAACAGGGTGTTGGCCCTGATGTTCGGGTAGGGCTTTGTGTCGAGCGTTCACTCGATATGGTGGTGAGTATGCTTGGGATCTTAAAGGCAGGTGGCTGTTATGTGCCGCTCGATCCACAATATCCGAAGAAACGATTAGCCTTTATTATTGAGAACAGTGGTATAGACTTGATAGTTACCCAATCTGCGGTGCAGTCAAGTTTAGAGTTAACGCAATTATTAAAGCAGCAGAGCAAAGATAAAAGTGCAATGCGGGCGATCCGTTGTCTGGTGCTGGATACATTACTGGATGAAACATTAAAGGATGAGACATTAAAGGAAAGTAACCCTGTTGTTCCAGTACATTCATTGAACCTGGCATATGTGATCTACACCTCGGGCAGCACAGGTGAGCCGAAAGGCGTCAGGATCAGCCATCAAAATGCGGTTAACTTTTTAACCAGCATGCAGCAAAAACCGGGAATAACCTCTGTCGATAGATTATTAGCGGTAACCACTCTGTCATTTGATATAGCGTTGCTAGAGCTAACGCTACCTTTAACCGTTGGTGCAAGTGTTGATATTGCCGGTCACGGGGATGTGATGAATGGCGACAAACTGGCGGCAAGACTTGAGCATAATGATATTACCCTACTTCAAGCCACTCCGGTGACCTGGAAACTTCTGTTGGATAGTGGTTGGCAGGGAAAGACAAATTTAACAGCGCTAGTGGGCGGAGAAGCCTTTCCGGCGGGGCTTGCAAAAGCGTTGCCCCCCAAAGTCAACGCGGTCTGGAACATGTATGGTCCGACGGAAACTACGGTGTGGTCAGCACTGCATCCGCTGTCTTCATCCAAGCCTGCGGTGTCTTTAGGTAAGGCGATCAACAATACCGAGGCTTATATTTTTGATGGACACCAGCAACTCTCATCCTTAGGTGTTCCGGGGGAACTCTATTTAGGGGGAGCCGGATTATCCCAGGGATATTTCCGTCAAGCGGGTCTTACAGCAGAGCGATTTGTGCCGCATCCTTTTAGCCGGGAGCCAGGCGAGCGTTTATACCGTACCGGTGATTTAGTCCGCTATTTAACCAATGGCGAACTTGACTATATTGGTCGAATGGACCACCAGGTAAAATTGCGTGGGTTACGGATAGAGCTGGGAGAAATAGAAAGTGTGCTGCTGCAACATGTTGATGTTAAAGGTGCGGTAGTGCAGGTACGGGAAGACGAACCAGATAACCAGCGATTAGTCGCTTATGTGGTAGGGCAGTCGAGTCAGGCACAGCAAGACTCGACTGCATTAACGCAAGCATTACGTACGCATATGCAGGCGGAATTACCCGCCTATATGGTGCCCTCAGTGACCATCATGCTAGCGGCACTCCCTTTAACGGCGAATGGCAAAGTCGACCGCAGCGCATTACCTGTTCCTGATTTCGTCTGTTTACAAATGGATTATGTAGCGCCTGAGGGGATGACCGAAGCGATGCTAGCCAACCTCTGGTGTGAGGTGCTCAAGTGTGAACGAGTTGGCCGATTTGATAACTTTTTTGAGCTTGGTGGCCATTCATTATTGATCACCCAATTGATCTCCCAGGTTAGAGAGGGATTTTCGATTGAGTTAAGTCTTCGAGATTTTTTTGAACAACAAACACTGCAAACACAAGCGCAGGCGATAGAACAAGCAGTAGCGGTTGGGCAGCATGGTGAAGGGGTTGAAATCTTACCCATGGAGCCTGTGTCAAGAAAAGCGCCGCTGTTATTATCTTTTGCACAGCAGCGACTGTGGTTTATCAATGGGTTTATGGGCTCGAATGCGGTTTACAACTTGCCACTGGCGTTGCGGTTGCATGGCCAGCTGAATACGCAAGCATTCGTCCGCAGTTTAAAAGAGATAGTCCATCGTCATGAGTCTTTACGCACACGCTTTAAAACGCACGACAATAGTGTATTTCAAGTCATAGATGAAGCGCCTATAACAATCGAGATGGAGTCTGTAGCATCAGAAGCAGCGCTGAACGAAATTTGTCAGTTCGAGTTCAGTTATCCGTTTGATTTGTCGCAAGACAATCTGTGTCGAATACGTTTACTACATGATGAAAGTGATAAAGGGTCTGATAGCGAGCAAACTGGCGGTAGTTATGTACTGCTGGTGACGATGCACCATAGTATATCCGACGCCTGGTCGATTGGGATTTTCTTTAGTGAATTGGTTAGCTTATACCAGGCATTTGAGAATGATGAACCCTCTCCTTTGTTGCCCTTGGCTATTCAATATGCCGACTATGCACATTGGCAACGAGAATGGCTACAAGGTGATATTTTAACAAGACAACTTGACTATTGGAGTGAACAACTTAAAGGTTTGCCCGGGTTATTAACGCTGCCAACAGATAAGCCACGACCAGTAGAGCAAACATTTAATGGCAGTTTTCAAGCAATAAGCTTGCCGGGAACTTTAACAACGCAATTGCAAGCCTTGAGTCGAAAGCATGGCTCGACGATATATATGACGTTGTTGGCAGGATTTTCAGTGCTGATGAGTCGCTATTCAGGCCAACACGATGTGGCAATAGGCACTCCTATAGCAAACAGAGCGCGGCTTGAAACCGAAGGTTTAATAGGTTTTTTTGTCAATACATTGGTGATGCGCAGCGATTTGAGTAGAGATCCAAGTTTTGAAACCTTGTTAAAACTCACACGCGAGACTGCACTACAAGGATATGCTCACCAGGATATTCCGTTTGAGCAACTGGTTGAAGAGTTAAGTCCGGAGCGAAGCTTGGCGTATTCGCCCTTATTTCAAGTGATGTTTTCATTACAAAATGTGCCGATGGAAAGCGCATCGTTATCCGACATTGAGATGGCCCCATTAACCTTTGGGGAAGCAGGAAACTCATCCCCCACGAGCGTGTCACGTTTTGATTTAACGCTGAATTTGCACGAGACCCCAGAGGGTATATCAGGTGGAATGGAATACAACACGGATTTATTTGAGCAGTCAACGATAGTCAGGATGTTGGGTCATTATGAAAGGTTGTTAGAAGCGATTGTTCATTCACCAGAAACGGCAGTGTCTCAACTCGAATTTTTAAGTGATGCTGAAAGACAGTTACAATTAGTTGCTTGGAATGATACTCAAACCAACTACCCCAGAACAAATTGTGTTCACGAATTATTTGAAGCTCAAGTAAAAGAACGTCCACATGCAATTGCATTAACCTATAATAACGACCAGCTAAGTTTTGGTGAATTAAATCGACGTTCAAATCAACTGGCTCATTTGTTGAGAGCTAAAGGTGTAGGACCTGAAGTCGCTGTCGGCATTTGTGTTGAACGTTCACTTGATATGGTGATAGGCATTTTAGGGATTTTGAAAGCAGGTGGTTGCTATGTGCCATTGGATCCCGAATATCCGACGTCAAGATTAGAATATATGCTAAGTAAATGTGCTTGCAAGATCGTCATAAGCGAAAAATATCTACAGTCTAGTCTTTCGTTTTTGGCGGGTTCTGCAATCGTGCTGTTAGGAGAACAAGAATATAAAACAAACTTTAATCAATTCTCACCAATGAACATTAGTACAGATGATATTGGACTATCTCCTTCAAATCTGGCCTACGTTATTTTTACTTCAGGAAGCACAGGCCAACCCAAAGGCGTGTCTATCAATCATGAAAATATAACCAGTTTAATCGCTACCAATAATGCCGTGGAAATCGCTCAAGACGATGTTGTTGGTCAATTATCGAATTACGCTTTTGATGCCATAACTTTTGAATTGTTGGGAGGGCTGGTTAATGGTGGACAAGTTGTTATTGTTGAAAAGGAGACGACTTTACAACCTAAAAAGTTAGGTCAACTTATTCTTGAGCGTAAACTATCAATAGTTTTCTTAACAACTGCATTGTTCAACAGAGTTTGCTATGACCACCCATCATGCTTTAGTTCGATTAAAAAGCTTCTTTTTGGCGGTGAAGCATTTTCTGCGGACGCAATAAAAATCGCCCTTACTTCAGATCCTGACCATCTTTATCATGTATATGGACCAACAGAATGTACGACGTTCGCTACAGCTTACCAATTAACTCATCACGCATTTACGAAGTCTCTCAGTGCTCCTATTGGAAGTCCTTTGGCAAATAACACCCATTACGTTATTGCCGGTGATGACCTAGCACATATCGGTGCTGTTGGTGAGCTATATATTGGTGGTGCTGGATTGTCACGTGGCTATCTCGACCAAGCTGGCTTAACCGCTGATAAATTCGTTCCAAATAGATTCACCCATAACCCGGGTGAGCGGTTATACAGAACTGGCGACTTGGTAAGGTATTTGCCGGATGGTAATTTAGAGTTCATCGGTCGAGCTGACGAACAGGTTAAAATTCGTGGGTTCAGAATTGAGTTAGGAGAAATAGAAAGAGCTTTGCTTTTACACGAACAAATTGATAGTGCCATTGTAATGATGCGTAAGGACACACAAGATGACAATTGTATAGTTGCATATGTTGTTGAAAAAGTTGATAGTCAGAGTGAAAATATGCAATTGAATAATCCGTCACAGCTGATGATGGATGAACTGCGTTCTTTTGTTCAGGAAAAACTACCGTCCCATATGGTTCCATCGGCTTTTGTTTTAATTGATACTTTACCATTAAATGCGAACGGTAAGGTTGATCGAAAAGCGTTACCTGAACCTCAGCTTTCCCTTCAGCAAGGATGTTTTATTGAACCTCAAGGAGTAACTCAAGAACTGTTAGCTAATATTTGGAAAGACACTTTGAAGTGTGAACGTGTCGGGCGGTTCGACGATTTCTTTGAATTAGGTGGTCATTCTTTGTTAGTTACGCAATTATTGTCACGGATTTTGGACGTTTTTGGTGTTGAATTTTCCATTCGAGATTTATTTGAACATCAGATACTTCAGTCTCAGTCAATAGCAATAGAGGAAGCTCAAAAGGGTGAAGGTTGTATCGCTGTTGCCATAGAACGAGTGTCTCGAAATCAACCCATTCTGTTGTCATATGCTCAACAAAGACTTTGGTTTTTAGGTCGTTTTATGGGACCTAGTGCTGTTTATAATGTACCTTTGGCGTTACGATTACGAGGTGAAGTTGACACCAATGCCTTGATTCGTAGTCTGGAAGAGATCGTCAATAGACATGAAATATTACGTACGCGTTTTGAAGCAATAGATGATATTGTTGTTCAGGTCATAGAGCCTTTTTCTTTGACACTCGACGTTGAGCTTGTGGCTTCAACATCTGAGTTGAAACAAATTTACCAAGCTGAACGAAGTTACAAGTTTGATCTATCATGTGATCAACTCTGCCGCATTCGTCTTTTGTTGGATGAAAGTACCGATAACCATGTATTGTTGGTTGTAATGCATCATAGCATTTCAGATGCTTTGTCTATGGAAATATTCTTCAAAGAGCTTTTGGAATTGTTTCAGGTATTTAAAAGTGGTAAGTCATCTACACTGTTACCATTACCCATTCAATACGCTGATTATGCACATTGGCAGCGTCAGTCACTACAGGGGGAGGTTTTAGATAAACAGTTATCTTATTGGCGTCAGCAGTTGAAGGATTTACCTCAATTATTGGCATTGCCAACGGATCGGCCTCGGCCTCTGGAACAAACATATAAAGGAAGTTGCGAATCAATAGAGTTATCACATTCTCTTTCGCAAAAGTTGAAGACATTAAGTCAGGAACAGGGTGTTACCTTGTATATGTGTTTGTTATCTGCATTTTCGGTGCTAATGAGTCGTTATTCAGGTCAGGACGATGTTGCGGTAGGAACGACTATTTCAAACAGAGCGCGTCAGGAAACCGAAGGTCTAATCGGCTTTTTTGTTAACTCTTTGGTTATGCGTAGTGATTTAAGCAAGTCTCCCAGTTTTGTAGATTTTTTGAAACAAACGCGAGAAATGTGCCTGCAAGGCTATGCTAACCAAGATATCCCTTTCGAACAGTTAGTTGTAGAGCTAAATCCAGAACGAAGTTTAAGCCACTCACCCTTATTTCAAGTGATGTTTACTCTGCAAAATGTTTCATTGGATACGGCTTCATTGCCAGCACTTGAGCTTGAGCCTTTGACTTTTGATGAAGATGAGAATGTTGTCGACGAAAGTGTTTCACATTTTGATTTAACCTTGATATTAAAACAAACAGCGCAAGGCATAGTCGGGCGAATGGAGTACAACACGGACTTGTTTGATCGCTCCACGATAGTGCGACTGTTGGACCATTACCAGGCTTTATTAACTGCCATCGTAGACGCACCAGAAACCCGTGTTTCACAACTGGAATTTATCAGCAAAACTGAAAAACAACAACTCGCGGATTGGAACAACAGTCAAGTTGAATATCCGCACAAGCAATGCATTCATCAATTGTTTGAAACACAAGTGGCTAACAACCCTCAATCCGTAGCGGTTTTCTTTGAGGAGCAACAATTAAACTATGGTGAGTTGAATAACCGTGCCAATCAGTTAGCCCATATTTTGATTGAACAAGGCGTTAGCCCTGATGTCCGGGTAGGGCTTTGTGTCGATCGTTCAATGGATATGGTGGTGAGTGTGCTTGGGATCTTAAAGGCAGGAGGTTGTTATGTGCCGCTCGATCCACAATATCCGAAGAAACGATTAGCCTATATTATTGAGGACAGTGGCATAGCCTTGATAGTTACCGAATCGGC
>JABSOI010000100.1 GCA_013216015.1 Alteromonadaceae bacterium | reverse complement strand
TGGTCTTACTCGATCTGGTTTCGAATATATTTTATCAAAACATGTTGAGCCTGCGACAAGTACACAACCGTCATTGGCAAAAAAACATATATCTCCGCATTCGCTAAGACACTCATGTGCCATGCACACACTTAAAGCAACACATGATATAAGGAAAGTATCTTTATGGCTGGGACATTCGGATCTTAAAAGTACAGAGATCTATTTGAGAGCAGATCCTGATGAAAAACTAGAAACACTAATGGCAACTGCACCTCTCTCTCTACGTCGAGGGAAATTTAAAGCACCTGATAAACTACTTGAGATGTTAAGAAATAAAATATAGAGACAAATATTATGTGCAGTAACAATGAGATTAAGCATTGCTGTTATATAGGTTTCAGGGTAATTACTGCACATAACGGAATACACAGCATAATTGCTATTATGTTCTGCAGAACATAATCGCAAGTCACAATGTGGCTACTATTACGGTTTCAGCAGGTGATCATACTATTAGGGTTGATTCTAACAGCGGTAACTTTAATTTGAACTGGATCAGTATTGAGTTAACAACTGGTGGGGTTGTAGATGCCGATAACGACGGAGTAGATGATGCCATTGACCAATGTCCAGGAACACCAACGAATACTGTGGTAGATGCAGTTGGTTGTGCAGTAGTTATTGATGCTGATAACGACGGCGTTGATGATGCTATTGATCAATGTTTAGGAACACCGGCGAATACTGCGGTTGATGCAGTTGGTTGTGCAGTAATTGGTGAGAAATTTGGCATAATCGTGGCCTCAGTAGATAGCATAGACTTCTTTGTTAATGTGAATGCCTGGGCAGATGTTCATTACATTTTAAATGGTGGTGGTCAACAAAACTTCCGTATGACTAATACTGCTAACGGTAATATCAAAACGTTATCAGGTTTAAATCACGGTGATATTATTGGGTATAACTTTACCTATTTTGATGACGATGGCACAGCAAAAGATTCAGTTTGGACAACGTATACTTTTGTTGGTAATTAGGATAGTAATAATGGTGATATTGGCCAATGTCCGAATACCGGAAATGGCGTAGAAGTAGATAATGCGACATATAAAGCTTCGGTATTCGCTTTTTAAACTCATTGAAAAGCCATTATGGCTAACTAAGTGTCGTTTAACTAAATGTCGCTTAACTAAAAAAGTACTATGCCAAAGCGAAGCTATTAATTTAGCTTCGCTTTTTAATTGGTGACACATTTCAATTTGTAATTTAGTTTATGTTTAATAGATGTAGTCAGGATGGGTTAGCCAACGGCGTAATTCATCACTTTGTAGACGCAACTATATAATAATATTATTAAAAAGTGGTGTTTTGATGGGTTGCGCATTCGGCTACCCCATCCTACGCGCTGGAATCTTGAGCTTAAAAAATACAATAAAACAATAAGTTACAGTCACCCCCACACTTAACTACTACATAGCCAATGGGATTGTATAAAAGTGCTTTTTAGAGGTTTAACCGTATTAGCGGCAGGTTCCTTTAAATATCAATGCGAAGCGTGTGGTCATTTTTTTATGATGCTGCATTATTGATCCTGCATTAATGCGCGTTCAACAATGAGTGACCAACAATATGTGATCAACGCATTACTTTGGACTGCTCGTCGATACATCTAAATTTTTTAAAATACCGTCATGTAATTTATACACAAATCCGTGCACTGTGATTTCTTGTTTCTTTTTCCAGGCATTAAGGAGTATGGTGCTGTTGCATACGTTGGCAACCTGTTCAATAACGTTTAATTCACACATTAAATTTGTGCGTTCAGTCTTATCCTTAATTGCGTCAAGTTGTTCTTTATGAAACCGATAAACATTTTTAATGTGCTGTAGCCAATTATCAATTAACCCGTGACGTTCACCATCAAGAGCTGCACTGATACCACCGCAACCATAGTGACCGCAGACAATGATATGTTTGATTTTTAGTACATCAACGGCAAACTGGATCACAGACAAGCAGTTTAAATCAGTATGGACAACCTGATTGGCAATATTACGATGAACGAATATTTCACCTGGCTGCATGCCAAGTAATTCATTAGCGGGTACTCTGGAATCTGAACATCCTATCCATAAATATTCTGGACTTTGTTGTTGAGAAAGTCGTTTAAAAAAATCAGGATCATTTTGTTTTATTTTTTCAGCCCATTGCTGATTATTATTAAAAAGATGCTGTATAGATGACATAAAGACCTCGTAAAACTGGTTGATCAGATTGCGCTTTAAAGCGATTGTAACAAACAGAGATGTAAAATGTTATTAGTAAAGGATAAATTTATAATTCCAATAGGCATAATCAACCCGTCATTTTCAAGTATAATATTGACTATAAAAATATCAGGAGGTCGAGATGGCTACAGCATGCGCATTACACATTTTAGTTAAAACAGAAAAACAAGCGCTTGAGTTAAAGGAAAAATTAGCTAATGGAGGTGATTTTGCCAAGTTAGCCCGTAAATTTTCCTTATGTCCCTCAGGTAAAAAAGGAGGAGATCTCGGTGAGTTTCGTCCGGGGCAAATGGTAAAAGCTTTTGATAATGTTGTTTTTAAAAAACCAATATTGAAAGTGCATGGTCCGGTGAAGACAAAATTTGGTTATCATTTAATCAAAACTATTTATCGCAGTTAGTTAATTTTTGAAATGTGCTACTTATCTTCTTCCTCTTTTTTATCAATAGTCTTATTGCGGGCTTTTATCTTTGCTAACTGTTCTTCAGTCAGATTAAATTTCTTAGCTGATTTTTTAAGTACTAATACACCACCCACAATAATGCCCAGGGCTAATGTAATGATAAATATGGCAGAGTAGGTCACATTTAATTCCTTTAAGTTATTTCGGCATGGACACTAGCCAGGATTTCTCTCCTGACTTCTTTTTTTACTGAGCGCTTGTAATTGTTTTGATTGTAAATGTAAGCTGGTACGGACTAAATTTTCCCTATCTTCATCACGAATATGAGTGAAAATTATTTTATGGTGGTAGCTTTCACTGCTTTTTTCACTAGAAATAATCTCACCATGACAAAAGATAGCGCAGTTATCTTCTAATAAAAATATTTTTATTTCTAATTTTTCACCAATAGCAATAGTTTCTGTGCTGCTGTAAACAATGCCACCACCGCCAAATTCTATCCCTTGAAATCTTATTTTTTCATCATCTTGCTGGCTGATAATGTAATTGATGAGTAAATCAATTTTTTGAGTTTGATGATTCAAATATTTCACTAATTGTCCCGCAACACCAGCGACCCCTTGAAGTGGCTTTAAAGCTGCCTGGTCTAGGGTTATAATTTCACTCGCCAGTTTAAACGGATGTGGCATGTTTAAAATAAAAGTGTCGAAATTAACATTTTCAGCTGAATTAAGCCCTCTGATATTAACATTGAAGTCGTTCTTAATTGAGAAAAATTCATTAAACAGGGTTTCTTTATCGTTGTAGCCAGTATTGGGCACGGTATTTATCCTTTTTTTGAAAATATTACTTACATCCAGAATACTAACAGGTTATAAATATTTATGGTAATTCAACTTATTTCTATTGCTTGGTTGTTTTAAGTAGTGTTGAGTTGTTTGAGTTGTTTGAGTCATTTGAATTGATCTTTATTCGAAAAAATTAAAAAGAAAAATTATGCCAAAAATTAAATTAACACAGTATTCCCACGGCGCAGGTTGTGGTTGTAAAATTTCTCCCTCAGTTTTAGATGAAATATTAAAATCTTCTTTAACAATTCCTGATACAAAGGCCTTGATCGTAGGAAATAAAAGTAAAGATGACGCCGCAGTTTATGATCTGGGTAATGGTCAGGCAGTAATTTCCACCACTGATTTTTTCATGCCCATAGTTGATGACCCAACCGATTTTGGACAAATAGCGGCATGTAATGCTATTAGTGATATATACGCCATGGGTGGTAAACCATTGATGGCCATTGCCATTTTGGGGTGGCCTATTAATAAACTCGGTCCTGAAATAGCACAGCAAGTATTAGACGGTGGCAGAATGATATGTGCACAGGCGGGCATACCTTTAGCCGGAGGACATTCAATTGATGCACCAGAGCCCATTTTTGGCCTGGCCGTTACCGGAATTGTTGATACTGAAAAAGTAAAACGCAATAACAGTGCGTCAGCGGGAGATGTTTTATATCTGAGTAAACCTTTAGGCATTGGTATAATGGCTACTGCTGAAAAACAGGATAAATTGTTACCTGAACATGCTCAGCTGGCGCCATCGATTATGAAAACATTAAATAGTGTTGGATTAGCATTCGCAGAACTTGATGTGGTCAGTGCCATGACTGATGTTACTGGTTTTGCATTATTAGGGCACTTATTGGAAATGTGTGAGGGCAGTAATGTTGCAGCTGAAATTGATTTTTCCAAGATACCAATGATTGAATCCGTTGAAGATTACATTAACCAGGGATGTATTCCAGGTGGTTGTGATCGTAATTTTGCCAGCTTTGGGGACAAAGTGAATGAGTTATCAGCATTACAAAAAGCTATATTATGTGATCCGCAAACCAGTGGCGGGTTATTAGTTGCGGTGAAAGCTCATGGCAAAGAGGAATTTGAAGCTGTTGCCAAATCACATGGTTTGGAACTGCAGCCAATAGGTCGAATGGTTAATGAAGCTAGGTCTACAACAATGCCTGTAATAAGTGTTTATTAATGGAAAATGTAATCAGTAATAACAACGCTATGCTCAGGAAAATTTTTCTTCAAAAAACTCCCTTGCTTGATTTGCGATCACCAATTGAGTTTGCAAAAGGGTGTTTTAATCAATCAGTTAATTTACCTTTAATGACTAATGATGAAAGAGCTGCGGTAGGTTTGTGTTATAAACAAAATGGGCAGGCACAAGCTATAAAATTAGGCCATAAACTTGTTTGTGGTCAAATTAAAGCGGAGCGACTTCTCGCTTGGCAAACGTTTGTCAGTGAAAATCCGAATGGATATTTATATTGTTTCCGTGGTGGTTTACGTTCTAATACCGTTGGGCAATGGTTAAATGAAATTGGCTGTCGATACCCTTTAATTGAAGGGGGATATAAAGCAATGCGTCAATTTCTTTTAGCAGAGCTTGAGCAATTATCCCAACACCCATTATTGTTAATTGGAGGAAGAACAGGTTGTGGTAAAACAAGTTTTCTGAACTTGTGTCCAAATAGTCTGGATCTTGAAGGGGCAGCAGGTCATCGAGGATCTAGTTTTGGCGGTTTTGTGCAGGAGCAATCCAGCCAGATAAATTTTGAGCATAAACTGGCTGAGCAATATATAAGTCGCAAATTCACGGAAAAACAAACCATAATATTGGAAGATGAGGGGCGTTTGATTGGCAGTGTTCACTTACCTGAACATTTGCGTAAAGTGATGAATGAATCTCATGTTTTAGTCATTGAAGAAGATTTTGATTATCGTCTTGAACATTTGTTTCAAGAATATATTGTTAAAATGTCGGCTGATTTCATTGCTGCTTACGGTGAAGTTGAAGGTTTTGAAGTTTTTAGTCGCTACCTTGAACAAGGATTGTTTAAGGTACGAAAACGTTTAGGCATGCTACGTTACCAACAATTGAATGACCTGATGAATAATGCACTGAAATGTCAGCAAGAAGGTGAATTAAAGCGGCATTTTGATTGGTTGGTGCCTCTGGTGAAAGAATATTACGATCCAATGTATGATTATCAGCTGAGCCTGAAGAAACAACGTATTGTTTTTAGAGGGTCGAAAGCTCAAAGTTTGGCATATTTGGCATATGTAGCAGAACGTTAATTGATTGTGCTATGCTAGCCCCGATTAATGTAATTTTTTGTTTAGTCTATAAGGATGGGTTAGCCTAAGGCGTAACCCATCAAGTAATTTGGCAACCCTCCATACGTTTCTGATAATTTGTGTATTAGGATGAGTTTTATTGATGGGTTACACTTACGGTTATATCAATTCCATTAATAAAGTGCTCAATAATCAATGAGGATAAATTGCCAATAGCACAGGTTTTTTGTTCCAGGCAAAACCTAAGTACCTACATCCATGTAGGCAACGCAACTAGTGGTGATTTAGACCATGTGAAGATGATCACTTTATTAATGGATTTGGTATTAATCCACCCATGGGTGTAAAAAACACTTAAATTTAAAACAGGTATTGTTATTTCAATGTTTCTCCCAGTCAGTTTCTTTATCGGTTTACGTTATAGCCGAAGTCAGAGCCGTTCAGGATTTGTCTCTTTTATTACTTTTTTTTCTATTGCCGGAATACTTTTAGGAGTAGCTTCATTGATCATTGTAGTGTCTGTGATGAATGGTTTTGAAGGAGAATTGAAAAAACGGATCCTGGGATTAGTTCCGCACGTTATTGTTGCCAACAACTATTCCCGTCAAAATGAACAAAGTAACGGGTCAAAAAACGCTGCAATAAGTCCGGTAATGAAAGATTGGCAGAAGCAACGTGAAATATTATTACAGCAGCCCCATGTTAAACAAGTCACCCCCTTTTTAGAAAGTGAAGCGCTGATACAATCAACTAAAAATCTGCAAGGGGTTTTAATGCAGGGCATTATTCCCGAATTTGAGCAGCAAAATATCATCAATCAACATATGGTTGCTGGTAGTTTAGCCAGTTTGACAACGTCTCCATATACATTAGTGCTAGGGCAATCTTTAGCGCGAAATTTGAAAGTGTCTTTGGGTGATACCGTTCGCATCATGTTGCCCAATAAAGCTGTTTACACACCAATGGGTCGTTTACCGGTACAACGAACCTTTACCGTAGGTGGTATTTTTAATGTTGGTTCTCAAATTGACGATGCAATGGTTTACGTTCACAGCCGGTACGGAGCAAAGCTGTTAAAACGTAGAGGTGATGGCATTAGTGCACTACGTTTATATCTTGATGATGCTTTTAACGCGCCTGATTTGGTCTCGAATTTAAGAAAAAATAAAATCATCGATACTGATCACTATCAAATATCCACCTGGAATGAAAGCCAGGGGGCTTTTTTCTCAGCGGTTAAAATGGAAAAAAATATGATGTGGTTAATGTTAAGTCTGATCATTGCCGTGGCGGCGTTTAATATTGTTTCAGCTTTAGTGATGGTGGTTATTGATAAACAAGGTGAAATTGGTATTTTACGCACCTTGGGATTAGATCGTGGCGGCATAATGAAAATTTTTATGATTCAAGGTATGATTAATGGATTATGGGGAGTTATTATTGGTACTGTTTTAGGTTTGTTATTAACCTTGAATTTAAATGATTTACTGTCCTTTTTTGGATTGAATATTTTAGGTAGCGGTTATTCCAGTCAAGCCTTACCAATGAAATTAATATTATCGGATATTGTCACTATCGTTATTTCGGCGTTAATGATGAGCTTTGTTGCTACTTTATATCCTGCTTATCGAGCTTCTACTACCCAACCCGCAGAGGTATTACGTAATGAGTAATGTTCTACATTGCCGACAGTTAACTAAATCTTATTTTCAAGGCAAAGCTGCGATTGAAACCAAAGTGCTTCACTCTCTTGATTTAACCGTTAAATCTGGAGAATTATTGGCTATTGTCGGCAGTTCAGGTTGTGGTAAAAGTACCTTTTTACATATTGCTGGTGCACTTGATTCCCCGACAGAAGGTGAAGTTTGGGTTAATGATATTAATATTCATAAGTTATCCGATAAAGAACGGGCTCATTTTCGCAATAAACATATTGGCTTTATTTATCAATTCCATCATTTAATGATGGAGTTTTCAGCACAGGAAAATGTTGCTATGCCTCTTTTGATCGGAGGTGCAGATCCTAAAAAGGCATTGAAAGAAGCCCAGGAAATGTTGTCCCAGGTGGGTTTATCCCACCGGCTTGAACATCGACCAGGTGAACTGTCGGGCGGGGAAAGGCAACGAGTTGCAATTGCACGTGCTCTGGTAACCAAACCTTCATTAGTACTTGCAGATGAACCAACGGGTAATTTAGATTTTGATACCGCAGAGCAAATTTATCAATTATTGAAAGAACTGAATAAAACAGTTAATACCAGTTTTGTTATTGTTACCCATGACTTAACGTTCGCCGCGAAAATGGACCGACAATTACGTCTTGATCATGGTCAGTTAAAGCCAATTGCCAAACGTACGGTTGAACCCATGGCAAAACCTACAGTAAATACGGAAAAAGCGGATGATTAAAACAGCAAGGTTTTATCGGCCACTAAGCTTGTTTCTGGCGATGCGCTATGTAAGAAGCCGTCAGGGTAATGGATTTTCTTCTTTTATTTCTGCATCATCAACCATGGGTATCGGGCTTGGTGTAATGGTTTTGATTATTGTGCTTTCAGCAATGAATGGTTTTGAAAGGGAGCTGTCTCAACGCTTATTATCTATTGTTCCTCATGCAGAGCTCATCGGCGTTAACGAACCACTTCCCGATTGGCGAAAGAGTATTAAACTGCTGCAAAATACCCCAGATGTTATTGCTGCCGCCCCAGTAATAAAAATGTCAGGTATGATGCAAAAGGGTAGTCAATTAAAGGCCATTGGCGAATTACGTGGTGTTGATGTTCTTCTGGAAACACAGGTGTCTTCAATTTCAGACTTTATTATTGAAGGAAATTGGCAGGCACTGACTCAAGAAAACACTGTTGTTATTGGTGCTGGCATTGCTAAAAAACTGTCACTGAAAATTGGTGATAAAGTGCAGATGTTTTTACCCAGAACAGATGGCTTGTTGTCTAAAGGAGGACAGCAACAAAGCGGGCAAGCACAAAGTAAGGGGCAGAGACAGAGTATTCAACAACAGATCAGAGCGCCGATGATACGCAGTATGAAAGTTGTTGGTATATTTAAGTTTGGTGGCCTCATTGACGATACACTCGCTTATATGTCAATTGAACAAGCTGCTAATTTTATTAACTATAATGAATTGCAAGCTCAGGGTGTTCGCCTTAAAGTCAAGGATGTTTTTTCTGCTTCAAAGATTGCAAGGGATGTAGCTTATACTTGGGATCATTATGTTTATATTCTGGATTGGACTCGTACACAAGGACCGATATATCACGATATTCAGCTAGTTCGTATGGTGATGTTTATTGTTATGGCTTTAGTCATTGCTGTTGCGAGTTTTAATATTGTTTCAACACTTATTATGGCAGTGAATGATAAGAAATCCGATATAGCTATTTTAAAAACCATGGGAGCAAGTCGTTCACTGGTAATGGTCACTTTTATGATCCAGGGGTTAGTAAATGGTGTGATCGGTTGTGCTGTCGGAGCTTTATTAGGTATTTATATTTCATTGAACTTAACTGAAATAGTGTTGGCTATGGAAAGTTTCTTTGGTACCAGTGTCTTATCTGGTGATGTTTATTTTATAGATTTTATTCCGACATAT
The DNA here is from genome assembly GCA_013216015.1 of Alteromonadaceae bacterium. Taxonomy (GTDB): domain Bacteria; phylum Pseudomonadota; class Gammaproteobacteria; order Enterobacterales; family Alteromonadaceae; genus JABSOI01. The sequence goes on along the minus strand of JABSOI010000100.1, from coordinate 10,603 downwards.
TTACATCAGCCAGATGTGGTAGTCACGGTGACCACAGCGTTAATTATGAGCCTTTGTGCTACTTTATATCCTGCGTGGCAAGCAACTAAAATTGAACCGGCTCAGGTATTGGGACAGGTATAATACTAATTGATAACATTACTTAATGGTAATGTTTCATCTTAGTAATATTTGCTATGCTCAGTTTTTTGGCGCTCTCAGATTTACATGATTGATGACAATGTTTAATTTCAAACGTTTATCTATATACCATCAATCATGGTTATTTGGTGGTTTTTTCTGTTTGATCCTAATTGTTTTGATTGAGCATGCCAAGGGATATTTACTCTGGGATGCTGGCTATGAGGAAACATTAAAGGATATTCCTACCGGAGTAGTACCAATCGTACTAAATAAGTGATCATCTTCAAATGGTCTAAATCATGATTAAGCAACTATTACTACTTACAATTTTAAACTCAAATATTGTCTACGCTAAGGATAAAAATATCGTTATGACACCTTTAGATCATGCGTATGTTGAAGCCACAAAAAATAGCAAAGAAGCTGTTTTTTATAACGCATTCTTATCTGCTACTATTTTTATTTCAACTGTAGATTCGCCAGACGAAGAAAAACAAACTAGAACTAGAGCTGGAGACAACGATACAATTTCTCCTATAATAATTGAGTCAGATGGCGATCAATACATAATGTTATTCGACTCAAAAGAAAGGCTTGCTTCATGGGCTCAACGAGAAGTAGGTTTTACAGCACTGGCAGGTCACGCCATAGTAGAAAAGATGGGGACAGATTTTCATTGGGCTCTAAATGTTGGAACAGCACATGTTAAAACATTTGTTCCTGATGAAATTAAATGGCTCAAAGGTAATATTAATGTACCAGAAGAAAAAATGGTTGCTTCTGGAACGCAGGTTTTAATTGGTGCTCCCTTGCAAATCCCCAACGGCTTAATAGAATCATTAGTTAAAAGCTTATCTTCTAGAAACGGCGAAATTAAAGCAGCATATCTTGGACAGGTTCATTACGTACGAGAAGGTGAACAACCACATTTAGCTCTTGTGCTGGACACTGAAATCAATGATCAATCAATAATCGAAGCCATAAGCAAAGATTTAGCTGTTTCTACTAAAGGCTTTCTCGGTGATGATGAGTATATTGATATAATGGTAAATGATGGAAATGGTACTGCTTTAGAAATTACCAAAGCTGTTAAACCTTTTTATGAAAAAGTGGTTGGCTCAAAAGAATGCTAACAAAAAAATAAACAAGGATGCGTAACAGTTTGCTACGCTTCGCTACACAATTTTAGCCAACAATTAATTAGCCTGTTATTTGGGCGTTATGCCGAAGAGAATATAGTTTTATGCCTGAACCCGATCCAGCGAAAATCATGACCTTTGCATCGCCGAAAGATCTTGGACGGTGGCTTAAGGTGAATCACGCCATCGAAAGTGAACTCTGGATGAAGATATTCAAGATAAAGACTGGGATTTTGAGCGTGACTTGGGACGATGTCGTGATTGAGACGCTGTGCTGGGGCTGGATCGATGGCGTCAAGAAGTCAATCGATGACCAAGCCTATCTCCAGCGGGTCACTCCAAGAAAAACGCGAAGCAACTGGTCAAAAAGGAACACAGAGCATGTGGAGCGTTTGATAAACGAGGGCCGGATGACGGAGTCAGGACTCGTGCACGTTCGTGCCGCTAAAGCAGACGGCCGGTGGGAGAACGCCTATGCGGCAAGTGAAATGAAAGTGCCGGCGGATTTCCTAGCAGCACTAGATAGCAAGCCGAAGGCGAAACAATTTTTTGAAACGCTCACTAAATCGAGTCATTATGTCATCGCGTACGGATTGACAAGTGCGAAGAAACCCGAAACCAGACAGAGGCGATTTGCAAAATTCATAAACATGCTTGTCAGCGAAGAAAAGCCGACTTAGTCTTCAAAAAGACGAAAAATGCATAACAAGGCTATCAGCGGCGTTATCGATATAAAATCTAATCCAAAGCATTGTTTGGCGCTTATTACCAAATGTCAGCTCTGTGGTAAAAGCGATGCAAGTTGTAATTAACTTTAGGTCCAGAACGAGATAGGAAATTTTAATATTATGAGCAAGAAATTTATTCACCAGAGGATCAGTATTTTTTCAGGAAAAGAAATTGATCCTTCCTCGGACGAACAAGTATTGAATATTCTGCGGAGTAAATTTAATATTAATCTACCGCAGAGGCGTACTTTGGACGAAGCCCTTGCATCATCTGGAAGTGATCACGAAATTATTAGCCTATTGATAAAGTATCGTACTATAAGTTAATTTTAAATATAAAATAATAATCAAGCTGACGTAGGAAACTTACTTCGGTCACATTTTTTTGCAGAAAAAGCACAAAAATACTCACTTATAATTTTCCATAAGTTGTAGTCGAGCGTTATCGATACAAAATATAATCCTATTCAGATTTAAATTTTCAAAGGTTAATGTCTGTTTTAAGCTTAAAAGACTATATAGTGGTAGCTACTGTCCTTTCAAAATTGAATTTAGAAAGTTAGAGTTTTTTTTTCTGCTATCTTATCTAAAGTTCCCTTTTCGCATTGAAGACATTAGTCTCAAATATGTTGCCATATATTTTCTTGTGAAACAGTTACGAACTAGCCTCAGTAAAACATCCATGCCTTTGCTGTATTAGTGCGTCCTTAGTTTTGTCTGGAACAAAAAAACTGTGTTTTTGAAAATTTAACCTCACCCAAAACATATCAGTTATTTATGCTTATTAGTCTAAGTTTATTGTTCCAGACCACAATTATTGAATATTAATGAATATTAATGAATATTTATATGAGATCGATTCGCATTTAGATTTAAATTGTTTATACTGTGGCTAATCGAATTTTTTGTCCTTAACTATTTATTAATACTGGAAAATCTATGGAATTCAAAAGAAAAGCACTGGCAATTGCGGTAATTATTGCAACTTCAACGTTAACTGCCTGTGGCGGAAGTAGTAGCAATACAGATGATGACGTTGTAGTACCAACCAATTCAGCACCGACTGATATTAGCCTGTCTAATAATACTTTTAATGAAAATGAAATGGGTGCCGTTATTGGTACCTTGTCTACTACTGATGCCGATTCAGGTGATACTTTTACTTACAGTGTTGATAATAGTAATTTTATTATTGACGGTGCTCAGTTAAGCCTTGCTGCTGACTATTCATTTGATTTTGAACAAAATGATACTTCAGTGATTAATGTTGTAGTTACAGATAGCGGCGGAGCAACTTTTACAAAAGAGTTCACTTTAAATGTTGTAGATGTACTTGATGTTTATAAATTTGACAGTAAATTTGCTGATGGATCAAGTGTTTCTTATTCAGGGCAAATTGCCCGCCACGTTTTAATTGCAGAATTAAATCATTATATTGGCAATAAACTAAAAGCTGAGCTTGATGATGGTACGTTAAGCAGCAGATCAGAAGTTATAGCTATGTTCGATAAGTATTACCGTACTACAGATGAACAATATGATAATTTCGAAATTACCTTTATAGATAATTCTGTTCAAACTCATATCGCTAATATTTCAAGCAGCTCTAAAAACCTCAATGGTAAAATGGCCGGTAATGATGAAGCAGGTCAGCATAAAGATTGGAAAAATGGTGAATTTGCTGGTTGGGGTGATAAAGGCTCAGTTACACCAGAAGGGTTAATTGATCTTTTCTTTGGGCAATTAGCTGACAATGCTGAGCAACATTTAAACGGCGTTGTGCGTCAAACTGCTGCTGGTGAAGATATCACTGAAGTATATATCAATACAGATGGCACCAACCTTCAACAGCTGATCCAAAAATTCTTATTGGTAGGCATTACATACTCTCAAGCGACTGCCGATTATTTAGGTAATGAAACTACTGATGCTTTAGGTAATGACACTACGGGTAAAGGATTACTTGCAGATCACAATCAAGATGGGACTAAACCTTATAGTCAGTTAGAACATCAATTTGACGAAGGTTTTGGTTATTTTGGCGCTGCCCGTGATTATTTAGATTACAGTGATGATGAAATTGCCAATAAAGGTGGTCGTGAAGCTTGGGCAGGTAAATATGATAGTAATGGTGATGGTAAAATTGATTTAACATCTGAAATTAATTTTGGCAATTCAACCAATGCAGCCAAGCGTGACCGCGGTAGTAAAGACAATGCTAATCCAACTGATTTTACCAAGCAAATAATGGAAGCATTTCTTGCTGGCCGTAAAATTGTTAACGACAATGCCGGTGTTGAATTAACAGAAACGCAAATGACAGATTTAGTGGCGCAAAGAGATATTGCTGTTGATGGTTGGGAACGAGCAATTGTTGCAACCGTTGTTCATTATATTAATGATTTGCACAGCGATTTGGGTAAAATGGGCACAGAAGATTATAGTTATGATGATGTTGCTAAGCACTTTTCTGAATTGAAAGGATTTGCACTAGGTATTCAATTTAATCCTTATTCGAAAGTAACAGAAGAACAGTTTGTTGAGCTTCACAGTTTATTTGGTAAGGCACCTGTGCTTGAACAAGCAAATATTGCTGCGTACCAGACTGACTTAATGACAGCACGTGATATTCTCGCAACAGCACTAAGTTTTGATCCTGAAAATGTTACTAAATGGTAGAAGTAAATCTTGATAGTCGCTATTTTGCAAGTCAATTATGCTTATAAATTAACTTGTGAATAGTTATTACTGGTGGTTAAAGTCAATAGAGCTTGTGCCTTTTTGGGGGCTCAAGCTTTGTTGTTTATTTAAAGAGTAAATTTAAAGAGTAAAATAAATGTTTAGCAAGCAAAAATTATTGTTGTTGTCAGTGTCAATAAATGCAGCTGTTATTTTAGGTGGCTGTGGAGAAAGTACCAGTAGCTCCAGTGGAGATGGTTTCAATAATGTGTCCGGTTCAGGAAACGATACTGGAACTGAATTTAACCAACTCGCGCTTATCGAAAATATTACCGTGAATGTTATTGCATCAACATACCAAGAGTTTTTGCAAAAAAGTGAACTGCAAACACAGGCGGTTGAGGTATATTGCCTGCAAGAAAAATCTATGGAGTTTGCTGGTGAAGCATTAATGCAATTAGATGCAGATAAACTATTAGCGAAAGATAGTTGGCGTAATGCGATGAATATCTGGCAGCAAATAGAAATAATGCAAATTGGACCACTTTCCAATGATGATAATGCGTTACGTAATAAAATATATTCCTGGCCCATCGTCAATACTTGTGGTGTTGATTTTGACGTTACCTTTTTTAAAGAAGGATCGGTTAATGGTGGCCCTTACGATATTACGAAAAGACTAGCTTCCAGAAAGGGCTTGGCTGCATTGGAATATTTACTTTTTAACGATGATATAAACCATAGCTGCACTAGTGCTAGTCAGCCCAGTGGCTGGAATAATCAAACAGAACAATATCGAAAAATTGCTCGCTGTGAATTTGCCGGTGAAGTAGCAAAAGACATAAATAATAATGCCCAAATTTTAGTAAATGCATGGCAAGGGTCTCAAGGTTACGCTGCCAAGCTTAGTCAAGCTGGCACCACTGGCAGTGATTTTGAAACAGAACATCAGGCCCTTAATGTTATTAGTGATGCTATGTTTTACCTCGACTCTTTTACTAAAGATGGAAAAATTGCTGAGCCACTGGGCTTGTTAGTTAATGACTGTGGTTCTCAGGCCTGTCCGGAACTTGTAGAGTCAAAATTCAGTGCAAATTCACTTAATAATATACTCAATAATTTGATCGGCTTTGAAAAATTGCTTACTGGTGATAATAAAGGTTTAGGCTTCATTGATTACTTAATTGATGTTGGTGATCAAGATACCGCAGATGCTATGACCTCTGATGTACAGCAAGCCATTAGCTCAACACAAACTTATGAACACAGTCTGGCTGATACTTTAGCGTTAGATCCTGATCGCGTTGAACAAACCCATAGGGAAGTGAAAAAAATTACCGATAAACTTAAAGCAGATTTTATTACTAGCTTAGCGTTAGAATTGCCGCAAACTGCTGCTGGAGATAATGACTAGTTATGAATAACTTATTTTTGAACAACTTGCCTTTAAGTCATTTGCCTTTAAATCATTCACTTTTAAGTCATTCACCTTTAGCTAAGTTTTCTCTAACTCATGGCATTGGTGCAAGGATAAAAAAATCGTCAGTCGCACTGGCAATTGTAACGGCTTTGATATCGCCAGTTACTGTTTTTGCTTACGACAATGATAAAGAGAAAGATAAAGCAAAATCAACCTACGACGAAAGAATACAAATAATTGGTCATAGCGATCGGTTAAGAAAAGAAGCGGGCTCTGCCACCTTTATTGGTGAAGCTGAGTTAGAAAAATTTAACTTCGACGACATTAATCGAATTTTATATAACGTTCCCGGTATTAATATTCGTGAAGAAGACGGTTTTGGTTTAAGACCTAATATTGGTTTTAGAGGGGTAACTCCAGAGCGCAGTAAAAAAATAACCGTAATGGAAGACGGTATTTTAATTGGTCCTGCGCCTTATTCTGCTCCTGCGGCTTATTATTTTCCAATGATGAGTAAAATGACGTCATTAGAAGTTTTTAAAGGACCTGCTGCGATAAAATATGGGCCTAATACCGTTGCTGGCGCATTAAACATGACAACTCGCTCGGTTCCACAAGACAGCGAAGGACTGCTGGATGTATCTTTAGGCAGCAATGGCTACGTAAAAAGTCATGTTTATTATGGTAATACTATCGATGGTAATACTATTGATGGTAATTTAAATACTGGTGGTTCAAACAGCAATTTCGGTTATTTGTTTGAAGCGGTAAATATGCAGTCTGAGGGTTTTAAAGAACTCGATGGCGGCGGAGATACCGGCTTTGATAAAAATGATCTGATGCTTAAATTACGTTATGACCACACAAGCGAGGATTTTAACCAAGTCTTTGAACTGAAAGTTTCTTACGCAGATGAAAATTCAAATGAAACTTATTTGGGATTAACCGATCAGGATTTTAAAGCTCAAGCCTATCGACGTTATGCTGCGAGTCAACTGGATAATATGGATTGGCAACACAGTCAAGTTCAATTCAGTCACTTTTTAGAAACTGATAACTTTGATATTACCACTCGCGTTTATCGTAATAACTTTGAGCGTCAGTGGTTTAAAGTTAATGGTTTCAAATCTGGTGTTGTTACCCGTGATCTTCAATATATTTTATCTGAGCCTGAAGAAGAAACTAACGCTTTGTTTTATCAAGTGCTAACGGGTACTCGAGACAGTCAAAAAGAGTATGAAAAAATCATTCTTGGTAATAATGCGAGGGAATATTACTCACAAGGTATTCAATCACAAATATATTGGGAGCATGAACTTGCAGGTTTAAAACATAAATTTAATCTTGGTGTGAGACTTCATCAGGATCAAATTGAGCGCAAGCACACTGAAGATGCGTTTTTGATGCAATCGGCTAACTTGATCAGTGATGGCAGTGAACAAATCGCGACAACCACTAATGTGGAAAAAACCGATGCAATTTCAATTTTTATGCAGGACACCATAAATTGGCAGGCGCTTGATGTTACTTTCGGTCTTAGGGGGGAGTTCTTCGACTCCAGTTACCAAAATTTAAAACCGAATAAACAAAATGACTGGCAAAAAAAGAGTTCTCGACTCTGGTTACCCAGTATCAGTCTTTTTTATACCTTGTCTGAACAAGCAGGTCTTTTGTTTGGTATTCACGAAGGATTTATTCCAACAAGTCCAAAGGAAGGTTTGGACATAGAAATTGAAAATAGTATTAATTATGAATTTGGTGGTCGATTCAATAATCAGAACACTAAATTTGAAGCAGTGGTATTTTACAATGATATAAGTAACTTGAAAGAAGGCTGTACGTTTTCTTCTGCTTCTGAATGTGGAAAAAGTTTAGATGCTGAAGTTAATGGCGGTGAAGTGGATGTTTACGGATTAGAGTTTTCAGCCAGGCATACTTTTGACCTTAACAGTTCTTTTGATATACCTGTCTCTATTGTTTATACCCATACAGCATCAGAGTTTAAAAATTCTTTTGAATCCGATTTTCCAATGTGGGGGATCATTGAAGCGGGAGATGAATTGCCTTATTTGCCTAAAAATCAGGTAACGGTAAATACAGGATTAATTGCCGATAATTGGGATTTCAATCTTATAGTACGTTATGTTGATGCTATGGATGAAGCGTCGGGTTCAAATGTTATTTTATCAGGGATGTCGAGCAATGCTTATACCGTAGTGGATTTATCATTTCATTACGATATTGGTGATAGCGGGCAATTATACCTAAAGGCTGATAACCTGTTCGACAAAAAGGAAATTGTTAGTCGACGTCCTTATGGAGCTCGTCCAGGCAAGCTACAACAATTTTTTGTTGGCTATAAATATAATTTTTAACGGGTTGAATAAGTATTGTGTCGGTAGCTGATTTTTTAGCGTTAGACTTTTTATGGCGAAACGTAAGCGAACTCATTAATTATTTGTTCGATGCGAATAAACGGCTTTATATTGTTTATATTCTATCGGCCTTACTGCTTGCTATTCCTGTTTATAGGCGAACATTTAGTGCAGGCACAGGTGTCGGTTTTTTTAAATATATTTTTCCCTGGTCTATTTACAGCTCGCAATCGGCACGACATGACTATGCCTTATTAGTGATCAATAAACTGATAAAATCGGCGCTGTTTCCTTTTATCGTTATCACCATGGCACCAGTTGCTATTGGTGTTTCTTCGGGTTTAGAGTTTATTTTTAATTATCATGAACCTGTTGTTTTATCTTCATCAGCCATTATTGCCATTTTTACGTTGTTTTTGTTTATCGCTGATGATTTCACTCGTTTTGTATTGCATTATCTCTTGCATAGAATTCCGTATTTTTGGGAATTTCATAAGGTTCATCATTCTGCAAAAGTATTAACGCCTTTTACCATTTATCGAAGCCATCCGGTTGAAAGTTTGCTCTACGCTGTGCGCATGTCTTTGACTCAAGGATTTGTTGTTGGTTGTTGTTATTATTTATTTGGTCCAACATTGAAAATGTTTGATATTTTAGGAGCCAATCTTTTTGTATTTCTGTTTAATTTTTGTGGCTCTAATATACGACATAGTCATATATGGTTGAGTTGGGGAGATAAAATTGAGGGGTGGTTCATTAGCCCTGCACAGCATCAAATTCACCACAGTAATAAACCAAAAGAGTTTAACAGTAACTTTGGCTCGGCTCTGGCTATTTGGGATCGATGGTTTGCTACCTTGAATAAATCATCACAAGTGGGTGAATTGACGTTTGGTTTACCTGTGAAAAATGCCGGGCACGATAGTGGACACAGTAGTTTATTACAAATATATGTAGAGCCTTTTAAAAAATGTGGACACAGGTTGCTTAAAAAATTAACTGCCTGATTAACAATTAACAAATAACAAATAACAAATAACAATTAACAATTAACAATTAACAATTAACAATTAACAATTAGCAATACTATGATCAGAAACTCTTGGGCAGAGAAGACGAAGTCCACAGAAGGGAGCATGGAGTCGCATGGATGGATGCAAGACCATATTGATTACATTTTTTGACAAATCATCTAGATTTGATAACAACATCACTGTTCTTTTCCTATTATATTGAGGGCATAGATAATTAGGAAAAACTAGGTTTACAATGCAAAAAAGAAATACATTCATTGAACGAATAATTGGACAAAACTATCGTCACAATATTATGGTTTTATTTATCGCAATAATCATGATAGTTATAACGGGTTGTGATGAAAGTCTATCAGAAGAAGAGCTAACATTGCAGGACGCTCGGGCGAGATGGAATGGGTTACAGAATGCATCTACCACCTGGCATGGTCAGGTTGGGCGATATTACACAATACAAAGTCAGCGTATTTGTTTCTGTGTACCCGAAATGTCAGCTGCGATGATGCTCAGTGTTTTTAATAACACACTTCTTTCGGCTAGAGATATTTATAAAGATGAGGCGGTCTCCAGCAAAATAAAACAACACATAAAAACTGTTGATGGTGTATTTGCTTTGATTCAAAAAGCAATAGATGACAAGGTCACTATCGACGTCACTTATCATCCGGAATATGGTTACCCTGAATCGACAAGACTTGATGTCGAGGCATTGGCTCTCGACGGTGGGTTGCGTATTGAATTATCCAATTTGACAATAGGGGGCCCAATTTTGGCGTTAGACGATGTAACTTGGCAGTTGACTGCATTTGATAGCATTGCCGGCCCGCAAGCAATAGTTGAAGGTATTAATGTTTCAATGGCATTTGATTTGGACAATAATCAACTTAACGGTAGCGGAGGTTGTAACAGTTTTAATGCCGATTTTGTTATTGACGATACCAGTAACAATATAACGATTTTCAATATGATCAATACAGAAATGTGGTGTGAATCGCCGGAAAAAATCATGGAGCAAGAGCAGAACTTTTTTGCTATACCCGTGGTCATTCAAGATGCGGGAATTTGAGGTGAATTTGAAAGTTTATCTAAAAGGCGCTTGATTGAG
>JABSOI010000099.1 GCA_013216015.1 Alteromonadaceae bacterium | reverse complement strand
ATTATATGCGTGTTGCGCCTTGCTCTGATGTCCTAGCTTAGCTCTGAACCTGCATTTCCAAGTAGCTTGGGTATAAACACTCGGCCTTTATTCTCTGCTCTAAAATATTCCGTATATTTTCATCCCTTAATTTAATGGATTAATTATCTTTTATTAAAATGTGAGTGCCATAAGAAAAGACCAGTTATCGAATTTGAATAAAAAAATAAATTAAATTAAAATTTTTGTGATTATTTATTAACTGCTGCGAATAACTAGATAAGAAGTATATATAAATGTTAATTAGGAGTTCGAATGTTCATATCTAGAAAGCATATCAAACAAATAACAATTACTGTTTTAACGCTAGTTGTAGGATATTTTATTATGATTGGCTACATGGTCACACAAGATGACCCTGTGTTTGCAAACACCACTAATCATGAAATTTCAGCAAAAGAACTGAACGACTTGGGATTTGAACAGGTTTATCAAAGTACACAAACGTTCTTTACTATGCGAAATAACTCGAAGCTTGCTGCCCAATATTTTTCTCATAACTCAGACTTAACCGTAGTTGTATTACATGGTATTTTGTCGAGTAGTTATACGAATAACAGATTTTCAGGGCTAATTAGAGAAGCAGCAAATGCTGAAGTTTATGCTTTAGATTTACGTGGCCATGGTGCCTCTGACGGACAGCCGGGAGATGTTGATTATGTAGGGCAATATGTAGACGACGTTGCTGATGTTGTTAGTAAAATCAAAGAGTCTAAGCCTAATGGAAAAATTATTATCGCCGGGCATTCAATGGGAGGAGGGATCTCATTAAGATATGCGATGAAACAAGGTCTTCCACAGGTAGATGGATATTTACTGTTTGCTCCACAATTAGGTGACAATTCACCAACAAACAGTTCACCAGAAAACAATACCTCAACAAACAAGGCCCCTGACAGTGAATCGATTGAGCCGGAAAATACTTTTATGGCTATTCATATAACGAGGTTAATTGGTTTGGCTTTATTGAATTCATTAAATATAACTAACTGGAATGATTTACCCGTATTCTTTTTTAATGTGCCTGCAGGTACACCTGTAAATAAGTACACTTTTAGAAGTAGTGCAAGTATGTCACCCACAGATTATAAAGAAGGCTTGCAAGCTATTGATAAACCGTTATTAGTTGTTGTGGGGGAAAAGGATGAAGCCTTTAATGCATCGGCTTATAAAGAGGCGGTTTTAACATACAGTAGTGGTGATTTTTTAATGGTAGATGGACAAACGCATAATGGTATCAGGCATGATGAAATTGCCATGAATCGTGTACGGGACTGGGTAAAAAGCAATGACATTTTTGTGAGTAATATTGAATGAATACAGCTAAGAAAAAGTTATTTGCCAAATCCATGGAGCAACATAAAGGGATTGTTTATAAAATTGTTAACTCATATTGCCAAAATCAAGATGACCGACAAGACCTTGCTCAGGAAATATTAACAACCATGTGGCTTGCATATGACAACTACAATAATGAATACAAATTCTCTACCTGGATGTATCGAATAGCCTTGAATGTAGCTATTTCTTATTACCGAAAAGACAGTAAACGAGAAGATAAAGCATCTATGAGTGAAGAGAGCATTATTCATATTGCAGACATTTGTGATCAGGATGAGAGAAGTGAAGAAATAAACCAGCTATATCAGTTTATTGGTCAGCTGGACAAGTTAAGCAAGGCCATTATGCTACTTTATTTGGAAAGTGAATCTTATGAAAGTATTGCTGGTAGCCTGGGGATCACCAAAACTAACGTAGCCACACGAATTGGCCGAATTAAAGAAACACTGAAAAATCAATTTCAAGCGCAGGAGTCTTAACATGAACTTAGATGATTTTAAAAATACATGGGAACAACAAAGCGGTAAAATTGATGCCGCTGTTAAAATAAACCAAACGATGTTGGCTAAAACCAGGATCAATAAACAAATAAAAGAACTTCGTAGTATGAAATTGGCACGTATAATTGAAAGCATCGTGTTTTTCTTGATTATTGTGTCTCTGTGGCAGTTCATTGTTAATGACTTTAGTGTTTCAGCGCCTACGGTATCTGCTTTTATACTTAATATTTTTGCCATTGTTGGGCTTGCAGGAAATATCGGACAAATTGTTTTGATTTCAAAAGTAGATTACTCAAAACCGATAAATGTATTGCACAAAGATATCTATGCTATTTGCTCACATAAATTGCAATTAACTAAACTACTTTTATTATCAGTTCCTTTTTACATGGCTTATGTGTTTTTAGGATTCGATGTGTTGTTTGGAGTTGATTTATTTAAGTATTTGGAGCAACAAATGGTGATGTTCTATTTGGTATCTTCTGGATTGTTATTGATGTTAACTATTTGGTTGTTATCCAAGCTTAATTACAGAAATATCGCCACAACCTGGGTTAAAAAGGTTATTCAAGTTATTGTTGGTGACCGCTTAATTGATATAGCTCAGTTTATCAACAGCATGGAATTGGCAGAGCAGTAGTGATATAAGGAGGTGTATAATATTTGGCTATGCACCTTCCTTAATAATAGAAAAATAAGAATATTAACTTTGTTAAATTTAGGTGATAAGAGGTGATCTGATTTATCGGTCAGCTCTCTACATTTACACTTATCCCAACAAATTTAATTACTGTGTGCTATTCCATTTTAAAATAGGGACGGTTGAAATTGAATTTTTGGGACTTCCGTCTACGATTTTATCACTATAAACAAGGTAAATAAGCACATTCCTTGTGGTGTCATGAAAACGAACGACTTGCATGGTTTTAAAAACCAGAGAAGTTCTCTTGTTAAAAACTTTTTCACCCTCTTTTAACTTGCCCGAGAAACTTATTGGTCCAATTTGTCGGCAGGCAATTGAAGCATCTGAAGGATCTTCTGCTAATCCGAGTGAACCTTTAATGCCACCTTTTTTGGCACGACTTAAGTGGCAGGTGACACCTTTTACAATGGGATCATCAAAGGCTTCAATAACAATTTTATGATTGGCTCCCAGGAATTTAAACTTGGTACTGACACTGCCAATTTCTTCTGCTACTGCAAAATAGGGAAGTGTTAATGATAATCCCAAACTTAACAATAATAGGTGATTTAATATTTTCATATTTTCTTACCTTTAGTTTTTATGTTTTCATAAGATGTTAGCTGAACACATAGTACCTTGTTAACAATGAGAATAATAATAGTAGTTATACTAGACAAACGTATTGTTACGTTTGTCTTTTTGAGTCAAGTAGTAAGGATATTGATCACCATAATTAACTAGTGACCATTTGAAGGTGATCACTAATTAATTGGATTAGCATTACAACTCGTTTTCCAATATCTGTTGAAACAATGTAGTCATGCTATCTCTACAGACAGTTGGTGGGACTTCGAAGGGCGGGTTACTGCAATTCATGAAAATAGTGATGCTGGTCTGTGATTCCTCAATATATGCATTTACCGCGTGATATCCTAAATTTATGCCATCATGGGTATAAATAGTTTTTCCGCCTGTGCTTAATAGCATGATACCAAGACCTATTTTTCGGTTAGCATCCAAGGTGATCAGATTATCTTCGCCAAATAGCGTATTGCGCACAGCTTCATTCGCCAGATTGTCATTGGTTAATAGTTCTTTAAGAAATAGTGCCATGTCTTCAACGCTTGATACTACCGGGTCACTTGCTTCACTGGTGTTCTCCAGATACATTTTTGTATTGAACATCTCGCCGTCATCCTTAAGATATCCGGAAATAAAATCAGTCTGGTGGCAGAACTTTCTCGGCTTAGAATGAAAAAATAGAAAAAAATAACATTTACAAATCCCATTAGTTTTGTCTGATATTCCGCACCAATTTTAAGCATAAATCTGTTGGTGTCTATCAGCTAGGCGAAGCTCAACTATTGCGTTGGTTCTGCCGAAATGGTTAGTCGAATTTAGTAACCGCTTGATTCGCCAATCTGATTTAACCCCTATACAACAAAAACTTCATCGTGCTTTGTAGCAATTTCATCGGTATTTTCGATCTTTTAGACGTTCAGTGCTACCAAGTATAAAAATAATTGGATAAGCTATTTGCAGACAAATTTTTATTTATACTGGGATACCATCTCAAGACAATACAATTGGTATAACAGTGAAAGAATAAAAAATTTAACATTAAGAACATTGCCTTATTATTTGAATCTAAGAGTTTCTATTTGGCTAGGTTTAGCTTTTTATGTAAGTAACCTGAATTCGGGATAAGCAGTACTTGCACAATACTTCCTTTTTCCGATTTTTATTTTGTATTGATATTCTGTATTTCAAGCAGAAATGCGACGGTTGTAAAAGATCTCCTCACCTGCTAATTGATGACATGAATTAAGCTAAAATGTAAATGCTTTTTTGTTATACTCCACGCCTCTGTTCTCTCTACACGAACTGCTACTACGCCAAGTAAGCAGCCGTTGATTATTCATATGCCTGAGGCTCTGTATGCCATTCTCAAAACTTGGATTATGTGATCCTATATTAAAAGCCTTAGCTGATCTGGGTTATACCGTTCCCACGGCCATTCAGAAGCAAGCGATACCTGTCATTTTGTCAGGAAGAGATCTGATTGCTGCTGCGCAAACCGGAACGGGCAAAACAGCTAGTTTTGTCTTGCCACTATTGGAAAAGCTTAATACCGAGCGCAAGCTGCGTGGCAAGCGTATTCGTGCTCTCATTCTTACCCCCACTCGAGAGCTTGCGGTGCAGGTTGAGGCCAGTATTAGCCAGTACAATAAGTATCTAGAGCTTAGCTCTATGGCTATGTATGGTGGCGTTGATTCCCAGCCTCATAAACAGCGGCTGATATGGGGAATTGATATTCTCGTTGCTACCCCTGGTAGGCTGTTAGATATGGCGCATCAACGAGCGTTACATTTTGATGAGCTCGAAGTACTGGTGTTGGATGAAGCTGACAGAATGCTCGATATGGGCTTTATTGACGATATCAATAAAATTATTGAACGCCTGCCTTTGCAGCGTCAGAATTTATTGTTTTCAGCCACTATTTCTGACGATGTCCGTTTGTTAGCGAAAAGGGCTATCAATAATCCCGTAGAAATAGCTATTTCCCGCGACAAGGCTTCAGCGCCGAAAATTGCTCAATGGCTGATCACGGTAGACAAGGGCAATAAATCCTCTTTACTGAGTCATTTGATTAAAGAACAACACTGGGGGCAGGCACTTATTTTTATCGAGACAAAACATGGCGCGGCCAAGCTGGTCAGTCAGCTGGAGAAACGCGGTATTAAAGCTGAAGCTATTCATAGCGGCAGAATTCAAGCGGTTCGCGAACAAATATTGGCTGATTTTAAGTCTGGAAAGATTAAATTTTTAGTGGCTACCGGTATTGCTGCTCGCGGTATTGATATCGGTGAGCTTTCTCGTGTAGTTAATTATGACTTGCCGGATCAGGTTGATGATTATATTCATAGAATCGGCCGTACAGGTCGTGCTGGCGCCTCTGGTGAAGCAATCTCTTTTGTTTCAAAAGATAATTTTAGAAACCTTTGTGCTATTGAAAGTCGTCTGGGACATATTATTGTGCGAAAAGAAATTGAAGGTTTTACCGTCAAAAAGGTAGTGCCAGTTTCAATTTTGAATTACGTGCCTAAGAATAAGGCCAATAACAGGAACCGATGAAAGATTATTAAAATATTATCAAAAAGAGTTGTCTCAAAATAGGCACGCCTTGCCGCAAAAGCAAACTTCCTTAATTTATTTGTTATACATTTATTTATATTGAATAAGATAAAATATGTAGGCAGAATTAAAATAAGTATATCTGATATTATTAGTATTATGGAAGCGTCTCGATATGAAAGCCCGCTTGAAATAGAGCCACAGGCTTTCTCCAAAAAAAGTCACCAGTTCTGGACATTACAAATTACTGGTTGGTTGGGGTACGCGTTTGTTGTTTTTATTGCGATTATACGACCGCAGTTTGATGAAACTGACTTTAATTTCAGTGGTCAAATGATTAATCTTGTCGTTGAAACTATGAGCGGCTTCTTTTTGTCATACCTGCAATGGCAGCTTATTCGTAAAATTGTTCACCTTCCCCTGAATAAAACTTTATTTTTGAGTTTTACCTCTGCTGCCATCTTCGGGTTGGTGTATAACGTTATTAAATTAAGTAGCTTCAAGGTTATTGTTTACCATCAACAATGGAATGAAGCATGGAATATGCTGGAATTTGGTGGCTGGCTAATGTTTTCTCTGACGACCATGTTCGTATGGACCTCGATATTTTTTATCATGTTGTATAACACCAAATTACAAAAAGAGCATGAAATGCTATTAAGGGCACAAACAGCAGCTAAAGATGCTCAACTTCAAATGCTCAGATACCAATTGAATCCGCATTTTATGTTTAATACCTTGAATGCGATATCGACATTTATTTTAAAAAATGAAAATGATAAAGCTAATGAAATACTGGATAAATTATGTGAGTTTTTTCGTTATTCATTAGAGCAAAACATCAAAAGTAAAACCACATTGCAAAAAGAAATAGAATTGCTTGACGTTTACCTTTCTATTGAGAAAGTCAGATTTGGTGATCGTTTAAATGTTGAAATGTCCATTTGTAATTCAGCCATGACAGCCCAGGTGCCAAGCATGTTACTGCAACCGCTTGTTGAAAATGCGATTAAGTATGCCATTGAACCCAGAAAAGAAGCGGGTTTAATTACTATAACCGCTCAAATTAAAGAAAACAGGTTGGTGTTGAACGTGCGGGATGAAGGTATTGGATTTAAGGCAAAAGTGAGTGATGGTTTTGGTATTGGTCTTAGTAACACAAAAGCGCGATTAGATGCTATGTTTAATGGTGATTATGATATAAAAATTGTTGAAAATAAAAATATGGGAACAACTGTGGCGATTTCTGTCCCTTTTGAAAGCTATTATAATCATGATTAAACTACCTTTAACTGCCATTATTGTTGATGACGAGCCGCTTGCCCTTGAAGGATTGAGATTGCGGCTTCAAAGAATACCTGAAGTAGAAGTTATCGCTGAAGCAAGTGATGGAGATAGAGCTATTCAGTTATGTCATGAGCTATGCCCGGATATTTTATTTCTGGATTTACGTTTACCAGGGTTAAACGGCATAGAAGTTGTGCAGGCATTACAGTCAGATATTTTACCAATGGTTGTTTTTGTCAGCGCGTATGGAGAATATGCACTAGATGCTTTCGAGTTAAATGCTATCGATTATGTGTTAAAACCAGCAAATTTAGGGCGTCTTAAAAAAACAATTGAGCGAATAATACAAAGGTCCAATCCCAAGAATTCAGATAAAGAAAAATTTAAATTGCTTAAAGCGTTGGGAGAAAGTTCAGGGGTTTCTATTTCTGAGTTGGAAAACTGGTTAGAGACTGACAATCCATTACCTACGGCTTTTTGCCAGGAAATGGTTATTAAGAATACTGATAATGAAAAAATATTCTTACCCGTTAAAGATATACGCTGGATAGATGCCGCAGGTGACTATATGTGTGTTCATACAGACAAAGAAACACATATAGTACGTATTACCATGAAAAAACTTGAAAGTCAGTTGGACGCCAAAGTATTTAAACGCATCCATAAATCAACATTGGTTAACATTAATTGCATTAAAAGTATTCGTTCATTGCGTAACAGTGAAAGTATGTTAGAGCTGGGTGATGATATTCATTTAAAAGTGAGTAGAAATTACAGCTCTGCCATTCAAAAATTAATTGAATCTAAAAAAATGTAATTGGTAAAACCTCTTGTCTTGTTTTTATAACGCTTTATCGTGCTGAGTGTAGGAAAAACAACAACACCCCGTTAACGACTCCTGATGCCGCATTTGAATTGTAACTATCTATTAATTGTCACAGTATATTTCCAGGTGACAGCGTATCAATTGAACTCAAGAGTATGGCTGTTTAACCATCGAGTCATCTATCAATGTAATTATAAAAACTAAAATAACATTGGTCTGGTGATACAAGGATAATAGTTGGGTAATTGGAAAATAAGTTATGATAAAAGTTGCAAAAAAGATCACACAATTGTGTGTTTTGGTTTCAACGGTGTTCTTGCTTGGATGTGGCGGTGAAGCTGAAACGCATACAGACCCAAGCAAATTCACTCCTGAGAAACCCGTAAGTGATTGGGAAATGGTTTGGAGTGATGAGTTCGATGATAGCTCAATCGACGATAAAAAATGGACCCATGAAGTAAACTGTCTTGGTGGCGGTAATGCGGAAAAGCAATGCTACACTGACAGTGAAGAAAATTCTCATATTTCAGACGGCAAACTGCAAATTGTAGCGTTACCAGCTGAAGAAGGTGCTGAACAGCCTTACACATCAGCACGTCTAATTACTCGCTACAAAGCTGACTTTAAATACGGCAGATTTGAAATTAACGCTAAATTACCAAGCGGCCAGGGAAGTTGGCCTGCATTTTGGATGATGCCTACGGATGAAACATACGGTGGTTGGCCAAAGTCTGGTGAGATTGATATTCTTGAAGCGGTTAACTTAAAAACGTCTGATGCAGATGATGTTGTCGAAAACCGCGTTTATGGCACACTGCATTACGGTAAAGAATCGCCAAATAATTCATACTCAGGTAAATCTTACGCTTTACCTGATGGGGCTAATCCAGCTGATGATTTTCATACTTATGCTATTGAATGGCAAGAAGGTGAAATTCGTTGGTATATAGATGATTATTTATATGCGACTCAGCGTAAATCACAAGTTCGTTATAACAGTAAAGACCAGGCGGTAGGTTTATCACACCGCGGTTGGTTTACTGAAAATTATGATGCTGTTACCGGTGAATTAACAACATATTGGGATAATGCACCTTTTGATCAGCAATTCTATATGATCATCAATTTTGCTGTAGGTGGTGACTGGCCTGTAAATGTTAATAATTTAGGCGTTGATGCAGAAGCATTTACTAATGGTCAAAAATTTGAAATAGATTATGTGCGCGTATACCAATGTAAGCAAGATCCTGATACTGGCAAAGGCTGTGAAACTGTACGAGGTGGTTACGATAGCCTTGAAGATGCACTTGTTGAAGGGCTGGCGCCGTTCCCTAAGCTGCCATCATCTGGAATCGCACAAAACCTAAATGTATTCACTGGGTCGATGAACCTAAACTGGCCAGCATGGGTCAGTGAAAATGGTATTCCGCCAGCCCTGACCACGGATGATGAAAAAGGTGAAGTCATCGAATTTTATACCGGTGAAACACCTTCGGTTAACGGCTTTAGTACACGTAAATCACACAATGACTTTGAAAATACAGGGGGTCAGGAGAGTATTTTTGATGCTTCTCCTCTATTGGAAACGGGTACTGTTAGCTTCGATTTAAAAATTGTTACTCCACCTAACGATTCTGATTTACCCTGGTCATTTAAAATTGAAAGTAGAGAGAAATCTACCGAAGTCGCTTTACCATTAACAGATAGTGTCGAAGGTGTGGAACCGACAATTGGCGAGTGGCAAACTTATACCTTTAACCTACAAACGCTGGCAGACGCTGGCTTAGATGTTAGTGCGATTGATGTGGTGATGATTTTCCCGGACTGGGTAACAGGCAATGGTGCAATATATCGTGTTGCTAACTTTATAATTGGGGCTGATGCTATGCCATCTCCTCAATTAATTGTTTTTGAAGATGAAGCAAATACTAGCTGGCCTTCTTGGGTTTCCAGTGGAGGAACGACACCGACGATTGAAATTGATGATGATGCACACGGAGCCGTTGTAGAATTTGTTAATCCCACCGAGGATACCGTGCTGGGTTTTATATCCAGGAAAGCTGGAATGACAGATCCTGATGCTGAACCTGCACCTTTTGATGCAACAGGGATCCTTGCCAATGGTGTTATTCAATTTGATATGAAAGTGGTATCAATGCCAGATAATGCAGATGCGATCTGGTCATTTAAAATGGAAGGCAATGATGATGCGGCTTCTGCGGTTGGTCGTTCACTTACTGACAGTGTTGAAGGCTTGGCTCCTACAGAGGGGCAGTGGCAAACCTATACCTTTAAATTGTCTGATTTGGCTACAGATACTTTCGATATGAGTGCCATTGATGTCTTGATGGTTTTTCCTGGTTGGTCAACTGGAGATGGGGCTGTTTTTCGAATTGATAACGTAAAAATTTACGATCCTAATGCCTCTACTGGTTTTGTCGGACATGTTTTGTTCGATGATAAGGCTAAAGAACAATGGAGTCTATGGGATTGCTGTGCAGGTTCTACCCCAACAGTCGAAAATGATGATACTGAACATGGCTTGACTGCTGAGTTTGTTGTCGGAGCAACTTCCACGGTTATGGGCTTGTATGCTGAGGATGATGTTTCTATTGATGCAGGGAATTTATTAGCCAATGGTGTTGTGCAATTTGAAATGAAAGTTATCACAGCGCCTAATAATGCTGATGCTGTCTGGAAATTTAAAATAGAAGCTGGCAATCCCGCTGCTGCAGTTGAACTAGATTTATACACCAGTGATGAAGGCGTTGCACCCGTCGTAGGACAATGGCAAACCTATACTTATTCGTTGCAAAGCCTATTTGACAAAGGCCTGGATATAAATGCGATAGATATAGTGATGGTTTTTCCTGCTTACGGACAGGGTGAAGGTGCAGTGTATCGATTAGATAACGTGATGATTTATGATCCTGCCAGCGTACCTGCTCCACTAGGTATTGTGTTGTACGATAACGCACAAAATACTGAATGGCCTATTTGGGATTGTTGTGGAGGTACTACACCTACTGAAGAACAAGACGATGCAAGTCATGGTTTTGTCGCTGAATTTGTTGTTGGCGCTACGGATACGGTAATGGGTTTTCTGGCAAATGATGATGTTTCTTTTGACGCCAGTTCAATTCTGCAAAATGGTGTTGTTAAATTTGACCTGAAAGTGATGTCAGCGCCCAATGATGCCAGTGCTGCCTGGAAATTTAAAATAGAAGCTGGAGATCCCACTGCTGCAGTTGAATTAGATTTATCAGCCAGTCAAGAAGGTGCTACACCGGTTGTGGGACAATGGCAAACCTATACTTTTTCGTTGGCATCCCTATTCGAAAAAGGTTTGGATATAAGTGCGATAAATATAGTGATGGTTTTTCCTACTTACGGAAAGGGTGATGGTGCAGTGTATCGTCTTGATAATGTTGTTATTACAGCTCCTTAATCACTCGTCATTAAAAAAGGTTGAGTGGCTGCAGGCCACTAAATTAAAACTAATTTTAAGAAAGTAGGTAAACATGAAACATATTAATTTTTCTAAAAAACGCACAGCAGTTTATATATCAGCGATTATCGCTGCGGGTTTCAATAGTAGTGCTATGGCCGCAAATATGGCCGAAGCAGCTGGTCAAACAAATAATAAAGAATCAGAAGTTGAAGTAATTGAAATACAGGGGATTCGAGGTGGTTTGATCCGTTCAATGGATTTAAAACGAGCAACATCAGGTGTTGTTGATGTGATATCTTCTGAAGATATGGGTAAATTTCCAGACACTAACTTAGCTGAATCACTTCAGAGAATTACTGGCGTAACAGTTAGTCGTAAAAACGGTGAAGGTAGTGAAATAACCGTTCGTGGATTTGGACCCAAGTTTAACTTGATAACGCTGAACGGACGTCAAATGCCGGGCGGGCGTCAAATACCGGGCAATGTTAATTCACGGTCTTATAAGTTAGAAAATTTATCTTCAGATGGGGTAAGTGCGCTAGAAGTTCATAAAACGGTAAAAGCGAAAAACCCCACTGGAGGCTTAGGCGCTACTGTTAATATAGTCACAATGAAGCCATTTAATAGTCCGGGTGAAAAATATGTTTTTTCAGCTAAAACGCTTCATGACAGCTCTAATGTAGAAGGTGAAAATTTTACACCGGAAATCAGCGCTCTTTACAGTAATACTTTTAATGATGAGAGTTTAGGTTTTTCATTCTCTTTTAATCATCATCGACGGGATTTTCAAAAACAATCAGCCCGTATTCAAGGTTGGCAAGCAAATGTTGCACTCCCTGATTTAGACGCTGAACACGTGATTGATCCAAGAGCTCTTGATGGTGACGGTAATCGAATAGGAAACCACTTTTTCCCCAGAGATATGGGTTACAGTATTGAAAACGTAAAAAGGGAAAGAACAAACGGAAATATTACGTTTCAGTATGCGCCTGTTGATGATTTGATTTTTACTGTCGATTACACCGCAACCAGGGCTGTTACTGGCTCAAACTCAACTGGGTGGGGGATGTGGAATGATTACGGTGGTAACATTAATGCTTATGAATTAGATCAAAATGGTACGGTTGTTTTTGCTGATATAAGTGGTAATGATGGTTCTTTTTCAGCTTCAAGATCTACCACTGAAGTAGAAGCAAAATCTTTGGGATTTAACATAGCGTGGCAGGCAACTGACTCATTACACTTTGAACTGGATTATCATGATTCAAGTAATGATATTGATAATGGTAAAGATAAAGGTTTAGGCAGTAATGGTTCCTTGGTTTTAGGCTCAGATCAATTAACGACCAAAACATATGATTATCGCAGTGGTGAAATTCCTCAAGCCGAAATCTTCTGGAACAATGGCACTAGTGTGCTGGCGCCGGGTGAAATTGATTCTCATTTTAGTCAATTTACCCATGGGAAAGGAAAATCAATCGTTGAGCAGATACAACTTCACGGAACGTGGGAAAATACGTTTGATATCCCGTTAGTGAATGTTAAGTTTGGCTTAACCCGTACTGAACAAACAATGGGAGGCTCTAATGCCTGGAGTGGTTTAATTGGTGGTTTTTTGTTTAATCCATCCTGGCCTGAAATGTTCCCCGATAGCATGTTTACTCTCAATGATACCAGTGACTTTTTGAATGAGTTTAGTGGTGGTGGTAGTGATCTTTCAACGAATTATTATTATACCTATGATTTTGATGAAATTGTTGCTCGGTCAGAAGCTTTTTTGACCAATGATGTTTTAGGTGGTGATGATTATTTTGCTACAACTGCATATCACCCCATGGGTACATACTCAGAAGCTTCTGTAGGGGAAGATACTGATAGTCTTTACCTTCAATCTTTATGGGAATTTGAATTAGGTAACTTCCCTGTTCAGCTTAATGCAGGTTTCCGTTATGAAAAAACTAAAGTAACCAGTCAAGTGCAACAGTTAGTGCCTACTTCAGTATGGTGGAAAGGCGGTAGTGAATGGCATACACAGTATATTCCAGGAGGTAGCAACTTTTTGGAGTTAACGGGTGAACATGATGTGTTTTTACCTATGTTCGATATTAAAGTAGATTTAACTGATGATTTAGTTGGTCGGGTTTCCTGGGGGAAATCAATCTCCAGGGCGCCTCTTGGTGATTTGGCTGGTGGTCGAAATTTATCAGGAAGCCCGAAGATAGGTTCCCGAAATGGTAGTGAAGGTAATACTAACTTACAGCCATTTGAATCAACAAATTTTGATTTAAGTCTTGAATATTATTATGCACAAGGCAGTTACGCATCGCTAGGTTACTTTAATAAGTCTGTAGAGAATTTCATTGGTAACCAAATTGTTTCGGCAACAATTGATGGTTTTAATGATATTTATCAAGGAGCTCGTTGGCAACAGGCTGAAGCCGATATTGCTGACCGTGGTGAGCAGGCAACAAATGACGCTATTTTTGCTCAAATGCAAGCCAATGGCGCAACATTAAATGAACAAGGATATATTGAACCAACAACGGGAGATCCACTTATTGAGTGGAATATATCTCAACCATTTAACAGTTCAGATAATAAAAAAGTTGACGGTTTTGAGCTTGCTGTTCAGCATTTGTTGGGCGAAACAGGATTCGGATTTGGTGTTAATGCTACCTTTGTTGATGGTGATGTTAAATTTGATGTAAATAGTTTGGTTCAGCAAACGCCATTAACAGGGTTAAGTGACTCTGCCAACTTTCAGGTATTTTATGAAAAGAATGATTTGTCAGTAAAAATCACTTATGCATGGCGTGATGAATATCTTATTGGTGTGGGACAAGATCAGGGATCCTCGGATAATCCCCCGCAATTTGGCAAAGAGTTCGGGCAATGGGATATGAGTGTTAACTATAACCTTACTGACCGCTTCACTGTATTCTTTGAAGGTATCAACATAAATAATGAGACTGAGCAAGGTTTTGGTCGTTTTGAAGAGCAATTCTTATTTGCCCGCCAATATGGACCTCGTTATACCTTAGGTGCACGTTATAGCTTTAAGTAGCTGATAATCTAGTTTGGCGCTCTGGGAAACCGGAGCGTCAAAATTTCAAAATTTTCATTTATCAAATATTTCATCTGGATACATCAAAAATCTAGCGGTAAAATTCGTGCCAATTTTTAAACTACAGGAATTCTATTTATGGCTGGGTCAACGGTTATTTCAGGGCCACACAATATCCTGCACTCAATAGGGGCGGTTGAATAATAGACTCGTTCTTGTTTCTATAATTTCCATATTTCTTATGTGGGAGTTTTATCACTGATTAAAATTATATTTTGGTCCCTTATTTAAAGGTGTGTTTGATTTATCAAACCCTCAGGCTATATTGATACTGTTTTGTTTTTCCCCTATTTCATTGTGTCGATTCCTGCTGGCGCTTTAGTTGGCAAAATTGGTTATAAAAAAGGTAATAAATCGTGAGGGTGAATAATCAACTATTTTTAACAGCAATAGGGATAACAGTGCTTATTGCATGTAGTGCAGAACAGGAAGTTCCTCAACAATTTCTTAATAAGGATTCAGCTATTATGGCTTTATGGCCTAAGATTGATTCAGATGTCGCTAAAGATCCAATCATAGAAGCGAATGTTCAGCAATTACTAAAAACAATGACGACAGAGCAAAAAGTAGCTCAAATGATCCAACCTGAAATTCGAGATATCACCATTGAAGATATGCGTAGATATGGCTTTGGTTCCTATTTAAATGGTGGAGGGTCTTTTCCCGATAATAATAAGCAATCTACACCACAAGATTGGATTGAATTAGCTGAGAAAATGTATCAAGCCTCCATTGACGAATCGCTTGATGGAAGTAATATTCCCACAATGTGGGGTACAGATGCTGTTCATGGTCACAACAATGTTATTGGGGCAACCTTGTTTCCACATAATATTGGCTTGGGAGCCGCGAATAACCCAGGACTTATTGAAAAAATTGCTCAAGTTACTGCAACAGAAGTGATGGTTACTGGTATAGATTGGGTTTTCGCGCCAACGGTTGCAACGGTAAGAGATGATCGCTGGGGCAGAACTTATGAAGGTTACTCTGAAGATCCTGAAATTGTAAAGTCTTATGCAACGGCAATGGTAAAAGGATTACAAGGAAGACCAGGCGAAGATTTTTTAGGTGACGGTCGCGTGATTAGTAGCGTAAAACATTTTCTGGGAGATGGAGGAACTGTTGACGGTGATGATCAGGGAGATAATATTTCCACAGAGCAGGAACTGGTCGATATTCATGCGCAAGGCTATATTGGAGGGCTCAGTGCAGGAGCTCAGACAGTGATGGCTTCATTTAATAGTTGGCAAGGAGAAAAGCTTCATGGCAATCGTTACTTGTTAACTGAAGTGTTGAAAGAAAACATGGGTTTCGACGGATTTGTAGTGGGTGACTGGAATGGTCACGGGCAAATAACAGGTTGTAGTAACGAGAATTGTCCTCAAGCAATTAATGCCGGGCTTGATGTGTTTATGGTGCCAACGGATGCCTGGAAACCGCTAATGGAAAATACTATCGCACAAGTTAAGCAAGGCATAATTCCTATGTCTCGTATAGATGATGCGGTAACACGTATTTTACGTGTAAAGTTCAGGGCAGGATTATTCGATAAACCTAGCCCTGCAAATCGCCGATTTGCAGGGAAAACAGATTTAATTGGCAGTGAGAATCATCGGGAGATAGCAAGACAAGCTGTTCGCGAGTCTTTAGTTTTATTAAAAAATAAAACGGGAATACTACCATTGTCTCCCAAAATGAAGTTTTTAGTCGCTGGAGATGCGGCAGATAATATTGGTAAACAATCGGGTGGTTGGACAATAACCTGGCAAGGCACAAATAACCAAAATAGCGATTTTCCAGGAGGAACATCTATTTATGACGGACTTGCTGAACAGGTTAACGCTGCGGGTGGTCGTATTGAGTTAAGTGAAAAAGGAATTTTTACCAATAAACCAGATGTTGCAATCGTTGTGTATGGTGAAGAACCATATGCTGAAGGGCAGGGTGATAGAGATAACTTAGCTTACCAAAGTGGAAATAAATCAGATTTAGCGTTATTAAAGCGGCTGAAAGGTCAAGGTATCCCTGTCGTTTCTATTTTTATCAGCGGTCGGCCTATGTGGGTAAATGCAGAACTAAATGCAAGTGATGCCTTTGTCGCTGCGTGGTTACCAGGTTCAGAAGGTAAGGCAATTGCAGATGTATTGTTATCTGATGGTGGCAACAAGGTTCAGTACGATTTTAAAGGTAAGTTGTCTTTTTCCTGGCCTGATTCACCTACACAAATTGTTAATCGATTCGATAAAGATTATAAGCCTTTGTTACCTTATGGATTTGGTCTGAGCTATTTGCAAAAGAATGTACAAAAGAATGTACAAAAGAACGGAGAACAAAATTATTTATCAGACAATCTTTCGGAATATTTTGAACTAGCGCAAGAGAGTCAAAAAGGCACACAGATATTTACAGGTAAAGTGGTGAAACCTTGGCAAATGGTATTAACCTCAGACCAGCAAGAGGCTGTCATCCAGTCTAACAGCCAATCATTACCGGGGATTTCTTATCGTACTGTTGATAAAGAAGTTCAGGAAGATGCTTTTCGTATTAAGCTTGAAGGTAATGCAAATGCCAGCGTGAAATTTATCAGTGAAAATGGAGTTAGTGAAGATCTTTCTTCTGAGCTAGGGAGAAACTCTGCACTAAGGTTAACGATTAAAAGAGACAGTGATATTAACAGCCCCATCTTATTATCAATGAATTGTGAAAGCACAAGTGATAGTAAAGGAAGTTGTAATGCAAGTTATGATATTTCTAAACAACTGGCTGGTATTCCAGCTGGGCAATGGAGTGAACTTTCGATCAGCCTGAATTGTTTTTCAAATAATGTTATTGAGTTTGATAAAGTTGCTGTGCCTTTTGAGCTTCGTTCTTTCGGAGCCGTTAATCTCTCTATTAGCGATATACATTTTGAAACAGTGGATTTTGAAATAGGTTTGAAAAAAAATGCTGATGTGCAGTGTGAATAAAGTTCCAGTGTGGTTAAAGCTCCATGGTTAAAGTTGCATGGTTATAGCTCCAAGCTGATCGTGTATTGTGAGATAGAATTTTTAACTGACCAGACCAAATTTTTGTATTGAATTTCCTGCTGATAAAAAAGCGTTGCAATCAAAATTAACAATTGCAACGCTGAAGGAAGTATTTTTAATTAGGTTTATGCTTATTCTT
The DNA here is from genome assembly GCA_013216015.1 of Alteromonadaceae bacterium. Taxonomy (GTDB): domain Bacteria; phylum Pseudomonadota; class Gammaproteobacteria; order Enterobacterales; family Alteromonadaceae; genus JABSOI01. The sequence continues at coordinate 2,559 of JABSOI010000099.1, read as the reverse complement.
TTTCATGAACTTAAGAATATGCTTAGCAATAACATCACCATCTTCTTCTAAGGCAAAATGGCCAGTATCTAGAATATGAAAGTCCAGGTTTTCTAGATCTTGCTTGTATGGATGTGCACCTTCTTCGGGGAAGATATAGTCACCTTTACCCCATACTAATAATGTTGGTGGCTGGTGCTCTCTGAAATAAGCCTGCCATTGTGGGTAAAGCACAGGGTTAGTGCCGTAAGAATAAAATAACTCTAATTGAATTTCTTTATTGCCAGGACGGTCCAGCTTGGCTTGGTCAACAATCCAGTTATCAGGGCTGATGGTTTCTTTATTACGGGTACCGTTAGTGTATTGCCATTCGGTAGCACCTATTGTTAACAATGAGTCTCGTAATACTTTTCCATTTTCATCGCTTTTATCATGCCAATACGCTTTAATTGGTTCCCAGAAATCACGTAAACCCTCGTCGTAGGCATTACCATTTTGAATGATTAATCCTTGTACTCTTTCTGGATGCGCTGCTGCTATTCTAAAGCCAATCGGTGCGCCGTAATCCATTACATACATGGTGTATTTTGTTGCTCCAACTTTAGCTAAAAAAGCGTCAGTGATTTGGGCTAAGTTATCGAAGCTATATTCAAAATCACTGAGCGATGGCATAGAGCTATTACCAAATCCCGGATAATCTGGTGCAATCACGTGATACTTCTTGGATAACTTAGGAATTAAATTACGGTACATATGAGACGAGGTTGGAAAGCCATGCAAGAGTACAATAGTGCGTTTGTTTTCAATACCCGCTTCACGATAAAAAATATCCTGACCTTGTACATTAATCGTTTTATGTAGTGTTTGTGAAGCTTCGACGTCGTTGATACCACCAAGGTTAAACATTAACACCCCAGCTGCTGCCATTAGATAACTCTTAAATGAGTTGCTATTTTTTGCTGATTTATTTGCTGAGTTATTTGTAAATTTATAAAGCGTATTCATCGTAATTTCCTATTTACAGTAAATTTTAAATTTATCTTGGTTTTGCTAACAAGCCGTTTTGTTCCTTTGCCAAGAGTTCAGTAAAGCCACCTATCGATATATCTTCGATAAATATTTGCGGATAAGTCCGCCCAGATGTTCTTGCATGTAATTGTTTTATATTTTCAGGATGTTGATAAACATCGGATTCAACAAACTTCAAACCTTTGTGGGTTAACAAGCGTTTAGCATGTGTGCAATAACCACAACCAGGTCGGGTGTAAATTTCTATTTTTGACATTTATCTCCTTAATTAAAGTTTTTATTTAAAGACTGTTTGTGTTTCGATGGAGCTATTATCCACGTTAACTATTTATTGATAAATAGTGTAAATATTGAATTACTGTCAACATATCATTGACAATGTAGGTATTGAAAATGTTAGTCTTAAAAATATTGGTGATGAAAATGAAAGTATTAACGAGAAACTTATGGATACCCTAGACGGTTTAAAAACGGTAATTGCCGTGGTTGAAACAAATTCATTTACCGCAGCAAGTGGCAGGCTTGGCATATCAAAGGCTTTGGTCAGTAAATACGTAGGAGAGGTTGAAAGTAAGCTAGGTATTAGATTATTTAATAGAACAACACGACAACTTGCTTTAACCGATGCTGGGCGTCGATATTATGAACATGCGCTAACTTTGCTCGAGCAGCATGCTGCTATGGTAGATAATGTTACAGGTGAGCAAACCAGACCTCGCGGTTTATTAAGAATAAGCGCCCCCGTAACTTTTGGCGAAATGCAGCTATCACCTTTATTGCCGGAGTTTTTGGCCTTATATCCGGAATTACAAATAGAGTTAATTCTCACCAATAGAGCAATCGATATGCTTGAAGAAGGTATTGACGTTCGTTTGCGTATTGGCGGTGTTGATGACTCAAACATGATAGCAAGGCACCTGAAAACTTTTCCTTTGGTATTATGTGCTTCTCCTGATTATATTGGGCAGCATGGTTTACCAAAGAAGCCTCAACAGGTAGCGGAGCATAGCTGTATTATTGATAGTAATTTTAGAATTGGTAAACAATGGCCAATTATTTCGCCTGAAGGTTTTGCTGATACTATTAATGTTAGTACCTCTATCGCCGCCAATAGTCCACAAGCGGTACGCGAAATAGCTATTGCAGGCGGTGGAATAGCCATGACCCCCGGCTTTATTGTGGAAGATGCGCTTAATGACGGGCGGTTGATACAGATATTGCCAGAATATACTACGTTGGAGTTTGGGCTTTTTGCTATTTATCCGCACCGAAAATATATTGCTAAAAAGGTGAGATGTTTTATTGATTTTACTCTGGAAAAATTCTCAAAGAAGCAATAATGTCATGCTATGGATGATAATTAACTATTTTTAATATCAACAAAGGAGAATCGGATGAAATTTATTTTAAGCATATTAGTGCTTATGGCATCGATTCAAATGAAGAAAAATAGCTTTTTTGACGGATCTTAGTCGTTTTATACCCAAGCTACTTGGAAATGCAGGTTCAGAGCTAAGCTAGGACATCAGAGCAAGGCGCAACACGCATATA
>JABSOI010000001.1 GCA_013216015.1 Alteromonadaceae bacterium | reverse complement strand
GTTATACCAATTGGATTAAGTTTTTGGTCTATATTTACCTTACGATATTCTTCTAGTTTTTAATAAAAATGACAAAAGCATTTGACCTCATCGATTTTAAGACCTTAGCCGCAAAAGAAACCAATGCAAGAATGCGAATTCGCTTATTGGCACTTGCCCATATTAAAGATGGTTTATCAAAGAATAAAGCATCTATATATCTAAAAGTTTCACGCAATAGTGTAAATAATTGGACCTCTCTTTTTTTAACAAAAGGACTAGATGGTTTAAAAGAAAAATCTCGCTCTGGCAGGCCTAACGCATTGACTGAAAAACAATTAGAGCAATTTAAACAACATGTAATTATTGAAAGTATCAGACCTAGTGGTGGTCGTCTGATGGGGATTGATTTTGTTAACTATATTAAAACTGAGTTTTCTGTGACATACAGTGTTTGGAACATTTACCGTTTGTTACATAGCCTAGATTTTTCTTGGATCACTAGTCGCTCAAAACATCCAAAGCAATCAATAGAAATGCAAGAAGCTTTTAAAAAACTTCCTTTTGGAAACGATCCTTCACATACCTGGACACGTAAGATTACAGTGTGTTGATGTTTGGTTTCAGGATGAAGCGAGATTTGGTCAGCAAAATACCACAACACGGATCTGGGCTGAAACAGGCACAAGACCCCGGGCGAGAAGGCAGCAACAATTTGAATACTCTTATTTGTTTGGTGCTGTTTGTCCAGCGACAGGGGCAACAGAAGCCTTAATCACTCCATTTATGAACAAGGATATAATGAAAGAACATCTTTCATTAATATCAAAACGAACGGAACTCGGTCGTCATGCTGTTTTGATCGTTGATGGTGCTAGCTGGCATCAAGCTTATTTAGCTGATGACTTTGACAATCTGACCCTCATTAAATTGCCACCATATTCACCAGAGCTTAATCCTATGGAGCAAGTGTGGCAATGGTTGCGTCAACATGAGCTAGCAAATAGATGTTTTGAAAATTATGATGATATCGTTGATCAATGCAGCCGTGCATGGAATGTTTTCATAGAAGATGTAGAACGCGTTAAAAAACTATGCTGGAGAGACTGGATAAAACTGACAACTTAATTAATCCAATTGGTATTACTGCGCTGGTATGTAGATCTAAGACAATATTATATAGCACATAAATGCTTGTATATAAAAACTAGATTAATTTTTTCAGTGTTTGGGTTACTGCTGGTGAATTAACCAAAGAGAAGATTAAAGAATCATTGGAATATCATTTTGAGCGTCAGTTAAATGATAACTTTAAGGTTAAGTCATCGACGTTAGCCGAAATGCTGGACTGCTGGTTTGAAGGTTTAAACCCACCGTCTTTAGACGGTGGTTGTATGGTAAAAGAACAATTTATTTTATCGATAGGTATTAAATTTTATAAACGTTCAAGTACTGCATCAGTAAAGTCGGTAGTGCCATGGCTTCCGCCTAAATCACGGGTAGTACGATCACCAGATTTAATGACATCAATAATAGCATTTCTTATATTTTCAGCTTTGTCACCCATATCCAAATATTCAAGCATTTGAATAGCAGCAAGGATCACGGAAGTAGGGTTGGCTAAATTTTTACCTGCAATATCTGGAGCACTGCCGTGAACAGCTTCAAATATGGCGCAATCTTCACCAATATTTGCGCCTGGAGCCATACCTAATCCACCAACTAACCCTGCACAAAGATCAGATAAAATGTCACCAAAAAGGTTGGTGGTGACGATTACGTCAAATTGCTCAGGATTCATTACTAATTGCATACAGCAATTATCAACAATCATTTCAGTCGATTCTATTTCAGGATATCGTTGTGCAACTTCACGGGCTATTTTAAGAAATAAACCAGAAGTTGATTTTAAAATATTTGCTTTATGTACAGCCGTTACTTTTTTACGGCCTTCTTTACGAGCTGTTTCATAGGCAAATGTTAAAATGCGCTCGGCACCTTCACGTGTGATAATACTTACAGCTTCAGCTTGTGTGCCGTCTTCAGAAACTATTTGGCCAACACCAGAATACATTCCCTGGGTATTTTCACGCACGGTAATAATATTGATATTTTCATAACGTGCTTTGGTACCAACAAAGGAAATAACAGGACGAAGGTTTGCGTAAAGATTAAATTGTTTACGTAAGGTTACATTGATTGAAGTAAAGCCTTCACCCACAGGTGTTGTTAATGGGCCTTTTAAAGTGATTTTATTTTTTGTGATCAGTTCCATGGTTTCTTCAGGTACTAGTTCACCATGTTTTTCTAAAGCGGTAAGTCCAGCATCTGCATATTCATACTCAAATCCACAACCTGCTTTATCGAGTATTTTTATGGTTGCATCAATAATACTTGGTCCGATGCCATCACCTGGAATAACCGTTATGGTTTGCTTTTCCATTAAATTTACCTTTTGAAAATTTAAAAATGAGGTCTTTGTTAGCACTCATTGAACCACTTAGACCATTGCTCACCTTTATACCATGTTGATGTTAGGTAAGCGAGGCTAAAATATTCATTATTATGAACCATTTTAATTGATTTTTTACTACTTAATTTTGATTGTTTTTCTTAAAGTTATAGTGACAGAAATTTTTCATAAGCAGCCTTACCGATCCCATTAAGTAAGTTGTTTTTAAATAATAGGGCGGTACACTCATCCGCAGTGGTAATTCCATCTGATTTGACATGCTGTGTACGGTAAAACATGACTTGGTATCTTATTTTTGCTACTTTTTTAGCTTCTGTTATGTCTGGGCTACCAAGCTCTGTTATGGCTTGATCAAAAGTGAATTCTTCTAATTTTAATTTACCGATAAATTGACTATTGTAGTCTTCTCTATCACGCCATTGCATTTTTGCTGGGCTATCGTCGTAGAAGGTTATGACTAAAGCTACAAATACTCCGTATGCTGCTAAAGCAAGCAGTATGCGACTAACTATTTTTTTACTCATTGGTTACCTTAATATTTTTTCTTATTTTTCAATCCTAGTTATTTTTTTAATACTAAAAGGGTAGTAGCAAAACTAGATGCTGAAAATATGACATTAATCAAATTTTTAAATTTACGTCATTTTTTCATCTTGTTTTGCCACAAGCCTGATATCTTTTAAATTAAACCCTAACGGAATATCTTGTTTTAATGTTAATAATGTTTTGCTTAATGCAATTTGTTCATCACACCCTTTAATTTTTTTGCTGATGCTGGTTTTTAAATTGGTTGCTGTTAAAATTTGAGTAAGAGATCCGTAGGTGTTTAGCAAGGTTGACGCATTGACTTGTCCAATTCCAGCTACACCGGGGATTTTATTAGTTGAGTCGCCCGTTAACGTCCATAAGTCTATTAGCTGTGATGGTTTGACGTTAAACTTTTCTTGCACATGTATTTCATCTAAGTAACGCCGATTAAAATAATCATACACTCGAATATTTGGGCTAAGCAAAGATAAGAAACCTTTGTCGGTGGAAACAATGGTGACTTTCTGCCCCCGAAGAGCAACCTTAACTGCAATAGTGGCAATTAAATCATCAGCCTCGTCCTGGTCAGATATTAAAGAATCAACATTGTGTTGCATAAACTCATCTTGGATATCTGAAAGCTTCTGTGCCAGATGATCAGGCATTTTTTTTCTGCCCTTTTTATAATCAGGGTAAAGTTTATAGCGCCAGCAGGGGACTTTACTGTCAAATACCGCCAAAGCGTGGCTAGGTGACTGTTGTTCAATTATTTTTATCAACGCTTGCCCACAACTTCGTTGAGTATTATATAATACTTGTGTTTTAGTGTTTTCAGCTAACTCTTGAGTTTTTGCATCTTTGTTTAATAAAAATGGACGTTCTTGTACAGCATATATACGGCGTATTAAATTAAGTGCGTCGATTAAAATAAGATGAGCAGGCATCTATTATTCCTCTGCAATTTCGTAACAGGGAATATAAGTACTACCAGGTAATTTCATACGCTGTTGTTTTACAAATGACTTTAATAAATTGTCCATTAATCCCATTATTCGTTCATCTCCAGAAATTTTATATGGGCCATGTTCTCTGATCGATTTTATTCCGAAAGATTTAACATTACCGGCAACAATTCCTGAAAAGACCCTCCGCAAATTAGCTGCTAAAGTGGCGGTGTCTAAATTTGAACTGATCTTGAGAGCCGCCATGTTCTCATGAGTTGGTTCAAAGGGTTGTTGAAAATCGGGTTCAATAGTTAATGACCAATTAAAATGATAAGCATCCCCGGTATTTTTTCTGTAAGTTAATACTTCTGATAATCCCACTTTCATTGCCTTGGCGACTCCTTCGGGGTCATCAATAATAATTTGATAAAGATTTTGTGCTTCTTCTCCTAATATTGCTCCAATAAATGTATCAATTTCAAGAAAATATTCAGCACTTTCTGCCGGACCCGTGAGTATGATGGGTAATTTTTGATTTTTATTTTTACTGTTGAGCATAATGCCCACTATATAAAGTAACTCTTCAGCTGTGCCAGCACCACCGGGAAAAATAATAATACCATGAGATATACGAACAAAACTTTCAAGACGTTTTTCAATATCAGGCATGATCACTAACTCATTTACAATTGGGTTAGGTGGCTCAGCTGCAATAATACTTGGCTCTGTTAATCCAATGTATCTAGCGTTATTAATGCGTTGTTTCGCATGACCAATTGTTGCACCCTTCATTGGTCCTTTCATTGCTCCTGGTCCACAACCCGTACAAATATTGAAAGCCCGTAGCCCAAGCTCATAGCCAACTTTTTTGGTGTAACTGTATTCATTAACGTTAATTGAATGGCCGCCCCAGCAGGTGATCAAATTAGGATTTGTTTCCGGGAGAATGACATTGGCATTGCGTAAAATATCAAAAGTTGTATGGGTTATTAGCTCTGGAGTATTTGGTGAATTTATATGACGATGATAGGTAAATAAAATATCCCGTAAAACCGCGGATAACTGTTCCCGTACGCCCCTTATTATTTTTCCATCGACAAATGCTTTTTCCGGCGGGTTTTGTAAATCAAGTTTAACACCCCGTGCCCGTCGTAAAACGTTAATATGAAAATCTTTGTATTGCTCAAACATTTGTTCAACATCGTCGGTGTAACTACCAGCGTTTAATACAGCTAAAGAACAGTTTCTAAAAAGTTGATATAAATGACTTGTAGCAGATTCTTGAAGTTGATCCAGCTCTAATTGGGAAAGCAAATTCATGTTGCCAACAGGGTTAATTTGAGTGTGCATGACACAGTTCCTTATGCAATAAATAAAATGGCAATGGTGGGGTGAATGGTGTAATAATTTTATTAATTTTTTTATTTTTTATAAAAATCAGGATGATGATTTATTCCTTTACAATAGATAGACGACTTTGTTTTTTCCCTGTTCTTTTGCTTGATATAATGCGGTATCTGCCCGTTCAAAAGCAGTGTGTACATTATCATCGGGCTTGATATGGCTTACTCCGATGGAAGTGGTAATACTCACTTTTGTATTTTTGAATTTAAAAGGTAAACGAGCAATATATTCTCTTAATATATTCAATTTATTTATCAGGTCTTTTTTGTTTATACCTGAAAAAATAATGACGAACTCTTCTCCTCCATAGCGGCTGATAAAAGCTTCTTTGGGTAATTGCGTTTTTAATGTTTTAGCAATCACTTGTAATGTTTTGTCACCGGCAGTATGGCCGTAAGTATCGTTAATACGTTTAAAGTCGTCTAAATCAATGATAACTAATGCCAATTTGAACTTTTTATGATGATAGCGCACCATCTCTTTAGCGAAGTGCTCATCATATGCTGCACGATTATTTAACTTGGTTAAAGCATCAAGCATACTTTTTATTTGTTGTTCTTGTAATCGTTTCTCGAAAGACTGACTTTGAATTTGTAATGCGGATACTTTTTTAGTCATGTCATTCAATTGTGTTTTCAGTACGTTACTTTGATCGTCCTCGAAATTTGTTTTCTGCTTTAAGGTATTGGCTATAAAGTGTATCTTTTCATTAATATCAATTTTTATTTTAGATAATAAAGTGGCACTCTCAACAATCCCTGTCATTTCTGCAATTTGATTTTGTAATTGATTATTTAAATCACTATGTTTTTGCTGTGAATCTTGACAGTTTGTCAATGTTGTTTTTACGGTTGTTTGAACCGTTGATAATGTTTTGCTAAGGGTAAAAAGGAATGATTTAGAGATTTGTTTTTCTTCATTAAAGTCAGAAATAAGGACATGTAGGGTGTCCAGAAAGCTTTGAAGTAACTTCTCATTAGTAATATTATCCGATAAGGATTTTTTAATAAGTGCTAATTTTTTATGATATTTATTGGATAGTTCCAACTGGTTTAAAAGATTAGAAAATTGTCTCAAAACAGATAAATCTATTTGAGATGGTTTATTTGGATTCAGTAAAGGTCCATCTGTTATTAAGCCGTTTTTTGCTTTTAAAGTCGTATTATAAAATGCAAGTAGCTGGTTAAAAGGGGATAGATATTGTGATAATGTATCCTTACTTTCTTCGGTATCTTTTAATAAAGTACGTAATTCTCGCCTTAATTGTTGGGGTAAACCACTGTGCTTTTGTAAAGTTTTGCCAGCAGATAAAAACTGCTCATGCATTTCACGTATTTGATGATCATTGGTTAAAGAATGTTGTTCCAGTATTTTCGATATTATATTTATTTCCTGTTGAATTTCAGGAATAGGCCCAGACTTGGTGATTAGTACTCTAAACTTAGCTAAACGATTATCAAGTTCAAAATTAACACCTTTACAAGCTTGTGACAGTTTGCTGATAAAGGTAATTAACATTTCTGAATTGGTTTTATAATCATCTTCTAGCGTTGAGCGTGATTTCATTGCAGTTTCAAGCCTTTGCTTGAGAGCCTGTATTTGTACCGCTGCGGCCGATTTATCATTCATATTTAATATTTTTCCCTAAACAATTGACTTCTCAAGGTTGAATTTATAACTTTTTAGAAAAACTAACAAATTATAATTAATAATGCAACTCAATGAATCTTATCATCATAAGCTATTATTCCACCTTAAATAACAATTATTCTCTGCAATACAATTATTATAGTACGCTCTTAGGATAATGCTTGTAATATTGTCGTAATTTATGGTGGTAAATTATTGGCGCAACGTTCTGCAAAATGGCGCTGATGATGAAATATTACTGCGGTAAGGATTGATATCTAATCCTCCTCTTCTAGTGTAACGCGCAAAAACAGTTAAATTTTCAAGTTGATTATATTTTAAAAGGTCACAAAATATTCGTTCAACACACTGTTCATGAAATTCATTATGTTGTCTAAATGAAATGAGGTATTTCAATATTTTTTCATGATTTATCGCTATGCCATTGTATTCAATGTAAATACTTGCCCAGTCAGGTTGATTGGTAATGAGGCAGTTTGATTTTAATAAATGGCTGACCAGTGATTCTTCAATAATATTATTATTATCTTGTAAGTCTTCAACTTTTGAGTTCTCTTGTTTTAAGATATCAGCATTGAGATTGTAGTTATCTATCGATATATCAAGTTCATCAATACATATAGCTTTTGGTGATGATATTTGCAGTGCAGGGCAGTTATCTACAGGATAAAGGTTAACGGTTGTTTCAGCACCAGAGGTTATAGCTAAATCATGAGACAGCTTGTGAGTGACGTCTTGAATTGAAATAAATTTACTTTGATTAAAGCTGTTGAGATATAATTTAAAGGATTTTGATTCAACAATATTAGGACTAGTACAGGGAAAACGAAATTCAGCTACTGCAACTACAGGTTTACCTTTCATATTTAGCCAGGATAATTCGTAACCGTACCATACATCTTCGCCCTTAAAAGGTAATGTAGTGTTGGTTAATGCAAGTTTATTTCTATTAAGGCTTCTGGGTACTGCCTGTAATAAATCAGGGTTGTATTTATTGCAATAGTCAGTTGGTTTTCCCAAGGTTAACTTGCTAAGCTCTTGTGCGTCTTTATAGGTTGTCATAATTATCAAAGATCAGTGATTTTTTATTATTTTATAGGATTTTTTAGTTTCATGAAAACACCAAAAAGCAATTTGTCAGAAATATTGTGGAAGTTTCTCGAAAATTATTCAAAAAAGCATCAAGAAATAAATGGTCACTTACCTTTGGCTGAATTTGATAAGGATTGGATATCGCCATGTCAACAGGGAAAGTACGATGAAACACAAGTATTTTGGGCTCCTGTGCGCCCTACAGAAGATCTTCAATTTGATAATGTGGAGACAGCATTGGAGTTAGTCCTTCATTCGGATATTAAAACCTATTTTACAACATCCTACGGTGATAGTGTTCATGCTAAAAGCAAAGATGGAAATTTAAGTTTATTGCTGCCTTGGAATTATGATGATTTTCAACGTCTGCAAGAAAATATTATTGGTCATATATTAATGAAAACAAAATTGAAACAGGGCCTTACTGTTTTTTTTGCGGTAACAGATCAAGATGATCATATCTTATCCATTGTAAATGAAACCGGAGAGATTTGGGTTGAAAAAGTGGGTTGTGAACCCCACAAAAAAGTCGCCAACTCTTTAGCAGAATTTATATGTGAACTTTCATCATACATTCCACCTCAGGAATAAAAGTTATTGTTTTACTTCTTGTATTGTTGGCGAAGTTAAGAAGAGTAATTATTTATCCTTTGTTTGAGACATTATTTTATTTAATAAAATTTTAATTTCGGATAATTCCTCATGTATAGGCATTAAAGCTTTTTCTATTATTTTTTCTAACTCAGGATAAATGGTGGGAGATTTTTTAACTGTTTTTTCTTTTTCAGTATTTTCGCCTAAACTGATATAGCTCGGATCATGTTGCCATGATTTTAAAATACCAACAATTTTAGGTAGTGGCACAGATTGACTCAACTTTGCTTTAACTAAGGCAACACTAGGTTGTTTTCCTTGATTAGCAAGTTGATTTGCGATGATAATTATTTCATCAGATATAGACATTATGAACAACCTTAAATGTGTTTTGGGCTATTCTAACGGATTTTACACATATCGTCTTAAGTAAATATGAATGTACACTATGGCTTAAGGGGATTTTTAATTGTGTTTGACCTGATTTGAATATCCCTGCTATTGTGCTTATGAAAAATAATAATAACCTAAATCATATTGAGGTAAATTGATGAGTGAAGTTGTAACTGAAAAAAGTAACGTTGACATCAGAGCGACTTATTTAACCGCAGAAGATTTAAAACTAGCGGCATCTTTATTGTATCAGTCTTATCATGACGATCCTGTTTTTCTGGATATATTTCAAAGTAAAAAAGGGGATTATGAACAACGTTTACGTGCAGCTATCAGGGAAGAGCTCGGAGCATTCTGGCAAGCAAGACAACCCATGGTTGGTTTGTATTTAGGCGAAGCTATGGTTGGCGTGGCATGTCTTAATGCACCAAATGAAGGTGTTAGTACTGAACGGTTCTGGCACTGGCGTTTAAAAATGTTATTAAGTGCAGGATATTTCAGTACCAGGCAGATGATAGAAAAAGAGAAAATAATTTTGTCTTCGGTACCACTTGATAAGTTTCATATGTTGTCTTTTATTGCAATCCATCCTTTACATCAGCATCATGGTTTTGGTCATTATTTAATGGCTGCAGTTAATACTATTTTGGATGAACATCCTGATAGTGAAGGTGTTGCTGTTTACGCAACCACAGAAAAGTATAGGACATTTTTTCAAGATGTTGATTATGAATTTATTACTGAAGTTACGGTTGGTAATGTTTCGGGGTCTTTAATGTTACATTATCGATAACCTTTTTCTATACTTTTTCCTATATTTTTTTCTGTACCCAAACTGCATTTCATCAAAGTTTGGGTACAGCTCTTACATTTAATTTTTGAAAATAGCAATCGCATAATAATTACAGGATGTAATGATGAACGAAGAAATTGAAGCGCTTAAGGTTGAATTAGCGTCACTGAAGGTTCAATTTTGTCAACGTGTCAGCGACGTTGAACAACGTTTAAATAAGTTGGATTTTGAAGAATACCAATACGCTCAAAAATGGTGAGTTAAAACAAGTTCCACGGGAAAAGAGTTCTATCAGCAATATTGAATCAATTACTATAACTGATATCGTCAATTCTGAGGAACAACATATTGCTGCTAAAGAATATTTGGCCGTTCATCATCAGCAGAAAAATTCTCAGCCTGAAAAACCTTCCTATTTTTACATTCTATTTAGCGCCTTGTTTAGCCTTCTTTTTGATTGGTTTTCTCCTGTTACTAAAATATATCAATCTTATAAAGATCGTGGAATGTTAGGGATTTTTACCTTAACAATTGTTGGCATAGGGTTAACATTAGCTGGTTTTGGCTATTTAATGCAGCTTTTGATTGATCAAATGGGGGCTGGAACAAAATCAATGCTGATGGCATCAGCTGCTGTTTTTGTAGTTGCTCTGGGTTTCATTATTAAAATAAAAACTCGTTATGGGGAATATGCAACTGCTATTGTTTCGTTAGGTTTATTATTGGCTTACAGTACTGTTTATTTTTCTGGCAGTGTTTATCATTTGATATCAAATATCACCGTTTTAATATTATATCTTGTTATTGCTATGTGCTGTTATTTTGTTGCTGTGTGGTTAGATACTAAAGTAGTGGCAACATTGGGGCTTGTTGGTATAGCGACTATGCCTATTTTATCCAATACTGTTCAACTCGATGCTTTGTATTATTTAATGTCGTTAGCATTTGTGGTGGCAAGTAGTTTATTGTTGGCTTATCAAAGGTTAGGGCATTGGATTGCGAGTTTAAGTTTGGCATTTTCGGTAGTTGCTATTGAATGGATTATTGGCGTTGAATCAGTTGCACTGTCTGCCTGGGTTATTGATTTATTCTATATGCTATTTTTCGCATACGCTGTAATGGTGATGTTCAATAATAAAATCAGCCAAGGTATTACCTTAAAATTTATTACTGCAACAGTAGGTGCAACGATTGTTTTATTTTTTCAAAGTGGGTCCTTTATTTCTGGTGAAATGAGTTATAGCTTTGGATTAAACACTTTGTTAGCAATTTGTGCTGTTATTGTTTTTTATAAAATTAGACATGAATTAACAAAAATTATGGCACTTCTTGCCGCACTATGGTGTGTATTAACCATAGTAAGCCTTGTCAGTGATGCTTACTGGGGAATTGCCTGGGCTGTAGAAGGTTTGCTGTTAATTTATATTGGTCGCCAATGTTCAATGAGATCAGTTGTTCATCAAGGACAAGTATTAACTGCACTTGCACTGTTTTATTCCTGGTCAGCTTTGGCAATATATTTTCCTTTACCTGCTTTAAAATCAATAGATGGTTGGATGCTTTCGTTAGTTATTGTTGGTGTTATTGCCGTTTGGCAAAGAATGATTAATGACAATGTTGATGTTTTTGATCTAGTTACGGTGAAAAAAATTAAACCTGTTTTACAGTTGTTTGAAGTTATCTGGGTTTCAATGCTGGTAATTGCATCTGCAAATATTTGGCTTGGTAACTGGGCTGGTGTATTGGTTATTTTGTTGCAGTTGGCAATATTGTTCAGAGCAAAATATTGTAAACAGGTTTCAATTGATTTCTTTGCTGCGGTTTTGATTGTTGTGCCTTTATTTTATGTTTCACAAGGTGCTTTGATAGCGGGTAGCTATCAATTTACCCATTTACCTTTATTTGCGCAATTGTCAGTTGTTTCCGCTTTTATTCAACTTTGGTTGTGGGCTGAATTTTACCGGAAATATCAAGTTGATAATCAATTGAATGTAGTTGCAGAAAATGCACGAATTCTATTTTATATGTTAATACCTGTATGTTGGATAGGTTCATCATTGAGACATTTAGACGTCAATTTTTTGATGGCTTTGTGGCTGTCTCCATTACTCGCATTACTAATAGCACATAAATTTAAACACAAGTTATTGGTTATTGAAGCGAAGCTAGCTGTGGTACTAACTGGTATTGTATTTTTTGTTGTGATTGGATCTTTAAAGCTAAGTTATGGTCTTATTTCATTTATTGGCTTTCTTATTCTTTATAGCTGTGCCTATTTTATGTATAAACGAAAAATGTCGGCACAGCTTAGCCAATTTTTTTGTAGTTGTGGGCTTATTACATTAGGGATTGCCATTCCTAGTTTTATTGGTTTTCAATTAAATAGCTTATTTGATGCAGTGCTTTTTGCTTCCTTATATTGGGCGTTTTGCTTTAATGCCGTTGCTATCAGCACACACTTAAAACGAAACGAGTTGTTTATTACATTAATAAATGTCTTCTTACTTATTTGGGCATGGGCAATGGTCAATTCATCCGTTTACTATGCACTAATTCCGTGTGTGTTTTTACTTGCTTGCTTATATAAAAAACAAGAGAGGTATAAGACATCATTACTTGCTCAAATGTTTGGATTAAATAGCGGTTTATTGTTGCATACTATTATTGCTATTACTTACACAAGTTTTTTTATTGCTTTAATATCTACCCGATTAGATTTACTTATTGCACCTGCACTTGCCGTACACGGTGCATTAATACTCTTTATGAAAGATAGAAGGGTAACAACGGTTAAGTATAGTTTCGCCTTGATGTTTCTGGGGATTGTTAAGTTAGCCTTATTAGATGCAGCTAATGCGTTATTGTGGCAAAAAGTGATTCTTTTTATGGGATTAGGTGTATTTATATTAGTTGCTTCATTCTGGTATCAGAAATTAGTTAAAAATACTGAAGAACTTGTTACCGAAATGTAGTTATTTCACTGGGTAGTAAAATTTACTTTTTAATGTCAATTTCTATCTTTTTTACCAGACTTCCAAATTTGGGACAGTTGATGTGAGATATATCTTACAAGTCTGTGAGATATATTGGTAGTTACTGTCTTTTTATGGAAGTAATATTATTTAAGTTGTTGTAATTTAGGTATTTAAATTTACATTGGGTTTATTGGTGGTTTATTTGGAATATATTTTTATTTTTGGATGGTTTGAATACTAAATAATTTACGTAATATGTGTCTTGTCAGGACGGCAAAGGATTTAAAGGATAAAGATTTTTTGAATAGGATATTTTAGAAAAGGATCTTTTAGAAATGGATAATTCTTTTAAGGGAAGCTTAATGGATTAAGTGTGCGATATAAAGTCGTTATGGACAGGATAATATTTGAATGATTATTAGGGATGATTAATTCACGGAAGAAACAACTGACATTATGACAGTTTAGGATAACTTTTGGAAAAGTATGTTTGCCATAGGATATGGTTACCCGGGACGGTAAGGACAGTGTAAGGATACACTTGGAATGAGAGGGAAATACTAAGGACAGTTCAAGGAAGGTTTTCAGGATGAATCGAGACCACTGAATGTATGCAGGAAGCAAAAAGCTAGTAAAAAAATGTGCGGCTCAAGTAGCCGCATTTTTTATTTAATTCTCTCACCAATACATTGTGTATAACTCCTTTTTAATTATTTTCACCTTCACGAATATTTACATTGTCACTTATTCAATTTATTTTAATGCTAGGATTTTTAAAATATATCAGTTGAATTATATCGGTTTGTATCAAAATAATTTGCATTAGAATTCAGTTGTAAACATCATTCTAAAAGCGCAGTTATTTACCGAAGTTTAAATTCTATAGTGCCAGTTATTAGTCACTTAAATACTTGTTTTCAATTACGTCTCTTGATGAAATGTTTAGTAATATATTGATACCTTATGGTTTTATATTAAATAATTAATATAAAAAAACCGGATATTTACTATCCGGCTTTTTATTTTAACTCTGTTGAGTGTTATTTATCTATATTCCTTAGAATCTAGCTTCAATACCAAATCTTACAGAGCGGGGAGCTTGCCATGAATATGCGGCGCCATAATAAATATTTGGAGTACCTTCATTACGTTCATAACGTTCGTTTACTGAAAGTGCTTCCTGTGTATTTAATACATTAACTAAATCGAAAGAAGCACGTACATCTGTACCAGCTACTTCGAAATTATAACTTAATGATAGATCTAAGTTGAAGATCCATGGTGTACGACCGTTGTTACCACGAGGAGAGAATTGATAAATTTTCTCCTCTTGATTACAGATGCCGTCACCGTTGGTATCGGGACATTGATTGGTATATAGGTAATATGTATCACCGTAGCTACCATATACACTCGCTGAATGATCTGGGTATCCACGACCTGTTGCACTAATTGGACGTCCACTTTGAACTGATGCATTCCAACCCATAGCTAAATCTTCAGTAATGTTATAGCTGCCGTAGAACTTTAATGAGTGACGGCGATCGTTTGGAGCGTAACCTAAGGAACCATCCATTAATGCAGGGAAATCGAAGTCAGTAGTTATACCAGCATCAACTTGGTTATTATCAGTTTTCGAGGCCCCTTCAAAGTTACCCCAGCTACGTGACCATGAATAAATGAATGTCCAACGCATTTTGTCTGTGTTGTAATTCAGTTGAGTTTGAACTGCTGAGTATTCGTTAATACCTTCAGGTAAACCAATTTCATCCGCAGAATGGTAAACATATGAACCTTCATCCACCTCACCGTCTCCATCGTTATCCAGACCCCATGTTCCGCCTTTTCCAGGGTTTACTAATGCACAAGCCGGAGCAACTGGTCCACAGAAATCATCCAGCGCGCTACCAACTTCACGGTATACGCCTCGGATTGATGCAGTCAAATCTTCATTGATTTGTTTTTCAAAGCCAATAATCCATTCTTCTTTATAGAAAGGATCAGCTTCTTTTGCCTGGAATAAATCAATGTTAGTTGCTGACGGAACACTATTCACGTTTGTAGAATTAGCTATAGTACCGCTGATTGGTGTCGTACCTGTAGGTGCACCTGTTGAGTCATGATCTGTGAAAGTATAGTATGTTGTTTGATCACTTATACCTGCAGCAACACGATAGTTTGTATTGTTGGGAACAGGTAGGAAATAACGACCCCAGTTACCGTATAGTTTAGATTCGCTATCACCATTTACATCCCAACTAAAGGCTAAACGTGGTGCAACATCGGTTTTAAGGTCAACAAACACAACGCCTGTAGTACCTGTATTAACGAAATGATCCTGACGAACACCAATGTTTAACATTAAATCATCAGTAATTTGCCAGTTATCTTCAATGTACCATGCACTTAAGTCACTGTCGAAACCACCACCACCGACAAATTGACGAGCTGAAACATAATCAATTGTTGCTCCGGTATTATTGGTATACAAATTACCAGAACCCAGACTTTGAATACCAGCGTTAGGTTCTAAAGTATCATAAGTATAGCTGAAGCCTGCTATGCGTTCACTTGTTTGAAATGATTGGCGATCTTGAGAATCGTAACCAAAAGTAATTAAATGATCACCAATGCTATATTCTGCATCGAGTCTAAACTGAGTATTATCATCAGTGTTAAGACCAAAGTTACCACCAGGGCCACAAGAAACAATTTTAGTAACACCAACTCTGTTATCTGATACTGTCGGACAATCTAAATTACTAGGCAAAGTTGTATATTCTGTTTCAATTTGTCCCCACATACCGGTAAGTGTAAAGTTATCTGTTATATAACCAGTGTAAGAAACACTTTTTGCTTCACCACCGCGTTTACGCATGAATGTACCTGTAACGTCTGATCCAATTGTTTCTGTTTGGGCATCATAGGTATAACGTGTATCGAGCGTATCACTTCTATCTGAATAAGCGAAAAAACTTAAGCTGTGTTGTTCGTTGATATCCCAATCAATTTTAGCACCCCAAAATAAATTGTCTGACCCGGATGAGTCCAAAGTACGCCATTCATCTGTACCTGATAAACGTGTACTACCACTTTGTTGTGAAAATTCACTGGATTTGTCTCTAGGATTAACCAATGTGTAGAAAAATAGCGTATCTTCAATGATAGGACCTGATGCTGACAGAGTATAATCAAATTGAGTGAACTCATCATGGCGGGTATCAATAAAAATTGCACCTAGTCCGCCATCTGCCCTTGATACACGGCCTTCTTCACCAGATGGTGAGTAGTTTGCTGTAAAGGCAAATTCATATTCATTACTACCACTTTTGGTTACCGCATTTAAAACACCACCAGTCGTACGACCGAACATCGCTGAGTAGCCACCAGTTTTTACTTGAAAATCTTTATAGAATTCAAAAGGTACAGAGCCGCAACCTAAACCCTGACGAGTGTTTGTTACTTCTAATCCATTAATAAAACATGAATTTTCTGAAATAGATGAACCACCAAATGAAGCGAAACCATCTGAGGCAGAGTTACCAAAACCGGCACTACCTTTAAATACACCGGGGGCTAACATTGTAATTGCTGTAATGTTACGGGCAATTGGCATTATATCTATCTCAGCTTCACTAATGATCAAGCCTGAATCTGTTGTAGATACATCAATGGTACCCACACGAGCACCAGAAATTTCAATAACTTAAGTATCAGATTCACTTACTAAATCGAAAATTGCGGTTGAATTTACACCTAAACTAACTTTTCGAGTTTCTTGAGCAACAACAGTTGAACCATTACGGATTGTTATTTTGTATGTGCCTACAGGTAAAGATACAAAACGGAATTCACCATCTTTGTTAGTTGTTAATGTTCGGTTTCGACCTGTTGCAATATTATGTGCAACAACGGTGTAACCGGAAATATTTTGACTGTCAACGGAAACTGAGCCGATAATGCTGGATGAATTATTTGCTGCTAGAGCTACAGAGCTTATGCCTAAGATAGCTGAAACGGCAACAGCAGTTACTGAGCGCTTAAAGGTTTTTGAATAGTTCTTTATCATGTCAATGTCTCACTTATAATTATATGCATGTTAAAATTGAGTTATTTATTCATACGACTTAAAAGTTTGAGATGCTTTGTCAGCAACTATATAAACTATCCTTATGTAAGTTATTTAAATAGTTAATATATTTGAACAAGTTGAATTGTGTTCTGAAATTAACAGAACTTACATTCTGTAATTATTTGTAACATTGAGAATTGTTTCGTTACATTTGAGATTGGAATTAGGTGATTAACTCATGAAAATGTAGATTCAACACAAAGTAATAATTTGTGAGAATATTTCTGGCATGATTTTAAAGCTGTATAAATATTACAAACTCTAGGACAAGGGGAAGTAATATAATATATTGATGGGAGCCTATTTCTTTTCCTGTTTTTATTCAGTGTGTTTTTGTTTTGTAATTAATAAGGGGGAATTATATGTGATCCCCCTTTATTCATATTTTTAGATTAACGTTGTTCTTTTCTACTTATACCAATTGTACTAAGTAAGTGGTCACCCTCGATGGTCTAAATTTCCAATAGCTGCGTTGCCGACATGGCAGCTCCTAGGCATCCATGCCTTCGCTGCATTAGTGCATCCATGCACGTCGATGTCGGTACTTAGGTTTTGTCTGGAGCAAAAAACCTGTGCTCTTGAAAATTTATCCTCATCGAACCCTGACCACTAACTTAATACAATTGGTATTATTACTACTGAACTTTGTTTTAACTTTTTGAAATAAAACAATTGTCTTTCAAATTCAATGTGAAAAATTTATAACCCGATGTGACAGAACCCCGCTATGTTTAATTGCTGTTTATCCAGAAGCAGAGTTGTAGCGGGGGACGCTAACTATACCCGTGGTCATTCAAGATGCGGGAATTTGAGGTGAATTTGAAAGTTTATCTAAAAGGCGCTTGATTGAGCAATAGCGGGCTATTGGGATTGAAAGCAACGTAGTAGATAATCTTTTAAAACGCTTCAAAACCTGCATTTTGAATGATTACGGGTATATGTGTCTATACCCAAATGATGAAATAGTGCACTTCTATAGGATTTACTTAATTTAACTTCATCTCCATTTGTTAATGAAATTAAATTGTACCTGCCTAATTCACTGTTTATATGCTTGATCTTATTTAAGTTAATTACAGAAGAGCGGTGAACCCGTAATAAATGATTAAAAGATAATTTATTTTCTAAGCGACCTAAAGAATCTCTGTGTAAAATAGTTCTGCATTCCAGGTGAATTTCAATATAATTTGAGGATGCTTGCAACCAATAAATTTCTGCGTAGGGTATAAGTTCAATTTTACCAATGGATTTTACAGCAATGAAGTTATTCATATTACTGTTTTCTGTCATTTGTAAATTTGAATCTTTTGAAAAATCATATTTAATTTGTTGATGAAGATCATTTAAGTGATCTTCATGATTTATCTCATTAAAGTTATGACATTCAGTCATTAAATAATTAAAGTCTTTTGGCATTTCATGTCACCCAAAGTGTATAAAAAATGTATGTTTACATTCAAATAACAAATCTTTTAATGTTGATAAAACCTTAACTATTCGCTATTGAAGTAATTCTTTTTTGTTTGCATATATTGCCTAGGACAACAAACACATTTGACCCTGTGGGTGTTGAATTTGTTAAGTCCTGTTGATTATTATATGTTAATGTACAGGTGCTAGACACGGGGAATTTTTGTTGTTTTTGTAACAAGAAACTTTAAAAACATGATGCTGTGCATTTCATACCATACCTTTGAACTTTTTTGTGGGTGTGTATTAATAATCAGTTTTATTGGTTAAATATAAGATCGCTAAATTTAGAAAGTTATTAATAAAAAAGCCTTGCATAGCAAGGCTTTTTACGTGTTACTTTATATTTATAAAGCTTAGAAATGTGCTTCAAAGCCTAAAGTGACTGAACGAGGAATTTGCCATCTGTCACCAGCGCCGTAGTACTGGTTACGGGTACCAGCAACCCAGAAAGTTTCATAGTGATCTATTTGTCTTATTACTTGGTTATTATCTAACAAGTTAAACACATCAAGAGAAGCACTCATCTCTACACCATTGATTTCAAAGTTATAGCTTGCAGATACATCCACGTTGAAAGTCCAGGATGTTGTACCGTTTGAACCTCGGGGATGATACGAATATGTCTCATCTTCAGGATGATACACGTAATAAGTATCTCCGTATCCACCTCTTAAATCTGGGTTGTTATCTTCATAACTACCACCGGTTATACCTCTTGGACGACCGCTGGCAAGTGTAGAATTCCAACCGACGACTAAGTTATCAGTGACATTGTAGCTACCGAAGAACTTCATTACATGGCGGCGATCGTTTGGTAAGTTACCGTAAGAGCCATCCATTAATGCAGGGAAATCAAAATCGGTTGTTAAACCAGCATCTGCTTGTCCATTATCAGACTTAACCGCACCTTCGAAGTTACCGTAACTATGTGACCAGCTATAACTAAATGACCAGTTTAAGTCGTCTAATTTATAACGAAGCGTTGACTCTAATGCATAGTATTTGTTAATGCCTTTTGGTAACTGGATAGTACTACTGTTAGGATGAAGTGTTAATGAACCAGGATCTGCAACACCATCAGTCACTTGATCTGTATCAGCGTAAACTCCATTTCCTTCATAGTACGAACCATCTTTATACCAGGATGAATCCTCTCCTGGGTTAAGCATTACACAATAGGGATCTGCATATGAACCACAATAATCGTCAAGTGCAGAATCAACATAACGATAAGTACCTTTAAGGAGGAAAGTATATTCATCGTTTAACATACTTTCATAACCAAGGATGTATTCGACTTTAGAGAAGGGATCTGCCTCTTGTGCCTGGAAGGTATCTTTTGTCGGAATAGCGCCAACATTACCTACGGTTTGTGAATTGGCAACAGTGCCATTAACTGGTACGGCACCTACTGGTGTACCATCCCCAGGGTTGATACTGTCAAATGTATAATGAGTTGTAGTATCTCTTACGCCTGATGCAGCACGGAATATTGTGTTGTTGGCAATTGGCAGGTAATACTGACCAATGGTACCGTAAAATTTACTTTCACCATTACCTGTTGGATCCCAGCTAAAACCAAGACGAGGGGCAACATCTGTTTTAAATGATGTTAGTATATTATCAGTAACACCTACGTTCTCAAATTCGTCAATACGTAAACCAAGGCTTAATGTTAAATCATCAGTAACTGCCCATTTATCTTCAATAAAGTAGGCTTTAATGTCACTTGAAAATCCACCTCCACCGTCAAAAATACGATCTTGCACATAATCAACAGGAGCATCTGTTTCATTTGTGTATAATACACCATTATCACCAATAACCGGGGCGCCTGCGCCTACTGTCACGTAAGTGTAACTATGACCTGCAACGGGTCTTGAAATTCGCGTTGTTTCTCGTTTTTGAAACTCATAACCAGCGGTAATAGTATGGTCGCCTATTAGATATTCAATATCAAATGCAAATTGATTGTTGGTATCTTCATTAGCCCCAAAAGAACCACCTGGGCCACAAGATACAGCTGGTACAGTTTGGTTATCACGGCCATCGTTGATTGTGGCACACGTTAAATTCAGTGGTGAAGTTTCATATTGAGCTTCAATGGAACCAGCCATAGCAGTAACAATTAAGTTATCTGTAATATAACCTGTATAACTGATGCTATGAGTTGTACCGCCACGTTTGCGAAGGTTATTACCTAGTTCATCACCTTTGCCATTGACCGGACCATCATCAATATTCCAGTTATAAATGGTTACATTGGTATCACTACGGTTTGAATATCCAAAATAACTTAAACGGTGATCTTCACTGATATCCCAATCTAATGTCGCACCCCAGAATAAGTTATCACCTCCTGAAGATTCCCAGGTGCGTATTTGATTATGAGCAAAATACTCTTGGAAGAAAGAGGTATTAAAACCAAATTGTTGAGATGAATCTCTCGGGTTAACCAATGCATAGAAAAACAATTTATCTTCAATGATTGGACCGCTGACTGAAAATGTAAATTCTTTATTGTTTTGTTCGTTAACGCTCATATCACGGAAAACACCACCAGTGCCACCGTCACCAATCGATTTTTGCTCATTATCACTTCTTAATGAATCTGGAGTAATAGTCGCTGTTGCTGCAAATTCCCACTCATTGGTACCGCTTTTAGCGGTTGCGTTTACTGCACCACCTGTAGCGCGCCCGTAACGAGCAGAATAACCACCAGTTTTTATTTGAAATTCTTTATAGAATTCAAATGGTAATTGACCACAACCTAAACCATTGCGAGTATTGGTTACCTCCATGCCATTGATGTAACATATATTTTCAGCTACAGATGCTCCACCAAAAGAAGCACTGTTACCAAAAGCATCATCCCCTTTAACAACACCCGGTGCAAGCATTGCAACAGCGGTAAGGTTACGAGCAATTGGCATACGGTCAATTTCAACTTCACCAACGATTAAACCTGAATCTGATGATGAAATATCAATAGTGGCAATTGAAGAACCTACAATTTGGATTATTTCAGTATTAGATGTTTCAACAACTTCGAAGTTCGTTACAGCGTTAGTTCCTAAAGAAGCTCGAATGGTATCTTCTGCTACAACAGCACCACCTTTCATTACGGTAATTTTATATTGACCCGATGGCATTTTAGCTAATCGATAGCTACCATCAGCATTAAGTTCTACAGTACGTTTTGTACCTGTTGCAATGTTTACAGCTTTTACAGTATAACCAGCAGAATCACCACCACTAATGGTAACTTTACCTACCAGATTGTCTGCATTGGCGACACCCATGCCTAAAACAGTTGATACAGCTATAGCTGCAATCGATCGTTTGAAGATTTTTGTATAAGTATTTTTCATGTATATTTCTCTTTTATGTTTCTATCAGAACTTTCTTATGTGTAATTTGTTCTTACGGCTAAAAGCTTGAGTTGCTTTTAAAGCAGCCTCTAAGCTATACCTATGGGAGGGCTTTAACTAGTTGAGATATCTGAATGGGTTTTATAATGTTGTGAATAGACCAAAAGCAACATTTTGCTAATATTTGTAACCTTGAGTAGTGTTTTGTTACGTAATTGGCGAGTAATTAGGCGATTAGCACATAAAAAGTCTATTCAGCACAAAAATAGCATTTATGAAAAAATTATTGGCTTGATTTTCCTGTTGTTAAGGTATTACAAACTCTCTGGACAGTTGTAAGTAATATAAAACTTGGTGAGTTATATTTTTTGTTTTGTTCAGTGCTTTGTTTAATCAAAGGGAAAGATATAGTTCACCAGCACTCAACTGCTTTTTAATGTATATTGTTCACTTTCCTTATTTCCAATTTAGTTCATTAAATCAATTGCTTGTTGTGAATATACCCAAGCTGAACCAGGTGATCGGAAAAGATTAGATGACTTATGATATGTAGGTTAGGGTATTAAAAGGCGGAATACTATTTCATTTAATTATTGTATCTGTTCTATTAATCAATATTTATATTCAGCGGAATTATGTATTTTGGAAATGGGAACTGGTCTACGTATTTATTTTTTGCCAAAAGGGGAGATTCAGCGATAAATATGAATAATTTTGAAACATTTGTTTACTGGAATAACATCATTTAAAACATATTTGTTGAATATGTTACCTATTGTCTGGTGAAAATAAGTTTTTAACTATTGTTAAAAAACTGTCTTTAGGTTTAATTATCTCTGGTGACCTATAAGATTCTTTTAAGATCATTAAACGTAATGAAACAGTTGCTCCGTGTCCCCATGGCCACCAAATTGCTAATATTGAGGGATTATTTTCAGAAGTCGGCGAGGTAAATAAATATTGATTTTTAGATAATTTTGTTAATTCACCCAGTTGGGCCTTCAATGACTTCGGCATTTTCTTTATCGACTTCCTGTCCCATTGATGAGTAAATTGCTGTTGTAACAATTTTAACGTTTGTTCAATTTTGTCGCGGGAAAATTCGGACAATATGGCTTTTCTGTTCTCTTCCCATTTCCATTTATGAGTTCCCGCCAAAGCGGTTAAAATTTTATCTGCGGCTTCTTCAATTTGTTGTTGATTTACGTCCATTTGTTAAGGCCTTGTTATTTTTAGATACTATATTGTTGTTGATAAGATGAAATTCAGGCCAACTAATTGCTGGCCTTTCGTATTTTACCTATTGGGTTAATTTACTGGTTTTTAACTATTATCTTCTACTCTAATTGTTGCTTTGATAATTTTTATCAAAACTTTAGTTTTACCATTACGTTGACCTAAACCTTCTATTTTAGGTAAGGTATCTTCAAGCCCTGTTACAACTTCGCCAAAAACCGTATGACGGTTATCTAAAAAAGGAGTAGCTTTAAAGGTGATGAAAAACTGGCTGCCATCGGTATTTGGCCCTGAATTGGCCATACTTAAAATACCTGCTTTATTGTGTGATGTTTTACCATCAAATTCGCCAGCGTATTTATAACCTGGATTACCAGTGCCATTGCCGAGTGGATCCCCGCCTTGTGCCATAAATCCCGGGATCACACGATGAAAAACCAAATCATCATAGAAACCCAGTTTGGTGAGATAAATTGTACTGGTAACATGCATTGGAGCTACGTCAGTAAATAATTTTATACTCATATTTCCATGGGTTGTCTGCAAATCCCAGAAGTAATTTTTTCCTTTAGTAAAGGTTAATTCTTCAGGTTGTGTTAATTTAGTTTTCCAATTTTCAATTTTGTTATCTATTTTTTGCCCAGTAATTAAATCATTGATATTTTGAATTGCGGGATCACCGCCAAAACAACCACTGAGGGAAAGTGATAAAATGCTACAGCCTAATAGTAATGAAATCTTTTTCATGTTTTTCCTTTCGTAATTAATGTGTTATTTATTAGTTATTAATTTATTAGTAAATAGTTAGTTAGTAAATAGTTAGTTAGTAAATAGTGTATCAATAATAGTTGTATTTTAGTTTGCAATGGCGAGTTTTTGTTGTTCAGCCGTTAAAAAGCTCCATGCGATAAAACGACTGATTTTTTGCCCTTGAGCCATTTTAATTACTCTTAATTGAACTACCTTAGCTTTTTTTAATGAGAGTTTTATTGCGCTTAAATTGTCTTTTTTAGAGACTAAACAAGTAAACCACAGCACTTGTTTTTGGTAACCTTTGCTTTCTTTTATCATATCCCTGATAAATTTAACTTCACCACCGTGGCACCAGAGTTCTGCTTTTTGACCACCAAAATTTAAATGTTTCCCAGTTGATGGCTGTTTGTTTGTTATATCTTTTTTTGCTAAATTTGTCCACTTTCGAATTGTTCCTGCATTTGCTTCTGCTAATGATTTGTGGAAGGGAGGGTTGCATAAGGTTAAATGAAAAAAATCATCTGCTTTTATAATGCCGTGAAATATTTGTTTGTTATCTGGTTGTAACCGACACTCAATTGCTTTAGAAAAGCCCTTATTCGATTGGATAATATTATTTGCAGTCTTAATAGATATTGGATCAATATCACTGGCAACAAAATCCCAGTTATATTCAATATGACCCAAAATAGGGTAAATACAGCCAGCACCTGTGCCAACATCTAATACTTTTATTTTTAGTTTTACTTTTAGTTTTTTATTGTTCTTTAGGCTGTCAGATGTCTCAGAATTCAAGGTTTCTTTCAATAAATCAGCGAGGTAATGAATGTAATCAACTCGGCCAGGGATTGCCGGGCACAAATATCCCTGGGGAATTTTCCAATGTTTAATCTGATAATTTTGTTTAAGCAAGGCTGTATTTAGTTCTGTTACCGCTTTAGCGTTAGAAAAGTCTATGGTTAGCTTGTGAATAGACTTTGGTTTATTACCTTTTTTCGCTATTGATTTATTTTTGACAACAGAGGAAGTGTCAACAAAGGTATTTACAACTGAGGTGTTGACAACAAAGGGCTTGAGCGCAGGGTGTACAAGGCAAAGTGCTTTTATGTCATAACCGTGACGATGACGATTGTTGGGATGTAGCATGGTTTTATTCATGTTTTAGGATGTACTTTTTGAGCCTGTTTTGAAGAGACCATTTGCATTAAACTGAACTACTTCATTGCGTTTCTTACCAATGAGCAATGGGCCATCATCCATAAAGAGAAAGTTTTTCCAGCAGCGTTTAAATACCATCCAGGTGGTTTCAATGACATTATTCCTGCTACTGCAAAAATAAACGACGGTATTGTTGTCCCAGTTTAATTGTTCAAGTATTAAATCGGGCAGGGCAGTTTCTTCACTGTCCCATATGGTTTCCCATTTTCCGTGCTCCAACCAGGTATCCTGATTAAAAGCCCAATCACCTTTTTTGAAAAAGTCAGGATGATCACCTTGTTTACTGATAAAGGTATCCCATAAGGCATTTGCTCTAGGCTTTGCCATCGGTTTTATTTTACTAAGATCTTGAGAAGTAATAGATAAACTCTTATGCTTGAATATCCAAGCATTTTTAAGTTCTTCAAGAGGGAGGTAATTCATTCAATAAGTTCTTAATGCGGAAAAACGTAGATTATACCAAGTGTTTTTCACTTAGCATAATATCCAAAGATAAATTATTAATTAAATGTTGAATGAATGAAATTTAGCTTAACGATCTGTCAGTGCTTCACCAATTGGTATAAGCTGTGTTTCACTTTATTTTGATAAACTCATATTGGTAAGTTTAAAGTCTAAATTTCTTACTTTTATATTCACACCTGAAGATAATAATTGCTGATAAAAATTATAAATGTCGCAGTTAGCCACTTGTTTGCAGACTATTGCATATTTGACAATTGCAGGCTTATGACTTTGTAAAGACGCACGTTTTAACCAATATAAGGCTTGATTTAAATCTATTTGTGCAAATTGGTCGTTTAAATATATTTCAGCCAAATTAACTTGGCCTTGTGGGTAACCGCGTTGAGCGGAGCGCTCAAAGAGTTTAAATGCTGTTTCATATTTAGTTTCAAGTTCTGTTGAATAAGGTGATTTCAGAACAGCCATGCCCCTATCATTGTCATGTTTACCTGCAATGAAAACAGTTGAAGTGGAATCGCCTGTCTGGTAGTAAGAGGGTGAGGGGGTAACAAAATTGTCAAATAATTCGTCGTTGACAGGGCGTTTCGCCATATATATTGCGCCAGATTTATGAAGTTCTTTTATTTTATCTACAGTAAAATCGTGACGTTTCCCCTGAAAATAGTCATTATACATCAGTTGGCCAAAACGTATACCTTCCTCAATGCGATGCTGGTTATAATAATAAACATCACCATAGACTAATGATATAGTATCACCCGTAATATCAATTACTTTTGCTAAACGATATTTTTGACGGGGGCGTAATTTGTCGCTCATTACTCTAAAGTCTAAAAAATATAAATCGTTTATTTCAGGTTGAGCAACAAAGTTTTTTGTTTGTAATGCTTTCTGGTTATCATTAGTAAGCCAGTAATTCATGGCGAATAGCGTTGTAAAAATGAAAGCTAGCGTCATAAAAATTTGAAACTTACCAAAATGATCAGTTCGAAGTTTTGCTGATAATTTTGAGAACCATTTAGTTTTATTGAAGCGGGTTGGAGTTGCTTTTATGTTGTTTATTCCTTTTTCAATCGTTTCACTTTGTATCATACTAAATCCCTAATCATTTGTTTTTTATTATTAATGATAATAGTAATAACATTAGTTTAATTTTTTTTCAATTACTTTGTACTAAATGTTTCGTACGAAACTATGTGAAATTATGTTGGCGAGAATGTTTTTTTATCACGAATGTTAAGTATCATGGGGGATTGGAATAAATATGTATTGGTAATATTATTGGGTCTATTATTTGTAAAAACAACAAGCCTTTTGCAATATGAAAAGGCTTATTTAAGACATGTTGACCAAACCACAATGATGTTGAAGTACAAAAAAAACTACTGTTTTAATGCGTTTGGACTAATTTCATGTATTGTATTTATTTAACGCCTAATTCACGCAAGCGTTCTAATAAATAACTTTCCTGCGTATGGTTTTCAGATAATTTTACTTCATTGCGCGGATGTAAAAATAATGGTATTGAAATACGTGATTTTTCACTGCTTTTGCAGGTTGGATTAATAACTCTGTGGCTGGTTGACGGGAAGTAGCCCTTCGATGCCTCTTGTAACATATCGCCAATATTAATGATCAGGTTTCCAAAATCTGACGGGACATCCAGCCAATTACCGTCTTGTTGTTGTACCTGCAAGCCTGGTTCGTTTGCTGCCGGCAGAATAGTTAATAAATTGATATCTTCATGAGCAGCAGCTCGGATGGCATCTGGCTCTTCGTCACCCGTTAGTGGCGGATAGTGTAATATTCGCAATAATGTATTTGGTGTGTCTTTTATCATATGAGATAAAGCTTCTGAATAATGCGCTGAGATATCCGCTGGGCTATGGGCTTCAACCCAGTCGAGTAGTTCCGCCGCCAGTGTTGAAGTTAATTGGTAATAGTTTCGGATCTCTTCTTCTAAGTGCGCAGGAATTCGTCCCCATGGATAGACATGATAATATTCTTTAATATCTTTTTGGGTATGACCTTTGGCTGTTTCTGAAATTTCCTTTGCAAAATAACCGTCTTGTTTTTCTGGATCAAAGGCTAAGTCATATTTTTCTTCGTCGGAAAAAAATGTGTGCCAATTTTTGTAAATAGATTCGACTAATTCTTGTTTGACCGGATGATTGATTAAAACACCAAAACCTGTTTCCCGTAAACTTTGTACAAAACGCTCTGGGGCGTCTTTAGCCGTATAATCGACAACTTGAACTTGCATTAATTTCTCCAATAATAATTTAGCGCGCGTATCATACGCCGATTAAAATTTTGCGCAACAATTAAAGGTTATAATCTTAGATTCTTTCTTTAATTGGTAGGGAGAATGTTTTTCGGTTCAAACTATTATGAATGGGCTTAAATCAGATGATTTGGAATGTTTAAAGGGGCAATGAAAATGGTGCCCGCTGCTGGACTCGAACCAGCGACACCTTGCATGTCATGCAAGTACTCTAACCAACTGAGCTAAGCGGGCAAATTAATTTGCGTAAAAGCCGATAAAAATTTGTTAACAAACTTGAATCAACGAGGCGCTATGTTAGCGATCTGTTTTCTCGGTTGCAAGCTGTTTTGGTTAATAGATTGATATTTTTTACTGTTTGAGCACTAATGCGGCAGTTTGTTTGTATTTCGCACTGGTGCTCATTGTTTTAAAGTTGTTTTTAGCTATTTTCAAGTAAATTGTTTATATTTTTTATCAACGTAGTACTATTTTTATATAGACTTAAATTGCAATTCAACTCTTTTTTGTACTATTTTTAAGCGCCATGCAAGTAATACCGCAGCGGTAGTTAACCCGATGATAAAACCTATCCAGAAGCCATATGGGCCAGTTCTTGGTACAATCCAATCGGTAAGACCAAGAATTAGTCCAACAGATAAACCGACTAACCAATAAGAAACAAAAGTAATATATAAAATTGATTTAGTATCTTTATATCCTCTGAGGGCTCCGGCTGAAATAACTTGCACTGTATCTGAAAATTGATATAAAACAGCCAGGAATAATAGGCTTGCTGCAAGGTCAATTACTGAAGATTCATTGGTGTAAATGCCGGCAATTTCCTGGCGGAAAAGTATGGTGAAAATCGCCGTCATCATTGCCAGTATTAAACCTAGTATCACGGAATAAGAACAATATTCTTTGGCCAGAGTAAAGTCTTTATTGCCGACAGCGAAACCTACTTTAATGGTAACCGCAATAGCCAGACTTAAAGGCACCATAAAAATCAATCCCGAGAAGTTTAACGTTATTTGATGACTGGCCACTACATCGGCTCCGAACGGAAGAAGTAAAATGGCTACTACAGAAAATAGGCTAACTTCAAACAGTAAAGACAGCGCAATGGGTATGCCTAAATTAAGGATTTTTTTTATTTTTGACCAGTTTGGCCAATAGAATGATTCAAATAAATTTGCTTTTGTTAATACTTTTGAACATAAGCAATAAATAGCCATGCTGATAAACATCACCCAATAAACCAGAGCAGTTGCAATACCACAGCCAGCACCGCCTAATGCGGGTAAACCAAATTCACCGTAAATAAAAATATAATTGGCCGGAATGTTTATTAATAAGCCAATAATGCTGATGATCATGGTGGGTTTAGTGTGAGATAAACCTTCCGAGTAATTTCTCAAGACTAAATATAGACAAAAACCAGGAGCTCCCCATACGATATAACCAAGATAATCGAACAGCAAGGGTTTTAAATTGCCTTCCAGCTCTATAGTTGGAGCAATTATTGGAGCAAGCAGATAATAGAGGACAATTAGAGATAGGCCTAATGTTAGGGCTATCCAACCGGTTTGATATGTTTCATCGGCTATATCAATATATTTCTTTGCGCCGGCAAGCTGTGAAACAATTGCAGCTAAAGCCATTACTAAGCCATATATGGTCAAAATTATTGGTAACCAAATACTATTGGCTACGGCAACTGCGGCCATATCTGTTGCACTGACACGACCAGCCATTACTGTGTCTGAAAAACCCATTAAATTTTGAATTAATTGCGCTATTAAAATAGGATAAGCAAGTTTCATCAAGCTTTTGGTGTTAATAAGGAATTTACTAATATTCATTAAGTCTCTTTTTCGGGGTAATACCAATCGCACTAAATAAGTGATCATTTTCAATGGTCTAAATCACCACTAGCTGCGTTGCCGACATGGCAGCTCTTAGGCATCCATGCCTTCGCTGCATTAGTGCATCCATGCACGTCGATGTCGGTACTTAGGTTTTGTCTGGAACTAAAAACCTGTGCCGACATGGCAGCTCTTAGGCATGCATGCCTTCGCTGCATTAGTGCATCCATGCACGTTGATGTCGGTACTTAGGTTTTGCCTAGAGCAAAAAACCTGTGCTATTAGCAATTTATCCTCATTGAATATTGATCATATATTTAATGCGAATGGTATAACTATGTTTTGTTTAAGTAAAAAAGCAGGCAGGCAAAATATGATATACATTTACGAGTATAGTGCAATCACAAGCTAGGATTTTATAATAAAAAATTTGTCAGGGGATATGGGGTGTTTTAATTCATTGAATACTATTTAAAGACGGGTTTTGCCAACAACAAGGCGCCTGATTGAACAATAGCTATTCAATACTGTAATATCGAAATGACGGCGGACTCAATTAATGGATAAATAATTTAATCAATATTTTTTAAAAAACTTGCTCGTCATCACTATCTATCGCTAAATGAATTTTTTGGTGATATTCATCTATATGTAAGTTAAAGTGGATATCATTGCAACAAGACGGACATTCATCATAATAATTTTGATCACCGGCTGAACTATCTATAGTTACATGAAGGTGATTTCCACAGTGTGGGCATTTAATGCGTTTTTCAGTGATATCTTTATGCATGTTACGTTCTCGTTAAAGTTAAACCAATGCTTTGTCTTGGTCATGGATGTAGTCTGCTTATTTTAACATCTAATATTTTTTTTAACTAATTTCACTTATCTTTTATTATTAATGAATTTGTAGCGAAATTATCCTAGATAACATAGCCCTTGCTTGGTCTATATAAATCCCACCAAATAGATTGGCATGATTTAAAACATGATAAAAGTTGTAAATGATTTTTCTTTGTTCAAAGCCTGGTTGTAATGGATATGTTTCCTGATAAGCCTGATAAAATTCTTGAGGCAAGCAGCCAAACAATTCAGTCATTGCAATATCAACTTCCCGATCAGCATAATAACAAGCAGGATCAAAAATAATTGCAGTAGATTCGCTAAAACCTAAGTTACCTTGCCATAAATCGCCATGTACTAAACAGGGAGTGACTGAGTGGTTCAACAAACTATCGTGGCAAATTTGGGTTATATGATCGATATCACCAATTTGAATAGATTTTTCATTTAATAATTGTAGTTGCCAGGCAATACGTTGTTCAGAGAAAAATGTACGCCAATTACTACTCCAATTATTCGGTTGCAAGGTATCACCTATGTAATTGTCTTGCTGCCAACCAAATTGGCCATGTTGCGAATTTTTGTGCATCAAAGCCAGATTAGCGCCTAGTTTATACCAATCGGTTAGATTTGGGGGGGTGAAGGGGATGTATTTCAGCACTAAAAAACTTTTATCTAAACTTATGCCCGTAGTGATAACTTCTGGACAGGAGATTAAATTTAATGATTTGATTTGTTCCAGCGCATAAGCTTCACTTTCAAAATGGCTGACGTGTTCTTTGTCATTAAGCTTAACAAAATAGTCATTTCGACCATCACTAATTTTATACGCTAAATTGATATCACCGCCAGAAATAGGCTGTTTATCAACAATAGAAAACTGTTTGCCAGTTTGTGCTTCCACCGCTTGTTCAATACACTGCCACATCAACATATTCCAAGTTTACTTCGTATCAAGCATAGTATAGTCAAGCTTTAACCAATTGCCCTATTTATTGATGGGAAGTTATTTGGCTGAACGTTGGTGGGCAGGAAGTCATTGAGCTTAAGATATTAGCAGAAAATATTAAAAGAGTATTATTGAGTGCAGTCATCAACAATTAATAAGGCTAATTTATTTTCTACACCATCCCATTGAGTTGCATCTTCTGGAGGAGCTTTTACTTGTGTGATTCTAGGCCATATTTTAGCCAGCTCGGCATTTAACTCAATAAAATTTTGTTGATCGTCCGGCACTTCATCTTCTTGAAAAATAGCGCCTGCCGGACATTCAACCGGACATAAATCGCAATCAATACAATCATCAGGACTGATAGCTAAAAAATTTGGGCCTTCGTAAAAGGCATCGGCTGGACAAACTGCAACACAATCAGTGTATTTACACTTTATACAATTGTCGGTGACTACAAAAGTCATAGGCTTCTCTTCATGTTCTAATCGTATTAGGATTAATGGTAATTAACTTTCAACGCTGTCATACAGTTCAGACAAACAAATTCTATATCTTGATTTATCTGTGACAGCTGATCGGGTAAACTGCGGCAAATTTTATCATTTCCTGTTTGGATAAGCATTATATGTTGCGTTTAACTAATATTAAATTAGATCTTAATCACAATTCTGAAGAATTAAAACAAGCTATTCTCGATAAACTGACAATTAATGAAGATCAGTTGCAAAACTTTACTGTTTTTAAACGTGGTTACGATGCTCGCAACAAAAACAATATCTCGCTGATTTATACCCTTGAGATAGAAACAATTGAAAATGAAATGTTAATCAATAAATTTTCTAAAGACCCTCAAGTAAGTAGAAGTCCTGATACCAGTTATCATTTTGTCGCCCAGGCACCTGAAACAGTGAAGCAACGCCCTGTTGTTATTGGCATGGGACCGTGTGGTTTATTTGTTGGACTTGTATTAGCTCAAATGGGTTTTAAACCTATTATTCTGGAACGCGGTAAAGAAGTTAGGCAACGTACAAAAGATACTTTCGGATTTTGGCGTAAAAAAATATTAAATACAGAATCAAACGTACAATTTGGTGAAGGTGGTGCTGGTACATTTTCTGATGGTAAATTATTTAGCCAGGTTAAAGATCCAAAACATTACGGTCGAAAGGTGTTAAATGAATTTGTTGAAGCAGGAGCACCGGAAGAAATTTTATATGTCAGTAAACCACATATTGGTACTTTTAAATTAGTCACTATGGTTGAACAAATGCGTGCAACAATTCATGAACTTGGTGGAGAAGTTCGTTTTGAACAACGCGTTGATGATATTCATTTTGCTGATAGTGAAGGTGATAGCGAAGGTGATGGCGAAAGTTCTGGCATCAGACAAGTGACAGGTCTAACGCTTGCCAACGGTGAAAAAATAGAAACTAATTGTATTGCACTCGCTATTGGTCACAGTGCACGTGATACCTTTGAAATGATTTATAACAAAGGTGTTTCTATAAAAGCTAAACCGTTTTCTGTTGGCTTCCGTATTGAACATGAACAAGCAGTGATTGACGCTGCGCGCTTTGGTAAAAATGCAGGACATCCCATTTTAGGGTCAGCAGATTACAAATTGGTTCATCATTGTAAAAATGGTCGTTCTGTTTATAGTTTCTGTATGTGTCCGGGGGGCACTGTAGTAGCCGCAGCTTCTGAGGAAGGGCGTTTGGTTACAAACGGTATGAGCCAATATTCTCGACACGAACGTAATGCAAACAGTGCGATTGTTGTTGGTATTTCACCTGAAGATTATCCGGGTGGCGTATTAGCGGGTATTGAATTTCAAAGACGTTTAGAAGAAAAAGCATTCAAATTAGGCGGCAGCAGTTATGACGCACCAGTGCAGTTAGTGGGAGATTTTCTTGCTGGTCGTAAAACAGGTGAACACGGTGAAGTTACCCCATCATACAAACCGGGTGTGACTTATTGTGATTTAAGTGAAATGTTACCTGATTATGCCATTGAAGCGATCCGCGAAGCTATTCCAGCCTTTGAAAAGAAAATTAAAGGTTTTTCGATGAAAGATGCCATCTTAACCGCAGTGGAAACCCGTACTTCTTCACCTATTCAAATTAGCCGTGATAAAGAAACCTTGCAAAGTGTTAATACTAAAGGATTGTTTCCGGCAGGTGAGGGTGCAGGTTATGCGGGGGGAATATTGTCTGCGGGGATAGATGGTATAAAAATAGCTGAGGCTATGGCGTTGGCCATGGTTGAAGGTGATAAGTAAAAAAATGTGCCTATGCGTTGTGCCTATAAGTTAACGGTCAGTTAAAAATAGGCACACAGATAAATCAAAACTGATATCTGTTAATTTTTAATAAAGCGGGCAATATGTTTAGCGGCGCGTGTTACGCTTTTTTGGTCTGGGTGTATACCATCACCAAGGTGTACGAATTGTTTCCATACTTTTAACAAGACTGCATCTGGCAATTCAGCTTCAATTCTTGTTAGTCGGTTATTAACCAATTCATCATAACCGTCTTTATCAACAGCCCACGACAAGCCGAACAGACTTTGGAATAAAGGTAAATCCATTTGTTCGTAAGTTGGTGGTATATTGAAAATTGGTGTTAAACTCAAATCCAGAATACGTTGGCCCAAAGCGATTAAATTGTCAGTGCTGGTGTTAATTTCAGTGGTAGTACAAGGGCTTGTTTCGTTTTGTGGAATACCGAAAGCGTCTGAATGTAAACAATCATTTGGCATTGTGATTATCACGTATTTGGCATTAATACTGGTTATGTCACCTGTTTGCGGATCACGCAAGGTAACACGGGCTAAAGCTTTAGTCAGCTGTTTATCATATCCTTGCCAAATAACTTCCGGGTTACAGGTTGGGTTACAAACCATACGGTCAAAAGTGGTTGCACCTGCTTGAGCTTCATTGATGACATGACCAGACAATGATTGATTGCGGACCAGACCATTACCTAATGAAAGAAAACTGCCCATGCCTACTGCAACGCCACCTAATGGTGCGTTAAGTTCATCATTAAAAGGTGTGCTTGCGTTCGCAAAAGATGCACCAACCACTAGTACAGGTTGTTCTGCAAAAACTGAGGACGACATAACAACAGTGAATAGTAAAACTAATATATTTTTCATATTAAACCTTTGATTATTAATTAAATTATATTTAATACTGAAAATATTAGATAAACAATAATAAATCTGTCGCATTCAATGATATATTTTAAATAGTTTAGTATTTTCTGTTATTTCAATAATTTAAGGTAAGTTTGTTTTGTAAAGGAATGTTTCCGGCAGCGAGGTAACTGTAGCAGCAATCAATGCAAATAATATGGCATTTAGTTTATACCCAAACTACTTGGAAATGCAGGATTCAGCAAGTCGATAAACGGCTATATTCAAGGCATTAAATTTTATAAATGGTTTTTCCCTTTTGAGATTTAATAACGCAGGAGATAGCCGTTTATCGCCTTGCCCGAAGGGAGCTAAGCTAGAACACCAGTGCTGCGTTGCAACACTTTACAAGGGAACAACCATTATATGCGTGTTGCGCCTTGCTCTGATGTCCTAGCTTAGCTCTGAACCTGCATTTCCAAGTAGCTTGGGTATATTTGCTACAGTTTACTTTTTTTAAATGAGCGTGCTCAAATCTTCACGTACAAAAGATTATTTAGTTTTGTCTAACCAGATTTTATTATGGGGTGATGGTCTTTCAACATTGCTTGTCCTTTAATGGCCCAGGAAACCCCAAACGCCCAAATGGCGATTACTTCACCAAAGAATACTGGTTTATACTGGAGGAAAAACGCAGATAAATAATCATTTGTTTTGATCAAAAGCAAAATCATGCCAACTGATACCATTACAAGAGCACATAATTTATAGATAATATTGCGTTTGGTTTTCTCATTTGTTACCTGATTTTTATGGTTGGTTTTTGTAAATTGGAAATAGGACATATAAGCAAGTGAAGCAAAAAAAAGAAAAACAAATGACAAATGGACTAAATTATTAACCATAAAACCAACTGAATCTTTATGTATAGGAAGTGGATCTGTTAATGATATAGCGGTAGGAAATAACCCTAAACCTATGGCTCCAACGCCAGCAAGTGTAGATACTATGTAATCTTTTTTATCATATCCTTTGTACGTAATAAGAAATACGCCCATGACACAGATTATAGCACTAAACACACTAGTCATCTGGGAATGGTAATAGGCAGACAGTGAACTTCTTATCTGATCTGCACCGAAAATAAAGATATCGCCACACAGTAATATTATGGGTACTATAATGCCAAGCAATCCAATTAATTTTCTGTGCGCAAAAAAGGACGCTTCGATGTGACTCCCTAAATCATTTCCACTCATTATATTTATTCTCCATGAACGTTTAAAATTAGATTGAATTTTTGCTAATTAAAAAATAATAGTCAAGGATACAATGGCAGTTGATGTCTTTGATATAAAATATAATTAAATCAGCTTGAACCTAATTACTGTTGGTGTAAAAAATACCAATAAAATCAAATTGATACTCTTCAGTCTAACATGGGTGTAGTTAAGCAAGTCATTTGTTTATACAGTCAGCTCTGGATATCTCAAACGGTTCGCAAGGTGTTCCTTGATGAAAAATCATTTGCCACTTTCCACCATCATTTTTCCAGATTGAATTACGTAAAGAGTAATTTGTAATAGTTGAATCTGGTCGCTTAATTGTAGCTTTGTAAACTAATTGTGCTACGTTTGAAGACAGCATTATCAACTGATAGTCTTGCTGCGTAAACACTGGATTCAACTCATAAGGTATCCTGTTTAAAGCATCAACTTTTAAATAAGGTACGCCCGTACTTGGAATTTCCATGAAATCATCAGCAAGTAATCGATTTAACTCTTTTTTTGAACATTGAATTTCTTCTTTTAACAAATGTTGTTCAAGTTCGATTAATTTGTTTTTAAGTTCTGGCACTGATGCCTCAATTATTTTTGTCTTTATTTATTAACACTTTTTAAAAAAGCTACTCCATATTATTAGATCAGTTATTGCAAATTAACAGGAATTCCCCTATATTGCTGACCTCATTGGGAATACGCTACTTATTTTAAGTGTTCATACCGCTTAATTTGTGTACCAAAAAGTGTACCAAATAAAAATATTAATTTAATCTGCAATTTTAACTTGTTGATTTAAAAGTAAAAATAACAAAAACAAGTGACACTTGGTGTGTGTCACCACTGTATAAAGGAAATTTCATGCCTGTAATTACTCTTCCCGACGGTTCTCTACGGTCTTTTGACAATGCTGTGTCTGTAATGGATGTTGCAAATGATATTGGTCCAGGTTTAGCCAAAGCGACTATTGCTGGTCGTATTGATGGCAATTTAGTTGATGCTTGTGAATTAATAACGCAAGACTCAACCTTGCAACTTATTACCAGCAAAGATGTTGAGGGTATCGAAATTATTCGTCACTCTTGTGCGCATTTATTAGGTCATGCTATTAAGCAGTTATGGCCGAATACCAAAATGGCTATTGGTCCTGTTATTGATAATGGCTTTTATTATGACGTTGATTTAGAACATTCAATTACAGAAGATGATTTGGTTAAGCTTGAAAAGCGTATGCTTGAGTTAGCAAAAACTAATTATCAGGTTGTGAAAAAACCAGTTTCGTGGCAAGAAGCCCGTGATGCTTTTGAAGCACGTGGTGAAACGTATAAAATAGAAATTTTAGATGAAAATATTGACCGTGATGACAAACCAGCTTTGTATCATCATGAAGAGTACGTTGATATGTGTCGTGGTCCTCATGTACCTAGCATGAGACATTGCCATCATTTTAAACTGATGAAACTTGCCGGTGCATACTGGCGTGGTAATTCAGACAATAAAATGTTGCAACGCGTATATGGCACCGCCTGGGCTGATAAAAAGCAACTTAAAGCTTATATTCAACGCCTTGCGGAAGCAGAAAAGCGTGATCACCGTAAAATTGGTAAAACACTGGATTTATTCCATTGGCAGGAAGAAGCGCCAGGAATGGTGTTTTGGCATAATGACGGTTGGACTATTTACACTGAGTTAGAAAAGTTTATTCGTGAAAAACTTCATGAGTATGATTACGACGAAGTTAAAGCGCCAATGATGATGGATAGATCACTTTGGGAAAAATCTGGTCATTGGGATAAATATGCTGATGGTATGTTTACTACCACGTCAGAAAAACGTGAATATGCGATAAAACCAATGAACTGCCCAGGGCATGTACAAATATTTAATCAAGGGTTGAAATCATACCGTGATTTACCTTTGCGTATTGCTGAATTTGGTTGTTGTCATCGAAACGAACCTTCAGGTTCTTTACATGGTTTAATGCGCGTACGTGGATTTACTCAAGATGACGCTCATATTTTTTGTACTGAAGATCAAGTGCACGGTGAAGTCAGTAAATGTATAAACATGGTTTACGATATATATAAAACATTTGGTTTTGAGGATATTATCGTAAAATTATCAACGCGACCTGAAAATCGCATTGGTAGTGATGAAATTTGGGACAAAGCTGAAAAAGGTTTAGCGCAAGTTCTTAATGACAGTAATATTAATTTTGAGTATTTACCGGGTGAAGGGGCTTTCTACGGTCCTAAAATTGAATTCACGTTAATGGACTGTCTGGGTCGTGCCTGGCAATGTGGTACAGTACAATTAGATTTTGCATTACCTGAGCGTTTAGGGGCAACTTATGTCGGTGAAGATAACGAAAGATATACTCCGGTAATGATCCATAGAGCCATTTTGGGTTCTCTTGAACGTTTTATTGGTATTTTGATCGAAGAGTACTCGGGCAAATTTCCAACCTGGTTATCGCCAACTCAAGCAATAATTATGAATATTACCGATAAACAAGGTGAATATTGTCAGAAAATTGCAAAAAAATTAAAAGAAAATGGATTTAGAGCAAAACTAGACTTGAGAAATGAGAAGATAGGCTTTAAAATCCGCGAGCATACTTTAAAGCGTATTCCATATTTATTAGTAGTAGGTGATAAAGAGATGGAAGCTGGTGAAATTGCGATTCGAACACGAAGTGGTGAAGATTTAGGCAAGATGTCGGTTGAAGACTTTATTGCCAAGCTTGATAACGAAGTGAAGCAAAGAAGCTAAACAGCTAAGTTTTATAAGTAAACGAGCATTATTTATTTTTTTAATCTAAGCTATAACAATAATAATTAGTTTAGTACAAGGTTCTTTTGGAGGAACATGGCTATTAAAGGTGGTCAACGAGGCGGGCAGAAAGAGCCAGCACATCGTTTAAATGAGTTAATTACGGGTACAGAAGTACGGTTAATTGGCTATGATGGCGAAGCAGCCGGAATTGTTTCATTAACGGAAGCAATGGATTTAGCGGACGAGGCGGGAGTAGATCTTGTCGAAATAAGTCCAACAGCTAAACCACCTGTTTGTCGTGTAATGGATTACGGCAAATTTCTTTACGAAAAAAGTAAAGAACAAAAAGAGCAACGGAAAAAGCAAAAACAAATACAGGTTAAGGAAATCAAATTCCGTCCTGGTACAGATGAAGGCGACTATCAGGTCAAACTACGCAACCTGAAGCGCTTTTTAGAAGGTGGTGACAAGGTCAAGGTTACATTACGTTTCCGTGGCCGTGAAATGGCCCATCAGCAACTCGGTCTTGATC
Organism: Alteromonadaceae bacterium; assembly: GCA_013216015.1. Lineage (GTDB taxonomy): Bacteria > Pseudomonadota > Gammaproteobacteria > Enterobacterales > Alteromonadaceae > JABSOI01. The sequence continues at coordinate 113,931 of JABSOI010000001.1, read as the reverse complement.
TTTTAACTCGTGTTAAAAAAGATTTAGAAGAATTGACTGTAGTCGAGTTCTTCCCTCGTAGAGCGGAAGGTCGACAAATGGTGATGGTCTTAGCCCCTAAAAAATGATAATACTTGGTTTGACAAGTAGTTAAGCTTTTTGGTTTATCCAATATGCTTGACTCACCAATATTATCTTACGTTGGTAATATAGGCCTGCAAGTAAAATTAACGCGTTTATTCTTTTTAAAGTGATTAGTTTCAAAAGCTATTGCTTTAAAGAATTTGTGTAGATTAATTTTCGCCTGTATTACTGTTAAATTTGGCATAACAATGCGGAGTTATTATCATGCCTAAAATGAAAACCAATAAAGGTGCTGCAAAGCGCTTTAAAAAAACAGCTTCTGGCTATAAGTTCAAACAAGCTGGTCTTCGTCATATTTTGACTAAGCGCCGTACTAAAGTTAAGCGTCATTTGCGTGCTAAATGCATGATCGCTGCATCTGATATTAAATCAGTTAAAAAACTTTTACGTCACGGTTAATAGGGGAAATAAAAAATGGCAAGAGTAAAACGTGGTGTACAAGCGCGTGCACGTCATAAAAAGGTTCTAAAGCAAGCTAAAGGTTACTACGGTGCTCGTAGTCGCGTTTATCGTGTTGCTTTTCAAGCTATAACTAAAGCTGGCCAATACGCATACCGTGACCGTCGTCAACGTAAGCGTCAATTCCGTCAACTTTGGATTGCTCGTATTAACGCAGCAGCTCGTCAAAATGGTTTATCTTACAGCCGTTTCATTAATGGTCTTAAAAAGGCTGCTATTGAAATCGATCGTAAGATCCTAGCTGACATTGCAGTATACGACAAAGCAGCATTTGCATTCTTAGTTGAAAAAGCGAAAGCTTCTTTAACTGCTTAGAATTGAAAAAAGCTTTTTAGGAAGGACGCTTCGGCGTCCTTTTCTTTTTTATTATTTTTAACTAAATGCATTGCAGATTATAATTAAATACAGACAGTGTTTTTAGTTAAACCTAAATAATTAATTGAGAGTTAAATAATCATGAGTCTTGCTGATAAAGTTTTAGCGGTAAATAACGATCTGCCTATTCGCACTGATGCGCCTGTTCATAGTGGTAAAGTACGTTCTGTTTATTGGCTGACCGGGGAAGATAGTCGTCGTTTAATTCAGGAAAAAAACTACGATGTAGCAGCTGATAGCCCTTTAGCTATTATGGTGATCAGTGACCGAATTTCAGCCTTTGATTGCGTTTGGCAAGGTGAGGGTGGGATGAAAGGTGTTCCGGGTAAAGGGGCTGCACTTAATGCTATTTCTAATCACTGGTTTAAATTATTTAAAGATAACAATTTAGCCGATAGCCATATTCTTGATATACCGCATCCTTTTGTCTGGATTGTTCAAAAAGCAAAACCAGTAATGATTGAAGCTATTTGTCGTCAGTACATTACAGGTTCTATGTGGCGTTCATATTCGAAAGGTGAACGTGATTTTTGTGGTATAGAGCTACAGGAAGGCTTACAAAAAGATACTAAATTAGCAAAGTTACTAATTACCCCCTCTACCAAAGGTATTTTAAAAGGTATTGAAGGTGTTCCTGAAGTTGACGACGTAAATATTACCCGAAAAAATATCGAAGATAATTTTACCGATTTTAATTTTAAATCGAGTGGTGACATTGATCTGTACGAAAAATTGTTAAAAGAAGGCTTTGACGTTATCAGTAAAGCTTTAGCTGAATTGGATCAAATTTTTGTAGACACTAAATTCGAATTTGGTTATGTAAAAGATAAACAAGGTAATGATAAATTAATTTACATGGATGAAGTTGGTACACCTGATTCTTCTCGTATTTGGGATGGTGAGCAATATCGTGATGGGAAAGTGGTTGAAAATTCAAAAGAAGGTTTCCGTCAGTTATTGTTAAATTATTTCCCTGATCCGGATATTTTATTAAACAAAGAACGCATGCCTGAGCGTGAAGCTTTAGCTCGTGATAATATTTTACCAGAAGCCGTATTAATGGATGTTTCCAATACTTATATTTCTATTGCTGAAAAAATTACGGGTGAGAAGATAACGATATCAGAAAATCCTAAAGCTGAAATTATCGATATTTTACGCGAGCAATATCAGTTAATTGATTAGATCAAAATATATGCAAATAACTCTTTCATTTTTAGTATAACTTTATTAGATTTTACAACAATTCCCTCGGTCGTTAGACTCAGGGAATCTTTTTATGTTTGTTGTTGAGTAATTATTGAATAAAAGTTGAATAATAGTTGGTACCAATCAGTGTAATTGGTATGAGTACGTCTATCCTACTTTCCGCACATTTTTAAAATTTCTAAATAATTAACTAAACCTAGACGTAGCAAGGAATGCAACAATTTATAATGGATGGTTGCTTTTCAGGAAAAACACAATTTTGATCAAAGTATATAAAAAAAACATTATTCGGCCAAATTTGTAAGCGGTAGCAAATTTTAAAAATTACAAATTATTTTACTAATAATTAAAAATCAGTAACTTATTAATTAATTGGTTTTAATAATATTGTGCGGAACGTAGGGTCTATTTGGAGTTCGCCTGAATACGGAGTCTTGGTAAAAAGCACGTCTTTTTCATTTCTATGGTAATTAACTAAGATTTTTCTTACATTTATAGTCTTTTTTTGTGTAAAATCACAGGCTATTTTATTTATCAATTTAGTCTACCCAGATATTGCATCTGCATTCGAGGAGAACATGAATTTAGACGACATAATATTGCAGGCAGAACAAGCCATAGCAAAAGCATCAGATCCCAATGCACTTGATCAAGTACGTGTCAATTTTTTGGGCAAAAAAGGTCTGTTCACTGAACAAATGAAAGGATTGAGCAAATTACCTAAAGAAGAAAAGCCTAAAGCAGGTCAGGTAATTAACTTGGCGAAGCAACAAGTTCAAAAGTTGTTAACTGAACGTGGCGAATTATTGCGTAAAGAAGAAATCGCCAAAAAACTTGCCTCTGAGTCTATCGACGTAACTTTACCTGGTCGCGGAACAGAATTAGGTGGTTTACACCCAGTTACCCGTACCATTGAACGCATTGAAAGCTTTTTTGGTGACTTAGGTTTTGAAGTGAAGGCCGGTCCGGAAATTGAAGATGATTATCATAACTTTGATGCTTTGAACATTCCTGAGCATCATCCTGCCCGTCAAGATCATGATACTTTTTACTTTAATCCAAAACTGGTATTAAGAACACAAACATCAGGTGTGCAAATTCGTACCATGGAAGTTGAAAAACCGCCATTACGTATTATCTCTCCGGGTAAAGTTTATCGTAATGATTACGATCAAACTCATACGCCTATGTTTCATCAGGTTGAAGGATTGATGGTTGATAAAGATGTTAGTTTTACCCATTTAAAGGGTATTTTGCATGACTTCTTACATCACTTTTTTGAAGAAGATCTTGAAATCCGTTTTCGTCCTTCTTATTTCCCTTTCACCGAACCTTCGGCTGAAGTTGATGTAATGGGTAAAAATGGTAAATGGTTAGAAGTATTAGGTTGTGGCATGGTTCATCCTAATGTTTTACGTAGTGTTGGTATTGATCCTGAAGTGTACACAGGTTTTGCTTTTGGTATGGGTGTAGAACGTTTAACAATGCTTCGTTACGGTGTGAATGACTTACGTGCATTCTTTGAAAATGATCTTCGCTTCTTAAAACAGTTCAAGTAGGAAAGCCAATAATGAAATTTAGTGAATCTTGGTTACGTGAGTGGGTAAACCCGTCAATAACCTCTGAAGAATTATCCCATCAAATCACCATGGCTGGCCTTGAAGTAGACAGTGTTGACCCTGTTGCAGGTGAATTTACCGGTGTACTCATTGGTGAAGTAGTGGAGTGTGGCCCTCATCCAGATGCGGATAAATTACAAGTGACCAAGATAAATCTTGGCAGTGATTTTAATGACGGTGAATTAGTCGATATTGTTTGTGGTGCTAAAAACTGCCGTTCAGGGTTGAAAGTTGCCGTTGCTACTGTTGGTGCAGTATTGCCCGGCGATTTTAAAATAAAAAAAGCAAAATTACGTGGTGTAGCATCTCATGGTATGTTGTGCTCTGAGTCTGAAATCGGTTTATCTGACAGCTCTGATGGCATTATGGAATTAGCGGCAGACGCGCCAATTGGTATGTGCGTACGTCAATACTTAGATTTAAACGATGTTACCATTGATGTAGATTTAACAGCTAACCGTGGTGATTGTTTAGGTATTAAAGGTTTAGCCCGTGAAGTAGGCGTATTAAACAGCTTATCAGTGTTTGAAGTTGAAATTAACTCAGTAACGCCAACTATTGATGATACCCGTGAAATTTCTCTTGAAGCAGCACAAGCATGCCCACGTTATTTAGGTCGTGTAATTAAAGGCATTAATGTTAATGCAGTAACACCTTTATGGATGGTCGAGAAATTACGTCGATGCGGTACACGTTCTATTGATCCTGTTGTAGACATTACTAACTATGTATTATTAGAGCTTGGTCACCCAATGCATGCCTTTGATTTAGCAAAAATTGACGGTGGCATCAAGGTACGTTTTGCAAAACAAGATGAAACTTTAGTTTTACTTGATGAAAATGAAGTGAAATTGTCGACAGAAACGTTAGTTATTGCAGATGATAATAAAGCCCTTGCTATGGCAGGTATTTTTGGTGGTTTAGACTCTGGTGTCAGTTTGGCACAAGATAGTCAAACTGAAGATATTTTTCTGGAAAGCGCATTTTTTGCACCTTTAGCTATTTTAGGTAAAGCTCGTCAATATGGCTTACATACGGATGCTTCACACCGTTATGAACGTGGTGTTGATCCAGAACTACAACGCAAAGCAATGGAAAGGGCGACAAGCTTATTATTAGACATTGTTGGCGGTGAAGCTGGTCCTATTGTTGAAGCTAAGTCTGATGCTGATATACCTGCGCAGAAATCTGTAAGCTTACGCCGTGAAAAGCTTGATGGTCGAATAGGGCATCATATTGTTGATGATACTGTGACAGAAATTTTAACCCGTTTAGAATTTATTGTGAGTGATTCTGGTGAAGGTCAGGAAAAAGTATGGCAAGTTAGAGTACCAGCTTATCGTTTCGATATAAAAGTTGAAGTTGACTTAATTGAAGAAGTAGTTCGTATATTTGGATATAACAATATTCCAAATGTTGCGCCTAAAGCTAAATTGGCGATGCGTGAACAAAAAGAAGCTAAATTATCACTTAGTAAACTGCGTCAAACTTTAGTTAATCGTAATTATCAAGAAGCGATCACTTATAGTTTTGTTGATCCTAAAGTTCAGTCTTTAATTCATCCTGAGCAAGATGTAATGCTTTTACCTCATCCTATTTCTTCTGAAATGTCTGTGATGCGTTTAAGTTTATGGACTGGATTATTACAATCTGTGGTTTATAATCAAAATCGTCAACAAAGCCGTGTGCGTTTGTTTGAAGCTGGTTTACGTTTTGTACCAGATGAGTCTGCACAAAACGGTGTTCGTCAGGAAAATATGTTTGCAGGGGTGATCAGTGGTCAACGAGATGACGAACACTGGGACATTGAAAAAGCAGTCACAGATTTTTATGACATAAAATATGACGTGGAAGCCTTGTTATCACTGACTTGCAATAGACATGAGTATGAGTTTTCTAAAGCTGAAATTGATGCGTTACACCCAGGTCAAACCGCTAAAATTACTCGAAACGGTGTTTTAGTTGGTTATGTTGGTGCTTTACATCCTGAATTAGAAAGAAAATTAGGATTAAATGGGCGAACATTAATTTTTGAACTATTATTATCAGAGGTGCTAACACAAAAGCTACCTCAAGCTATTGAAATTTCTCGTTTTCCGGCTAACAGACGAGATATTTCAGTTGTAGTTAAGGAAGAAATAGACGCAAAAAGTGTGTTACAACTTGTTGAAAAGGTTGGCGGAAATCTTTTAATTGATCTAAACTTGTTCGATGTATATCGAGGCCAAGGTATTGAATCTGGATTTAAGAGTTTAGCTATTGGTATGGTACTACAAGATAATCGGAAAACGCTTGAAGAAAAAGACATCAAAGATGTCATTGATCGAGTCGTTGAAACACTGGCAAATGAATTAGATGCATCACTGAGGGTATAGTCATGGCGCTTACAAAAGCAGAAGTAGCAGAACATTTATACGAAAAGGTTGGGCTGAGCAAGAAAGACGCCAAAGATATGGTTGAAGTATTTTTTGAAGAAATACGCGAAACTTTGGAAAGTGGTGAACAGGTGAAGCTTTCAGGGTTTGGTAACTTTGATCTTCGTCAGAAAAAGGAACGCCCAGGAAGAAATCCTAAAACGGGTGAAGATATTCCAATTTCAGCAAGAAAAGTTGTGACCTTTAGACCAGGTCAAAAGCTTAAAAGTCGTGTTGAAGACGGTAATGGCTGATAATTTATCTAGTCGTTAATAATCTTTGTAAAAAGGCTGCTTATGTGGCCTTTTTTGTGTTCTAATTTTGAAGAATAATAATTCGTACCAGTTATTTTGGTATAAATACTAATTGGTGGAAGGATAATAATTAGGTTATGGGAATATCAACGAAAAATGGCGGTGTATTAAAAGTATTATTGATCATTGCGGCTTTGTTTATTATTTTGGCTAGCATTAAAACAGCGACTAATATTTTAGTACCTTTTTTGTTATCAACCTTTATTGCGATTATCTGTAATCCACTGATTGCCAAGGCAGGAAAATATAAAATTCCAAAAGGTATTGCAGTAGTTTTTGTTATTGTACTCTTTGTTACTATTGCTTTGTCTCTAGCTGGTTTAGTCGGTAATTCACTTAATGAACTGTCGCGATTGTTACCAGAATATCGGGCACAGTTAGAAGGACAATTTGTCTGGATAACAGAGGAATTAGCTGAATTTAATATTCAAATTTCCTCTGCATTATTAATTGAATATTTTGACCCTGCCGCCGCTATGGGCCTTGCTACGGATATGTTGAAGGGGTTAGGTAGCGTTATGGCTAATCTGTTTCTAATCATCATTACTGTAATTTTCATGTTGTTTGAAGCTTCTTCTATACCTAAAAAATTACATCTTGCGCTAGATGATCCACAAATGCGATTACGTCAAATTGATCAGTTTCTTAATTCTGTGAACCATTATCTGGCGATTAAAACGTTAGTGAGTATTGCAACAGGCATCATAGTGTCATTGATGCTTTGGGCGTTTGGGTTAGATTTTTTCTTACTATGGGGAGTTTTGGCCTTTTTACTTAATTATATTCCTAATATCGGCTCTATTATTGCGGCAGTACCCGCTATATCGCTGGCATTCTTACAATTAGGCCCAGCTGCAGCAGGATTTATTGGTTTAGGTTATGTAACTATAAATACGGTAATGGGGAATGTCATAGAGCCTCGTTACTTAGGTAAAGGCTTGGGGCTTTCAACATTAGTGGTATTTTTATCGTTGATTTTTTGGGGATGGCTGCTTGGTACTGTTGGTATGTTATTGTCTGTACCATTAACCATGATCATTAAAATAGGCTTGGAAAGTTCAGCAGAAGGACGATGGTTTGCTGTATTACTATCTAATGAAGAAATGTCTAATGAAGAAATGTCTAATGAAGAAATGTCTAATGAAGAAATGTCTAATGAAGAAATGTCTAATGAAGAAGTGTCTAATGAAGAAGTGTCTAATGAAGAAGTGTCTAGCTAAAGAACTGTCTAGTTAACGACTGTCTAGCTAAGAAGAGGATGAAGTCGTTGTAAAAGAATTTTAAATATTGATTTAGAGGGATTGATACCAATCGCACTAAATAAATGATCATCTTCAAATGGTCTAAATCACCACTAGCTGCGTTGCCTTCAATCACAATAACCAGCTATTGCTCAATCAGGCGCCTTGCTATTGGCAATTTATCCTCGATAACTGCTCCTGCGTTATCCTACTTACGTGCATTCATGCACTAATCATTGAATATTGATCATTTATTTAATGCGAATGGTATGAATAGCCAAAGCTAGATTCAATCCCCAAATTTTTATGATTAAATTAGCTGCGGTTAGCTGGTTTACTTACTGATAAGGTTCAGTTCATTAATACGATTTTTGCTGGTGAAAATATAACACTTTTTATAAGTGGATGCTGCTGTAACACTAGGTGCTTCCGCTAAATATTGCCAGCGACAGTTATTTTCTCTGAAAGTGATAAAGTTTTTTTGTGAACGTTTAAACATTATTAAAGCGGAACTGCGTCCTGTTCTTATAGTAAACTCTTCCAGTAGAAAAGTTTGATTATTGACCCAGGTTTGTAATTCCCTATCAATTGATTCTTTTACACTGTCTAAACATTGAGAATACTCAATATTATTATTTTGTTTCTTCTCGCAGCTTTCGATAGTTCCACCTTGCTTGGCATGAGCAAAAGTTGAAGTTTGTAAGCCGATGACAATAATCGATAATATTATCATTTTAATTAATTTCAAAATTGAGTGTTTCCCTATATGTTTAGGCTGGCAATACTTTTTTATATGGTTTAACAATCACTTTTTCATAAACGCCAGCTCCAATGTAAGGATCTGTATCTGCCCAAGCTTGTGCATCAACCAGGCTGTCAAATTCGGCAATAATTAATGACCCGGTAAAACCAGCGTCTCCTGGATCTTCACTGTCGATAGCAGGGCAAGGACCCGCCACAAGCAGGCGTCCTTCATTTTGCAACTCTTTTAAACGTGCTATATGTTGATCTCTTACAGTTAGTCTCAGTGCTAAACTGTTGTCGACATCTTCACTATAAACCATGTATAACATTTGAGTTCCTGTATATTTTAATTCTTTATTTATTCAGTGCTGTCTATTAGGTGCTGTTAATTGGGTGTTAGTAATTAACGGCTATATATACCCATCACCATTCAAAATGCAGGTTTTGATTCGTTTAAAAAACATATTTACTGCGTTGCTGAATCTTAAATAAGAATAACTTATCCGGCGAATCAGCGTCTTGTAACTATGCTTTTTAATTCACCTCAAATTCCCGCATTTTGAAAGGTAACGGGTATAGCAACTTAAGTTTCACTAATTCACCAGTCTATTCATCTGACAGAGACATTTTTTTATCTGTATCTTGTTTATCATCTTGAGGCATGTACTTGTATAAAGAAGCGATAGAACCTATGGCAAAGACGAAGGTTAAACCTGTCAAGCCAAAGACTTTGAAATTAACCCATACGTCTTGATCGTAATTAAAAGCAACATACCAGTTTAGTGCGCCACATAAGGCAAAAAACATTGCCCAAGCCATATTTAGTTTAGCCCAAATCTTTTCAGGTAATGTTAATGCTTCTGCAAGAAAACCTTTGATTAAATTCTTTTTGAAAACGTAATGACTGATTAATAAAGCTGCAGCAAAAAATTCGTTAATTATTGTTACCTTCCATTTAAGGAAAGTATCATCGTGTAGAAAAATAGTTAAACTACCGAAGACTGCAATCAAACCAAAAAACACCCAGTTTTTTGTAGGGACGGGATCCTTTTTAATTAAAAAATAAATTATTTGTAAAGCTGCCATGATAATCAATGAACCAGTGGCCCAGTATATATCAGTAAATTTGTAGATAATAAAAAAAATTACCAGAGGAAAGAATTCAAAAAATGCGTGCATAAAAAACCAATTAAAAAGTTACTTTGTATTGATTCTACTCAAATAACAGAGATTCTCCAAATACTTCTGCATAAATGTGAAAAAAATCTGGTAAGTAAATGATACAGTACGATGGGTAAGCGGGAAGGATAACCAATCTGTTCAACACTTTATTTAACTTAAATGCCCATGTTTTATGACATGTTGTCACATTTATTAATATGCGTTCAGAATCAGGTTTACAGCGAGGGCGATCCAATTGTGCAATATAAACGCTACTAGACATGGCTGTTTATTCATTCTAATTCATCTTATCTAGTGGTGTTTTAATTGCACCAGTTGGATTTCAGAAGTAGACATTAGTTTAGGGATGGACACTAGCCAATTAATACCAATTAATTGGTATGATTAATTTGGCAGAGCAATTGTACATTTATTTTTGATACGACGAATGATTATCAACCTGAAATTTCGGGTTATTCTTAAATTCACGTATCTAATAGATTTACATGTATTTCTATTTCTTCTTTTCATCAATGTTACCTGAAAGTCAAATTATTAGATTAACTCTTTTTAAGTCTCCTGATTTATTTAACAAAAAACCGATCGAATAATAACTAATCATTCTTTGGTATAGCTAAATGTAATATCAGTATTTGTTGTAACTTTTGATATTTAACTCTAGTATATTTTTCAATCAAGGATGAACCTATGACTCAGGAAAAAAGAGGTTGAGCCATTTCAATTCGGGGATAAAATGTTTGTCATTAATCGCTCGTTTTCACCAAATACCTGCAGAGCCTAGCCTTTGAAAAGGGAATTTCAGCATACTGAAAACTCATTAGCTGATATTAATCTCATACGTGCTGCAAAAAGCTTAGGCTTTAAAACTAGGTTTTTCAAAAACAAACGCAACACAGATCCCTTTTATTTTACCTTGTCATTGTTAATTACTCCGACACTACGCAAGCGACTTAATGAGAAGTTTTAACCTAGTGTAGATAACCATTCCTTTTTGGTTGAATCGTCAATGGAATAGAAACCATTAAAGCAATGGCGGTAGAGCCTCTATTGCGAAATAGTTGGGTAAATAAACTAGCGGATTACGTTAATATTTCCTTTAAAACCAGTCATCTTAATAATATTTACAGCCTAATAGCGGCTTATATCAATAAAATTGGTGGATTGCTCACTTTATATTTTGGCTCTATTGCAGTTGTGTCAACTAAGTTAAGTATCGGTCAATTTATTGCTTTTAATATGCTCGCGCAAAGGGTGAGTGGTCCAATTATGAGACTGGTTAATCTTTGGCAAGACTTTCAACAAGCGAATATATCATTACAACGTTTGGGTGATTTACTTAATTCGCCTTCTGAGCCTGGTTACAACCCCAACAGAGCAACACTATCAGATATCAAAGGATAGGTTTCATTTGATGATGTAGTTTTTCGTTACGCAGCTAACAGAGCGCCTGTTTTAAATAATATTAGTTTTGGGTGTAAATCCGGCGAAGTAATTGGCATTGTAGGGCGCTCAGGATCAGGTAAAAGTACCTTGACTAAATTAATACAACGGTTATATGTACCTGAATCTGGTCGGGTACTCATTGAAGGCGTTGACTTGGCGATGGTTGAACCCGCATGGCTGCGTCGTCAGGTTGGGGTCGTTTTACAAGAAAACTTTCTATTTAACCGCAGTGTAAGAGGAAATATTGCCTTAGTTGACCCGAGTATTGAGATGGAAAACGTGATTCAGGCCGCGCAACTTGCCGGTGCGCATGAGTTTATTTTAGCGTTACCAGAAGGTTATGACACCGTGGTTGGCGAGCAAGGCGCTTCATTGTCTGGTGGTCAGCGTCAACGTATCGCGATTGCCATAGCTTTAATTACTGATCCCAAAATACTCATTTTTGATGAAGCCACCAGTGTGCTGGATTATGAATCAGAAAGTATTATTCAAGCAAATATGCGCCGCATAAGCCAAGGTAGAACCGTATTTATTATTGCCTATCGATTATCCGCGGTGAAAGACGCTAATCGTATTATGGTGATTGATAAAGGTAAGTTGGTTGACCAAGGTGACCATCATCAATTAGTTAAACATGGCGGAATTTACGTACATCTTTGTGATATTAAAAATCAACATGGTTTGGGTGTAGTGGTTAATCAACAGCAATCACAAGTAAATAAATGATCAATATTCAATGATTAGTGCGTGGATGCACGTAAGTAGGATAACGCAGGAGCAGTTATCGAGGATAAATTGCCAATAGCACATTTTTTTGTTCCAGACAAAAACTAAGTACATACATCGACGTGCATGGATGCACTAATGCAGCGAGGCATGGATGCCCGTAAGTAGGATAATGCAGGAGCAATTATCGAGCACATGTTTATCCTCAAACCTTGTTAAGAGTAGTTTAAATCGGTAGTTACACAATCTTTATGATCTTCAATTCTTGCTCAATTTCATTTACAGTTCTCAAACATTTTGAAATTTTCAAAAATTTATCTGGTTCGAATAAAATATCAATCAATTCCTAAACATAAATCAGAACTGGCAATACAACAGCAGGGTAGTATCTCATCATCTCCAACATAAGCTAATGGTTCACCGTTTGGATAATGAATTTCCCCACTGATTAATGTTACCCGACAAACGCCACAAAATCCGTCACGACAATGTGAATGTGTTTCAATATCGGCCGCTTCTAAGGAGTCAAGTACAGTCTTATGGTCAGGTAACACTGGAACTTCATTATTTTGTACTGTTATTTTATAGATGATATTTTCTTTAATATTTAATTGGCGATTAAATGCATCATCGCCAAGTCCATTCTTCATTTGATTTTTATCATTTGTATTAACTTTCATCATGGCATTGTTCGCCTTCCGTCGAGAGGTTAATACGAATATAAAGTAACACTAATATGGAACTAATATGTAGTGACATTAGAGTTATAGATCGAAATCGTCAAAATCATCAGAAGAAACTGATGAATCAACTTGACCAACAAGGTAACTTGAAATCTCAGATTCTTGTGGGGCCACTTGCACGTTGTCGCTGGATAGGTAGGCGTTAATCCATGGCAGCGGATTAGTTTTGATGGCAAAAGGAGCATCCAGACCAATTGCTGTCATACGTTGATTACTGATGTATTCGATATACTGCTTTAGAATTTCAGTATTTAAGCCAATCATTGAGCCATCTTTAAACAGGTACTCGGCCCATTCTTTTTCTTGCTCAACCACATCTAAAAATACTTGTCGGCCTTGGTCTTTCATTACGCGGCATATCTCTTCCATTTCAGGATCGTCTTTGTTATTGGCCCAAAGATTTAAGATAGTTTGCGTACCGGTTAAGTGTAGCGCTTCGTCACGTGCAATTAATTTAATTATTTTTGCATTACCTTCCAGTAGTTCACGCTCTGCAAAAGCAAATGAACAGGCAAAACTAACATAGAATCGAATTGCTTCCAGTGCATTGACTGAGCAAATGGCTAAATATAATTTTTCTTTTAATTTACGTAAATTCACCTCAACGCTTTTGCCTTCAACTTGATAAACGCCTTCACCTTGAGATTGATATAACTGGGTGAGCACAATAACGTCATCAAAATATTTCGCAATGCTGCTCGCACGATTGAGGATCGCTGGATTAACCACGATATCATCAAATACTTCACTGGGATTGGTAAACAAATTACGTAAAATATGAGTATAAGAGCGAGAGTGAATTGTTTCACTAAATGCCCATGTTTCTACCCATGTTTCAAGCTCAGGTAGAGAAACTAAAGGCAACAACATCATATTCACCGAGCGGGCAGCCATGCTGTCTAATAACGTTTGATATTTTAGATTAGAGATAAAAATATGCTTTTCAGACGCGGTTAAACTTTGCCAGTCAGCACGATCTTTTGATACATCAACCTCTTCAGGACGCCAGAAAAATGAAAGTTGTTTTTCAATTAAACGTTCGAAGTTGTTGAATTTTTGTTGATCATAACGACTAATATTAACATTTTGTCCAAAAAACATTGGCTCAAGCAAAGTATTATTAGCTGTTTGGTTAAACGTAGTATACGTCATTATTGCTCCTCAAAATATCGTGTGACTAATACGATATTGTTGTGTTTTATTCTGGTAGGAACTAATTATGGTAAAAACTAGTTCCCACTTAAAAGCACATCTTGTGCTGAAATTAATCTTGATTTTTGATAATTAAATTGGTTAAGTTATTAATTTTCAGCAAGTTAAATTTTACAAGCACCACCAGCACAGTCATCGTCTTCGACTTCAATCTGGTTATCATTAGCACCGTCCCGGGTGTTGTGGTAATACAAAGTTTTAATTCCAAGTTTATATGCAGTTAAAATATCTTTTAAAATTTGTTTTATCGGAACTTTACCACCGTCAAACTTAGCAGGATCATAGTTAGTGTTGGCAGAAATAGTTTGATCAACAAATTTCTGCATAATACCTACAAGTTCTAAATAGCCTTGATTATTTGGAATATTCCATAATAACTCATAGTTATCTTTTAAGTTTCTGTAATCAGGCACGACTTGTTTTAAAACGCCGTCTTTACTCGCTTTAATACTAATAAGCCCGCGTGGTGGTTCAATACCATTGGTGGCATTTGAAATTTGTGATGATGTTTCAGAAGGCATTAATGCTGAAACTGTAGAATTTCTTACGCCATATTTTTTGATATCTGTGCGTAAAGTTTCCCAATCAAGGTGCAGTGGTTCGTTGGTTATATCATCAATTGATTTTTTGTAAGTATCAATTGGTAATATACCTTGAGATAAACGAGTTTCATTGAACTTAGGACAAGCACCCAGCTCTTGAGCCAGTTTATTAGAAGCTTTCAGTAAGTAATATTGAATCGCTTCAAATGTACGGTGGGTTAAGTTATTCGCACTGCCATTTGAATAATAAACGCCATTTTTTGCTAAATAATATGCATAATTGATCACACCTATGCCTAAGGTACGACGGCCCATTGTGGCATTATTAGCCGCAGGAACAGGGTAGTTTTGATAATCAAGCAGGTTGTCCAGTGCACGTATGGCTAAATCAGCCAAACCATCAAGCTCTTCCAGGTTTTCAATAGCACCTAAGTTAAATGCTGATAAGGTACATAATGCAATTTCACCTTCTGGATCATTAACATCATTCATTGGTTTAGTAGGTAAAGCTATTTCCAGGCATAAATTACTTTGTCTGATTGGTGCTTGCTTAGGATCAAATGGACTATGGGTATTACAATGGTCAACGTTTTGTAAATAAATACGACCTGTACTGGCACGCTCTTGAGCAAATAATGTGAACAATTCGATAGCTTTGATGCATTTTTTACGAATAGAATCATCGGCTTCATATTGCAGGTATAATTGTTCAAATTTATCTTGGTCTTCAAAAAAGGCATCGTAAAGTCCAGGAACGTCGCTTGGACTGAATAAGGTAATTGATTGACCTTTAATTAAACGTTGGTACATTAATTTGTTGAATTGTACGCCGTAATCTAAATGGCGAACGCGGTTTTCTTCTACACCACGGTTATTTTTTAATACCAGTAAACTTTCAACTTCTAAATGCCATAATGGATAGAATAAGGTTGCTGCTCCACCACGCACACCACCTTGAGAACAGCTTTTAACTGCGGTCTGGAAGAGTTTATAGAAGGGAATGCAACCGGTATGAAATGCTTCCCCGTCTCTAATGGTACTGCCTAAAGCCCGAATACGACCTGCATTGATACCAATTCCCGCTCGTTGAGAAACATATTTTACGATAGAACTGGTTGTGGCGTTGATGGCATCTAGGCTATCTCCACACTCAATTAATACACAAGAGGAAAATTGGCGGGTAGGGGTGCGAACACCAGCCATAATAGGAGTTGGCAAAGATATTTTAAAGGTAGAAATTGCGTTGTAAAAACCTTCAACATAACTAAGACGAGTTTCAACCGAGTATTTGGCAAATAAACAGGCCGCTACCAATAAGTATAAAAATTGGGCACTTTCGTATATTTCGCCTGTAACGCGGTTTTGAACTAAATATTTACCTTCCAGTTGTTTCATTGCCGCATAGCTGAAATTCAGATCACGACTATGATCGATAAAGGCTGCCATTTGTTCAAATTCAGCCTGGGTATAATCAGACAATAAATGTTGATCATATTTCCCTGCTTCAACCATTTTTACTACGTGATCGTAAAGCTTCGGTGGTTCAAATTGACCGTAAGCCTTTTTGCGTAAATGGAATACTGAAAGACGAGCTGATAAATATTGATAATCCGGTGTTTCCTCAGAAATTAAATCTGCGGCAGATTTTATGATTGTTTCATGAATATCTTCAGTTTTAATACCATCGTAAAATTGGATATGAGATTTTAATTCAACTTGTGATACTGAAACATCCTCTAAACCTTCTGCGGCCCAGGCTATTACGCGGTGTATTTTTTCTAAATCGATGGGTTCTTTTTCGCCATTGCGTTTTGTTACAAAAAGATTGCTATTCATGTAAGCCCTGTGATCTGATTATTGTTATTAAAGCTCTGTTTAATTATCTGGTTATAAGAAATTCTTGTCCAGATATAAAACATTGAGTTGTTAAAGTTATACAATATCCCTATAAACATCTACAAAAGGCTGATTAATAGATGCACAACATATTGGGGTTGATAAAACATATAGACACAAGATAATGGGGTTTTGAGTCTAATGCAAGTGTTAATAATGGTGACAAATTAGAGAAAGTTCTTTGTAGTAAATTTTGTTAGTGTTAACTAACTTAGTAGTGCGTTTTATTTTTGATATTTACGAAACGCAACGACTTTTTTTGTTTATTTCACCCAGCATAATTATTTTTTTAATATTTTAATTCATTTTTATTGCACTTTTCCTAGAGATATGAATTGTTGTTTTAGGCTTTTTATATTTATATATAAAACACGTGCTTATCAGGGTTGATCTTTGTTTGAGCAGTTTGCTCAATAAATGTTCTTTATCAATTCTTCTAATGCGTCCGGCGTTTTTGTTGAATAGTTAGCTTGCCAGTTTTCAGTTTCTTTTAAATCAAAAATATAGCCCCACTGTGCAATTACCGTTTTCATGTTCGCGTTATTTCCTGCGTCTATATCCCGTTGGGCATCGCCAACATAAATACAATTTTCTGCCGTTACCGACATCAGTTCACAAGCATGTAAAAGTGGTGCTGGATCAGGTTTTCTTTTGGGTAGGGTATCTCCGCCAATAATACACTGGCAATGTTTAAACTCCTGATAATTAGGTAGCAATAACAAGGTTAAGTTTTCGGGTTTATTGGTTATGATGCCCCAAGGTATATCATTACTGTCAAGATACGTTAATAGTTTATCAATGCCGTCATATAACCGGGTGTACCGGGCAAGATTGTTTTCATAATAATCTAAAAATTCAACCCTGAGACTTTCGTAGTTAAATTCATTGATTTTCGAACCAAAACCAAGTTCTAATAAACCTTTTGCACCATTTGATGCTTCTGGGCGGTATATTTTTCTATCAATGATTGGTAGGCCTTTTTTCTTCAATACATGGTTCAACGCTTCTCCAAGATCATTGGCGGTATCGAGTAAAGTACCATCTAAGTCAAATAAAACGGCTTCCAGTTTTGATGTCTGATCAGGTTTATTATTAATCATTGTATTTATCATGATAATTTTTGACAACAAAGAATATAATTAACGTCTAAACCTGATGCCAAAGTATGGTTTTCTGTGATCGGGTTGTAATGGATACCAGCGGCATCAATACATTTCAGATCAAAACTTTCTGCCCAACCGATTAAGGTAGAAGGACGAATAAAGTTTTCATGTTTATGTGTACCATCCGGAACAAGTTTCAATATTTTTTCTGCGGCGACAATAGCAAGCAAATAAGACTTTATCGTTTTGTTGAGTGTTGAAAAAAACACATAACCACCTGGTTTAACCATTTGAGCGCAGGCCTGGACAATTGAGGCAGGGTCTGGCACATGCTCTAACATTTCCATACAGGTAACAACGTCAAATGTTTCATTATGACTTTTTGCTTTTTCTTCGGCAGTGATTTTTTGATAATCTACCTTCACCCCTGATTCAAGCGCATGTAGTTTCGCTACCTTCAGTGGTTCATTACCCATATCTATACCCGTTACATCAGCACCTAGTTTGGCTAAACTTTCGGTTAAAATTCCACCTCCACAGCCAACATCAATTATTTTTTTGTCGAATATATCACCTAGATACTGGATGATAAACTGACGTCGTAATGGATTAATTTGATGTAAGGGTTTGAAATCACCTGTTAAGTCCCACCATTGGCTGGCAACTTTTTCGAACTTGGCAATTTCATCAAGATCAACATTTTGTGGTTCGGTCATGTAAGTAACATTGTAGGTTTTTGATATGGGGATTCTAAACGAAAGTTTTTTCTAAACAAAGGGGCTATATCAATAATTACACAAAAAACTATTGTAAAAGAATAATTACAGAAAATTTTGGTACAAACACAATGGAATAAAAAAATGATCAATTTAAATAAATATATCATAGCCAATTATAAAAGATGGGTAAGTTGTGATTGATATTTAGGCTGAATAATGCGGTTTTCGACCATTGTCATTAACTTTTGCAGTTATTAAAATAGGTGATCGAAAATCCACGCATAAACCAGTTTGGCATGGTAAAAATTTATGTTAGTATGCTGCGTTGATTAATAATAATAATTTCGAAATTCTTCGCTTTTTTAAAATTAAAGTTTAAACGTTAGTGTTAAGTTTAAGGATACCATTGATTTATGACCGATTTGGCCAAACAAATAGTTCCAGTCAATATTGAAGATGAGCTTAAAAACTCTTATTTAGATTATGCAATGAGTGTAATCGTGGGCCGTGCATTACCTGATGTACGCGATGGCCTGAAACCTGTGCATCGTCGTGTGTTATTTGCGATGAATGTATTGGGAAATGACTGGAATAAAGCCTATAAAAAATCTGCACGTGTTGTTGGTGATGTTATCGGTAAGTACCATCCCCATGGTGATACCGCGGTGTACGATACAATAGTTCGTATGGCACAACCGTTTTCTCTTCGTTATATGCTTGTTGATGGTCAGGGGAACTTTGGTTCTGTTGATGGTGATTCAGCTGCGGCGATGCGTTATACCGAAATTAGAATGTCGAAAATAGCTCATTCAATTTTGGCAGATTTAGAAAAAGAAACCGTTGATTTTGTACCTAACTACGATGGTACCGAATATATTCCTGTCGTCATGCCTACTCGTGTGCCTAATTTATTAGTAAATGGTAGTTCGGGTATTGCTGTTGGTATGGCAACCAATATCCCACCGCATAATTTAACTGAAGTGATTAATGCCTGTTTAGCATTAATTGAAAATAGCGAACTTACTTTTGAAGAATTATTACAATATATTCCAGGTCCAGATTTTCCTACTTCAGGTATAATCAGTGGCCGAGCTGGTATTGAAGAAGCCTACCGAACAGGTCGTGGTAAAATAAAAATCCGTGCCCGTGCCGAAATAGAAGTAAATGAAAATAATGGTAAAGAAACTATTATTGTTCATGAATTACCTTACCAGGTAAATAAAGCCCGTTTGATTGAAAAAATGGCTGAGTTAGTTAAAGAAAAACGTCTTGAAGGTATCTCAGCATTGCGTGACGAATCTGATAAAGATGGTATGCGCATGGTTATTGAAATTAAACGTGGTGAAGTTGGCGAAGTTGTACTTAATAATTTGTATAAACTTACCCAGATGCAAGTTTCGTTTGGTTTGAATATGGTGGCATTGACTAATGGTCAGCCAAAATTATTCAATATTAAAGAAATGCTGGAAGCTTTTGTTTTACACCGTCGTGAAGTTGTTACCCGTCGTACTATTTTTGAATTGCGTAAAGCACGGGAAAGAGCACATACACTTGAAGGTTTATCAATTGCATTAGCCAACATTGATCCTATTATTGCCTTAATTAAAACTTCTTCTTCGCCAAGTGAAGCAAAAGTTGAAATAGTTTCTCGTGGTTGGGATTTAGGTAATGTAGCAGACATGCTATCTGCTGCGGGTAATGATGCTGCTCGACCTGAATGGTTAGAACCAGAGCTGGGTATCCGCGATGGTCTTTATTATTTATCTCCTATTCAAGCACAGGCAATTTTAGATTTACGCCTTCATAAACTTACTGGGTTAGAACATGAAAAAATTCTAAGTGAGTACAAAGCGTTATTAGATATTATTGCTGAATTAATGCATATTTTGGCTACGCCATCACGCTTGATGGAAGTAATTACTGAAGAACTTGTAGCCATTCGTGAAGAATTTGGTGATGAACGTCGTACTGAAATAACTTCTGCATCTCACGATTTATCGTTAGAAGATCTTATTAGTGAAGAAGACGTGGTAGTGACTCTGTCTAAAGAAGGTTACGTAAAATACCAGATATTGTCGGATTACCAGGCACAGCGCCGTGGTGGTAAAGGTAAAGCTGCAACTAAGATGAAAGAAGAAGATTTTATCGAACGATTGTTGGTAGCTAATACTCATGACACCATTTTGTGTTTCTCTAATAAAGGAAAACTGTACTGGTTAAAAGTTTATCAATTACCATTAGCCAGTCGTACTGCACGAGGTCGTCCTATTATTAACCTGCTACCGTTGGAAGCTGATGAACGTATTACTGCGATTTTACCAGTGCGGGAATATGAAGAAGACAAATTTATTATTATGGCTACCGCTTCAGGTACCGTTAAGAAAACAGCGTTGACCGCCTATAAAAACCAAAGAGCTAACGGTATTATTGCTCTTAACCTACGTGATGACGACACCTTAATTGGTGTAGATATTACTAATGGTAACAACGACATCATGTTGTTCTCTGATGCAGGTAAAGTTGTTCGCTTCAATGAAAAAGTTCGTGACAGTGAAACGGGTGAAATCAAACTAGATCCTGAAACGGGTGAAGAACGATGGGCATTAAAACCAATTGGCCGTACAGGTACTGGTGTTCGTGGTATCAAGTTAGATGGTGATCAAAAAGTTGTATCTTTGATTGTTCCTAAAAATGATGGTCCAATATTAACTATCACCAAAAATGGTTTTGGTAAACGTACTGCTTTGTCAGAATATCCTGCGAAGAGTCGTGCAACTAAAGGTGTTGTTTCGATTAAAGTCAGTGATAGAAATGGTCCAGTTGTTGGTGCGGTTCAAGTTGAAGAACTTGATGAAATTATGTTGATCACTGATAACGGTACTTTAGTGCGTACCAGAGTAAATGAAGTCAGTGTTATTGGCCGAAATACTCAAGGTGTTCGTATAATTCGTACTTCTGATGAAGAGCATGTTGTTGCATTGCAACGTATTGATGAAATTGAAGAAGAAGAAGTATTTCCTGAAGATTCAGTTGATGGCGAAACCAATTCTGACCCTTCGGTAGATTCTACTTCATCTGAGTCATCGGAGTTATCTGAGTCATCTGACACAGAAACTGAAGAACTCAGTAATGATGATGAATAAAAATTACCGCAAGTAAATTTTGGAAGGGCGGTTTATCCGCCCTTTTTTATGTTTTGAATGAAAGGTGCCATGGGCAAATTAAATTAAGCTCATGACGATAACTTATACCAATCGGTATTATATACTTAATAACTAATATTTAATCAAGGATTTTTGCTGACTATGTCTCGTATTTTCAATTTTTCCGCCGGTCCCTCAATGTTACCAACAGAAGTAATGGCTAAAGCTCAACAAGAATTTGTTAACTGGAAAAACACTGGCTCTTCTGTGATGGAACTCAGTCACCGTAGTCCTGAATTCATGGCTGTCGCAGCTCAGGCCGAAGCAGATTTACGTGAATTAATGCAAATACCGACCAATTATAAAGTACTTTTTTGTCATGGTGGTGGTCGAGGTCAGTTTTCTGCGGTACCTTTGAATCTTTTAACATCAGGTAAATCGGCAGATTATATAGTTTCAGGTTCATGGTCAATAGCAGCGGTTAAAGAGGCTAGTAATTATGGTGAAATAAATATTATTGATATCTCTGATACGAAAAAGCCGAAAGGAAAAAGGGTAACGAGTGTTATTGAACCTTCTCGCTGGCCGTTAAATCCCGATGCTGCTTATGTTCATTATTGTCCAAATGAAACAGTTGATGGCGTAGAAATATTTGAATTACCAGACACCAAAGGTGTACCAATTGTTGCTGATATGTCGTCGACTATTTTATCCAGAACTATTGATGTTACTAAATATGGTCTTATTTATGCGGGGGCGCAAAAAAATATTGGGCCATCTGGATTAACTTTGGTTATCGTTCGTGAGGATCTTTTAGGCAATGCTCAATCAACTACTCCTTGTATTATGAATTATCAAAGTTTGGCTGATTACGGTTCAATGTACAATACACCTCCCACTTATGCTTGGTATTTAGCGGGTCTGGTTTTCCAGTGGTTAAAACAAATGGGTGGTGTAGAGGCTATTGCTAAAGTTAATCAGGAAAAAGCAGAATTATTATATCGATACATTGATGATAATGCTTTTTACTCTAATAATATTAAAACAGATTATCGTAGTTTGATGAATGTACCTTTCTGGCTGGCAGATGAATCACTCAACAGTAAATTTTTGGAAGAAGCTGAACAAGCGGGTTTGATGGCACTAAAAGGCCATCGAAGTGTTGGTGGTATGAGAGCTAGTATATATAATGCTATGCCAATAGAAGGTGTAGAAGCATTAGTTAACTTTATGAATGTATTTGCACAAAAACATTCTCTTTAGTTTTGGTTTTAGTCTTCATTTTTTAAACAAAACAAACTAATTTTTAAATCAAAATATCATGGAAAATCAATGGCACAAATTATCGATTCATCTTGTAGCTCATCAACACCTATACGTTTTATTACTCAGCCTAGAAACAAAGTTACAGGTGAAATTATTGTTCCAGGTGACAAGTCTGTTTCTCATCGTTCAATTATGTTTGGATCCTTAGCTATAGGGACCACACATATAAAAGGCTTTTTACCGGGTCAAGATTGTTTAGCCACGATGAATGTCTTCAAAGCAATGGGTATTAAAATTGAAGGACCGGATGAAAATCAAAATGTGACTGTTACAGGTAAAGGTCTTCATGGACTTTCTGCTCCTGAAGCATTACTTGATATTGGTAATTCCGGTACCTCCATTCGTTTATTGTCAGGTATATTAGCGGGTCAAACATTTCCCAGCAGCATGGCTGGTGACAGTTCTTTGAATGGACGTCCAATGGCTAGAGTTATCAATCCTTTGAAATTAATGGGAGCAGATATCAGTGCCAGTGAAGATGGTACTCCGCCGGTTGTTTGTCAAGGACGTAAGCCTGATACAAAATTAACCGCAATAGACTATAATTTGCCTATGGCCAGTGCTCAGGTGAAATCTTGTGTGTTATTAGCTGGTATGTACGCAGAGGGTGTAACGAGTGTTACAGAACCGGGTATTACCCGTGATCACACTGAACGTATGTTAACCGCATTTGGTTATCCGGTGAGTACAGAAGAGACAGTGAATGGTAAGAAAATTTCAATTGAAGGTGGCCATACTTTAACTGCTTGCGATATTC
Organism: Alteromonadaceae bacterium; assembly: GCA_013216015.1. Lineage (GTDB taxonomy): Bacteria > Pseudomonadota > Gammaproteobacteria > Enterobacterales > Alteromonadaceae > JABSOI01. The sequence continues at coordinate 90,641 of JABSOI010000001.1, read as the reverse complement.
ACGTTCCTGGTGATATTTCCTCAGCAACTTTTTTCATGGTTGCAGGTCTTATTGCTAAAGAAGGGCAATTAACGATTAAAAATGTTGGCATGAACCCGACACGTATTGGATCCATTAATATTTTGAAACAAATGAATGGTGATTTGACGGTTATTAACGAACGTATGGCTGGCGGGGAGCCTGTAGCAGATGTGATCGTAAAATCATCACAGTTATGCGGAATTGATATAGATGAACGTGATGTTCCTCTTGCCATTGACGAATTTCCCGCTATATTCATCGCCGCAGCTTGCGCGAATGGCACCACTCGCTTACGTGGTGCCGAAGAACTTAGAGTGAAAGAAAGTGATCGAATTCAGGCTATGGCAGATGGGTTGGTTATTTTAGGTATAGATTGTACGGTTTATGATGATGGTGTGGATATTGTTGGAGGCCAATTAACTTCTGGCACAATACATAGCCATGATGATCATCGTATTGCTATGTCATTTGCAATTGCTTCTTTGAGAGCTTCTGGTTCTCTTGAAATTTTAGATTGCGACAATGTGGCGACTTCGTTTCCTAATTTTGTCACCTTGGCGAATCAAATTGGTTTATCTGTTAAGCAACAATAAATAACCTATAGTTAATAGGTTAAGAGAAAGATTAGATTAATTAGACAGGAAGAAAAGTATGGTTGAACAAATACCTGTAATTACTATAGATGGACCAAGTGGTGCAGGAAAAGGGACAGTTGCCCGCGTCGTTGCAGACCAGTTAGGGTGGCGTTTGCTTGATAGTGGTGCAATTTATAGAGTGTTAGCTGTAGCCATTCAGCACCATAACTTAGCAGTCGAAGATGAAGAATCTTTACTACCTATAGCCGCACATTTGGATGTACAGTTTGAAATAAGTGCCGATGGTAAAGGCAAAGTAATTCTTGAAGGTGAGGATGTAACACATATTATCCGTACGGAAGAAGTCGGAGAACTGGCTTCAAAAGTTGCTGCTTTCCCGAGAATCCGTGAAGCTTTGTTACGTCGTCAACGTGCATTTAAATTATCTCCGGGACTTGTTGCTGACGGTAGAGATATGGGCACAGTAGTTTTTATCGATGCGCCCGTTAAAGTATTCTTGACCGCTAGCGCTGAAGAGCGTGCACAACGCAGATTTAATCAGTTGAAAGAGAAGGGCATTGATGTTAGAATCGGGCGCCTTTTGGATGACATCCGTCAAAGAGACGACCGGGACCAAAACAGAAAAATTGCCCCGTTGGTGCCAGCTGAAGGTTCGCTAATTATTGATTCTACTGACCTTTCTATAAAGGAAGTGGTTAATAAAATCCTTTCATTTGCGAATGAAAAGTTAACATAAACTTAAGTTTTATTGTTTTTTAGGTTATTAGTAATAGATTTTTCTATCATTAATAATATTAATTAACAACAAAACTTTACCAATAGCCTATTTGTAAGGACGCATTAGGTCACTTAAACAACCCCATGAAACATGTATGTTGATTGGATTATTAGCTGAGTTCATATACACATTATGACTGAAAATTTTGCACAACTTTTTGAAGAAAGTTTAAAAACAATCGAAACACGCCCTGGTTCTATCATCAAAGGAACTATCGTAGCTATCACTAAAGACAACGTTTTAGTTGACGCTGGCTTAAAATCTGAAAGTGTTATTGACATCAACCAGTTTAAAAATGCTGCTGGTGAATTGGATATTAACGTTGGTGATGAAATCGATGTAGCTTTAGATGCGACAGATGATGGTTTCGGTGAAACAATTCTTTCTCGTGAAAAAGCAAAACGCCACGAAGCATGGCAAGTGCTTGAAAAAGCATATGAAGAAAAAGAGACTGTTGTCGGTGTAATTAATGGTAAAGTTAAAGGTGGTTTCACTGTTGAAGTGAGTGAGATCCGTGCTTTCTTACCAGGTTCACTTGTTGATGTACGTCCAGTACGCGATACAGCTCATCTTGAAGGTAAAGATTTAGAATTTAAAGTTATTAAGCTTGATCAAAAGCGTAATAACGTTGTTGTTTCACGTCGTGCTGTTATCGAATCTGAAAGCAGTGTCGAACGTGATGCACTATTAGAGTCATTGCAGGAAGGTCTAGAAGTCAAGGGTATCGTTAAGAACCTTACTGACTACGGTGCTTTCGTAGACCTAGGTGGCATTGACGGTTTACTACACATTACTGATATGGCTTGGAAACGTGTTAAACATCCAAGTGAAATCGTTAATGTTGGTGACGAAATCCAAGTTAAAGTATTGAAATTCGATCGTGAACGTACACGTGTATCTCTTGGAATGAAGCAGTTAGGTGAAGATCCATGGGTAGCAATTGCTAAGCGTTATCCTGAAGGTTCTAGACTTTCTGGTCGTGTTACTAACCTTACAGATTATGGTTGTTTTGTTGAAATTCAAGAAGGCGTGGAAGGTTTAGTTCACGTTTCTGAAATGGATTGGACTAACAAAAACATCCACCCATCTAAAGTTGTTAACTTAGGTGATAGCGTTGAAGTAATGGTCTTGGAAATAGACGAAGAACGTCGTCGTATTTCTTTAGGTCTTAAACAATGCATCCCGAACCCATGGGAAGAGTTTGCTAAGAACTTCAATAAAGGCGATAAAGTCAGTGGTAAGATCAAGTCAATTACTGACTTTGGTATTTTCATTGGTCTTGATGGTGGTATTGATGGTCTTGTTCACTTATCTGATATTTCTTGGAATAGTGGTGAAGAAGCTGTTGGCGAATACAAGAAAGGTGATGAAATCACTGCTGTTGTATTACAAGTTGACCCAGAGCGTGAGCGTATCTCTTTAGGTGTTAAACAAGCTGAAGACGATCCATTCAATATGTATCTGACAAATAATAAAAAAGGTGCTATTGTTACTGGTAAGGTCATTGAAGTTGATGCCAAAGGTGCCAAGATAGAGTTAGTCGAGGGCGTTGAGGGATATCTGCGTGTAGCTGACATTTCTGTTGAGCGTATCGAAGATGCATCTAAAGTATTATCTGTTGGTGATAGCGTTGAAGCTAAGTTTGTTGGTGTTGATCGTAAGAATCGCACTATCAGCTTATCAGTTAAAGCGAAAGATCAGGCAGATGAACGCGAAGCAATGGATAACTTGAATCAACCTGAAGAATCAGGTATGAGTGCAATGGCTGCTGCGTTTAAAAACGCAAAAAGTTAATTTAACAGTTTAAGTGTTAAGATTTAAAAAGTAGGGTTGAGGGGAATACTTTGTTTTATTATTAACAAGGCTTTCTCCTCTTATTTATAAATTCCATTGGCGCGAAGCTAAATGAACACTGGAGGGTCGAATGACCAAATCAGAACTCATTGAAAAATTAGCAGAAAAGTTATCTCATTTATCAGCTAAAGATGTAGAAAAAGCTATAAAAGAAATCCTTGAAATGATGGCGCAGACTTTGTCAAAAGGTGAGCGTATTGAGATCAGAGGTTTTGGAAGTTTTTCATTACACTATCGTGCACCACGAGTTGGTCGGAATCCAAAAACTGGTGATTCAGTAGAGTTAGCAGGGAAATATGTTCCTCACTTTAAACCTGGCAAAGAATTGCGAGAGAGAGTTAATTTTTCGTAGAACATTGCAGTAATAGTTTATCTATTAGAGAATAAACGGCATGCTATCAGATAGTATGCCGTTTTTTAGTATTAATACCAGGTTAGCAAGTTTATCGTTTTTTTTATTGGGTGAAACTATAATTACTTCTTTTTTCCTAATTAGTGTTCGTCCTGAAACAGGGTTGTAGCGAGAGTAATTCAATGATACAAGATGTGTTCTACAAGATATAAGCGTTTAGTCATTCTAAATAATTGTTTCTTGTGGTGCAAAGATCGTATCAGTGGGACGTTTGCAGTAGACATTTGTTTCGGTAGGAACACTAATTAAAAAGTAAAACATTTATTTAATTAAATTGGTATAAGTTGAGTGATTGTATCGTGCGTATATATTTAACATTAATTTTTGTATTTATTTTGATGGCGATTGCATTTATTTTTGGTAGTCAAAACAGTCAAATGTTGACCTTAAATTATTTAATTGCCCGGGTAGAGTTATCAGTAGCTACCGCCGTTAGTTTATTTACCCTGATAGGGTTTCTTTTAGGATTATTAGTTGCGTTACTGTGGAAATTACTTACAGTGATCAAACCTAAAAGAGTTAAAAATGACATAAAGGTAACTTCGTAAAATGTTAACGCTGTTATTTTTGTTATTACCTGTTGCCATGGGGTATGGATGGTTCATGGGTCGTAATAGTATTAAGCAAAATCATCAAACAGCAAAAGAAACATTATCTATTAAGTATTCAACTGGTTTAAATTACTTATTATCAAACCAGCAGGATAAAGCTATAGACTACTTATTAGAAGCTCTAAAACTTGAAGATGATACTGTAGAAGCTCATTTTGCCATGGCAAACCTTTTTCGTCGTCGTGGAGAATTAGACAGGGCGTTGAAAGTTCATGAATATCTTGTTCGCCAAAAGCATCTATCAAATAAAGACAAAGAACAAGCAGCGTTTGAATTAGGAAAAGATTTCTTAAGTGCAGGGCTATATGACCGTGCTGAAGCTATGTTTATAAAATTATTAAAAAATAAAAATTATTGTTTAAAGTCTTTGACCTATTTAATGCAGATTTATCAATCAACTAAAGATTGGCATCAAGGTATTGCATTAAAAAAGGATATAGTAAAAACTCGTGATAAGAAAATAATGCACTCATTAGCTAATTTTTACTGTGAGTTAGCTACCCAAGCGTTGGCTGATGATCAGTTTATTGAAGTGATCGAGTTATTAGAAAATGCCCTGCAACAAGATCAAAACTCCTGTCGTGCGAATTGGTTGTTAGCTCAAGTTTATGAAAATCATCAACAATACAATGAAGCATGTTTGTGTTATCAAGATATTTATCAACAAGACAAAGATTTTTTTCCTGATGTCATTGAAAGAATGTATAGCTGTTATCGTGAACTTGAAGCAGAGGAAGAGTTTTATATTTTTATTCGTAAGGTTTACGATGAAACCGGAAGCACGAGTGCCCTTATAAAGTATGTGAGTTATCTTGAAGATAGTTATGGTAACAATAGAGCGAAGGAGTTTATTTTATTCGCATTAAAGCGTCGGCCGACTATTCATGGCTTCAAGCACTTAGTCAAAATGCAAATGCTCAGTACTGAGCAGCAAAGTAATATTGAAAATCTCGATGTTATAAAAGAATTAGTATCAGCCTACTTAAATGTTAAACAGAGATATAGCTGTCGTACCTGTGGCTTTAATAGTAGTACACATTATTGGTCATGCCCTTCGTGTCATGGTTGGGAGCAATTAAAACCTGTCCGGGGCCTTGAAGGCGAATAATACCAAATCTATTAATAAAGTGATCATCTTCAAATGGTCTAAATCACCACTAGCTACGTTGCCGACATGGCAGCTCCTAGGCATCCATGCCTTCGCTGCATTAGTGCATCCATGCACGTCGATGTCGGTACTTAAGTTTTGTCTGGAACTAAAAACCTGTGCCGACATGGCAGCTCTTAGGCATTCATGCCTTCGCTGCATTAGTGCATCCATCCACGTCGATATCGGTACTTAGGTTTTGTCTGGAACTAAAAACTTGTGTTATTGGCAATTTATCCTCGATAACTGCTCTTGCGTTATCCTACTTACGTACATCCATGCACTTATCATTGAATATTGATCATTTTATTAATAGAATTGGTATAACACTCTTCATTACAAACCTATTTTCACATTAAAGTGCTTATTGATGATATTCAATTGCACGCATTTCTCAATATTTAGGATTGTATAATTTAGAATTTAATTGATAAGGAATGAATGATGAATGATGCAAAAGTTGTTGTTGCATTAGATTTTGATAACAAAAGTGATGCTTTGGCATTTATAGAAAAATTGCAACCTGACGACTGTCGTTTAAAAGTAGGCAAAGAGATGTTTACTTATTTTGGACCTGAATTTGTTAAACAATTAGTCGATAAAGGTTTTGATGTATTCCTTGATTTGAAATTTCATGATATTCCCAATACTGTGGCAAAAGCAATTAAAGCAGCAGCAGAACTAGGTGTGTGGATGGTGAATGTACATGCCAGTGGCGGTAGTCAAATGATGATAAAAGCTAAAGAAGCTTTAACAAGTTTTGGAGACAAGGCACCGTTGTTAATTGCTGTGACTGTGCTTACCAGTATGGGAGAAGAAGATCTTAAAGGTGTTGGTATTGATAAATCAGCAGAAGAGCAGGTCATGGCTTTAGCTAAATTGGCTCAGGAATGTGGTTTGGATGGTGTTGTTTGCTCTGCATGGGAGGCAGAAAGTTTAAAGTCTACATTAGGGGAACAGTTTAAGTTAATTACGCCAGGTATAAGACCTGCTGGTGCAAGCACAGACGACCAAAAACGAATTATGACACCAGAGCAAGCTGTTACTGCTGGTGTAGATTATTTGGTGATAGGGCGACCAATTACAAAAGCCGACGATCCACATGAAGTTTTAGACAGAATAAACCAGTCGATTTTTTAAAAAAATTGATAAAACTGATTTATTTTTAATCAATAATTGACACTACGAATGATTTCGGTTTTAATTGTGGTGTCGCTAATTTTAAGATCAGTGACTTTAAGGAAATCATTTTAATATAAAGGAATAAAACTATGAACAAATTATCAGCCGTAGCTTTCGCTGCATTCTTATCTTGTTTTTCATCTATATCAATCGCTGAACAGCCCACAAAAACTGATTCTGAATCTGTACAAGTGATTCAAGTTGTACATCTTAATAATGCAGATGAACAAGCGTTGATTTCATTGAAAGGGATAGGTCGTAAAAAAGCACTTGCGATAATTTCTTACAGGGAAGATAACGGTGATTTTAAATCTCTAAATGAATTATTGGATGTTAAAGGAATAGGTAAATATATTCTTGTAGAAAATAAGGAACGTCTGAAATTATAGCTATCAATTTATTTATTGATCAACTTTATTTCAAAAAGTAATGATAATAAATTTTTAGAATTGATACAAATTATACCAATTGAATTAAGTTAGTGTTCAGGTATCGAGGAGGATAAATTTTCAAGAGCACAGTTTTTTTGCTCCAGACAAAAACTAAGTATCTACATCAATGTAAGCAAGGCGCTTGATTGAGTAATAGCTGGCTATTGGCATTGAAAGCAACGCAGTTATTGGAAATTTAGACCATCGAGGATGATCATTTACTTAGTACAATTGGTATTAGTATCTTCTAATAAAAAAGCCAGTCATTTGACTGGCTTTTTTGTTTTAAATAAACTGACGGTAGTATGTCACTTGTTTAGTTATAGAGGTTTGAACGGACCTGATTTACTACGACTAATAGCATCAGTTACCACAGCTGTTCTTCCTGAATGACTATGAACTTGTCGTTCTTCTCTGGCAATAAATGCAGTAGGTATTTCTTGTACTGTATTCATTGTTTCAGGTTTTGTCATTGGTGCAGATGATTTTCCAGCAAGACTTGCTTTAACCTTTATATTTTTTACTTTAGCTTTTACCCTTTTTTTTGCTTTTGGCTTAGTATCAGCATCAGGAATGGCTTTTACTTTGTTGTCGGACTCTGTTTTGGTTTTGGCAACAACACTAGTTTCTTCAACAGTTGCCTCTTCTGTTGGTTCACTAGTTGTTTCTGCAGGACTAACATCAAGAGAAAGTTGTTCTGTAACCTCTATTTCGTCACTTTCTTGTGTTGTAACAGATTCACTTTCAGTAATTTCAGTCTTTTCCTGTGTAGAGTCTTCGGCAATTACTGTCTCAGCTACTGTTGATTCAGTCACTACTGGCTCATCTGCTACAGGCTCAGTTACAACAGTTTCAGAAACAGTTGTTGAATCAGTAGTTGCTTCAATAGTGTCGGTAACCACATTATCATCGACTGTTGAAATTGGCGTTTCAACATTATCACTATTTATATTACCCAGTGGTAAGTCTTGTTGTACTTCATCTTGTGCGTGTGGGTAACGAACTTCAACAGGATCTGTTAATTCTAGTGATGATTCCACTGAGGCCTGTGATTTTTCTTGTTCACTATCGGTTTCTGAACGACGACGACGTTGACCATGAGATCTTAAGTGACGTGGAGAACGACGATTTCTTGGACGATCAGTCCGTTTAGTATTTTCCGACAGATTATCTGTTGGTTGATTTTGTTCTAATTGAACATCATCAGTTTGCACTTCAATAGATTTTTCACTATTTGTAGAAGATACATTTGCCGCGACGTTTTTATTTACAACGTCATTTTTCTGTGGAGCATTTTGTTCAGTATCACTAATACGCACTTTCTTACGGTTATTGCGACGTTGTCTACGTTCAGCTATTTTTTCCTCTTTAGGTTTTTGTACGCTTTTCTGTTGAGGTTTACGATTCTGTTTCGTCGTTTTGGTTTCACTTGGTTCTTGGAAATCTGTTTTGTTATCAGGTTTATTTTCGTTACGATTGCCTCTACGTTGTTGCGGTTGACGTCCTTTATTTGGGCGACGGTTATTGTCACGTCGAGGTTGAGATTTGATTGGTTTTACTGGTTCAACCTTTGTTTCTTCTACTTTTTCAGGGAATAAACCTTTAAGCCACGAGAATAATCCAGCTAATAAACCGATAGATGAAGTACTTTCACTTGATTTATCCACCGTAGGTTTTTGACTTGATCTGACTTTTATATCTGGCGCTTTTACAGGAGCTGACATTCCCTGAAGCATAGGCTCATCACGTTTATCTATTTCTTTTTTAATAAATTTCGGCATTACGGCTTTTTCAGTCGTTGCCTGTGTTATCGGTAAATCGTAGCTAGCCTCTGAGGTTGTCTCGTCTTTTTTAACACGAATGACTTCATATTGAGGAGTATCCATATGAGGATTGGGAATAATTAAAACGTGAACACCATGATGTTTTTCAATATGCATGACAGAACGGCGTTTTTCATTCAGTAAATAGGTTGCTACTGGTACAGGAACCTGAGCTTGTACATGTAAAGTATGATCTTTAATTGCTTCCTCTTCCATTAAACGCAGGATAGATAAAGCTAAAGATTCAACACCACGTATATGACCCGTTCCATTACAACGGGGACAAACACCTTGGCTGGTTTCTCCAATTGAAGGACGAAGACGTTGTCGAGACATTTCCAGTAAACCAAAGCGAGAGATCCTGCCTAATTGTATACGAGCTCTGTCCTGACGAACTGCATCACGCATTCTGTTTTCAACTTCCCGTTGATGTCTTACAGGTGTCATATCAATGAAGTCGATAACAACTAAACCACCTAAATCGCGCAATCTAAGTTGACGAGCAATTTCTTCTGCGGCTTCCAGATTGGTATTGAAGGCTGTTTCTTCAATATCACTGCCTTTAGTTGCACGGGCAGAGTTGATATCAATTGATGTCATTGCCTCAGTAGGGTCAATAACGATTGAACCACCGGAAGGTAAACGAACTTCCCGCTGAAATGCTGATTCTATTTGCGTTTCAATTTGGTAATGAGTGAATAAAGGCACATCACTTTCATATAATTTTACTTTATTAATAAAATCAGGACGTACTAACTCAATATGACTTTTAACACTTTCGAAAATTTTGGGGCGATCAATTAAAACTTCACCAATATCCCGTCTAAGGTAATCACGAATCGCTCGTAAAATAACATTGGTTTCTTGGTGAATTAAAAATGGTGCATTTTTACTGGCTGCAGCATCAGCAATGGCATTCCAATGGTTTAAAAGAACGTTTAAATCCCAGGCTAATTCATCGTAAGCTTTACCAACACCAGCGGTACGAACGATTAAGCCCATACCTTTAGGTAGTTCTAGTTTATTTAAAGAAGCTTTTAATTCTGTACGTTCATCACCTTCAATACGGCGAGATATGCCGCCAGCTCGTGGATTATTTGGCATTAAAACTAAATAACTGCCCGCTAAGCTAATAAAAGTAGTTAAAGCTGCACCTTTTTGACCGCGTTCTTCCTTATCAATTTGAACAATGACTTCCTGTCCTTCGCGCAATACTTCTTTTATGTTAGGTCTACCTTGAAAGGTATATCCTTTGGGGAAGTATTCTCTAGCAATTTCCTTCATCGGAAGGAAACCATGACGATCTGCGCCATAATCTACAAATGCAGCTTCTAAAGAAGGTTCTATACGGGTGATTTTTGCTTTATAAATATTTGATTTTTTTTGTTCATGGCCAGGGCTTTCGATATCAAGATCATACAGTTGTTGACCATCAACAAGTGCTACACGCAATTCTTCAGATTGTGTAGCATTAATTAACATACGTTTCATAGTTTTGTGACTCATAATTTAGTCACAACACATCATTTGCTTACAGCATAAAGCAATCTATTGCTATGGTAACAGCTGTTTGTCAGCCTCACGGTTGTCAACCCTAGAGCGTTATTTCACAACGCAATAAGCTGTTAAAAATCTGATTGTTCAATCTAATTACGATGATAAATCACCATAACGTAATATATGTCTTTATGCTCAGCATGTGTGCTGCGCTATTACTAAGTAGGAAAAATAACGGTAATAACCAAAATTGGCGGACTAATTTGTTAGCCTTGTGTTCACCTTGTCATCAGTTAATCGAAAAATGTTATTTAGCCATTCTTAGTGTGATTGCAAATAGCTCTTTATTGCTGGGCAAGCTGTTTATGCGTTTTCTTCGACAAGTTACACGCGTCGAATGTTGCAACAGGCCATTCTTTTAATATGTCTTCAATAACTTTTGTTATTATTTACGTGCATATCAATGTGGCCGCAGTTTGTCTCTTACGGTTCGTTCAGAGCTTCGTTGTTTCATGTTACTGCTTTTTTAAGCTTAGTAGTAACTTTCGCCATTATCCCATTATATTTAGTCATAAGGCAATTAAATAGCGGTTTTAATTAACTTAAAACGGGAATTATCTATGTTATTGAAAGTATTTAGCCACTATTTTAACAAAGTAGATGAAAAAACAAGCTTTAATCTTGTTTGAAAAATTATCCTGTCATAATTTATTGTGAAAACTTCAGGTGTTTTTATTTAACTTTTTCTTTTTTAATACTCAGTATATTTATAATTAGTGTCTATCCAGAACTGATGTTTACTTCACGCGTCTCACTGGCACAATCTGAACACCATTGGTCCATCCTCGCTCAGATCTCGTTTGAGGAAGAATACTAAGTAGTTTGGATATAATGTAGATAATTATAATGATTGGTATTAAACTGCGCCGCATGAAAGATACTAAACAAATAGATGGCGAAAAGCCTAAAGTCAGATTTATTACTGTTGATTGTGAAGATGCTGGTCAACGAATTGATAATTTCTTATTAAAAACATTGAAGGGTGTTCCCAAGAGTCATATATACCGTTTATTGCGTAAAGGTGAGATCCGGGTTAATAAAAAACGTACCAAACCTATATACAAATTAGTGAATGAGGATATCATTCGGGTTGCTCCTATTCGCGTTTCAGAAAAAACTGATATCGTTCCAACCAAGCTTAATATTGTCGCAAATTTAGAGTCACAAATTTTATTTGAAGATGATCGCTTGATTATTATAAATAAACCTTCCGGTATGGCAGTTCATGGTGGTAGTGGATTAAGCTTTGGCTTGATTGAAGCGTTAAGGGCGTTGCGACCTGATGCCCGTATGCTTGAACTTGTACATCGACTTGATAGAGATACATCAGGTTGTCTGGTTGTTGCTAAAAAACGCTCTGCGTTACGTCATTTACATGAGCAATTGCGTAGTAAAAAAGTACAAAAATTTTATCATGCTTTAGTTAAAGGACGTTGGTCATCTAAGATCACTAAAGTGACGGAAGGATTGAAAAAGAATGATTTGAAATCCGGTGAACGTGTTGTGGTTGTCGATAATATAAATGGTAAAGAATCAGAAACACGGTTTAAAGTATTACAGCATTACAGTAATGCAACCTTAGTTAGAGCCTTTCCTGTAACAGGTCGAACTCATCAAATCAGAGTGCATTGTCAGGTTAAAGGTCATTCAATTGCTTGCGATGCAAAATATGGTGATGAGGATTTTGATCAGCAGATGAAAGAACTTGGTCTTAAAAGGTTGTTTTTACATGCGGCGAGTATTGAATTCAATCATCCTTTAACTGAAGAACGATTAAAGATTGAAGCACCACTTGAGCCTAGTTTACAAAAAGTATTAAATAAGCTATCAAAAAATTAATGAAGAAGATCTTTTAACGTGTACAAGGAAAGAAAATTGGACAAATATAAATTGATTATTTTCGATTGGGATGGAACCTTGATGGATTCAGTCGAAAGAATCATCTCTTCAATGCAAGCAGCGGCTAAAATAGCATTATTAAATATTCCAACAAATGAGCAAACCAAACAAATTATTGGTTTAAGTATGCTTAAAGGTGTTGAATTGTTATTTCCAGAGCGAACAAAAGCACAAGAAACATTAGTAATTGAAGAATATAGACGCCAGTATATTGAACTTAATGATATACCTACAACAATGTTTCCAAATGCTCTTGAGTTGTTAAAAGCATTACGACAAAATAAAAAATTGCTTGCGGTAGCTACAGGTAAGGGAAGAGGGGGGTTGCAACGTGTTATGACTGAAACCCAGACAGAAGACTATTTTCATGCATCTCGTTGTGCCGATGAAGCATTGTCAAAGCCTGATCCTCAAATGTTATTGAGTTTATTAGATGAACTTAATGTTTTGCCTCATGAAGCTTTGATGATTGGTGATACGAGCCATGATTTATTCATGGCTCAGCAAGCTGGCATTGATAGTGTCGGCGTAACTCATGGTGTTCATGATGCTCAAGTATTATCTAAATATAAACCCAGAGCACTGGTCGATTCTTTAATTCAGTTAGAAAAGTTATTATTAAAATAATATCTGGTATCTAATGTCTGTATCTAATACTAGTGCTAATTTAGCATAACCTGTAGTTTTTTCGCGTAACTCGGTCGCGTTCTTTGTTCTGCATTGTGAATTATTGCTGTGCTAAAACATCGACATCATGCAATTTAAGTAAACTGACAAGTTTAATTAAAGGTAAACCAATTAAACTGTTAGGATCATCCCCTTCAAGTTTTTTGAACAGGCAAATGCCCAATCCTTCACTTTTAAAACTGCCTGCACAGTTATAGGGTCGTTCTGCGTGTAGATAACGTTCAATGTCAGGCAAGGCCAATTCATTAAAATGTACATTGAAGGGCTCAACTAACGAATGTAGTTGATTTGTACCACTGTTGTATACGCAAAGTCCGGTATAAAATATAACGGCTTTGTTACTGAACTGAGTTAATTGTTTCACACCGTTTTCAAAGTTATGTGGTTTGCCTAAAATTTGACCATCGCAAACGGCAACTTGATCGGAGCCAATAATTAGGGCATCAGGAAATTGTAAGGCAACTGCTTTTGCTTTCTCAATGGCTAATCGCTCAACTAACGCCTGCGGAGATTCATTTAATTGTGCTGTTTCATCTATATCTGGTTTGGCGCATTCGAAAGGTAAATTTAATTTTTCTAATAGCGTTTTACGAAATGGAGATGTTGAACCTAAAACTAATTTTTTCATGGGAATACTCAAAAAGTAATCTATTTAGTGCTAATATAAGGGCTATCTTAAGTTTTTAAACCAAATAAGCTAATTTTCTTTTGACACATGCCGACAGGCACATTATTATGCGCGCCTTATGAAAAATCTTAAACTTCCGATAACGATAGACCCGTACAAGAGTGCTCAGCGTCGGCTTGAGTGCGAAGGATATTTTGAATTGTCGGGAATGAATAGATTGCTCGATGCATGTGAAGCATGTATCGAGCAAGTTCAGGTTAGTGTTAATTTTAATGTGGATGAGCTTGGTCTGATAGTAATGTCAGGTAAAGCATCGGCGTTAGTAACATTAATTTGTCAGCGTTGTAATGAACCGTTTGAGCAGGAATTAGAGGCAAGTTTTACTTTTAGTCCTGTAAAAAATGAAGAGGCAGCCGCTGAATTGCCGTCATATTATGACGCAATAGATTTAGATGAGAATGGTGAAGTGACCTTGCGTGAATTAGTAGAAGAAGAGTTAATCCTCGAAATCCCATTAATTCCTCGGCATGAACTTAAAGATTGTCAAGCTTGTGCTGACAGTGTTTGGGGGCAGTTGCCTGAAGAGCTTGAAAAACCAAATCCATTTGATGTATTAAAACAACTCAAATAGCTAATTTTAGCTAAACAAATGATTTTAGGAGTCAGCCAATGGCAGTTCAAAAAAGCAAGAAGTCTCGTTCAAGACGTGGAATGCGTCGTTCACACGATGCTTTAACAGCTGAAAATTTATCGGTAGATCCAGTATCTGGTGAAACTCACCGTCGTCATCACGTAACAGCCGATGGCTTTTACAAAGGTGAAAAAGTAATCGCTAGCTAAATCTTAAGTAAGCGATTCACTTTGAATAATCTGACCATAGCGTTAGATGTTATGGGGGGCGATTCAGGCCCCCATATAACTATTCCTGCTGCAACAAAGGCTTTGCGCCAATTCCCCAATTTGCATCTGATCCTTTGTGGTGATGAAGATGTCATTAACCATGAATTACGAAAGCTAAAATATTACCAACACTCTCAATTAACGGTTCATCCAACAACTGAAATAGTTACCATGGATGATAAACCTGTATTTGCACTTCGTTACAAGAAAAACTCGTCAATGCGTAAAGCGTTGGATTTAGTTAAAGAAGGTCAGGCTCAAGCTTGTGTTAGCGCTGGAAATACCGGGGCACTTTTTGCGACAGCACATTTTGTATTGAAAACCTTACCAGGGGTAGAACGACCTGCATTAATTTCATTACTACCTACTCATAATGAAGAACAGCATGTTTTTATGCTTGATTTAGGCGCTAATGTTTTTTGTGATTCGAATATTTTATATCAATTTGCAGTCATGGGTTCGGTTATGGCAGAAGAAGTTGATGGTATAAAGCAACCCAAAATAGCTTTATTGAATATGGGCGAAGAAGAAATTAAGGGTAGCGATCATATAAAGCAAACCGCAATACGTTTAAATAAGAATGAAAATATTAATTACATTGGTTTTGTTGAAGGCAACGATATTTTTACCAATAAAGCGGATGTTATTGTCTGTGATGGCTTTGTAGGTAATGTTGCTTTAAAAACGTGTGAAGGTGTTGCCCGAATGGTTTATAACAAATTAAACCAAAGCTTATCTCGTAATATATTTACTCTAATTTTGGGTAAGTTATTAACATCAACCTTAAAAAAACTTTTTAAATCTTTGAACCCCGACCAGTATAATGGTGCAAGTTTGATAGGATTACGCGGTATTGTAGTTAAAAGTCATGGTAATGCAAATTCAACTGCATTTTTTAGTGCCATAAAGGAGGCAGTAAAAGAAGTTGAAAGACAAGTCCCAGAGAAAATAAAAATAAAACTGGAACAAGGTTTAATGTCTAAATAATTGTACTGAGTAAACCAATTGACAAAGCCCATTGACAAAATATTGAGCTTTAACTTTCTAATACACATTTAGATTCATATTAATTATTCCGTAGAAGATGAGATGAAATCAACCTGAGATAACATTTTATCTCTTACAAAAACTATTCAATAACAAAATATTAGGTAAAAAAATGAAGAATAACTTAGCCTTTGTTTTTCCAGGGCAAGGCTCTCAATCCATCGCTATGCTTGCCGATTTTGTTGATCATGATATTGTTCAACAAACATTTTCTGAAGCCTCAGAAGTTTTAGGTTATGACCTTTGGCAGTTAATTTCTGACGGGCCTGCTGAAAAACTTAATCAAACTAATTTTACACAGCCGGCATTATTGACAGCTAGTGTCGCTTTATGGCGTTTATGGCAATCTACATCTCAAGCAAGACCTTCTGTACTTGCTGGCCATAGTCTTGGTGAATATTCCGCGTTGGTTTGCTCTGGTGTTTTAAGCTTAAGCGAAGGGGTTAAGTTAGTAGAAAAACGTGGGGAGCTTATGCAAGCATGTGTTCCTGAAGGTGTTGGTGCTATGGCTGCAATCATAGGATTGGCTGATCAAGATATTGTTGATGTATGTGCTAATGCTCAAGAAGAAGACATAGTCGCTGCAGTCAACTTTAATTCTCCCGGACAAGTTGTAATTGCCGGACATAAAAGCGCCGTTGAACGTGCTGGGTTATTGTGTAAAGAGGCGGGAGCAAAACGTGTATTACCTTTACCTGTAAGTGTTCCTTCTCATTGTGCTTTAATGATGCCTGCTGCTGAACAACTTGCTATAGAATTAGAGGCTATTGAATTTAACGAGCCAAATATACCCGTAATAAATAATGTTGACGTGATTGCTCAAACAGCAGCGTCAGCAATTAAAGATGCGTTGGTAAGACAGTTATACAGTCCTGTTCGCTGGACAGAAACAGTTACTGAATTATCCTCGATGGGTATAGATTCCATAGTAGAAGCAGGTCCTGGTAAAGTTTTGCAAGGTTTATTGAAACGTATCGATAAATCAATATCTTGTGTTTCATTTAATGATAATGCGTCATTGGAAAAAGCAAAAGAGCTTTTGTAGGTTAATGTCTAAAATATTAAACAGTATAAAAAATATAGGGTGATCATAATGTTTTCATTAGAAGGAAAAGTCGTACTTGTAACCGGAGCAAGTCGTGGTATCGGTAAAGCAATAGCAATACAACTTAAAGAACTTGGTGCGACGGTTCTTGGTACAGCAACCTCTGAACATGGTGCTGAAAAAATTAGTGAATATTTAGGAACAGGTCAAGGGCTGTTATTAAATGTTACAAATAACGACTCCATCGCTGCTATGTTTGATGTTATAAAAGCTAATTATGGCGGTGTTGATATTTTAGTTAATAATGCTGGAATCACCCGCGATAATTTGTTCATGCGAATGAAAGATGAAGAATGGCAAGATATTATCGATACGAATTTATCGTCTATATTTAAAATTAGTAAAGCGGTAATACGCTCCATGATGAAAAAACGTCAAGGACGCATTATTAATATCGGTTCTGTTGTTGGTTCTATGGGAAATGCGGGTCAAGTTAACTACGCCACGTCAAAAGCGGGTTTATTAGGTTTTACCAAGTCTTTGGCACGAGAGGTCGCTTCCCGTGGAATTACCGTTAATACTGTAGCTCCAGGATTTATTGATACGGATATGACACAAAAATTAACGGATGAACAAAAAAAAGGGATTTTCTCTCAAGTACCGGCTAACCGTTTGGGTAAACCAGAGGAAATTGCTAGTACAGTTGCGTTTTTGGCTTCTGATGCTGCAGCCTATATCACAGGGGAAACAATCCACGTCAATGGTGGCATGTATATGATTTAATTTATTTTATCGTGTAAACTGACAATTATTATGATAAATTGTCGTCGGTAAAATGATGTTCAGAGGTAAGACCACGATAAAAAGTAAAACCAGAAGCTTGCATGGTTAGCCTTTGACGAATACACTACACGCAATTGCACAAATTGCATTTTCAAGTAAAGGAACAAAAATGAGTACAATCGAAGAACGCGTAAAAAAAATTACTATAGAACAATTAGGTGTTAGTGAAACTGAAGTTAAAATTGACTCTTCATTCGTTGATGATTTAGGAGCAGATTCCTTAGATACTGTTGAATTAGTAATGGCGTTGGAAGAAGAATTTGATACAGAGATCCCAGATGAAGAAGCTGAGAAAATTACTACAGTTCAGGCAGCTATCGATTACGTTACAGCTAACCAGTAATTTTAAAAAAATTTATAATGTCAGATAATAATTATTGTCTGACAGTTTTCTGTTTACAGAATATAAAATCGCCTGACTCTTGTTCAGTATGTTATTCAATTCGATATTTCAAAAAGTGTCGGGCGAATATATTTCCTTCCTATTATTCAATTCTATCGGAGGCAGCTCACCTATGAGGCGTGTTGTAGTTACCGGTCTAGGTATGTTAAGCCCTTTGGGCAATGATCCTGAATCAACTTGGCAAAATTTACTACTTGGAAAAAGTGGTATATGTAATATTGAACATTTCGATACTGCGCAATATCCAACGCGTTTTGCTGGTTTGGTAAAAGATTTTAATGCTGAAGACTATATGCCGCGAAAAGAAGCAAAAAAGATGGATCTTTTTATTCAATATGGCGTAGCAGCTGGCGTTCAAGCAATTAAAAATTCTGGCATTGAAATTAATGACAGTAATGCTCATCGCATCGGTGTGGCTGTTGGAGCAGGTATTGGTGGTTTAGGTTTAATTGAACAAAATCACGAAAAAATGCTGAAAACAGGTCCACGGAAATTATCACCATTTTTTGTGCCTTCTACCATCATAAATATGATCGCTGGTCATATATCAATTATGTTTGGCCTCAAAGGTCCTAATATTGCAATTGTCACCGCATGCACCAGTGGAGTTCATAACATTGGACATGCCGCACGTATGATAAGTTATGGAGATGCAGATGTTATGGTTGCCGGTGGCGCTGAAAAAGCATCAACAACCTTGGGTATGGGCGGTTTTGGTGCAGCTAGAGCTTTATCCACACGTAATGACGATCCACAAAAAGCTTCTCGCCCCTGGGATAAAGATCGAGATGGTTTTGTTTTAGGTGACGGCGCTGGTGTATTAGTACTTGAAGAATATGAACATGCTAAAGCACGAGGTGCAGATATTTGTGCGGAGCTTGTTGGTTTTGGTATGAGTGGCGATGCCTATCATATGACATCACCCCCAGAAGATGGCGCAGGTGCTGCTCTGGCGATGGAAAATGCGATAAATGATGCCAAAGTAGATAAATCTAAGATCGGGTATATTAATGCCCACGGTACTTCTACTCCAGCGGGTGATATTGCTGAAACTAATGCGGTTAAATCTGTATTTGGTGATGGTGCATACAAATTATTAATAGGATCAACTAAGTCAATGACAGGTCATTTGCTTGGTGCTGCTGGAGCAGTTGAAGCTATTTTCACTATTCAATCATTAATGAATGGTATTGTACCTCCGACAATTAATCTGGATAATCCTGATGAAGGCTGTGATTTAGATTATATCTCCGGTGAAGCACGTAAAGTTGATTTAGAGTACGCTTTATGTAACTCATTTGGATTTGGTGGTACTAACGGATCATTGATTTTTAAAAAAGTTTGATAAAGTAAAACGATTTTATTGAACCTGAGTTATAAGCCTGAATATTGCCTAGCATATTCAGGTTTTTTTATGTATTTTATCGTTACACCAGTTATTTATGCTATTTGGTATTAATTCGACTGGTATTAAATATAGATTATTTTATGGGTTTTTATGCTTTATAGCTCAGTTAACGGACAAGAAACAAAAATCATTTCTCTCTCTGATCGAGGTTTATCCTACGGAGATGGTATTTTTACGACGGCTAAAATACTTGATGGTCAAGTAGAGTTGCTTGATTTACATATTCAACGGTTGCAAAAGTCGTGTCAAAAGTTAGCTATTGCTTCACCGGATTTTGAAAAAATTGAGCAGGAACTTATTGATGTGGCCAAACGTTATCAACTAGCTGTGATCAAAGTAGTGATAACTGCGGGACAAGGTGGAAGAGGGTATTCACGTTTAGATAACTCTGCTGCAAATGTAATTATTTCGGTTTCTAATTTTCCACAACATTATGAACAATGGACTAAGCTTGGTATTGAAATAGGCATTAGTGAGCATAGGTTAGGAAAAAATCCTATGTTATCCGGAGTAAAACACTTAAATCGACTAGAGCAAGTATTGATTAGAGCTGAATTGGATCAGCGTCCGGAAGATGATTTATTGGTGATAAATATAGATGACAGGGTGATAGAAAGCAGTTGTGCAAATGTTTTTTGGTTTGTTGAAGACCAATTGTTTACCCCTGATATCCAAAGTTCCGGAGTTGCAGGTTTAATGAGAGATGTGATTTTAAAGTCCAGAAATGATGTGCAAGTGGTTAGTGTATCAATTTCAGCGCTATCAGAATGTAGTGCGATGTTCATTTGTAATTCTGTTATGGGTATTATACCCGTTGTTCAATTTGAACATCGCACTTTGTCTATTTCACCAGTGTTAACTGTACAAGACGCTGTTCAGAAATTATTATCAGGGATAGAGTAAATATGATTAAAAAAGTATTATGCGTAATAACTCTAGCGGTAATTTTGCTGGTATCTTCGTTTGTATTATTGATTAACCATCAAATTAACCAGCAATTGACATTGGATCAAGCTGAATTTATTACCATTGATAAAGGTGTTTCTGTAAGTTCTTTTTCTCATCAGCTGGTAAAAAATGAATGGTTGACTACGAAGTTCTGGTTAAGAAATTATGTTCGTATACATCCACAATATGCAAAGCTAAAATCAGGCACTTATTTGGTAGAGCCTAATACCAGTATGTTAGAGCTATTAACCTTGCTTGTTTCGGGTAAAGAGCATCAATTTACTGTTACTTTTATAGAAGGAACTACTTTCAAACAATGGTTGGCTCTGTTATCAAAAAAACCTCACATACAACAAACACTCAACAATAACTCTGTTGAACAAATATCAGCCATGTTAAATATTGAAATGGATAACCCGGAAGGGTGGTTTTATCCAGATACTTATGCCTATACCGATAAAACCAAGGACATTACCATTTTGATGCGGGCTTATAATCAAATGAAACAAAAGTTACGAAAATTTTGGAATGAAAGGGATCTTAATATACCTTATGATAAACCTTATCAAGCACTTATAATGGCTTCTATTATTGAAAAAGAAAGTGGAAAAATTGAAGAACAAGCATTAATTTCATCAGTATTTACGAATAGACTGCATAAAAAAATGCGACTGCAAACAGATCCAACGATTATTTATGGTTTAGGGGATCGCTACAAAGGTGATATAAAAACTGCACATAAATATGAAAAAACAGCATATAATACTTATCGAATAAATGGCTTACCGCCTACGCCTATTGCTATGCCCGGTGGAACAGCTTTGTATGCGGTTATGCATCCGGTAAGTAGCGATTATTTATATTTTGTTGGTAAAGGAGATGGTTATCACCACTTTTCTTCAAACCTAAAAGAACATAATACGGCGGTTAATTTGTACCAAAGAAAGAGAAAAAAGGCTCTCAGGTAATGTTAGGTTAAATTTATTGCTAGTAGAAACTATAAAATTTGAGTTATTTAAATTAGTAGTTCAGATGAATTAAAAAGATAAAGAGAACTATATGAATAAAGGTTTTATGATTGTTTGTGATGGTAGTAATGGAGCAGGAAAAACAACGGTCATTAAAGGAATGGAAAGTCATCTTGTCAGCAAAGGGTTTGATGTTGTACTGACACGTGAGCCAGGTGGTACAGTTATAGGTGAAAAAATCAGAGATGTGATCCTTGACCCATCTACACCTGAAATGTCAGATATCACCGAGTTGATGTTGTTTGGAGCCGGTCGTGCTCAACATTTACAGCAAAAAATAATTCCGGCGATAGAATCCGGGAAAATTGTTATTAGTGATCGATTTGACGCTGCTACCTTTAGTTTTCAACATTATGCCAGAGGACTGGATTTAGAAACTATTAAGACAATAAATAATTTAGCTTTAAATGGATTTGTTCCTGCGATGAATATAATTTTAGACCTTGATCCTCAGGAAGGCTTAAATAGAGTAAAAAGTCGGGGAGAAGGACTGGATCGAATGGAAGACGAGAAACTTGAGTTTTTAACCAAAGCCCGTGATGGATATTTGAAACAAGCTCAGTTACAACCCGATATATTCGAAATTGTAGATGCTAGCCAGTCGAAAGAGGATGTATTAAAGAGTGTTTTAAAAATAATAGATTCATTATTAGTTAAATATGCTAATCATGATCAGTGGTTAATTAAAAATGTATAATAACAAGACATAAAAAGTGAAAGGTAAAATGAATAATTGGCTAATTGAGCATCAGAAGTTATTAACAGCTCAAATTCATCGCAAAAACTTACCACATGCTTTGCTTGTAAGCGGTGTTACCGGGGCTGGCAAGCTATCGTTAGCCAATTGGCTTGTGCAGGTTTTACTATGTCAGCATCCTGGCAATAATGAATCGGGAATACTCATTCCCTGTCAACAATGCAAGTTTTGCAAACTTTATCACAGTATGAGTTATCCGGATCATCTACTTATTGATAATAAAGGTAAAACAATTGGAGTTGACGATATTCGTCAAGCTAATTATTTTCTGGAAAAAACTGCATTATTGGGACAAGCTAAAACAATAGTGATTGCAGATGCTAATAAAATGACAACTGCAGCAGCTAATGCGTTATTAAAGACCTTAGAAGAGCCTAGTGAAGGCAGTGTTATTTTATTATTAACGGTAGATGTAGATTTATTGCTTCCAACCATTATTAGTCGTTGTAGACTTATTGCTATTCGTCCGCCAGCTGGTGATGCTCTGTTGAGTGAATTGGGACACAACAAATACAATGCTTTTGCAAATTTAAGTCATTTACCTGAGTTGTCTGATAATGAAGTGCATGCTCAATTTGAAAAATTTCAACAGTTATTTCTTGGTTTTATCTCTAAACAAGCACTTGTTAATCTACAAATAGTTAATCAACAAAATCGCGTACAGTTAATTCAACAAATTATAGAGTCACCCTATGCAATACGGTGGTTAGAAAAAATAACGGTTGCATTGATGAGAACCGGGAATTCATGGCATAGTGTTAAATCAGATAATAATGCACCTGATTTCGCGCAAAAAACTGATTTTATTCAAAAAACTGATTTTATTCAAAGTACTGATTTTATAAAAAGTAATAATATTAGTCATGATACGATATGGTCAATATATCAGCTTATACTTAATACTAATAAGCAGCTAAAAACACTTAGCCAGATTAATAATCAATTTATTGTAGAAAAACTGTTGGTAGATATCGGTAACGTATGTTTAAAGGGAGAGGAATAACCTTGGAAATCTTAAATTTGGAATTTGAAACTGAGCGAGATTTATATCAATCTTATATGCCTTTTTTAAAGCAGGGTGGCATTTTTGTTAAAACAACTGATTTTTTTGATTTAGGAACAGAAATTTTATTGGAAATTGTTTTACCTGACGCTTTAGAAAGCGCTGAAATTAAGGGTACAATTTGTTGGTTGACACCTCCAGGCGCCCAAAATGGTACACCTGCCGGTATCGGCATAAGTTTTGTTGAAGATCCCGATAATTTCCGAAATCAAATAGAAAAAGGAATCGCACGTTTGTTAAATTGTTCTGATCCAACACTTTCTATGTAATTTTTATTTCTGTTTTTTAATCTATTTCCATAAAGGAGAGTATTTTTGTTTATTGACTCACATTGTCATCTTGACCGTCTTGATTTAACAGAATTTGATAATGATCTTGATAACGTAATAAAGTTATCTAAAGCAGCTAAAGTAACTGATATTTTATGTGTCAGTGTTAAGTTACAAGATTTTTCTACTATGGTGGAAAAAACAAAAAATTATCCTAATGTTTATTTATCTTGTGGTGCGCATCCGTTAAATCAGGAAGATGAAATAGATGAAAATAATTTGTTTACATTGGCCCAACACGATCGAGTTATTGCCATCGGAGAGACAGGCTTAGATTATTTTTATGCACCGGAGACAAAAAAACTGCAACTAGATTCTTTTATCAAGCATGTGCGGGTAGCAAGAAAAATAAATAAGCCTCTGATCATTCACACTCGAGATGCCCAGGAAGATACGTTAACTATTTTAAGGGAAGAAAAGGCTGCACAAGTTGGTGGTATATTGCACTGTTTCACTGAAACATGGGAAATGGCACAACAGGCAATAGAACTTGGTTTTTATATTTCATTTTCGGGTATTGTAACCTTTAAAAATGCCAGCGCACTTCGAGAAGTTGCTCAGAAAATTCCTGATGATCGAATTTTGATAGAAACGGATGCTCCCTACTTAGCACCAGTACCATATAGAGGTAAACAAAACCAGCCAGCTTATGTGGTTGAAGTTGCGAAGTTTTTAGCAAGTATAAGGGGACAATCGGTTGAACATATTGCTCAAATATCAACTGAAAATTTTAAGCGCCTATTTTCAATTTAAATAATATTACTTTAACCTAAATTAATTTAATCTAAAAAAATAGCCCGAAACAATTTCCGTCTCGGGCTTAAGGGTATGGCTCAAAGGGTTTGAGCCGTGCGCTAATAAACTGTAACTTGTGCGCTAATAAACTGTAACTTGTGCGCTAATAAACTGTAACTTGTGCGAGCAAATAGACTGTACGCTAACCCTATGAAATTAAGTGTAGTGTAAAGTACATTAAATGCGAATTTAAATTTTATTTATTTTAACGTATTGTTTATAAGGTATATAGATTAAGTTGTTTTTGTATTAACTTCCTTTTGCTATACAAACGCTATAGTTTATTAACATATTACGCACACCATATGCACAGATAGATAAGCTAGGATTTTTTTATTGAATATGCGATGATGTTTTCAATCTAAATAATAATAAAAATTTTAAATATTGTGTTAAATCGTATCTGGATCAGTTTTTTTATCATTGCCTTTTTTTCATCCTGCTACCAATGGATATTCCTGGGTAATGATCAAATTTTCGAGCAAGTCATTAACGCTATTTTTAGTATGTCTAAAACGACTGTAGATATTGCGATTGGTTTTATTGGCATCTTAAGCTTTTGGTTAGGCATGATGAAAATTGCTGAACGGGCAGGGATTGTCGATAAGATCGCTCAATTTATTTCACCTTTGTTTACCCGGTTAATGCCTGAAGTTCCTGCATCCCATCCTGCTATAGGTTCAATGACGATGAATTTATCAGCTAATTTTTTAGGGCTAGATAATGCCGCTACTCCCCTTGGCCTGAAGGCGATGCAAGATCTACAAACATTGAATCCTAATAAAGAATCAGCAAGCAATGCACAAATAATGTTTCTTGTGTTAAACACTTCGTCCATCACGTTATTTCCTATTGCTGTTTTTATCTTTCGTGCTCAACAGGGGGCTGTAAATCCCACGGATGTTTTTGTGCCTATTTTGTTGGCAACGTTTGCATCAACTCTTGCCGGGTTATTTGCGGTTGCATTTGTACAGAAAATTAATTTGTTAAATCGTTTTGTTTTAATATATTTATTGACGGCTATGGCTGCTATTGTTTCGTTAGTCGTTTATTTTGCTGGTTTATCCGCTGAAGTTTTATCACAACAATCATCCCTGTTTGGAAATTTATTAATATTTCTAACTTTGCTAATTTTTATCGTCACTGCTGTTTATCGTAAGGTAAATGTTTATGACAGCTTTATAGAGGGGGCAAAACAAGGTTTTGAGACTAGTATTAAGCTTATACCGTACTTACTAGCCATGTTGTGTGCTATTGGCGTATTTAGAGCAAGTGGTGCTTTAGACGTCTTAGTGGAAGGTATTCGATATATTGTCCTTAGTTTAGGTATAGATGCCAGATTTGTTGATGGTCTACCCACTGCGTTTATGAAACCATTAAGTGGATCAGGCGCCAGAGCTATGATGATTGAAACGATGAATACTCATGGGGCAGATTCGTTTGCAGGACGTATTGCTTCAATTGTTCAAGGCTCCACGGAAACCACATTTTATGTACTTGCCGTTTATTTTGGCTCTGTTGGCATTCGTCATACTCGACATGCAGTTACTTGTGGTTTAATTGCTGATTTAGCGGGAATATGCGCGGCTATTGGTGTTTGTTATTGGTTTTTTGGATAATATCTTGAAAAGTTTTTTAAAGTACCAACTAATGGCTTTAAGTCATATATACGAATAACTTGTAGAATTTTTTATATTCACATTGTTTAGAAACAAAACAAAAATAGAAATAAATAGGTAAAAACACAGCTCAAAGCTGTGTTTTTATTATTCTTTTGATCATTGTTTTTAGATAAATATCAGAAAACTATTCTTCTTCACTATTAATTTCTGAAGGTGTAATACTTGCAGCATGATGACCCTTAGGTCCAGCATTTAACTCGTAACTTACATCCTGACCAGCTTTTAGCGTACGATACCCATCCATTTTTATTGTTGAATAATGAGCGAAAATATCCTCGCCACCATCTTCCGGACGAATAAAACCAAAACCCTTTGCGTTATTAAACCATTTAACCGTACCGTGAGCCATACATTAACTTCCTTCTATAATCATCGGTAATTAGGTATGCTTCCCTAAAAGCAAATTGCAGATAAAATTTAGCGACTAAAAAATAGCCACATAATGAATCGTAGATAAAATATATCATTAGTCAAGCTTATTTAGTGAATTATTTATACTTTTTGCTGTATTTTTAAATTTTTACAAAAAAACACAGCAAATACATCAGGTACATACTAAAATTAAATTATGAGTGATAGACAAGAGTTAATGGATAATCAAGAATCAGTTGTAGAGGCGGTAAAAAACAAAGTTCAACAACCGTCTATGTATAATGTTATGTTATTAAATGATGATTACACACCAATGGATTTTGTGGTTGAAGTTTTAATAAAATTTTTCAACAAGAATGTAGACCAGGCAACAGAAATAATGCTGGTTATACATTATAAAGGTAAAGCACTTTGTGGTACATACACTGCAGAGGTTGCGGAGACTAAAGTAAATCAAGTAAGTAGTTTTGCTTGTGAAAATCAGCACCCTTTAATGTGTGTTATGGAGAAGGCGTAAATTTGTTTGGTTTAAATTGGAGTAACAGATGCTTAATAAAGACTTAGAAAATTCCCTAAATTTAGCATTTCGTCAGGCTAAGGAGTCTCGTCATGAATTTATGACGGTAGAACATTTATTGTTGGCATTGCTAGACAATCCATCATCTATAGAAGCATTAAATGCCTGTGGTGCTGATATGAGTAAACTTCGCACGGATTTATTAGCTTTTATTGGTGAAACAACACCAGTAATACCAGCTGGTGAAGACGAACGGGAGACTCAACCAACTTTAGGGTTTCAAAGAGTACTGCAACGGGCAGTATTTCATGTTCAGTCGTCAGGAAAAAGTGAGGTTAATGGGTCAAATGTACTTGTTGCCATTTTTAGTGAGCAGGAATCTCAAGCTGCATATTTTTTGAAAAAATCTGATATCAGTCGTTTAGATATCGTTAATTTTATTTCTCATGGTATTGCAAAAATTGATACAGATAAGCCATCACCATTTACCAATGAGCCTTTACATGCGGAAGAAGAAGAAGAACCAAGGACACTTGAAAATTTTTCCTTGAACCTAAATGAAGAAGCGCTTAAAGGGAATATTGATCCTCTCATTGGTAGAGATAGTGAGTTAGAGCGAACACTGCAAGTATTAAGTCGCCGTCGAAAAAATAACCCTATATTTGTCGGAGAAGCGGGCGTTGGCAAAACTGCCCTGGCTGAAGGGTTGGCGAATTTAGTTATTTCAGACAAGGTACCTGATTTCTTAGCTGATGCTACCATTTATTCATTGGATTTAGGCGCATTACTGGCTGGGACTAAATATCGGGGTGATTTTGAAAAACGTTTTAAAGCCTTATTGAAAGATTTAGAAAATGATAAGAATGCAATTTTATTTATTGATGAAATTCATACTATTATCGGTGCAGGTGCTGCTTCTGGTGGCATGATGGATGCGTCTAATTTGCTAAAACCTTTATTGTCATCGGGTAAGTTACGCTGTATGGGCTCTACAACCTATTCGGAATATCAAAATGTATTTGAAAAAGATCGAGCGCTTGCTCGTCGTTTCCAAAAAATTGATATTGTTGAGCCAAGTGTTGATGACACCACTAAAATATTGCATGGATTGAAAGAAAGATATGAATTGCATCACGGTATTCGATACTCTAACAAAGCATTAAGGGCTGCAGCACAGCTTTCTGCTAAGTATATTAATGAGAGGTTCTTACCGGATAAAGCCATTGATGTTATTGATGAAGCCGGAGCTAAGCAGCAATTAGTAGCATCATCAAAACGTAAAAAAGTTATTAATGATGTGGATATTGAAAATATTGTCGCAAAAATTGCCCGCATACCTGAAAAATCTGTTTCATCATCGGAAAAAGATAATTTAAGAACACTTGAACGTAATTTGAGGTTAGTGGTTTTTGGACAAGATCAAGGCATAGAGGAATTGTCCGCTGTCATTCGGTTATCGCGTGCCGGATTAAGTAATGAGAATAAACCTATCGGATCATTTTTATTTGCTGGGCCAACCGGTGTTGGTAAAACAGAGGTAACCCAACAATTAGCGAAAATACTAGGTGTGGAATTATTACGCTTTGATATGTCTGAATATATGGAAAAACATGCTGTTAGTCGCCTTATTGGTGCTCCTCCCGGTTATGTTGGTTATGAACAAGGCGGATTATTGACTGATGCAGTACTGAAACATCCTTATGCAGTTGTTTTATTGGATGAAATAGAAAAAGCGCATCAAGATGTTTATAACATTCTTTTACAGGTTATGGATCACGGAACTTTAACTGATAATAATGGCCGAAAAGCCGATTTCAGGAATATTATCTTAGTATTAACAACCAATGCTGGCGTTGTTGAAACAACTCGACAATCTATAGGCTTCAAACAACAAGATCAAAGTTTAAATGGTAGGGAAGCAATCAATAAGGTTTTTTCTCCTGAGTTTAGGAATCGACTTGATAATATTGTTTGGTTTAATCATTTAGATACAGAAGTTATTCAGCTTGTTGTAGATAAATTTATTGTTGAACTTCAAGTCTTGTTAGATGAAAAAGGCGTTTCACTTGAACTTACCCCTGCAGCTAAAAAATGGTTAGCTGAGCACGGTTATGATAAAAATATGGGGGCACGTCCAATGGCAAGGTTAATTCAGGAAAAATTGAAAATACCACTGGCTAATGAGTTATTGTTTGGTGAGCTAATTCATGGTGGCGTGGTGAAAGTTGAAGTTAATAAAGATAAATTGAAGCTTATCTATGAAAAGAAACCTGAATTAGTGGAGCATTAGAGCTGAGTATATTTTGATCTGAATTATTGATCTGAATTATTGACCTGAACTAATGATCTAAAGTTATACAGAAAATAACAAAAAAGCCCTTACATACAGGGCTTTTTTATTAATACATATTAGGCGATATCACAAGAGGATTATCTGGCACGGAAAGTAATGCGGCCTTTCGATAAGTCGTATGGAGTTAATTCTACTGTCACTTTATCGCCAGTTAATATGCGAATGTAATGTTTACGCATTTTTCCGGAAATATGTGCTGTAACGACATGTCCATTTTCTAGTTCAACGCGGAACATGGTATTAGGCAATGTATCTAATACAGTACCTTGCATTTCAATATTTTCTTCTTTCGCCATTGGGCGTTCAACCTCTAATGTTGAGTATATATAAAAAAGTTGCGCGAATGATGCCGAATTCATCGTCTAATGTAAAGCTAAAGCGAGTTTTTATTTATTCTTATTATAGACCCATATATTATTTTTTAATTTTTCAAATGGAAAATAACGATCTTTATAATTCATTTTAGTACAGCCATCAATTTGATAGCCTAAATATAAAAATTCTTTCTTAAAAGATTTTGCAATTTCTATTTGTTTCAAAATTGAAAATACACCTAAAGCTGATGGTCTATACTCTGGAGAATAAAAGGTATAAACAGCTGAAAATGCATTGCTTAACAAGTCAGTAACTGCGACAGAAATAAGTTTTTCATTGTGCCAAAGTTCAATAAAAATCTGGTCGGTTAATTTACTTGTTAAAAAACTGGCAAATTGAGATTTATCAGCGGGATACATGCTACCATCCCGGTGTATTTTATTTATGTATTCTTCATACAGGGGATAGTAATCAGCTTTATTTTTTTTTGAAATATAGCAGGTAAATTCACTATTTTTTTTAAGTAATCGTTTCTGACTACGTGAAGCGGTAAATTGATCGACGAGAACACGAATCGACTGACATTCACTGCAATTAATGCAGTGAGGGCGGTATATCTGATCTCCACTACGTCGAAAACCTTGGGTCATCAACCAAGTGTATCGTTCAGAATTTTGTAATCTTAAATCAGTTGCTACAAGCAGTCTCTCTTCTTCATCAGGTAAATAATTACAAGGGAAAGACTTTGTTACACCTAATTGATAATTTTCACTCATAGTTGATAACTCAATATCATAAGTTACGTGCTTGCCAAAAATTCGTTGGTACTACTTTATTTATAGCTTTATTTTTCAAATATATAAACTTATTACGACTAATTTTTTTACATCCCATATCTTGTAAAAATGGATTTAACATCTGGCAATCTATAAAATCAATATTTTCTTGGGCAAGTAAACGTACTAAATAGACCAGTGCAATTTTTGAGGCGTTACTTTTGGTATAAAACATTGACTCACCGGAAAAGTAACCATTAATAGCAACACCATATAAACCACCAACAAGCTCATCTTGCATCCATACTTCAATAGAATGGGCAAAGCCTTGCAGATGTAATTGTTTATAGGCGTCTATCATTTCTGGCACTATCCAGGTATCTTCCTGACGAAATGGTGCATCAGAGCAATAATCTATTACTTGATCAAAATTACAGTTAACGGAAACCCGATAGTCAGACTTTTTGAGTATTTTAGTCAATGTCCGGTTTATACGGATATCTTTAATTGCAATGATTGCTCTTGGATCTGGAGACCACCACATAATAGGATCTTGTTCACCAAACCAGGGGAATATACCTTGGCTATAAGCAGAAACCAGTCGTTTGCATGAAAGATCGCCTCCTACGGCTAATAAGCCGTTCGGGTCGGATAAGGCACTGTCAAGGGAAGGAAAGGCCAGACTATCAGATGATATATAGTGAAGAGTCTGGCTCATAGTCATAATCGTATATTAAATAATTAGTAGTTTATGTAGATGTTATTTTACAACTGATTTCAAAAATAACGATTATTTTGCATCCAGATAGCGTTCTGCATCCAAAGCAGCCATACAACCAGCACCTGCAGAGGTTATTGCTTGTCTATAAATATGGTCAGCAACATCTCCAGCAGCAAAAACACCTTCAACGCTGGTTTGAGTTGCGTTACCGCTAGTTCCACTTTGAATCGTTAAATAACCATTCTTCATGTCCAATTGATTTTTAAATATACCTGTATTTGGTATATGACCGATTGCGATAAATACTCCACTAACCTCTAACTCTTCAGTGGCGTCTGATTTCATGTCTTTTAAACGTAAACCAGTAACGCCCATGTTATCGCCTAATACTTCATCCAGCGTACGGTCAAGGTGTAAAACGATATTGCCATTTTCTACTTTGTCCATTAAACGTTTGGTTAATATTTTTTCCGAGCGGAAGGTATCGCGGCGATGTATTAAATGAACTTCTTCGGCTATGTTAGCTAAATAAAGTGCTTCTTCAACAGCAGTATTACCACCACCAACAACAGCAACTTTTTGGTTACGATAGAAAAAGCCATCGCAAGTAGCACAAGCAGATACTCCGCGACCCATAAAGGCTTCTTCAGAAGGTAAACCTAAATATTGCGCTGAAGCGCCGGTACAGATAATTAACGCATCACAAGTGTATTCGGTGCTATCGCCCTTTAATTTGAAAGGGCGGTTTGAAAAATCTACTTCATTGATGTGGTCGAAAATTATTTCAGTATCAAATTTTTCAGCATGCCTTTGCATACGGTCCATCAATGCAGGACCTGTTAGGTCATCAGCATCACCGGGCCAATTTTCAACTTCTGTTGTGGTGGTTAATTGTCCACCTTGTTGCATACCAGTGATCATTACTGGGTTAAGATTAGCCCGTGCTGCATAAACAGCGGCTGTATATCCGGCTGGGCCAGAGCCCAAAATGAGTAACGGGCAATGTCTTGCTTCGCTCATGAATTACTCCAAAAAGAATTTAGTCTGATTACTTGATTGGGATTCTATGTAAATAACTCAAGTAGGTAAATTGATTTCTAATAAAAAAAGCGTATTTCATTAAAATAAATTAAATACGCTTTTAAAGTGATGCTATACCCAAACTATTTGGAAATACAGGTTCAGAGCTAAGCTAGGACATCGCCGCAAGGCGATAAACGGTTATCTCCTCGTTATTAAATTTTTAAAGGCTAAGGCATGGATGCCGCAGGTAGGGCGAAGCAGGATGCCCGAGCCGAGAATAACCATTTACAAAATT
The DNA here is from genome assembly GCA_013216015.1 of Alteromonadaceae bacterium. GTDB lineage: Bacteria > Pseudomonadota > Gammaproteobacteria > Enterobacterales > Alteromonadaceae > JABSOI01. The sequence goes on along the minus strand of JABSOI010000001.1, from coordinate 58,395 downwards.
TAATGCCATGAATATAGCCGTTTCTCGACTTGCTGAATCCTGCATTTCAAAGTGGTTTGGGTATATAACGTTTTTCTAACTCAGCGAGATTCAACTGGCTGAAAAATGAAGAAATAAACGTAGCTAAATTTAAATTAGTTTATTAATGCAACGCCTGGTTCGACAAACTCAAAACCAAGATTGTCAGCAACACTCTTGCAAGTTACCTGACCATTAATCACATTTAAACCATTTAATAAGTGTTTGTTGTCTAACAATGCTTGTACATAGCCTTTATTCGCGAGTTGAATTATATAAGGTAAAGTTGCATTGTTTAACGCAGAAGTAGAGGTCAGTGGTACTGCGCCTGGCATGTTAGCCACACAATAATGTACAACATCGTCAACTATAAATGTTGGATCAGCATGAGTTGTAGCATGTGAAGTTTCGATACAACCACCTTGGTCAATGGCAACATCAACAATTGCCGATCCAGATTTCATATTTTTAATATGCTCTTTAGTGACTAATTTTGGAGCTGCTGCCCCCGGAATTAATACACCGCCAATAACTAAATCAGCTTCAAGAACATGTTTTTCCAGTGCGTCGGCTGTTGAATAAACAGCTTTGATTTTATTGCCATATAAATCATCTAAACGGCGTAATACATTCGTGTTACGGTCAAGTACAACTACATCGGCACCCATGCCTACTGCCATTTTAGCGGCGTTGTTACCAACCATACCACCACCAATAATAACAACTTTAGCTGGTTCTACGCCAGGTACACCACCTAGTAGCATGCCACGGCCTGCGTTTGATTTTTCAAGTGCTTGTGCGCCTGCTTGAATTGACATGCGACCAGCAACTTCAGACATAGGGGCCAATAATGGCAAACCACCCAAGTCATCAGTAACTGTTTCGTAAGCAATACAAATAGACTTACTTTTAATTAAGTCTTCAGTTTGAGGTAAATCTGGTGCCAAGTGCAAATAAGTGAATAATATTTGACCTTCACGTAACATGGCACGTTCAACAGCTTGTGGCTCTTTTACTTTTACAATCATTTCTGCATGAGCAAAAATATCGCTAGCTGTATTAAAAATAGAGGCACCAGCATCTTTATAATCTTGATCAGTAAAACCAATTCCAATGCCGGCATTAATTTCAACAACAACTTCATGGCCATGATTTATTAGTTCACGCACGCTAGCTGGAACCATACCAACACGGTATTCGTGATTTTTTATTTCTTTAGGTACACCAATGATCATAATTCAAACTCTCTCCGTTAAAGTATGCGACTATTATAATGATGTTTTACCGGAGTAACCTGTCGTTATTTCCAATAAACTAGCATATAATGCTAATTAGTAGTGATTAAGTAGTGATTTATAAAGTGAATAATTCTTTAGTGAAAAAAATTGATCGAATTGATAGTAATATTTTAGTTGAGCTTCAAAAAAATGGACGATTATCTAATGTTGAATTATCAAAAAGGGTAGGATTAAGCCCGACACCTTGTCTGGAACGGGTAAAAAGACTTGAAAAAGAAAAATATATTGTAGGCTATCAGGCAATACTGAACCCTCAGAAACTTGAAGCCGCATTGTTGGTTTTTATAGAAATTACTTTAACTAAAACCAGTCCTGATGTATTTGATGAATTTTCTAAAGCGGTACATAACTTGGATGTTATACAAGAATGCCACCTTGTTTCCGGTGATTTTGATTTTTTATTAAAAACTCGTGTTGCAGACATGGCTGCCTACCGGCAATTACTTGGTGATACTTTATTAAGACTACCTGCCGTGAGTGAAAGTAGAACTTATGTTGTTATGGAAGAGGTTAAATCTACAAATTATTTACCAATTAAGCGTTAATCGTTGGCTTAAGAGTTTAATCTAAGCTAATAGTCTGTTATTTTATCCAGTATAATAATGAATTTTTTTCGTGGTTACTATGTTGTCTACTAAATCTATATTGTCAGAGTCACAAGAAAGTGACACAACACCAGCAAAATCACCTAAATTAAATGGTGTGCAACGTTTGCTTGAAGCAGGTTTGTTGTTTTCTTGCGTTTTTGCAATGTATCTTATGCTGGTATTGTTTAGTTTTGATCGTGCAGATCCCGGTTGGTCACAAACCGGTTATCAAACGCCTGTCAGAAATTTAGGTGGATCAGTAGGTGCGTATCTTTCAGATTTACTGTTAAATTTGTTTGGGCTGGTAGCCTATACGTTACCTTTTGTTTTGGCGATAACCGGCTGGGTACTGTTTCAAAAATATCACCGTTTAATGCAATTAGATTATTTAACTTTAGGACTAAAGTTTATTGGTTTTATCATGCTTTATATTGGTATTACTTCAATAGCGAGTATGAATTTTGATGATATTTATTATTTTTCTGCAGGTGGTATTTTAGGTGATACATTAAGCCAGTTATTCTTACCTTACTTTTCTTTTGTTGGCAGCACTCTGCTTTTTTTATTGCTTTTTTTTTCAGGTTTCGTTTTACTTACGGGTTTGTCATGGCTTAATTTCATAGATAAAGTTGGTTCATATACTATTGCGGGTTTTAAATATTTAATAAAGTTACCGGGATTAATTGCCGAAAAATTTGGTACATCAGATAAAAAACCTTCTGATAGTCAAAAATTAGACTTAACAGATGAAGATCATATTTTAAGTGGAAAAGTACGCAGTCATAAAACTGAAGAACAAGCAGATGTCAAAAAAGCATTTAGTAGTTTAACCGCTAAAAAGTCGTCTTCAGAGCCTTCACCAAACAAAGCTTTTACTCATAACGTTAGTGACGATGTTTATATTTCTATGGATGAAGACATCATGGAAACAAGTTCAAATGATGAAAAAATTGAACCTTTCCTGGCAATCGACGATTTAATGGATGGTCCTTTAGCTTTTAATATACAAGAGCATGTTGATGAAGATGAAATTTCAGCTGCCTTTGAAGACGTTGATAAAATTTTAGTTGACGAAGACGTAATGCCTGAAAATTCTGCTGCCAAGGCTGGTCTTTCTGCTAATGTTTTTCCAGATAAGTATAAGGGAATGCCATCGATTGATTTACTGGATCGTCCGGATAAGGCCGAAAATCCGGTTAATCATGAAGAATTAGAGCAGGTGAGTCGTCTAGTAGAATCTAAATTACTGGATTTTGGTGTACAAGCTCAAGTGGTTTCTGTATTTCCCGGTCCTGTTATTACACGTTTTGAATTAGATTTAGCTCCGGGTGTTAAAGTGAGTAAAATATCTAGTTTGTCTAAAGATTTGGCCCGTTCATTATCTGCAATCAGTGTTCGTGTTGTAGAAGTAATTCCCGGGAAGTCAGTTATTGGTCTGGAGTTACCAAACAAATTTCGTGAAATTGTGCGGTTAAGTGAAGTCATCGCTTGTCCTGCTTTTGAAAATTCAACATCACCTTTAGCTATGGTGTTAGGCAAAGATATTGCTGGTGATCCTGTAGTCGTTGATTTAGGAAAAATGCCACATTTATTGGTAGCTGGTACTACAGGCTCTGGCAAATCTGTTGGTGTTAACACCATGATTGTGAGTTTGTTATATAAATCGACTCCTGAAGATGTACGTATGATCATGATAGATCCAAAAATGTTAGAGCTTTCAGTTTATGAAGGCATACCGCATTTGCTTTCAGAAGTTGTCACCGATATGAAAGAAGCGGCAAATGCCCTGCGATGGTGTGTCGGTGAAATGGAACGTCGTTATAAACTGATGGCAGCGCTTGGAGTGCGTAATCTTAAAGGTTATAACCAAAAAGTTTTAGCAGCAGCTGCTGCAGGTACACCATTAACTGATCCATTATGGAAACCCAGTGATAATATGGAGCCAAGTGCTCCAGAGCTGGAAAAATTACCCAGCATAGTTGTTATAGTAGATGAGTTTGCCGACATGATGATGATTGTTGGTAAAAAAGTAGAAGAGCTTATCGCCCGTATTGCGCAAAAAGCACGTGCGGCAGGTATTCATTTAATTCTCGCAACTCAACGGCCATCTGTTGATGTTATTACTGGTTTAATAAAAGCTAATATACCGACACGTATGGCGTTTCAAGTTTCTTCACGGATTGACTCCCGTACTATTTTGGATCAACAAGGTGCTGAACAATTATTAGGTCAGGGGGATATGTTATATTTACCTCCTGGCACAGGTGTACCAACGCGTGTTCACGGTGCCTTTGTTGATGATCACGAAGTTCATGCGGTAGTGAGCGATTGGAAAGCCCGTGGTGGCCCTAATTATATTGATGAAATATTAAGTGGCGAAAGTGATCAGGATATTCTTTTACCGGGAGAACAACCGGAAAGTGAGGCTTCAGAATTAGATGTATTGTACGATGAAGCACTTGCATTTGTTACTGAAACTCGCCGTGTATCAATTTCCAGCGTACAACGTAAATTTCGTATTGGTTATAATCGTGCAGCCCGTATTGTTGAAGATATGGAACAGCAGGGGGTAGTGAGTACACCTGGCCATAATGGTGCCCGTGAAGTATTAGCTCCTCCGCCAATTAAAACTGATTATGAGTGATCATAACTTTTATAGCTTTTATTACTTTTATGGAACAGTGTCATTAGACCGATTAATGACATAAAACGCGAATAGTTTTAGACCGATAATTTTTTAAGGGAAAATAATGACCAGTAAAAATCCCATTTTTTTATGTGTTTTTTCAGCAATCGTTTTATTAGACTCAACGAATACAATGGCAAGTGAAGTTAAAGTAAAAAAACTACAGCCATCAGTGGCAATCAAGCAGACTCCTGTTCATCAGAGTGTAAATTCTGAGGAGAAAAATAGCGAAATTAAAAATAAATTAATTAAAAAGCTCAGTGGGGTGGATTTTTTTAGTGCGGATTTTTATCAGGTTGTTCAAGGTGTTGATGGTAACACGTTACAGTCGGGTAGTGGTTCTCTAACGGTAAAAAAACCAAATATGGTTTATTGGAATATACAACAGCCAGATGAGTCATTAATAGTCTCCGATGGACAGACAGTTTGGTTTTTTGACCCGTTTATTGAACAGGTAAGTGCTTATAGTTTGCAAAGTTCCATTGCCAATACCCCTATTTTATTATTAACCAGCGATTCACAAGAATTGTGGCAACATTACTTGGTAACAAAAAAGCCAGCGACTGAAATTTATCAAGACATTTTTGTCATTCATTCCAAAGATGAAAATGCACAAGTTAAAAGCTTGGAGTTAATTTTTAATTCAGACAAATTATCACGTTTGATTATGCTTGATGCAACGGGACAGGTTATTACTATTACCCTAAAGAATATTGATTATAAAAATGAGCCAGATTTAGCTTTGTTTCAATTTGTTGTGCCAGAAGGTGTTCATTTAGATGATCAACGTTAACGGTAATTTTGATTTAGATTTTGATCAAAATGATGATAAAGAAAATAGTACGGGTAATAAGATAAAAAATGAGCTTAATGACGCTTTTAAACCCTTAGCGGCTATATTACGCCCGCAGACGTTAGAACAATATGTTGGGCAATCGCATATTTTAGCAGCCAAAATGCCATTGCGCCTTGCCATCGAACAAGGTAAATGCCACTCGTTAATTTTTTGGGGACCTCCCGGTACAGGAAAAACCACACTGGCTGAAATAATAGCCAGCCACGCCGATGCTGATATTGAAAGAGTATCTGCGGTAACCTCAGGTATTAAAGATATTCGTCTGGCTATTGATAATGCAAAACAACGGGCTATGCATCAAAAACGTCGCACAGTATTGTTTGTTGATGAAGTACATCGTTTTAATAAAAGCCAACAAGATGCATTTTTGCCTCATATTGAAGATGGTACTATCATCTTTATTGGTGCAACTACTGAAAACCCAGCGTTTGAGTTGAATCAGGCAATATTATCAAGAACGCGTGTTTATACGTTGAAAAAACTTGATAAGGCTGCTTTGGCTCAAGTTTTAGTCCGGGCGTTAGCTTATATAGAAGAGACTAATTGTTCAGTTCAACTCACCGAAGAAGCTCAAAGACAACTTATTGCTGTTGCTAACGGTGATGCGCGTAGGCTACTGAACCTGTTAGAAAATTGCTTAGATATATCTTCTGCATCTGATTCACAAGTAAAAGATAAGATTGAAATTACACTAGAGCATATCAGTCAGGTAGCGGGTAATAAATTAGCACTTTATGATAAAGGTGGTGATGCATTTTTTGATATGATCAGTGCTTTTCATAAATCGGTTCGAGGCTCAGACCCCGATGCAGCCCTGTATTGGTATGCAAGAATATTAACTGGCGGTGGAGATGCACTTTATGTGGCCCGTCGATTATTGGCGATTGCCAGTGAAGATATAGGAAATGCAGATCCCCGGGCAATGCAATTGGCGATAAATGCCTGGGATACTTACCGAAGAGTAGGTCCGTCTGAAGGTGAACGAGCAATAGCTCAAGCCTGTGTATACATGGCACTGGCACCGAAAAGCAATGCAGTTTACTGCGCATTTAATGACGCAAAAGCCTTGGCGAAAGAAACAGCCGATTTAGATGTTCCGGCTCATTTAAAAAATGCGACGAGTTATATAACTCGTGAGCTGGGACATGGCAATGAGTATCGTTATGCTCACGATGAAGAAAATGCTTTTGCTGCAGGAGAAAATTATTTTCCTGAAGTTATTGCGAATACAAAATTTTATCACCCAAGTAATAGGGGATTAGAAAAACAGCTAAAAGATAAACTTGAATATCTTAATGAATTGAATAGGCAAAGTAATGACCAGCGGTATTAGTAATTTTGCTTTATATGCATTTGTAGCATTAGGTGGGGCTTGTGGAGCCAGTTTGCGGTTTTATATTTCACAAATAATGTTAAATTGGCTCGGAAAAGGATTCCCTTTTGCGACATTGGCGGTTAATATTTCCGGTTCCTTAATTATGGGTTTCTTATATGGACTTATTGAACAGGGAATTTTAGAGGTCTCTATTTATAGAACCCTAATAGGTATAGGGTTTTTAGGCGCTTTCACTACATTTTCGACCTTCTCTTTAGATAGTCTGCTATTAATTCAGCAAGGTGAAATGTTGAAAGCGATGATAAATATATTATTAAATGTCGGCTTGTGTATATTCGCAGCGGCAATTGGCATGTTTATTGTTACTTCCTTCCCTAAATAGAAAGCTAAATAGAAAGCTAAATAGAAAGTTGAATATAAAGTTGAATAAAAAGCTATAATCAAAGATTATATAAGTAGATAGCTAAATAACTAACTTAACTAGCTAAAACAAACAAATAATTAACTTAACTAATAAATAACAAGTGACCAGACATGCTTGATCCAAAACTTTTTAGAATTGATATTGAAAAAACAGCTGAATTATTGGCTAAACGTGGTTTTAAATTAAATACTGAGCAATTATCAGCATTAGAAGAACAACGTAAAGCTATTCAAATTAAAACTCAGGAATTGCAGAGTCAACGTAATACACGTTCAAAATCAATCGGTCAAGCGAAAGCTCGAGGCGAAGACATTCAACCATTACTAGCTGAAGTGAGTCAGTTGGGTGATGATTTAGAAGCCGCCAAAGTAGAGCAAACGCAAGTATTGCAAACTATTGATGACATCCTTTCTGCCATTCCTAATTTGGTTCATGACTCTGTACCTCAGGGCGATAGCGAAGATGACAACGTAGAAATTAAACGCTGGGGTACACCTCGTGAGTTTGATTTTGAAGTTAAAGATCATGTTGACGTTGCATTTGCTATAAATAAAGGTCTAGATTTTGAAGCGGGAGCAAAATTATCCGGAACCCGTTTTTCTGTAATGCGTGGACCTATAGCGAAAATGCACCGCGCTTTAGCTCAATTTATGCTTGATATCCATAGTGAAGAACATGGTTATCAAGAAATGTATGTTCCTTATTTGGTGAATCATGATTCTTTATTTGGTACCGGGCAGTTACCCAAATTTGGTGATGATTTATTTCATACTGAGTTAGCTAATAAAAAGTTTTCATTGATCCCAACCGCAGAAGTTCCACTAACTAACCTAGTGCGTGATGAAATTGTTGATGAAGCAGACTTACCGATTAAAATGGTAGCTCATACTCCTTGTTTCCGTAGTGAAGCAGGGTCTTATGGTAGAGACATCAGAGGTTTAATCCGTCAACATCAATTTGATAAAGTTGAAATGGTACAAATTGTTAAACCCCAAGAGTCTGATACAGCCTTGGAACAATTAACGGGTCATGCAGAAACAATTCTGGAAAAGTTGGAATTACCTTATAGAACCGTAGTGTTATGTACTGGAGATATTGGTTTTAGTTCAACTAAAACGTTTGATTTAGAGGTTTGGTTACCTGCGCAAAATACGTATCGAGAAATTTCTTCATGTTCTAGCTTTGGCGATTTTCAGGCACGTAGAATGCAGGCTCGCTATAGAAACAGTGAAACCAAAAATATTGAGTTATTACATACTGTAAATGGTTCTGGTTTAGCTGTTGGACGTACTTTAGTTGCGGTTATAGAAAACTATCAACAAGCGGACGGCAGTATCGATGTTCCTACAGTATTGCAGCCATACATGAAGGGTTTAACTAACATTAAATAAATTCATTTTGATTATTGAACTTGGATAATTAACCTTAATGAATGAATTAGTGAAAGATTTATTAATCCGGTGATCGAAAGGTTACCGGATTTTTTTTGAATAAAAAAAATGGTTATTCAGGTCTTATACGAAGTCAATTGGGATTTTTTGTTTTTTGGGGGAAGTTAACCTTGTTACGTAGTATTGCCATTCAATCACTGGTGTTTTTTATGATCTTTAATTTACTTTCATGGTTTAAAGAATTAAGTATGTTAGAGACAGACAGTCAACTTAACCAGGAATATTTTACATTAACAACAATTATGGATGAACCGATTGAAATTAAAGCAAACGGTAAGAAAACAATCATCTATTTTTTTGCTCCCTGGTGCCAGATTTGTCACCTTAGTATTGAAAACTTGCAGGCGCAGTATCAAAAAAATCAAAATATTGATGTTATCGCAATAGCACTTGATTATATGAATAAGCAAGAGATTGAAAACTTCAGTATTCAACATCAATTAACTTTTCCAATTGCGTTGGGCAATGAAAAAGTTAAAAAAGCGTTTAAAATAAAGGGATATCCAAGTTATTACATTTTAGATGGAGATAATACAGTTGTTTCACGGTCAATTGGATATTCTTCGGAAATTGGATTGTATCTAAAATCATTTTGATCTTCTGATCGCCACGTTGTTTGTGTACACTAATGGCTTCGAAGTGATAATAAGAAAATATATATGCAAATAACGTCTAATTTTGATAGCGGTAATATTCATGTTATTGATTCAAGTAATGTCAGTGATATTCAGGTAGAAATTAAAAAAGATAACCAATCAGATTTTTATCAATGGTTTCATTTTAAAATACACAACAATGATCACGTCGAACACGTCATTAATATCGTAAATGCTGGTAATGCTGCCTATATAGAAGGTTGGGAAAATTATCAGGCAGTAGCTTCATACGACAGGGAACAATGGTTTAGAGTACCAACAGAATATGATGGTAAGCAACTGACCATTAAATTTACGCCTGAATTTGATTCCGTATATTTTGCTTATTTTGCCCCTTACAGTTACGAACGTCATCAAGATCTTATTCACAGTGCCCAGTTACATATTGATTGTCAGTTACAAGTTTTAGGTCAAACACTTGATGGTCGAGATATTTCTTTGCTTAAAGTGGGTGAAGAGGGTGAGGGGAAAAAAACAATTTGGTTAACTGCCAGACAACATCCGGGCGAAACCATGGCAGAATGGTTTATGGAAGGTTTTATTGACCGGTTACTTGATGAAGATGATGGTGTTGCTCGCTCATTACTCAATAAGGCTGTTTTTTATATGGTACCCAATATGAATCCAGACGGTAGTGTTCGCGGGCACTTAAGAACAAATGCCCTTGGTGCTAACTTAAATCGTGAGTGGCAAACTCCCAGTATGGATCGTAGCCCTGAAGTATATCTGGTTCGTGAGAAAATGTTATCAACAGGTGTTGACTTATTTCTTGATATTCACGGTGATGAAGCATTACCTTATAATTTTGTTGCCGGTTGTGAAGGTATCCCTTCTTATGACGAGCGACATCAAGCATTAGAAGAAAAATTCAAACGAATATTAATAGCTATCACGCCTGAATTTCAAGACGAAAAGGGCTATGAAAAGGATGAACCGGGTCAGGCAAACTTAACCGTTGGAGCTTCCTGGGTTGGTGAGCAATTTAAATGTTTATCTTACACAATTGAAATGCCGTTTAAAGATAATGATTTATTACCGGATTATAGTGTAGGCTGGTCAGATGAACGTAGCAGTCTTCTGGGAAGAGATGTTTTAACTGCAGTTTATCATGTGGTTGATCAACTTAGATAAAATATCTACTAGCTACTTTCTACTAAGAGTTTAATTATTAAAGAGAATAGCTAATTATAAAAACAACAATAAAATTTAGGAGTTTTAAGTGCAAGAACTAGTAAATACATTAAATGGGATCATTTGGAGTCCAGTGCTAATATATCTGTGCTTACTTACAGGTTTGTTTTTCTCGGTGTTAACCCGTTTTGTTCAAATTCGTCAGATCCGTGAAATGTGGCGTTTATTATTGTCTGGAAAAAGTTCAGATAAAGGTATTTCTTCATTTCAGGCTTTAGCGGTTTCTTTATCAGGTCGTGTAGGTACTGGTAATATTGCTGGTGTGGCGGCGGCTATAGGTTTTGGTGGGCCAGGTGCAGTTTTTTGGATGTGGGTCGTTGCATTCTTTGGCGCAGCAACAGCGTATATTGAGTCTACCAATGCACAAATATATAAAGAAGAAGAAGATGGTATATACCGTGGTGGTCCGGCTTATTATATTGAAAAAGCTATGGGGCAAAAATGGTATGCATGGATTTTTGCAATCGCAACAATAATTGCCTGTGGAGCTTTATTGCCAACAGTACAATCAAATAGTATCGGTGAAGCGGTAACTATGGTTTTTGGTACTGGAGACATAATTGATACTATTATTGGTCCATTAGCACTGACTAAAGTCTATACCGCTATTTTCATCGTTTTAATATTAGGTTTTATCATTTTTGGTGGCATTAAACGAATCGCAAATTTCACTCAAATTGTTGTTCCTTTTATGGCACTTACATACGTAATTATTGCTTGTGTCATTATTGGCTTGCATATTGAGCAATTACCTCATGTATTCTGGTTAATTATTGGAGATGCTTTTTCACCGATGGCTGGTGTTGGTGCCGCTATTGGTTGGGGTGTAAAACGTGGTGTTTATTCAAATGAAGCTGGTCAAGGTACTGGTCCACATGCTGCAGCGGCGGCTGAAGTTGATCATCCGGCACAACAAGGGTTAGTTCAAGCGTTTTCTGTTTATATTGATACCTTGTTTGTATGTTCAGCAACAGCGTTTATGATTTTAATTACTCAATCTTATAATGTTCAATTAGAAGGTTCAGCATCGTTTATTGTGCACAATATTGCCGCTGATGTTGCGGCGAACAGCCCTGCGTATACACAAATAGCTGTTGAAGGCGTGTTTGCAGGAGTAGGTAAACCATTTATTGCTTTGGCATTGTTTTTCTTTGCTTTCACTACAATTTTGGCTTACTACTTTATTGCGGAAAATAATGTTTCTTATATTAAACGTACCTTTAACATACCAGCGCTTACCTTTTTACTTAAAGTGTTGATCATGAGTGCAACTTTCTATGGAACAGTAAAAACTGCAGATGTGGCCTGGGGTCTGGGCGATGTTGGTGTAGGAATGATGGCATGGTTGAATATAATTGGTATATTAATTATTTTCTTTATGGCAAAACCTGCGATTAAAGCGTTAAAAGATTATGAACAACAACAAAAAGCCGGTGTAGATAAATATACATTTGATCCTAAAAAGTTAGGAATTAAAAATGCTGACTTTTGGGAAGATAGATTAAAGAAGAAATAAAAACTATTTTAACTATTTTTAACATAAAACGCCCACAGGGGCGTTTTTTTTTGTAAAATACATAAAATTTTGTGAATATTCGAGAAAAGTAATGGCTGTTATAAATTGTCCGGGTTGTCGAGAAAAAATATCTGATAAATCTAAACTCTGCTCATTTTGTCATATTGATTTAACTGAATTAGATGTTGATAAAATGCAAAGTTTAAGAACTGTTAACTTGATTAAAAAATCGCAAAGTTTAATGACGCAATCTTTTATTGCTATGTTACTTTTCTGTGGTGGATTTTTAATTATGTTCTGGGAATCGGTTCAAATAGGAACATGGCAGCATACCGCCGCAATGGGCAGTATTGGAATTGGTTTTGTCATGTATCTTATAACTAGGGTTCGCCTTCTATTACTTAAAAAAAGTAAAGGTTAAAAAAAGTAAAGGCTAAAAAACAGTTAAAAATATTCAAACAAGAATAAACATATTCTAACAAAATTATTCATTAAATTGTATTTGCAAGAGAAAGAGTAAGATCATGGATTTATTACACTTAGTCGACAATATGTCTGATGAAATGTATCAACGTTTAAAAAGTGCGGCAGAAACAGGCAAGTGGCCTGAAGGAACCGTGGTAGATAAAGAACAGCAAGCATCTGCATTGCAAATTATTATGGCTTATCAATCAAGAAATTTAAATGCGGATGAAATGATGACCATAGGTACTGATGGTCATTTGGTAAATAAGACTAAACGTGAATTAAAACAACAGTTTTCTTCGTCTGTGAGCGCTTTACCTGAAACAAAGGTTTTGTCGGACACTTCTTTCAATAATAAAAATAATATAGCTAGGTTTTCTGATTTATGATTTTTTCAAATTTTTTTAAAAGCAAATTAAAAAGTACATGGCAAAACAAAGATATTAATATTCGTATCGAGGCGGTTAATAATGAATTAATGGCGAACGATGAAGCACAATATAAAATATTAATCGACTTACTTGAAAATGATCCCAGTGATTTAGTACGTCGAGCTGTATTACTTAAACTTAGCAGTTTTGATGTTTGGTTAAATACCAGTCTTGAAAACAGTAATAACAAAATTCGTGAATTTGCTGAAAAACAAGTATTGTTGATCCTGTTAGATCAGCATGATGTAAAAATTCCATCCGATAAAAAATTGGACCATATTGCCAACTACAATAGCATTGTCAGTAAAGCACTTGTCAGTAAAGGAAGGGTATTCCTGTTAGAATTGTGGTTGAAAGAAGAGCAGGGCGCTGATTTAATTATTGCATTGTATAAAAAAATTGATAAACCGCAACTTGCTTACCAATTGTTTATTAATAAAAAGCTTTCTCAAGATTCACACAAGCAAGTTCAATTATATTTGGTTAATGAAACACAAGAACAAACCTTATTAGAACGTTTTATCAAAAAATCTTGTCATGACGAAGTCAGTAGTTTGATCGCAGAAAAGTTAGCACAAATCACAGATCTGACAGAAAAACCCAAAAAATTACGCAAACAAATACAACTTCTGCTTTCTAAGTTACTTGCACTTAAAGAAGTAAAAGAATACCAGACCATGGTAGCTAAACGAACAGAATTACAGCAGCAATGGCAAACACATTTAAGTGATCTTCATTTTTTGAATCAGGATGAACAACAAACACTTAAAGATAAATATAATTCGATTAATGAACAATTGTTAAAATCGTTTGCCCATAAAGCTGAGAAATTTGAACAAGACAAAATCGTTGCTGAGTTAGCACAAAAAGTCTTTAATATTAAAAAGGAATTTGAGCAGAAAATTGCTGCTGTTAGTCATTCATTAGCAACAGCAATTTATGAAAATGCAGACATTGATGAACAAGATTATCAGAACCAATTACAGGCTTTAATAAAAGATATTACCAGTTCAATTTTAAATGAAACTGAACAAGCTATATATTGTCAGCAAGTTAATGTTCAATTAAAGAAATTATCACATTTACCTCTTATTGCCCAATCAGTTACACAAGCAACTCATTTAATATCAAAAATATCTCAATTAGCATTGCCGACGTCTCTGGATGAACTTAATGAGCGTCAACCAATTTTTAATGAATGGAAAAAACAATGGAAAATTGTTGAAGAACAAGCGGAAGGTGTTATTCCAGATTCTATTTATAACGCTTATAAAGAAATTCAGACAAATTGGCAAAAAGGATTAAAACCATTAATTAATCAGCAACAAGCTCAATTTAGTAATACACAGAAAAAAATATCAGACCTTAAAAGATTAATTGCCAATGGTAAATACAATGCGTCATTTGGTGTTTTCAAAAAAGTATGTAATCTTTTTGAAGAGTGCTCAGTAAGTCAAAAACAACTATTACAAAGAGATTTTGATACTGTCAGTGAAAAAATGGCAGAACTCAGCGACTGGGAACATTACATTGCCACACCAAGGAAACAGCAATTATTAGCTGAGATTAAAGCTATTGTTGAAAATCCTCTTGATAATCCAAATGAGCAAGCTGGAAAAGTTAAGCTATATAGAAAAACGTGGAATTCACTTGGTCATGCTGATGATGAAATCGATAAATCTCTTAATGAAGAGTTTAATCTGATAAGTGAACAAGCTTTTGCTCCTTGTCGACTATATTATGCTGAACAGGAGAAATTACGGGAGCAACATTTATCTATAAGATTGGCAATTATAGAAGAGGCGAAACCTTTAGCTTCTCTGGTTGAACAAACAGATGTCGATTGGAAAAACATTGATACGCAGTTAAATAAATTACAGAAAAAATGGCAATCTGCTGGTGAAGTTGATCGTGATAAGTACAAATTATTACTAGCGGATTTTAAAGCAGTGTTACAACCAGCTAAAACTGCATTGAGATTATATTATCAACAAAATAGTGCAGATAAAAAAGCGATCATTTTAAAAGCAGAGCAAGAGCTTAATAATGATGATTTCACTGTTGCCATTGAAAATGTGAAGGTCTTGCAATCTAAATGGCGAGAAATTGGCTATGCGGGACCCAAGGAAGAAAATAAACTTTGGCAGAATTTCAGAGCCGTCAATGATTCGTTGTTTAGTAAACGTGATCAACTGAAAGTTCAAGAAAAATCACTTCAAACAGCTCAAAAAGCAGAATTTGAGCAAGAACTATTACTTCTTAAAGAAAAGTTTCTTAAAGAAAAAAATAGTGAAAATAATAAAGACAATAATGCCGACATTAGTAATTTGACAGATCTTATTCAACAGAGTCAGGAGTTATTACAAAAGGTAATTGCTTATAAGCCTTTTAATAAAGCTGTTGTTAGTAACATAGAAAACTTCTCACTTTCTTTAGAACAGAAAATAACTGAAATAAAGCGTCAAAAAACAAAATTGAATTGGCAGCATTTGTTTGAATTATTGGAATCAATAGCGGACAAACAAATTACAGAGCCTGAATTATCAACGAATGATTTATTTTTACAACTTTCTTCTTTATGGCGGAAAAAAATCCAAGAAGTTATTATTTTAACCCCAAGCGTTGATCGACAAGAACAAACGTTGGCATTAGAAATATTGGCAGGAGTTGATTCTCCAAGCGATTTAGTCGAACAAAGAATGAAAGTACAGGTTAGTTTAATGCAAGAGCAAATGTCGTCTGGCGGTAAAGTAGATCTTCAAGAGAAATTTATTGACTGGTTACTGTCTGGTGCTTTAGGAACAGAGGATGTAACTCTTTTACAAAGACTTAAGCCTATCTATTGTTAATAATAGATATATTTATTATTTTACCATATGTAACAGTGACTTAAATGTGAAATAATCTGTAATGTACACTTAGAAAAACAGGATAAACAGGAAAAACAGAAAGCCGGGAAAAAAGGCTACTAATATTCAATGGCTTTCAATTTCTTGCTCTCAAATTGTACTGGTCTTCCTGTTTTTTGTTTAATTAATATTGCTCTGGATTGGACTGTTATTCCATGTGCAATATCTCTAACTCTAAGCTTTATAAAATCACAAGCCCGGAGTTTGCTATCCAGAGCTAAATTAAACATTGCTAGCTCTCGTAAATTGGCACTCATCTCATCTTAAGCCTTGTACGTATTGACCAAACTTCTTCAAGTTTTAAAGGTAATTTCTGTCCAACAAGCTTACCTTTATTCCAGCGAGATCGTGGTTTATAAATCACTATTTCATACATGATAATTCTCCTTTCTTTAATGGAGTTATTAGTATGAAATCAATTACCACTGGGCGATGTTATTCGCTAAGCGGCAGTGAGTAATAGTTAAGAACAAACTACCGCTGTTTTGATAGGAGTCATTAAAGGTTGGTTTGTAAAGCTAATTTTTGCCACATTCGAAACATTAACTCATTTAGTTTAAACGTTCTAAGAGATACTTGTTTGAAGCATCCTTTAGAGCGTAAGGTGTTGTTTTTTTATTGATAACTCTTAGTAACGTCAGTCTAAAATCACAAATGAATTTGACTATTACTTTGCACGTTTATCCAAAGCGATTCGTCCAGATAGAATAACCAGTTTGACCTTCTTGAGATCACTAATATCGTGCCAAGGCTGTCCATCAACTAACAATAAATCGGCATATTTCCCAACTTCAATAGTGCCCAATTCATCTATTTTTCCTAAGGCCATAGCTCCATTTCGAGTAGCGGCCAAGAGTACTTCAACATCAGGTAGTCCAGCGTCTACCATTCGTGTTAGTTCGTTGTGATAACTGTTACCAACAATCATTTCGCCTTGTGTATCAGTTCCAACACCGAATTTAATGCCAGCCTGATATAACGCAGGTACATTTAAATGTCCTTGGGGCTCCCTGGCCAGGGTGGGAACATAAATAATTTTGTTATTTGAAATTAGTTGCAAGGTTTCCCCGCTGACAAGATTACCGTGTCGCACACCGTGTTCGATGGTGGAGATACCTGCTTCAATGGCTTCAATTGTTTCTTCCTGTGAGCCCGTGTGCACTGCAACCCACAGTCCGTGTTTACGTGCTTCGTTAGTGATAGCTTTCAAGGTTTCTTTCGAAATGCGCGGCATCGTGATCACGCCTTGTTTGTTGGTATGACCCTGATATACCACTTTTATACCGTCAATGCCTTGCTTAACTAAATCCGCAATTTTCTGTTTTACGAATTCTGGGTCATCGGATTGAACGGTCATTTGCTCTATCATCCAACCAGGGATTTTACCTTTCGTTGGATGCCCACCTTTTGTGGTGAATATTGGCCCGGCAATAAACATCCGAGGACCAGCAATTTCTTGGTTATGCAATTGTTTTTTTAGATCAAATATTCCCGAACTTGGATCTCCAACCGAACGATAACTTGTAATGCCTGCATCAATCAGTTTTTCTCTGACACTAGGGTTAAATCGAATAGAGTCCCAAATCATTGCTGGAACGCTTGGTCTACCTTGTTTTGCTTTACCACCAAAAAAATGACCATGTAATTCAATTAATCCAGGCACTATTGCTTTGCCGGTTGCATCTATTTGAAGGGCACCTTGAGGTACCTTGCAATCATCGCCCAAACATGAAATTACACCATCCACTACCAAGATGCCTGGGTTTTTAATGGGTCGTATACCAGTCGCATCAAATAAACTACCATTGTAAATCCACATTTTTTGCTGTGGCTGTTGCCAAACATAAAGATTGTGATTGTAGGCGATTATAAATGTGATGGTAGAAATTACGCCAATGACGACGAGATATGTTAAGAATTTTTTCAATGGTATACTCCAGAATATGATGATGTATTACTAGTTGAGTTGTTCGCACCAGACCTTGACTACAAAATAGTTGGTCATTACGCTATCATTCGAAAGCGTAATTTATTGGTGCAAAAAAACTCAATGTATATTATTAGTATTTGATTTATTTAGAATAATCTAAATCGGCATTATTAAGAGTGCCGTGTGAATTGTTGGAACGAAATTTCTGTAATTTCGCACTTCCCTTAACCGATAAATCACCTGCACCGCTCATTACGATATCGATGCTTTCTACCTCAACATCCAGATCAGCATTACCCGCGCCATTAATACTGACTGATAGACTTTTGGCCGCTATTTTTAGGCTTTTAATGTCCCCTGCTGCTGCTGTTGTTATTAGTAATGAGTCAGCATTTAATGTATTGGACCCTGTCAGCTCCGCTGATCCAGAGATACCGATCTTTTCCAAGTTAACATAAGTCACGTAAACTTCGACAGATTCTCCTCGGTGAAATCCTTTAGTGGTGATAAATAAGGTACCTTCTTCAACTCGGGTGATAACGTCAGTAATTGGCATTCCCGATACTTTCACCACAATATCTTGGGTATCTGCTTGAGTAATGAACACTTCTGCAAGTCCAGATATGTCGAGTGATCTAAACATTTTGACTTCACGAATCTCTTTTTGAGTACCGTATACACCGCAAGCAGTTTGCAGCAATGCTAATGCTAAAAGTATTGTTTTGATGATAAGTTTCATTCGTTCTTTCCTTTCTAAAAACAGTTATATAAAAGATAGTGCAAGGCTACATAACCTTTGGTTGAAAAATTCTCGATATCTCCCAAACTGCTCATAGAAACACTTCATCGACTCAAACTAATGTTTTTCTATCTGGACAAACTTGTTACACTTGAAAAAATAAGAGATGAATCTATTTAAGAGAACTCAATGAAGACCTACCGACTGCTCAGCTTTGTTTATCTGAGCCTAATAGCTTTCTGTTGTTTTTCTTTCACTTTGGAAGCGAAGCAAGCAAACAACATCAGTCAGTTCCTGCTTAAAAAAGGCGATAATGACTTGTGGAAATCTACTTCCTTTGATGATTCGAATTGGGATAATATTTATCAAGGTTTACCTAAAGAGGCGGGCATCTATTGGTCACGTCTACATGTGCATGTTTCTAAGCAAAGTAGTATGGAACAACAGACATTGTTCACATCAATTCTAGGTTCATACGATATTTATTGGGATGGTTATTGGCTTTCCAGTAACGGCATCGTGGGCGACAGTATGACGAGCGAAGTACCCGGCAATATCGATAAAATAACGACTATTCCGAATTATTTATGGACTGAGGGTGACCATGTGATCAGTATCCGAATTTCAAATTTTCATTCACCGGACAAACTCAGAACGCGCACTTTTATGGCCAGATTTGATAGCGGGCCAATATCAAATAGCTTATTACCTTTCATGGTGTTAGGAGGTTTTATCATATTGTCACTGTATTTTTTTCAGCTTTATATTATTTTTTCACCACAAAATATTTATCTGATTTTTAGCTTGTTATGTTTATCCGTATCTGGTTTGTTAATTGCGGAAACATGGCGAAATCTGATAGGTTATAGTTATGACTGGCATCAATTTAGATTAATCAGCGTTGGAATTTTGACCTTTGTTGTCGCGACGTTGCTGCCTTTATACTTTCTTTTTCAGTTTTCAATCAAGCATAAATTCAGATGGATGGTTTGTTTGATTGCTAGCTTGGGTTTTATCGGTGTTTTCTTCCCTACATTTGATATCAAAAATTTGTATATGTTGTTAACCGCCTTTGTTTTTTCTTTAATCATTACCATAATAGCCATCCGTTCAAAACAACAGGGTTCGAGAGTAGCCTGTGTTGCTATTAGTACGATAACCATTACCTTGTTAGTTATGTCATTCTCATTTCTAGAAGAATATTTCTTTCCTATGTTTGCGATCTTCATTTGTATTGAACTCACTTATTTGACCAAAATAATGACCTCAACCGAGCATGATAAGAATCTCGCTCTGTTAAATTCTGCTCAATTAGAAATCAGTTTATTAAGAAAGAATATTCAACCCCATTTCATTTTAAATACCTTAACCTCTATAGAGGAGTGGATAGAAGAGTCGCCAAAGACGGCAATTTTATTTATTGATGCATTAGCCGATGAATTTCGTGTTTTGAATAATATGTCAGACAAGAAGCTGATACCTTTAGCTCAGGAGATTGATCTGTGCAACTCACACCTTGAGATTATGAGTTATCGCAAAGACCAGAAATATGTTCTTAATATTAAAGATATTGATCTCAGTCAAAAAATTCCTCCTGCCATTCTTCATACCCTGATTGAAAATAGCCTGACCCACAATCGTTATACAAGTGATACCACGATCTTCAATTTACAGCAGATAAACAACTTAGAAGACAACACTATTGAACTGCAATTATCTACGCCGATCAGCCAAAACGGTCATAACAAAATAGTGGGCACAGGTACTGGTTTAAAGTATATTCGCTCACGTCTTACGGAAAGTTTTCAAGACCGATGGCATTTTGAAGAACAAGCACTTGGTGACTTTTGGATCTCTAAGGTTCGCATACCCAAGTCTAATTAAGTTGATGAGATAGAACGAATGAAAATAGTTATTGTTGAAGATGAAGTAATGATTGCGAGGCGGATCAGAAAATTTTGTAAAAACATATTACAAAATAGACTGGAAGCAATGCATCATTTTTATACCTTAGAAGACGCTGAAGATTATCTCGATACCCATGAAATTGATTTGTTATTACTCGATCTTAATCTTAATAATAGAGACGGCTTTGATTTATTGAAAAATAAGCTAGCAGCCAGTTACCACACCATTGTAATTTCAGCCAATGCTGAACGCGCATTAGAAGCTTTTGAATATGGTGTGTTGGATTTTGTCGCCAAACCTTTCAAACAAGACCGTTTGGAGAAAGCCTTAGACCGTTTAGAGTCTAATACTAAGGCTGGTATCGGAGCATCAAAGTTTTTATCCATCAAGAAACATGGCCGTATCAAATTAATCAATACTGAAGAGATCCGGTATATTCGTGCGACTGGTCATTATTCTGAAATAGTCCTGATGGATGGTTCGACACAACTACACGATAAAAATCTGGAAAAAATACTACTTACGTTACCTCATCATTTTGAAAGAGTACATAAATCTTACGCGTTAACACTTAGTCAGGTTAGAACATTACATAAATACCCAGGCAGCCGATATGAACTCGAACTTATCAACGGCGAGATTATACCGTTGGGTCGGACTCGCTATGCAGAGGTTAAAGGTAAGCTCAAATCCAACTAATTACCAGACAAGTTACCACCAATAGATAGCCCGTGTCGGGCTGAATAATCGTAAAGTTAATATGGAGAACATTTGCATTAAACGGAGCGTCTATATATGACCGTTAGCTACTTTTCTAAGAAAAACCGAGTAACCTATGTGTATCAAAAACAGATACCTAGCTATCCCGTGCTCTACTCTTTACCCATCTCTACGTAAATTCGAAGTTCTAGATTGGCATTGTTTTATCCAGTGAACTCCCGTATAAGGGGTCTGTACGTAATACGTGTAATTTGTTGGCACATCTCTGAACTAGTTGATAACTTGTCTATGCTTTACCCGCTGTTATTTAGTATTCCTCGTAAGTTTCTTCCAGAAGTTCTTACTGATAAGATTGCTACTGTCTAGGAGATAGTTCTAATCTATTCTCTGTTAAATCAAGATAACTAGGATTATTACGGCAAACCCAATTAAACACCCGTCCTGGTGGGACTGGTTTTTTCCTAAATTCAGAGCACATTTTTTCATAGTATTCAGGTGACTCGCTGGTTTGTCCATATTGTTCAAAAATTGTTTTTAATTCGTCAAGTGCAGAGGTGTCAAGTTGTGAACGAAATGCTGTCACTGTTTGGTCTGGGTTAATAGCAAAAAAGAAATAATCTCCTTTCTCTATCATTGTTGAAATAACTTTTTTTATTAACGGATTCCCCAAATCTACAAGCCCGTGATACGTTGCATAACCGTAAAATTCAAAAATAAAGTGAAACACTGGATTTTCAATAGTTCCGATCACTGAATGACCGAAACGGAAGCCTTGTTGTGTAGACGAAGTGGGTATGGCTCTGTCGGGACGTAATACCAGAAAGCCACCGATAGACTGATATTCCTCCACGTACCCTAATGCAAAGCAAGGCGACTTTTCGCTCATAAGGTCACGAATAAATATTTCATTAACCGTTAATCTTGGCAATAGATTATGGATATTAGTTGTCATTTAATGTTTTCCATGTTTATTAATACTGCTCTAGGAGTCAGGTCTGGTGGTTTTTCATTCATATCTACTTCATATTTTCCAAACCTTCGTATGTGGTCTCTTATAAACGGACTGAGACAACCAACTAGCTCTTTTGTAATAACAAAGTTTTCTGAAGACATATCATCTAATACATCGGTTAGATCCGCAACATTTTGTAGCATGATTGAATTTGCGATCAGGTTTGCGTATTTAATATGCTTGGTCTGCTCAACCGGATCACCACTTTTAATTATTTTGCCACCAAAAGAAATCCAGTCTTGAAAGTCATTATATGATTCTACCTTCGTTGTTTCAGCACGAATTGTGTGTCGCAAGTCTGTTTCAGAAATATAACGAAGTAAAAACATGGTGCGTGTGACCAGTCCTAGCTCACGAAATGCTCGGTATAGTTTATTGCGTAGATTATGGCTATTGAGTCTCCGCAGCAACATTGATGGTAGCACTTTACCTGCTTGAATAGATAAAACGACTTGCATCATATCCTGCCAATGAGTCTCAATCAGATCCCAGTTAATGGTTTTTGTGAATAAGGGATCGATATGTTCGTATTTTATTCCAGCATCAGGTTTGTAGAAGGCAACATCATTCCATGTGCGCATCCGGGGATAGAGTTTAATACCTAATAAATGTGCTAGTGCAAATACAGGTTCACTCTGTCCATGCGTATCGGCATGTAAGGTATCGAGTTGATAAGCCGATTGGTTTAATAACAACGCATCCAGAATATAGACTGCTTCCCAAACTCCACAAGAAATAAAATGGCTAAATAACGCAATATATTCACCTGAAATATGGTGATATGCAATACCACCGTATCCTCCGTAACGGATGTGTTGCTCTCCTAACAGATTGTTTTTTCTCAGTTCCATTTGGGTTCCATCAGCAATAGCCACATTACTTTTCCCCCAAAACCCCGGCAAGTCAAATCGCGCGTATTCACTTATAACATTATTTGAAGCTGTCTCCAGCTTAGAAGCATTAATATGTTGGAAATTGATGCGTCGTAACGTTTGACGATGAATTTCTTTTGGCGCGTGACGGGCTGTCTGGCTGGCCCCTAAGTTACACCCATAACCAAAAACCGTAAAAAGATATCGGCTGGCAGGATTTGATATTTTCGTGTCAGATCCAGACGGTGGACCAAAAGATTTTGTATAATTAGACCAATGCTGTACATTTTTAAGAATGTCGAGCAAGTGGCGTTCAGGCATACGGTCATAAACTTCTTTTTTGAAGTCATCGATACCTTCTGGGGATGTTGCTGCTTTTTGTTTTTTCAGATGTGGAATGCCATCAGTATCTATACTGAGCTCGCTATTATCGGGAAAGTTCAAGTCTGTTTTATCAGCTATCGTTGTTAGTTGTTGTCGTAACGATTCAACAAATTCACTGGCAGTTTCTGGCAGCCCCAATGACCGACAATATTCAGGAAGGCGTTCTAAACATTCATTCCATGGCATGAGTTGTTTACGATGATCCGAATAAGTACCAGAATATTCAACATATAAGTCTCCAACTTGTAATGCCTCAGCAAGATGTATAAACACATAAACTTCTAATGTGCGGCGATCGAGCACGGTGGTGGAAGCATCTTTTTTTTGAATGAGGCTTTTCCAACGCTGCGACGTGAAATTAATTTCGATATCTGGCGGCAGAAAGTCCTTTCTTGTATTACGGTGTTTACAGACAAAATCTAATGCTTCCAGTAAACTTGTATCCTGAGTTGATGAATAAATATTGATCGACTCGAGTACTCTGAATATCACTGCACGATTCGATATATGTGCCGGCCACAAAAAAGGTAAATAGTTATTATGATGATAAGCGGCTACCTGATGGAATTGTACATTTACAGCTTCAACACCACCCTTTTTTTCCAATAGCTCTCGAATGTTTTTACCTAATATATCATTGGTTTCATTCTCTTCTGCATGTTGAAGGACCTGACCCAAAACAGCGATCAATTCTTCTTCCATTTCTCTGTGTTGTTCTTGCAGGGTTTTAAGGTTATCGCGTGCTGTATTTTGTATACGTTTCATCAGCTTCAGAAACATTTCGACTAATTCATCCCGTGTGTTTACCTGAGTCTGATACAAAAAACTAAGCAGTAAAGTGTAACGTTTAGGTTCATTATGAATGCCTCGCATATCACTTATTTCATATGCTAAAGCTTCAGCAGAAAACTGGCGTATTTTCGTAAACGCGACACTTTCTAAAAAAGGTTTTGGGTCAAGTATCGCATCCAGCTGTGTAAGGCGTTTTTCCCATTGTCGAAAATTATTGAGTGTTGCCGGGCCAGGTGTTTTCTTCATACGAGCAAATTTTGTTATACGTTCAGCATTTTGTAATTGCAGTAAGTCGTCCAATTTTTGACGATCATGTTGTGTAAGTGTTGCTGTAACTTTTATATAAAGCTTTTTATGGACTGAATGACGTTCGTGGCCGATCAACCTGTCTAATGTACTGAATGCAGGCAGTTCAGTATTTGAATTGGCCAGAGCCTCAATGGCAACATTAATTAAGTCGGCTGGATCGCTCATTGTATGGGCAGCGTTGCGAACACTGATCTGTATTATCTTTTTTCCTTTTTCAGAAAACGCTGAACTTTCTAATAATTTTCGACAAGCAGAGCGGTATCTATAAAGCATCTTTCTGTCATTTTCTTCATCCGCTTGCCATAGTGTTGATGCAAAATTTAACTGCTTTGAAATGTGGCTGATAATTTGACAGGGTATTTCTTTTAATGCTGGAAAATATCCTAATTGTTTACGTGTTTTTAAAATAATGGCCATGATTAAATTACCACGATCACTCCGTGTATTACGCCGAACAAAATTAAGTTCTTTATTATCTAGTTCATAACAACCCGATAGCTCTTTTTCACTGAACTGCTTTTGAAAGCGTGGATATGCTGTTCTGTCGATAGATGCCATACGATACTCATCATTTATATTTTTATCGGTAGACTTAAAATGTTGTGTCACCTTAGCTTAAAAAACTGACGTATGGTAGACATAGTTTAATATACAGATTATATTACACCTTTTAATACAAAATATGCTTCCAGTAAGCCTGTCACTTAAACGTTCGTTTGATTGACACTAGAAATACTCAGATGGAGAGGTGTGATGGCTCAAAAAATAGATGTCCGGGGAATAAAAGTATCCGTACTGTCAGACAAGGAAGACGACTATATATCCTTATCCGACATTGCCAGATACAAAGATGGTGATCGGAGCGATTATATTCTGCAAAACTGGATACGGAATCGAAGTACCATTGAATTTATCGGTCTATGGGAGAAATTACACAACCTAGAGTTTAATTCCATCGAATTCGATGGGTTTAAAAATGAAGCCGGTTCAAACAGCTTCTCTTTGACACCCAAACGTTGGATCGCAACAACCAATGCAATAGGGATCATATCAAAAGCAGGCCGTTATGGTGGGACCTATGCTCATCAAGATATTGCGTTTGAGTTTGCTTCTTGGATCAGTGCTGAATTTAAGCTTTATCTTTTAAAAGAATTCCAACGCTTAAAGCAAGAGGAAAATGAGCGGAAAAATATTGAATGGAACGTGTCTCGTACCTTGGCCAAGGTTAATTACCACATACATACCGAGTCAATAAAGACTAATATCATTCCTACCCTTGAGCATGATCCCAAAGGTAAAAACTTCGTTTATGCTAATGAAGCCGATATGCTGAACCTCGCTTTATTTGGCAAGACGGCAAGTGACTGGCGCAAAGAAAACCCAAGTTTGAAGGGTAACATACGCGACTATGCCACACTGGAACAACTCGTGGTGTTGTCCAATCTGGAAAGCTTCAATGCAGAGTTGATTAAACAAGGTCTTGCAGAAAATGATAGGTTTACAAACCTGAATAATGTTGCCATCAGCCAAATGAAGATCCTAGTAGAAAACAAGTCTATCAGCAAACTTAAACAACTAAAGTAAGGTTTGATATGCGTATAGGTTATGCTCGTGTTTCGAAATCAGATGGAAGTCAGGTGTTGGATTTACAAATGGATGCGTTGCTTGCAGCAGGAGTAAATAAAGAATATATATACCAGGATCAGTTATCCGGTAAAAACGTCAACCGTCCGGGACTGGAGTCTTGCCTGAAAGCCCTTAGATCAGGAGATGTTTTAATCGTGTGGAAACTTGACAGACTTGGACGAAGCTTAAAGCACCTGGTTAATACTGTGCATGATTTAGCCGATAAACAAATAGGGTTTAAAGTGTTAACTGGTCAGGGAGCAGAAATAGATACCACGACAGCAAGCGGAAAACTGGTATTTGGAATATTTGCTGCACTTGCTGAATTTGAAAGAGAATTGATCAGCGAGCGCACTAAAGCTGGTTTAGTGGCTGCTAGAGCCAGAGGAAGAGAAGGTGGCCGAACCTTTAAGTTAACCAAATCGCAGGTTCGTCTTGCTCAAGCAGCAATGAAAAATCGAGATAGCAGTGTTTCTGAGTTATGCGAAGAACTTGGGATTAGCAGGCAAGCTTTATATAAGTATGTCGGACCTGATGGTGAGCTAAGAGATCACGGAAAGCGTGTTTTAGCTATTTAGGATAGAACTACTATGCCACTTAAATGCAGTACCTTCGCAAGTAGGTTTTTATCGAATCTGACAGTCACATAGTTGAATATGTATTAATTCAAAGTGGCTTTGGTGACGTTAGCTATTGTTTGTTCTTTAGGTCAACTGTTAAACAAATGCGGACATTAAGCCTTTGCAAATTTAGGGCAATATTAGCCAAGATTTTCTGCTCACTTGTGGGGCTGGTTTAAGCTCATTGCAGCCGTTAATATTCTATCTTTTAACGTTAACTATAAGCCTTGGACCTGTCATAAACAGGTCTTTCAGTGATAAACAACTTCCAAATTTAAACTTCTGTCGTTTGGTATGAAAACGATCTTTTACTTAATGTTTTGATGACTCATAAACTCAGCTTAGGGATTTCTTTTCCGTAGACCCAACGGTTAAAAAAATGGGTTAAATCTTGTTTGCTTACTTTTTCAAATGCTTTTTTTAAATCATCTGTTGTCACTGAGGATTGTTTGTTTTTCATACTGTAGTGTTTTAATGCACTCCAAAATATCTCTTCACCTAATTTATTACGGAGCATATAAAAGATAAGTGCCCCTTTGCTGTAAGCCATCGTTCTATTTATGCTTTGTTCTTTAATCTGATGCTTAAATGCAACGGGTGATATTTTATCTTTTTGCACGGCTCGGTTAACCCTAGCAATAGCAACACCTATTTCCTGCTTGTAAGCAGAATTGCCAAAAAGATGTTGTTTATATGCAGCAACTAAAAATTGAACTAAACCTTCGTTTAACCAAAAGTGAGAGAAATTAGCACAAGTAATGCTGTTGCCCCACCATTCATGAGCCAGTTCATGGGCAATAAACCAATTTTCGTTTTTATCTTCAAGCGCTGTATGTACATATTTCTCTCCAACTAAGCTGAAACCAGTTGCTTCTTGTGCCATATAGCCCTCAACAACGACATATTGATAAGACTTATTGGGCAGTGAAAATCCAGCTTTATTTTCAAAAAACTCAATCATGTCAGGAACATCGATAAATACATCTTTTATTTTTTGGGGATGTAAACCTGATTTAGAATTTTTACGATAGAGATAAGATAAATGTGAGTTTCCGTGTGTTGTTTTTATCTCCTCAAACTCACCTAGTGCAAATCCAAAGGTATAGATTGGTATCGGAGAATCTTGTAACCAGTGTGAGATAACTTTATTACCACGCTTTACTCGTTTTGATATCAATCGACCATTACCAGCAGAGGTTAGCTGTGAATCATGAGTAAGCAACAATTCAAAGCTGGCTTTATCCGCTATCGTATTATGCGACACTAACCAGTTTTTTGTATGGTAAACAGTAAAGAGGTGATCATCGTAAAACTTCATGCCTCGCTCAGGTAAAGATTGGTAATCTACAGTTAATAGATAAGTTTTATTCACCTGCAACGGCTCTTTAAACGTTACTATTAATCGTTCGTCTTCAATATGATTAGCGGTAGTAATATTATTGATTTTCACTGAATATATTGTTTTAAATTTAGCAGGAAAAGTGAGTTGCTCTACATTTTTAACTTTGGCTACGAATTCAATATGTACTTTTCCTGAAACAGACTGCGCTTGAAAGTCAGGTTCTAATTCGGCTTTATAATGAATGAAATCAACATTGCTTGAAGCAACAAAATCCCCATCGGCAAATACATTAGACGATGCAATCCAGAAAATTAAAAATATTACTGCTTTATAAATAATATTCATCTTTGCTATTTAACCCTATATATCCAATCAATACCTTGAACTGCGGTTGTTGGAAACGCAGTATAATGATCGGCTTCAGGGATCACCAATAGTTTGCTATTAACTTTGCTACCATGAATATTACTTATAGTTTTTATAAAAACCTTTGCATCATTAACCATGTCGTATTGATTGCCAAAACTGACCGCTTCTTGTTCTCCTATTCCTACAAAAACATTAATAGGCTGATCTATGTTAGTAGCAGGCATTAACGCTTCAGTTTTGAATAATGATTTGTTGTTAAACCAAAATGATGGGCTACCAAGAATATAATTATTGAACATATTAGGATCTGTTAACAAAATATAAGAACCAAATAGACCGCCTAACGAGTTACCGACAAATGTTCTATTTACTTTATCAGTTCGATAGTTTTCATCAATATACTTAAATACATGATTCTTGATAAATGCTGCATGGCTATACGCACCTCCTGTTTCTTTTTTCCAAGCACTGGCTTTATGGGGAGTATAATCACGAACTCGACTCGTATCTCCTTTAGCGCCTTTTTCATAGGAAATACCGACAATGATGGCTTCTTGAATTTTACCAGTGTTCATTGGAAAGCGAGTCGCACCAGATACAATTTGAAATGAATACCAAGCATCAGTTAAATAAATCACAGGATAATGCTGTCTAGTATCGCGGTTATATGATCGTGGCAACTTTATAAATAGTGGATAAATCCGTTCATTTTTTATGTCTCCAATTTCAACGATTTCACTTCGAGGAATAGAAAAAGAGTTTGATTCAGCACTTGCAATATTTGATGGAACAGAAAGAAAATAAAAGAAAATAAAACTGAATAATTTAAACATGTTTTCCTTGTCTTTAGGTCGAATTAATAATTTAGAAAATCTATCACACTTCAATAGCTTATTCGACTAATGAAAATATTTTAAACATTAATTTTTGTCGGAAGAGTTGTTGCTTTTGTGTAATGTTTCTATGGTGGCTTTGTTGACTACCAAGATGAAGGTAGCTCAATGTCTTATGAACACTAAATATAGCTCAAAAATCTATTGATTTTAATGTCAGCTTTCGTATCTTTGCTGACGATAGCTGCTGATTATTCTTTGGGTCAACAAATAGCTCAGACTGTGTGAAAACTCTCAGCTAAAAATTTTTATGCAACGCTACGTAAATTCACAGGTAGTTTGACACCAAACTTACTACAGATTTAAATCTACAGAGCCTTTGTTCGTTGATATTATCGAATTACACAAGTTCAAAATAGTTTTCACACAGCCAGCCTGAGCTTGTAGCAGCCTGTCAGGTTTGGTTAAGCTCTAATATTTGAATACGTCAGATCACGTTTGAACTACTACAACTTAAATATGGTATTATCGTAAAAAAACATGTGCCAACAAATTACACGTATTACGTACAGACCCCTATAAATGCTTACACAGCTCAGCGGCCAAAGTAAGCCGTGAAACATCCCCTGGTATTCGTCGCTGTATGGTAAGCAAAGTGGTTAAAAGCGATGGCAGCGATTGCTGATTCGGTCAGTATTACGGGCTTTAAAACTTATTTATGTTTATATCAACGTAATGTGAAGATGTGATGGAACAGGTTAGTTTGGATATTGCTAATGGTTATACCAATCGCACTAAATAAGTGCTCATCTTCAAATGGTCTAAATCACCACTAGTTGCGTTGCCGACATGGATGTCGGTACTTAGGTTTTGCCTAGAGCAAAAAAACTGTGCTACTGGCAATTTATCCTCATTGAATATTGATCATTTATTTAATGTGAATGGTATTAGGGTGGGGTATAAGGATTTGTTCAAATCTGATCTTGCATTTTAAGATTTTGGATTAGATCAGATTGGACAGTTTAATTTTAATTTTAATTTAATATTCCCTTTTACCAAAGCTGACATTTTTAAAATTGATGTTCAGGTAATATAGACAACAAACCTCAAACTTAACTCAAGTATGCTGAATATCTAATGATAAAGGTGGAAAGCATACAATTACATGGTATAGCAAAGGATTAAGCATCCTATGGTGATGGTTTCACTTAGTAATGTATAAATAACGAATCATTAGAAACAAAAAACACCGATCTTTATAATCAGTGTTTTTCTAGAATCAAATAATTTGAAAAATTAAGATTATTTCTTAAATCGACGTGATGCTAAACCAATCATTCCTAATGCAAAAATAGCAATTGTAGATGGTTCTGGTACAGAAACACTATCTTCAAACATGATATTTGCACCAAAATAACCGTGTTCGATATATAAACCAGTATTCGTTGGAAACGAAAAGTTTCCACTCTGTATAGATCTATTATTAGTATAAGCTAATGTATTTTGTGTTATAGGGCCATCAAATATAAAATCCGATCCTGACTCACCCCATGTTCCTACGACATAGTCGCCTGCCTCTAGTTCAATGGAAAAATCCATGAATTCCCACATCCATTGCCCGTTTGCCGTTAACGTTTCCGTCACGGTATGGTTAATGGTATTTACTGTCCCAAGTAAAAGTCCCTCACTAGTCCAGAGGCCTACTGTTGTGGATCCATATGTACCATCTAAATCGAAAAATCCTAATCCACTTACAGAAGCACTACTACTAAGGTTAAACTCGTACCCTAATGTCCACTCGCTACTTGTACTCGTTGTATAATCGTCTGCATTCCCATCTAGATCTATACCAATTACCCCTGCATTAGCCACATTAACCAAACAACTAGCAGAAAAAATCAATCCAGCCAAAACTATATTTAAAAATTTAAATTTCATTTGATATTCCTTTAATCCCTTTCCATTATATTTGGTAGGTAATCGTGTAAATAGTAATTATATTATTTTCAAGACATAAAAGCATAAATCACGCCAAACTTAAAAAACATAACACTTTCAATACAATGAAAATTATAACTTATATTACAAAGTAAATGTGTAAATAATCCGGACACAATCCTCCTCATCAACAAGTTGAATTCATTACACAATTTGGGTAAAACTAATTTAAACTTGTTTTACTTTAAAAATACAATAAGGTGGTAAAATTGCAGTAATAACTTTATATAAATCATCCATAAAACAGCTAAAAACTACGTAAAACAGCCATTCTAGTAGGGTAAAACTGGGGTGACAAAACTGGTCAGAATAAAATTAACCGTAACTTCTTAGTTAATACCTAATAAAAACATAGCTTTAATTTGATTTTAAACTAACACCAATTATCACAGATGAAAAGAACGACAGAGAAGCGGAAGAATCGTAAGTAAAAGTTAGAGTACCTAAATCACCAGACTAAAGAGTCAATATTGTTAATTGTAATTATTTGAAAACTTAAGACAAACGCTGTTTAACATAGCGTTTGTCTTTATCTGAATTCACTAAAATATTTATCTGGCTTTTACTTTACTACTAATTAATACGGATAAATAATAATGATAATTAAAGTAACCATTTTTTCAGCAAATCTTCATTGACTAAACCGCTATGTTCAATTCGTTCACCATTAGCTTTATAAAAATAACTTCGCGGTAATTCGCCGTACCAGTTTGGGTCAATTAAATAACGGCTCCGTGCAGCTCTGCCATCAATAAAATAAAAACGGGTCAAAGAATTGAGTTGATACTTTGTAATTAATGTTTCCCTTTCTTTCGTTAGCTCGTCGTCACTATCGGTATTAATTAAAATTACCGGCAACGATGGATGTTGTTTATGGATTTTTGAAATTTGTGCTAATTCTTTAATACAAGGAGGGCAATCCAGTGACCACATTAACGCTAACCAACGTTGCCCTTTAAACTGTTGCTTTACATTGTTAAACACTTCGGTTGTAAATACTTCAGACTGGGCTGCTGTGTTAAAGGTAAACAACATACCAACTATAAATATGAGTGTGTTATTTAATATGCTACTTTTTGTAAAGTTTATCATAAAGATATCACCTGGTGACCGAGATCGGGTCGATGCCATGAGACAAAATTCTGTCTTTCGTGTTTAATTAAAAACGGTCGGTCAGGATCCTGGGCACTTTCGCCGATCATTGAGGGATGACCGAAAGTCTTACCATTGTCCCTAGAACGCTGATGATAAAGCTGGTAAGTTTTCCCATTAAATTGGATCCATACTACCTCAACTATATTGTCATTGCTGATCACATGAGCATATGAAGCCTGCTTTTCAGTGTCGCCAATTTTTAGCGGAATACTTTTATTTTTGCCTGAATCGTCAGAATAAGCATAAAAAATGCCTTTGCCTTTTTCTCCATTATTAAACCAGACCATGTGATAACGATTTTGTTCATTTATGCTTAAGCCAGGTCCTTGATGAGGACAGCCATTAATATGCCATTGGTCAAAACTTGCACGGAAAGGTTGGGCGGGGATATTTTTCTGATCAAAAGTTAAAATGGCATGATCACGAATATTATCATCATAAATATGACGCCACATAGCAGCGATTTTATTGTTTGCACTATGCGTCATTGCGATACGACAACAAACACAAGTACCATCGGCTAACTTTCTATTATCAAAACTGAATCCTTTTTCGGTTAATTTTCCTTGAGCCGCATAAAGTGCTGAACCTTGATAATTCGGGTTGTTCTTACTCTCACGAGCATCAAGCCAGGTGAGAACGACCTGACCATCCCCATTTACCAGCATTTCATTAAAACTGTGACCCGTTTCAAGACTATCATTATTGACAGTTTGGGCCGGTGCGAAATGTTTACCGCCGTCAGTTGAGTATGTAAAACGAATTTCTGAGGTATATTGCTTTTTTAACGGTTTTGCCCAGGAAATATAAACATTATTTTTATCATCAAAAGCCAATTTTGGCCGATTTTCATTTCTGGCAGAAATTTTTTCTGGTTTTATATTTACTTTAACTGGTGATCCGAAGTGCTGACCGTTATCTTTTGAGATACTAAAAAACAAATGGTCGCCACCGCTCCAGATACGCCACAACTTGCCCTGTGGATCAAATGCACTGGTGACTGTTTTTGCACAAGTGATATCCTCAGGTTCACATTGTTTGTTTCGATTCTGGGCATTATGTTCTGAGTTGGATTTCTCAGTATGGTTGTGAGCAAAAACTTTATTGAACGCTAACATTAAGACTAATACTGATACTGCTATTGATACTGATACTAATAGTAGAGGCACTTTATTCATTGATTTGTTCGTAAACTTTTTCATAAATTTGTTCCTAAAATTACCATTGGTAGTTCATGCTAAAATACAGAGTGCGTGGTACACCGGGTGAAAATCTGTTTTTTCCGTAACTGATTTCAGCCTGCTGTGCATACTTTTTATCTGTAAGGTTACTAAGACGGGCATTAAAACTTAATTTTGGATTTGCCTGATAGCGGAGTTTTAAATTAGCGACTGTATATCCGTCGTAATTTTGGCTATTTTCATCATCCATCCAATAGTCTCCAATGGACTGGATTTCCAGCATGCTGGAGAGTGAGCTGAATTTAACAGGGTGATAGCGTAAACGAATGTTGGCAATATGCTCTGGTGCCATTTTCATTTCATTACCCGAATAATTTTTGGCTCTACTGTTGCCTTGCTGATCAACTCTGCCGGCATCAATAATAAACTCGTCAAATTTGTGTTTTACCCGACTATAGGCAACACTGATATCAAATGAAGGATTAAATTGCCAATTAGCCGATAGTTCTATACCTCGATGAGTGATTTTACCGGCATTGGTCTGATAGCGAATACCTGAATCATTGTAAGCATTGACAATAGCATCATCCACGTTCATGGAATATGCTGCCATGTCGAATGAAGCGAAATCAAAATTAACTTTATAACCAACTTCATAAGTATTCGATAATTCAGGTTTGATATCACTGATAGCTGTATTGCTGTCACTAGTTTTGAGGTGATATAAACTACCCGCAGTTGGCATTCTGAAACTATTGGCGTAACGTAAATAAACGCTGCTTTCCTGAGATAAATGATAATTCAAACTCATTTTAGGACTAAGATGAGTAAAACTGTCCTGTCTGTCAGCCAGGCTCTGTGCACCATGGCCAATATCTCCCACCACTCCCAAATAATTATCAAAATCATAGTTGGCATAGTCATATCTTAAACCAACAGTTAAAGCTAAATTTTTAGTTAATGAACGTCTGTGCTGCGCGTAAGGAGAAACTCCAAGATAACGTGTAGTATCATCATAAAAACGTTCACCTTCATTAAAGGTTTCGCCACCCCAGCCCGTAGTAGTAATAGTCATTGGCTGATATGAAAATTGATCACCGTCACTCAGCTCAATGTCTAAACCAAAGGTTGTTTCACTGTCGTCTTGATGATCTAAATCGATCATGGCCAATAAGCCCAATGAATCAACGCTGGATTCAACGATTGGCATATTATTATTCCAGGTGGCAGTATAGTTATTGGTGCGATGACGGTAATAAGAAATCAGTGAGATATAAAGGTCGTTATCGATATAGTTAGTCCACTTTGAAGTAAACCTGAGATATTTACTCTTTCGCTTTGGATCTGTGGCTAATACCGCAGCGGATAAACCAGAGTCTGTAGGATCGCTGTTAAAGGTTTCTTCAGATAAGCTGCTTGCCATTTGTTGTTCTAAATCGGATGCAATTATTGAATTTACCAGAGTTTGATTATTATTAATTTGGTATTCGTGTCGTACAGTGATCTCAGTGCGTTTAGAACCCGTATGATCACGCCAACCATCATTTTTTAATATAGATCCTGAAACACGAATACTATTGTTGTCAGACACTTGCCTGCTGTGACTAAATCCAAATTTTGAATAATTATTTTCTCCGCCATTAAATACAGTGCTGGTTTGAGGTGATTTGGCGATTGATTCAGATAAAATATTAACCGTAGCTGCAACAGCGCCTGAACCATAAAGTGCAGTACCGGCTCCTTTTAACACTTCTATTCTTGATATATTTGAATTAAAGCTGGACCACCATAAAGCATTATGATTAAAAAATGCGGGTGATTGAAGTGGTATATTGTCCTGTAAATATAAATAATAGCCACCATAATTAATTGGCATACGAATTGCGGTATTATGCCCTTGTGCGCCTTGTAATTGATTTAATAACACTCCAGATATACTGTTAATTGACTCTGCCAGATGTTGCCCATTATCAAGATCTAATTCTTTGCCATTGACTCCTTGCACCGACATAGCTAAATCGGTGTTGAACTCTTCTCTTCTGTTCGCGGTAATTGTAATACGCTCAAGTTTCATTTGCTCTTGTTCGTCTTCAATAATTTCAGCATGAGCACAGTCCCAAATGCCTGTAAAGGCAATGGCAATAGCAGACAACTTAAATATATTATTTAGCATTACAATTTATCTCTTAAATGATTGAAAGCAATAATATTCATGTTTGATCGAAATTGGTATGTGACATAATGTCGCAGGCCACGTTTTGCATTGATCCTGATGGTCTGGTTTGGGAATAGTTAAAACATTTTACCCAGAAGTGGGCACTAAAAAAGAGTCATGCCAATTGAATTAATTATTTCAATGGGTATCAGTTACTTTTGCACTGGTTTTTTGCCTAATTTTCTTTGTAAGGTACGACGGTGCATGTTTAACGTTCTTGCGGTTGCCGATATGTTTCCTTCGTGTTGTAACAAAGTTTTTTGAATGTGTTCCCATTCCAATCTGTCAACTGACATAGGATTTGCAGGTAAGGGGGTGT
Source organism: Alteromonadaceae bacterium (assembly GCA_013216015.1). Lineage (GTDB taxonomy): Bacteria > Pseudomonadota > Gammaproteobacteria > Enterobacterales > Alteromonadaceae > JABSOI01. The sequence goes on along the minus strand of JABSOI010000001.1, from coordinate 22,247 downwards.
CTTTGGCTGACAATTCACCTGTGAGAGCTTCTGCAATAGTTCGTGCATCGGCAGGTTTTGGCAGATAGTTGTGAGCACCGAGACGTATTGCTTCTACTGCCGTGGCGATACTTGCATAACCGGTAAGTACTAAAATTTTGCAGTTTGGAACAATCTCCAACAGCGGATTAATGAGTTGTAATCCTGAACCAGTTCCAAGTTTTAGATCAAGTACAATATATTGGGGCTTTTGGGTATGACATTTTTTGAGTGCATCTTCACTATTTAATGAAGCTTCAACTGTTAAACCAAATCGCGTAAGGCTACGGGCTAGTATTTGGCTGAAAATCTCGTCATCTTCGATAATTAAAACTTTGCCATTAAGTGTAAGAGTATCCATCTAGATCCCAAGTATGATTTTATTTAAAGTAACACGGGTTACAGCCCCTTGAACCGGATGATTTTCAATAGTAACAGTACCATTGTAACGTTCAATGGTTGCGTTTGCTAAAAATAACCCCAGTCCTAAGCCGTACAATTTATCGCTGATTTGGGTTTTACCAATTTTGCTTGCCATTTCTTCAGGTATGCCATTACCAAAGTCCCGTATTTGAATCACAAGGTTTTCATTTACTGATAGCAGTGTAAATTCAATATTATCATTGTTAGTTAAAATATTGGCGTCTGCTGCATTATTTAATATAGATAACAAGCTTTGCTGGAGGGTTTTATCAGCAGTAATAATGCAATCATTAAGCTTTTCATCAATATTTTGATGTACACGTAAGTTGGGTCGTATCAAGTTTAATTGATCGACAAGCAGCTCGCAAAAGTCAGTCAGAGGTTGTTCAATTTTGTTTTTATTTAAGATATCACCGGCGTCTTGTCCTAAATTTTGTACTACGTTACGGCAGCGGAGAATTTGACTGGTTAGAAGTTGTAAATCAGGATCGCCACCATATTTATTTTCGAGTTCGTTCGAAAGTAACATTAGTGTGGATAATGGTGTACCAAGTTCATGAGCTGCATTTGCCGCAAGCGTACCAACAGCAATAAGTTGTTCGTTTCGCAGTGATTCTTCCCGTTGTAAATTGATTTCTTGTTCTCTTAAATGTAAAGCATATGCCATATTAACAACAAAATAGGAGATTAAAATTGCAGAAATAATAAAATTCGCCCACATGCCTAGCAAGTGCAGATCAAAACTGGCTGTGCTACTAATTTCATGGTGATGTAAAGGAATGTAGTATTTCATTAACAAGGAATAAAGCAGGGTGGCAGAGATGGTTAACAACCAAGCGTAAGAACGACTAAGTGTTGCTGCTGCAATTGCGATAGGCACCAAAAAAAGTGAGACAAAGGGGTTACTTGCTCCACCGCTAAAGTATAGTAGCATTCCAAAAAAGCAAATATCGGCAAAAAGCTGGGAAAAGCACTCAAACTCAGAAACTCTCGTTATATATTTTATTCGTAACCAGGTGGCCAGGTTTATAAGGATCTCGCCACCAATAATCATTGAAAGTGCGGTATAGTTGAGCATTAATCCTAAACTAAAATGCGCAAAGGCAATGACTATGATCTGACCACCTATGGCAATACACCGTAGCAGTAATAGAGCCTTGATACTGTTTTTGGGAAACTGTGATTTGGTATTGATTCCGAACATGATTTGAATATTTAAATTAACTGAAAAGGTAGTATACCTGAATTTTATCATAGGGGGGCTGCGACAATATGCCGCAGAATATTTAACGTATAAAGGATCAGTAATTGATCATTAGAACAGCGTAGAGTGGCGAATTGTTTACAAATTAATTCCTGTCACTCCTTGCGATTAACTAAAACTGAACTATAGTAAATTCTTAGGGGCTGGTTATAAATCAACCAGAACAGCTAACAAGGATGAACATCTAGTTAAATATCACATTTTATAAAATCTACTTATTCGTTTGTTTGTTGATTTTTCATTATTCACATAACGTAGTTTGTCGCGATCAATGAACTTTCTTCTAATACAAATGTTATGTAATTCTCAATATTTTCTCTGTTTTAAAAACCGCAGGAAATGAGAATAAAAATAAACAAAATAAACAAAATAAACAAAATAAAGGAGGTTGTTATAAATATAGTTAATAAACTATTCAGCGTTACGCTTTTTCATTTGGGTGTAAATTTATTTCCTGAAGTAAAATGTTCTAAACATGCCCGTGAAAAATTTAATACTTCCCAAAGGATTTTTTACTAAATGGATATAAAATGAATCATTTAATAAGTAATTACGAAGTTGCATCAAGAGTTTTCAGTGCAGAATATCAAAATGTAAATCTTATTTTTTGTGTAAGTTTAAATGAAGAACATGTAGAAATTATTATTAACAAAGACCAATTATTTTATTCTTTAGGTATAAAGGTTCATAACTACATATTATTGTTACTTGCCCGAAAAATAATAGAAGACAAAGCGATTGGATTTCCAAAACAAGAATGGGGGTGGATAAGTAAACATAGTTTGCTGGATATGCTGAAAATTAATGTAAATCATTTAAATATACAAATTTATCGAGCAAAAAAATCAGTTTCAGTTATAGATAATGTTTTATCAAAACGATTATTCGAAAGTCGTCCCGGAGAAGTTCGTCTTGGACCAACAGATTTAATTATTGACAAGTGCGGTACGATAATTAAATCATTTGATGGTTTTATGTGACATTTTAGCGCTTATAACGGCCTTTGCTCTGGGCCGTTTTTATTTTATGGTATTTATTTAATCTCTATTAATAATAGGACAGGGTGTTTTAAATTATTAATTTAATTATACAAATATGGTTATTTTTTGTTTTTACCATGGTTTCGTCGGTTATGCGTTACAATCCCTTTAAGTTTCTAAAATTTATTTACTGTTTAATTCCTACTGTATCGTAATAAAATCAGCCACTGTTAAATAATGTCTTCTGTTAATTCACCACGTAAATCTTTTTTCATTAATTCACAAATAGTCGGGTAATCATAATTTTTACTTAACAAATAATGCAATTTAGTTAGTGTTGCTTCAAGCGTCATATCGCCACCACTAACGACACCACATTGACTTAGCGCAACACCAGTGGCATAACCGCTCATATTAACCGTACCTTTAATACATTGGCTGCAATTAACGACCACAATTTCTTGTTCACGGGCTTTTTTCAAACAAGACAATAATGCTTGATCCTGTGGTGCATTGCCCACGCCATAACTTCTGAGGATCAAAGCTTTAACGGGTTGTTGAAGAACATTTTTAATTAGTTCGCTGCTGATCCCCGGGTATAAATGAACTACGCCAATAGGTTGGGGTGTTATTTTGCTAAGGACTAATGAGCTTTTGTTTTGTTGGCATTTGTTATCGGAATTGCTGTCAACGGTGGAAATTTTGCCGATATTAACTTTTATATTTATGCCTGCTTCCAGTAACGGGGGCAGGTTTGGTGAATCAAAAGCATTGAAACCATCGGCATATGCCTTAATTGCTCTATTGCCACGGAATAGGCTGTTATTAAAATACAGGCCAACTTCACTGATCGGATAATTGGCGGCAATGTATAAGGAGTTTAATAAATTAATTTGTCCGTCAGACCGCAACTGGCTAAATGGAATTTGTGAACCAGTAACTATGACAGGCTTTGAAAGGTTTTCGAACATGAATGATAAAGCTGAGCTTGTAAAAGCCATGGTATCAGTACCATGTAAAACAACAAACCCATCATAATCATCATAATTATTATGAATATCATCCGCGATCCGCTGCCAATCACCCGGAGTCATGTTGGATGAATCTATTAGCGGATTATATTCATGAATAGTGAATTCGGGCATTTCTCCACGATTAAAATCAGGGGTGTTTTTAATCGCATCAGTTAAATGTCCTTTTACAGGTACAAAGCCATCAGCACTGGCTGTCATACCTATGGTACCGCCAGTGTATGCTATATAGATTCTTTTTTTCATATGTGCCTTTGAAGTTTTGTTTCGCTAGTTTTGTTCACAAGCAAGACAAAATGAATAAACTCCCTGCGGATCATTTAGTTGATTGATATTTTTCAATTCACTTTGAAGTTTAGCGATAATATTTTCGATAGGGCCAGCGTTAACTTCTGAAGGATCAATTATTAAACTAGCTGCTTGACCAAACAAGCTTCTTAAGAATTTGTCTCTTGAACTTCTCTTTTTTTCTATTAATAATGTGTCGTATTCGCTTAATCCTGCAAGTTCGGCAGCGGTGGCAATTGCATCAGACAAATCACCTAATTCATCAACAAGACCAAGTTCTTTTGCTTTAGCACCAGACCAGACTCGACCCTGTGCAATAGCATCAACTTGCTCAACAGTCATATTTCTGCTGGTGGCTACAAGTGAAATAAAGTCCTGGTAGCCTCTGTTGATATTAAGTTGAAATATTTGCGCCATGCCATCCGATAATGGTCTGGTGATACCAAAGCCAGCCAAGTCTGTTGTACCAACACCATCAGTGTATATACCAAGTTTACTTAATGAATTTTCAAAGGTCATGAAAAATCCAAAGATACCAATAGAACCGGTAATGGTTGAAGGCGATGCTATTATTTTGTCTGCAGGGGCTGAAATCCAGTATCCTCCGGACGCGGCATAAGTACCCATTGAAGCAACAACAGGTTTACCTGCCTCTTTGAGTAATTCCACTTCACGACGAATTACTTCCGACGCATAAGCACTTCCTCCGGGGCTGTCTACCCTTAATACAACTGCTTTTACCTTATCGTTCTTTCTAGCTCTACGCAGTAATTTTGCTGTGCTGTCGCCGCCAATCATACCTGCTTTTTGATTACCGTTTAAAATAGTGCCTTTAGCAACGATAATCGCGACTTTATCTGTAGCAGGGTTATTTTCAGGGAAGGCTGATGTAATAGTAGATAAATATTTTTCGAAAGTAATTTGGTTAAATTTATCTTTTTTCTTATTTTCTGAATTTGTGCTGTTTTCACCTAATAGTTCTATTAAGGCAAGGTGTATGTTCTCTTTAGTTTTTAATTCATCTACCCAGTGGTTATTTAATGCATATTCAGCAATATTACCATTAGCTTGCTTTAGTTTTGTCACTAAGGTTTCAACACTTTCATCAAAATTGTCTAAAGAAAATTTTCTTTGATTGGCTACATCTGTTTTATATTGTGTCCATAAATCGGTTAACCAGAGTTTATTTGCTTCTTTAGCTGCGGGTGACATATTGTCTCTGATATAAGGCTCTACTGCTGATTTATACGTACCAACTCTAAATATGTGTTGGCTTATAGATAATTTTTCTAATGCAGATTTATAATAGAGCTGATATCGGCCATAACCATCGAGCAACAACCAGCCTTTAGGATCTAACCAAATTTTATCGGCATAACTTGCAAGGTAATATTGGTCTTGTGTAAATTGCTCACCTACGGCAATTATTTGTTTACCTGAAGCCTTAAAATTTTCTAAAGCTTTGCCAATATCTTTTAACTTTGTCAAACCAGCACGATTCATATTCTGTAACTTTAAAATAATTATTTTTATTTTATTGTCATCTTTTGCATTATTAATTACTTTTATAATGTCGCTTAATAATATTTCAGGTTTTTCTTTTCTTTGGTTTATTGCTTCTGTTAAAAAAGCATCCATTGGATCTATTTCATGTTTTTGCTCAACAACATCACCATGAAAATTTAAAACCAAGGCTGAATTGTCAGAAACTTTAATTACATTGTCATCACTTATTAAAGAAAGAATAAAGATCAGTAAAATAGAAAAAAAGATCAAATTAATAATGATTTTTCTGGAGGTATTTAATATTGAGAAAATACTGACGATAAATCTTTTCACGCTACTTTGTTGTTCATTCATAATTATTTCTTCATTGATGCAAGTTAAATCCATTAGTGTATATGCTACTTAATCTTACTTGAGTAAAGTAGTCCCAATTGTAAAAAAATAAGTATTATTTCAATATTTGATAGTATTTTAAGTTATATTACCGGATCTAATCTAACTAATATGCTTTAAAGTCATGAATGTAGTTGAGCCAAACAATATTAATTTCCTGTTAAACCGTCAATCTAATCCAATATTAACTGAACCAGCCCCTGAACAAGAACATTTACAATTGATTTTATCGGCTGGTATGCGAGTTCCCGATCATGGCGGTTTATTGCCTTGGCATTTTACCATTGTTAAAGAAGACGGACTCGAACGATTAAGCCAACTATTTGTGAGAGCAGCAAAAAAAAATAATGCTGAAGAAGCAAAATTAGAAAAAGCAGCCAAAATGCCATTTAGAGCGCCTTTAATTATTATTGTCAGCACAAAATTTAAGGAACATATAAAAGTACCCAAACAAGAACAGTTGATCGCTGCAGGCTGTAGCGTACATGCAATGCAAATGGCGGCGTATGCTTTAGGGTACGGCGCAATGTGGCGCACCGGAGAATTCAGCTATAACGCTTTAATAAAAGAAGGTTTAAATATTGATAACAGTGAAGAAATAGTAGGCTTTTTATATATAGGCACTGTTGCCAGGCAATTACCCCAAAAGCCAAGTAAAGATCCTCAAAATTGTACTAGTTATTTGTGATTGTAGGTGACGAATTTTAATTAGTTCAATTTTTAAATTATTTTAATGATGTGCAATAAAACCAAGATGAAATGTCCGGAATTTTTAGAGTATTGTTTTTTTACGGTGCTTTTTGTTTACGATAATCTTTTTATGGTGCTTTTTTTCTATATTTGTATCTAACCAGCTTTGAGTAACAGCAGGGTAGATACAAGCAGAAATATCCATTTTACCGCTTAATATAAATTTCCATGTAGGAAATTAGCCGGCCATTAACAGCTGCCGACTAATTTGCAGGTTATGCTTAATTTACACAACTACTTGGTTCGTATATATGGTAAAGAGAACCACTATCTTTTAAGTACTCGATATCTTCACATTTAATATTATTATTATTCTGTAAATATAGATATTTCAAACTAGCATGATCTTTCACAGCGGTAATATTTGTTAACTTGTTGCCACTTACATCTAAGTTATTTAAAGCTGATAAAGAATCTACACCATTCAAATTGGTTAATAAATTATTTGATGCATTTAAATAAGTTAATTCAGGATATGAGCGTAATTGAGTTAAACTTGTTAATTTATTCGATTCTATCGTCAAAGACTGTAAATTAATTAAACTTGGAATATTGCTAATCGAGGATAATGTTCCACCTGATAGTGTTAAATTTGTCAGTTTACTCAGTTTACTTAAATTACTAAAATTTGACACCTCAAAATCATATAAATCAAGTCTTTGTAAATTAGGAAGTTTATCTATATCAGTTAATGAGTTTACATTATAACACCTCAAGTACGTAATATCATTGGCATCCTTATAGTCTGAAAGACAAGATTTTAGACTTTCATCTTCAATAGTCAGTGAACTCATTGGTACCTCAACACAATTTGAGTCTGCTTTAATATTAATTTCACTATAAGCTTCCCTTAGTTCATTTAATGAAGAGCATAATAAATAATGGTTACTTCTTAAAGAAATATGCTGCATTAAAGGTTTATTCAATAATGGTGAAGCATCTTCTATTTTTCCGGAGTCAAAATTAACATTTCGCAAATTCTCAGAAGAAGTTAATGCAGAAATGTCACTAAATTTTCCTCTGTTTATTGTTAACTCTTCGAGAACCGTTAAATGAGAAAGTGCAGAAATATCAGTAAGGCTGTATGAATACTGGATAAAAAGATTTTTTAATTTCGTTAACTTTGATAACAAATCTAATGTCTCTATGGTATTTATGTTATTTATATTAAGTGATTCAAGTTCGATATTATCTTGTATCGCTTCTAAAGCTTCAGCATTTATGCTTCCAAACGTTACTGATTTTAAATTAACAACTTCAGACAAATCGTTCCAGTTATCAACGTCAATATTGGATAAATCGAGAGTTTCTAAATTTGATAAACTCGCTAGTGAATCAAGGTTAGCGTATTTATTTCCAGATAGATCTAATTCAACAATCGAATTTAGCCCGTTTAAGTGCGATAAATCAATTACTGATGAATAAATATATGAAACGTCAAGGTTTGTTAAATTAATTAAATGAGATAAAGGGGATAAATCATCTAAAGCTTCCATCTTTGAGAGATCTAAAGACTTTAGGGACGTGAGTGTACTTAAAGCAGTAATATCTGAAATTCTTAAGTTATAACTTAATGTTAACGTTTCTAATTCTGACATTGGTGTTAAAAATGCAAGAGAACTTAAATCAATATTGGAAAGGTTTAGCTCCTGTAATTTTGTAAGGTTTTCCAACGAAGAGATGTTTTTAATGTTGGTATTTTCAGCTATGTTGAGAGACGTAAGTTCAGTTAATTTTTCTAACGAAGTGAAATCTATATCAGCCCTAATAGACTTCAGATTAAGTGTTTTAAGCTGAGTCATATTTTTGAATACACTTAAATCAGATAACTGCGTATTTTCTAAATTTAAATGTATTAACTGAGGTTGTAATAGCAATGCGCTAAAGTCAGAAATGTTGCTTTGACTGAAATCCAATGACTCTAAATTTACTAAATCATCCAAGAAACTTAAAGAGCTTATGTTGGTTTGTGACAATATTAAAGTTTTTAAACCAGTGTGATTCGCAAATGAATTTTCATTGTGAATATTAAAATTACTTAAAGATAATTTGGTAAGATTTTCATAGTCATCAAACATACTTGCGTCAATTGTATTGTAATAATAGTTGCTATCTAATATCAGGGTGTTTAAAGCAACAAGTTCATTTAATGAATTATTGAAATTCGTAATATTATTATTACTTAAGTCTAAGTAATTCAGATTTTTTAACTCTTCAATGGCAGTGATTGAGGTGATGTCATTAAAACTTAAGTCTAAATAACTTAATTCAGACAAATTATGAATATTATCTATTGCTTTCAAATTTGCATGATTAATTGTTAGCTCTTGTAACTTTGGCAGTACTTCTATGCCTGATAGGTTATCAATACTGATATCGTTACAAGTCAGGTTAGTTGCACCAGTATCGACTTTGTTCTGAACTAAGCAATCCTGTAGACCTAGGTTATCAAATGTTGAAAAATTAATTTCATCAAATGCATTAATGTTTACTGTAACAGATTGAGTTGCTGTGGCTCCGTTGTTATCCGTTACTAGCAGATCAAAAGTAAAAACTTCTGTAGCAGATAATTCTGGCGCAATAAATGACAATGTTGATGTATCGTTTTTAGCTAGTTCGATTGTTGAACCTGATGCTTGTGTCCATAAATAGCTAGAGATAGTGCCATCTGAGTCACTAGCACTGGAAGTAATAGTGACAGGATCTCTTTCTGAAACATTAAGCTCTGCAATTTCTGCTATTACTGGTGATACATTGGGAGTACTTGAATTGACATCGTTGGAATTATTATTATCGGAGTTACCGCAAGAAGATAGAAATAATAAGCTAGCAATGTTTAAAGATAGTTTACTAATATTCATGTTAAGGTTTCCTTTCCTTTTGAATTAAGTATATATTTGTAATTTTTTAGAATTACAAACTTTCAGAAAACACAAAGAAAGTTCATTTAATATAAAAATAATTTAAATCACTTCCATGTGTCTGGTTATATTTTAAGCATATCGAAAAAATAATAGCAAGTCCTATTTTTGATCACTTCAGGTAAGTAAAATATTTTTAGTTTTTTAAGAAAATGGATGAACAATTTAACGACTTCCTTTTGCGCTTGATGTACTTGGTTGTTTTTTCTGGAATTTTATGGGCCAAAAGAATTTTAGCAAATCATTTAGGGAGCTGAAAAATAACAATGAACCTAGAATAGTTGTTATTGATATATCTTATAACATTTAAATTATTAAAAATATTATAGTGGATAAAACAAGCAATGTTTTTATTTTTAAATTATTTGGATTTAAACAGCGAACTAAATTTGCCACTTAAACCCTAGTCCATGTAATACAAGACTTTGGACCTTTAATTTACTCGCTGGGATTACCTTGTAATATTACTTCTTAAACGAATAGAAATTGCCTTTTAGCAATCAAAAAAAATGAAACTCAAGAAAGGTTTTTCATTTTTTTTGAAAAAGAATGGATTGACATCTTGGTTCTTTTTTGTACAATCTATCACCAACCACTAGAATTTTTTAGTATAAATTGAAAATACGAGAAAAGATCTAATTGGTGTCATCTTGAGCAGGAAGTTTAGGATGTAAAGACAAAAACTAGCATTATCAGATATTCAAGGATGAAGAATTATGCCTACTTCTACTACGCCGTTTAATCAATTAAACCCATCTCAAATAGAAGACAATACTAATCAATCGATTTTACCTGATTTGATTAATTTTCCCGGCCAATTAATTGCTTACGAATTGGCACTAATGCCAATTTACTCCTTTATTTCAAAAAATGAATGTGCTGAGCTACTTATTTTTTCTCGTGCAGATTTTTATTTACATAATAATCAACCTAAATTAGCGCGTGAAAATTTATTGCAGTTGAAGGCTGGTGATCCTAATCCAGTTCCGATTATAGATTATTATATTGCCTTAAGTTTTTATCTGGAAAATAATTTCACCGCATGTTTAGCTTATTTAAATACGATTTTAATATTTTCTGACCGTCTTCCTGAAATTCGAATATTGCTTGCCAGAGTACTTTATCAGCAAACATATTTTTTAGATGTAAATGTGGATGCTAAAGATTCAATTGTTTCCTTTTTAACGTTATATCAAGAGAATACCGAAGCACTGGGCTCAGCTTCCATGAACTTGCTACATACTAACGATTTATCCTTAGATGAAATTAGTGATCAAATGGCATTTAAAAAGGGGAATTCGCAGTATGATGCATTGTTAGCACAGGCACCGTTTGATTTATTTGAATTAAAGCTTGAAAAAGCCAGAATTCACATTGCCCGGATCTTAAAAACACAACCTACAAATGGTAAAGCAATATCCTTTTATGATGAATTGCTAATGTTATGGCACAAAATTGTGGATGCCAAACAACAATTTTATATATCTGCTAAATATATGGATAGTCATGCAGGTACATGGCATTTAATGGGTTGGTGTGAGTTTGTCAGTAACAATATTAAACAAGCAAAATCTGCATTCGAAACAGCTTTAGAAATAGATAACAATACCGCAGAAAATCATGGCGCCTTGGCAGTAATAGCAATTGAAGAAAGAAATTTTAAATTGGCTAACCAACTGATTAAAGCTGCTGAAAAACTTAACTGTAAATCTTTAAGTGCAGGTTATGCACAAAGTTTGTTAATAGCGCTAAATGACGAAGTGAAAAAATCACGATAATGCATTAATAAAATACTGACTACTGATGATCACATTATGAATAAAATCGTTTAACAGTGCCAAGTCATCAGATTGATTTTTAAATGTTTTTCGTTTTTACTTATTAGACATTATTTACTAGATATTAATTATTAGATATTACACAGTTTAACGACTGAATCATAAAGACAAAAGGAATTGTTTATGCTTTCTATTCTTAACCAAGGGATTATTTTCACCTTACTATTAACTCAATTTGTTTTTGCAGAAAATGCATGGGCAAATACTCCTGTACAAATCAGAAGCTTTCAATCTGAAAATATAGAAAGCATGTATTCTACGCCTGAGGATTATCCAGAATATGGTTTGAATAATGATATTAAAATTTCCTGGGATATTATAGGAGCCAGTAACATAAAGTTATTAAGTTCCAAGGGCGCAAAATATGAGAATTTATCATCGAAGGGCGATATATGGGTCTCTACAGCTGATATAACAAAATTCACTTTAATTGCTTCAGGCTCTGGTTCTCAAGCTAGTCAAGAATTAACTATTATCAAGCCAGTCACAGCACCAGATAAAGTTAAGCCTGAACCTAGTATTTATTTACAACCTCTTTATGAATTAGATTTAGAACCTATAGAACGTTCGTTGCTTGTGGGTAAAAACAATCATAATTATATTGCTGATTTTCAGAAAAAATTACATCGTGTATCAGATGAAGGGAAAATTATTTGGTCGATTGATTTACAAGGTTTAATTGCGAATAAACCTCTTTATTTGACCAATGATAATGGTGAATCGTTTATCTTTTTCGCATTAAGTAAATCTAGTCTTATAGATACCAATGTAGCGGGTCAATTTTGCAGATTAAAAATAGATACTAAGGCATTGAGTTGTATTGATCTAGATAATAACGCAATTGCTGGCCCTGCGGTTTATATCGAAGATGGGATCTTTTCTTCAATACAAAGTTCAACACCAAGGTTGTTCCAAATTGATGTCACAGGCATATTGCATGAGTTTTCCCCTTTTGAAAGTGAAAATATTCAGTTAATAGGCAGTCAGCAATTATTGCTTAATCAAAAAAGTATTAGAGTGTTAACCTCACCACAAATAAATTCACTTACCAGGCAAATAATTGTTCGTACCCAAACGAATGATTTTGTTGCTTATCCATTACCCACAGAAGAGTCTTTTGTTAGTAAAAGTATTAATGTCATAACTAATGCTTTCTCAACTGAATCGACTCAATACAACGAACAACCAGCACAAACTAAGGCAGTTTGGTCACAGACATTGAATTAAGGATGATGAACATGAAGTATTATATTGCCCGGTTAAGTCAACCATTGTGTAACTTAACAAACCTATTTGCCTTGTTTGCGTTGATGAGTTTGATATTCACTACAGAAGTCATGGCTGATGGATTTTTCACTGAGGTGTGTAACTCAAAAAATAAGGTTACGTTAGAAGTAGGTAAATCAGGAAGTTTAGATTTACCTACACGAATAAACACTTCGAGTATATATGGTCCATTATATAACTGGACTTCTTTGCGTTTAAAAGGAAGTTTTTATTCTATTACTTCCGGTAAGTTCACGCCATCATCAGCTCATTTAGGTACTAATAGTATTGTTGTAACACATGTTGGAAGTATGAATGCAAATTCATATTATTCTCATTCTAAAAGTTATAAATGCACAAAAACTTTAACCGTAGTTAATTCTAGTCTCCCAACAATAAAATTTGAACCTAATCCGCCGCTAAAAGTGAATTTAAATTCGGAATTAAATTTAACAGCTAAAGCTCATGATAAAGGTAAAGATCTAATTCAAGTAAACATATGGAAGGGTGAATACAATGGAAATAGTCTGATAAATTGGGTTTTGGCAAAAGCTTGTCCTTCATCTTACAGTGCATGGAGTAGTTCTTATTCGCTGAAAGAAAATTTATCATGTACTTTTAAATGGAAAGCGAACACTGTAGGGAAATACCAGTTCAAAATTCAGGCAACAGACAAATTTGGCAACAAAAGCCCTTTGGTTTATAAAAGTATTACCGTTAAAGAATCGAATACTAAACCTACACTTAAATTTTCAACCAATAAAACAACTCTTTCATACAATGAATCGTTAACTTTAACAGCTACCGCTACAGATAATGATAAAGATAAAAATAACCAGTTAAGTTCGATTACTTTTTGCCATAGCAGCAAAAATAAGAATGATTGCCAAAAAATAGCACATAGCTGTAAAGAAAAATCGAAACAAGCTTGTTCTACTACTATTGAACTTGATAAAGATTCCTATGTTTGGGCATTGGCTGATGATGGTCATGGGGCTGTGAAATCTAAAGTAATTAAAGTTACTATTGATCAAAAACCCACGGTTTCCATTAGTGTAGACAAATATACGCTGTTAACAGCTGACAGCAAGAGTAATCCAGAAACCATTGCTTACACTGTAACCCCTATTGATGATGACAAGTCAAAAAATCTTACTGTGAAAGTTTGTTACTCAGCAGTTAAGTCGAAACATACATCTTGTGATAATAAAATCAGAAGTTGTTATGTCAAATCAGGTAAGAAATGTAAGGGTTCCTGGCAGGTAAAATTGTCTGCGGGTAGTTACCATATTTATGCAGAAGTTACTGACAAAATAGGTCAAAGTTCTTTTTCATCTCCGGTAAAAATACTTACTTATACGGGTCAAGGAACTCGTATTACATCGCCAAGTGTGGGGAGTAGTTTTGACGCAGGAAAATCAATTAGAGTAACCGCACAAACACAATCATTAACCAACAGTTTGAATGGGAAATTAAAACAAGTAAAATTTTATCTTGATGGTGTACTTACTAAAACGGTTAAAAGAAGTTGTTCAGCTACAAATAATAAAATTACTGATAAGATAACCGCTTATATCAGAGTTGGTAATGGACCAGAGCATAGCTTAACGGCTGTTGCAACAGATTGTGGTGGTCGAATTAGTCGGCACAGCGCACCTGTAACGGTTAATATAAAAAAAGCAAAACCTTCAGTACCCTCGGTTAAAACTTTTTCTAAATCTATCTCGTCCAGTGGTAGATATACTGTTGCATTAAATATGACAGCTGGAGCAAAAGGGTATTTCTGGTACGAAAAATACAAGAATGGTGTTCAAAAATATATCAGTAAAACAACTGCCGTAACCTCTACAATTCGGTTATATAAAAAAGCTAAAGAAAATGGAAAATATACCTATTGCGCACAAGCTTATAATTATGATTATAAGGGTAAAATTTTAAAAAGTGCCATAGGAACAGGTTCAAAATGTAAATCCATTATTGTTGATATTGTGGAATCAAGCCCATCGGCACCTGAATTTAAAAATATATCGTTACAGCAAGCCGGAAGTTATCGCTTGAAGTGGGCCCAAAAAACAGGTGTTACAGCATACTATGAACTATGGGGCAGTACGGGTTCATTGAACCGTCCAAACTGGGGGCGCTTAAGTGGTGGTTCAGGAACTAATATTACAGAATATTTTCAGAATATGCCTAACGTGGGGAATTATAGCTATCAACTGAAAGCTTGTAACTTTCAAAAGATTTGTACTACAGGCCAGCAGATGACCATTAATCATCAGGCGCCTTATCTGCAAAATGCTGAGTTTAATGATTATTTTGACAGTACGTGTGGGGCTAACTGTTTAGTGTTAAAGGGAGTTGCATTAACAGACAAAAGTAGAGTGAGCATTCAAGTAAGAAATAGTACCGAAAGCTTTAGTTTTTCAGAAACAGACTTGATTTCGGTAGATGATAACACCTTAAAAGTTAAGACAAATAAACGGATCAGGGAAGGGCTTAGTAATGGTGGTATTACTATTGAGGTGAGCAATTCTATTATTAACGCTAAATCAGCTTCAATTGTACTGGATAATACCGGTTCAAATGAACGATTTGATTTGATCAATAGCGCACCTACCTTGAGTGACAATAATGCTATTTATGTTGGTATTGATCACAATATTTATTCTCTAAAACCTGAAAGTGGAGAAATCAATGTTGGTTGGCCATATGTCACAGGTGGTGATGTGGTGGCTGCCCCAACGCTGAGTAAAAACAGTAACCGGGAAGATATTATTTATGTGGGTTCTAAGGATCATAATTTTTACGCTTTAAATCAATATGGGCGTTTGTTATGGAAAACCAAAACCAGAGGGGAAATAATTGCTTCTGCTGAGTTAGATGAGGCTGATCAATTATATGTTGGTTCTATGGATCGGTCTTTGTATGCCATTAATGCTGAAAATGGTGATATTCAATGGCAATACCCATTCCCAGCCGGTATTAGTCAGAAACCTACGCTGTCTGGTGACGGATTACTGTATGTCACTACTGATGATCAACAAATCCATATCATCGATAGACGTGATATTGGTACCCAGGCATTGCGCTGGCAAGATATTGATTCATCGTTAATTCGTGAATCACTCGATAAAATTGATAATTGGCAGCCAGATCAGGGAGAAGTACCCCAAATTAAAGTTATTGCCCGAATGTTCTTTGCCGTATTACATCGTTCTCCTACAAAAAGAGAGTTAACTTTTTTCGCTTATGCTAAATATATGGGCATGAGTTTGGACGAAATTGCTCAGGCATTTTTAGATTCCGATCAAGGAAAAATTAACTTACCTAAAACCGATAGCAATAATGTTTTTTTAAATAAACTATACGCTTTATTATTTCCAAACGGCGAACCTGATTTGATAGCGGGTCATGATACAGCGCATTGGCTGGCGCAACTGGACGCAGGTTATGCACGTGCAGCGGTTGTTGTTTCTCTGGTTGGTTCAACAGAATACGGTGATTATGCAGATAACTCAGTATTAGCAGTGCTTTATTATTTTTATGGTGATTGCCAATTAGGCCATGATTGTGAATTTCAAGGTGACTCAGACGGTGATGGTTATAACGATCAATTTGAAATTGAACAAGGCTTTAACCCGTTAGATCCACAAGATACTGAAATTGCCATTCCTGAAATGACAGCCACAGATCCAGTTTTAGGTGAATTTACGTTAAATATAACTTCTGATGCCCAACCTACTCATTACAAAATAGAAGAATCGGTAGATGAGGCTGAATTTATTACAATAGCAGAAAATTTACAAACGGATAGTTTAAAACTGATTAAAACGGCAGCTAACTATCGCTATCAGGTTCAGGCTTGTGTGGGTGAAATTTGTGGTCAGTTTTCTAATTATGTAGAAGTAATTGTTCAAGACAGCTTTAAAGAAGGCGCTGTAACGCCAGAAAGTGCCACGCAAACCGTTGCTCCTATGAACGCACCTTCTAAGTCACTTATCGACGCTTCAGCAAGATTTTTGTTAACTTCTGGTAATTTTCGTGTAACTGAAAATGGTTCTGCCAGTTTTAACCTGCCAATTGCTTTACCTTCTGGTATTGCGGGCGTAACGCCTTCTTTATCTTTGTCTTACGACAGTCAACGGGGTGAATCGAGTGCAGGTGTTGGCTGGGTTGTTTCAGCAGGATCTGCTGTCAGTCGTTGTCGGCAAACTCAAGTAGTTGATGGTCAGTTTTCTCCTTTAAGTTTTGATGAAAATGATCGTTACTGTCTAGATGGTCAACGCCTGATCCTTGTTTCTCATGATGATAGCAGTAACCCTGTTGAAGGAACTATAGGCGCACATTATCGTACAGAGATAGACAACGGATTAAAGATCACCTTAGAGACTGGTAATACTGATACTGAAACTATTTTTAAAGTAAAAGGACTTGACGGAAGTACAAGAATTTATGGTGGTACTACTAATTCTACGGATGTGAGAGATGGCGTGATCTTAACCTGGTTATTAAGTACTACGACAGATAATTTAGAAAATAGCAGCAATACCATTAATTACAGTTATCAGCATGATGGCATAGGAGAAAATGAAATTGTGCTGTCAAGTATTGAATATAGTGGCAATAGCGTTGTTTTAAATTACCAGGCGGGACGTGTTCGTACATCAACCTACTTAAAAGGGGAGTTAGTCACATCAAATGCTGAATTAACCAGTATTGAGGTATATAACCACAATAATGAAAATATACGTGATTATCTTTTAGAGTATCAGACAAACTCTATTGACAAGCGGGAGCTGACCTCCATTAAAGAATGTAGAGGTACTGTTTGTAAGCAACCGATAGATTTTACTTATCGTCCAACCTTAGATTCATCTGAAGGAATGTTCGCTCAAACAAGCAATTTATTCAATGGGACGAATGATTTGGCTGGTGCTATTGTTCAGGATGTTAACTCTGATGGAGAAAATGATCTTATTACTCTGGAGCACTTGAAAAAGAAAACATATGAGCTTTGTGTGAAGTTAAGTGCTAAGCCTGAATGTATTAGTTTTCAGATAGATACTAAAAACGATAACGTGCCTATGGTTTTAACCGACACCGATAATGACGGCTGGTTAGAGATATTGGTTATGGTTCAGGATTATGATGATAAAGATTATTTTACTGATTTCTGGGAAAAAATTACCTTTACTGATGGAAAGTTAAATCAACCTGTCGCTATTGATGATTATACAAATAAGCATAACGAATCTTTAAGAAGTTTTGACTTTGATGGTGATGGCCATAACGATTTAATCTCTAATTTTGAAGATAAAATTAAAATCAATTATTGGAAAGCCTCAGAGCAATCATATTCAAGAATGTTTACCCTTGATGATTTTTCGGGAAATGGCACATGGAGAATTAAAAAAGGTGACATGTTCAAAGGTGGATGGTATGCAAGTGATTTTAATGGTGACGGACGTGGTGATATTATCGCATGGGCTTGTGAAAATACTTGTAAAGGAGATACCAAGGGAGACAAGCTTCAACTATTTACCAGTAATGGAGATGATTTAAGCTTATACAATAAAATTCGTGTACGTGGGCATTCGTTAATTACCGCCGATTTAAATGGAGATGGTTATACGGATATATTGCTCTACAACACTGATTATAAACGTTGGCAAGTATTCCTTAACAAAGGAAATAAAGGTAACAAAGAAAATGCTTCCAATAACAGCAGTAACTTTACTTCTGAATATTTACCACAAACAGTAGATATTAAGTTCAGTAGCGATATTTCACCTGCATTAACGGATATTGATCTCGATGGTAATATCGATATTGTTATGTATGCCAATAATTCCTGGTACGCTGTTGAGTGGTCACCAAAAGATAATGACTTCATCTTTAATAATGAAGCATTAATTACTGACTCAATCAATATTGAAGCCGGAGATAGTGCTTATTTCACTGATTGGGATAATGACGGAAGACAAGACTTCATTATAAAACGAAGCAAAAGTGTGATCTCTCACATGAATGTCTACGCGCCGACTATACCGGGTTTACTTGAGGAGGTAACACAAGTAAATGGTTTAAATACCAGTATTCAATACGGCAGTATGAGTGATGAGACTTTATATGAAAAAGGAAACAAAGCTAACCTTCAAGACTCAGCAGGTCGCGCCAGAACCTTAGATATAATAGGGAATATGCCGCTGGTGCAATCAGTTACCAGTGTTACACCTAGCAGCGCTGATGTTTATGCCACTTCAATAGTTCAATATAAGTACAAGGGGGCGCAAACTCAGCTTGGTGGCCGTGGTTGGTTAGGTTTTAATGAAATTATTATCACCTCAAAAAAGGACGGGGAAACATTAACCAATACGACTAAATTTAAGCAAGATTTTCCGTATATAGGTATGGTTGCGCATGGTCAACAATTTTTAAGTGGGCTCAATGCTGCAATCAGTGAAAACGGAAGTCACTACAAGTTAATTATCAATGAGGGTTTAAATGAGGGTACGGCTTATTATCGAATTTTTGCTGATGATACTCGTAGTTGTCAGGCTAATGTTAGTCGTGGCAGTAACGAAAATTTAAGTATAAGCGGTTATATATGTAATCAAATTTTACAAAAGCAAAATAATGCAGGGGATGTTACCCAAACAATTACTAGTTCATATTTAAAAAGCAGCTCAGCCGATTTTATGGAGCATGCTGGTTCTTGGTATACAACCTATCCACAAATCTTCCCTCTGCCGATTTATTCTGAGGAAGAGCAAAACCTTGTCGTTTTAAGTGACTGGTTAAGTCAAACCAATGTGTCTAATGAATACATTAAAGCAGGGCGTTTATCTCATGCCAAGGTAGTGCATAGCCGTGAAGGTCAAGCAGATATCACCAGAGAAAGCGCTTTTACTTACTACTCACAAGGGCATCAAAGTGAAGATATGTTATGGCAAGAGGTCGTTGAACCTGACGGCGATTGCAGTACTTATCTTAAAACTACCCATACTTATGATACGTGGGGCAACAAAATCAAAGGAAGGGTAACCAATAAAGCTGGTTGTGATGAAACAATTAACCGTGCTGTTACTACGAACTTTGACGATGAAGGGCGATATCCAACCAGTGTCAGTAATAATAGTTTTACCAGTAAAACGGTCCTTTCAAGAAATGCTTTAGGTCAACCGACCAAAATAAGTAATGTTGATGGTGTTGAATCTGCAATGGTTTATGACACTTTTGGTACGCTGGTTTATTCCTATAATGCAAGTGGAAGCCAATCAGCCAAGTTGAATCAGGCTTGTGTATTTGCTAATTGTTACATGCAGGTTGCCAGTAGTAAAAATGGTGAAATATTGCAAACAACTTACATGGACATGGCAGGAAGAGTTTTCCAAAAAGATGTTGTGAACGTGTTGGGATCAACTCACAGCAGTTATCAACTCTTTGATAGTTATGGCCGGCCTATTTCAACAGAAGGCCCCGGTTTATTACCTGTTACTAAAAGTTATGACATTTTTGACCGTTTAATCAATGAAATTGATGATAATACCGGGATCACCACAAGCATTGAGATTGACGGACTTAGTCATACAACCACTTTGTCGGGTAATTTACCTGGAGACATTCAAAGCACAATAACCACCTTAAATAGCTTAGGCGAAAATACGAGTGTCACTGACAACTTAGGAAATAAACTTAGTTACACATATAACAGTTTGGGCAAGCTTACTGCTGTACACAACAGTGCTGATGAGATGGTTACCGTAAAAAATACCTATGACATTTTGGGCCGTAAAACGCAGATGATTGATAAGGATATGGGCACATGGCGCTATAAATACAATGCGCTAGGTCAAATGAAAGAACAAACCGATGCTCGATCAAATAAAACTACCATACGTTATGATAATTTAGGTCGAAAGATTCAACAGAAGGTAACAGGTGAGCAAACAAGTGTTTGGAAATATGCAAGTAATCAACTAGTAAGTGAAAGTGCCGGCGAGTGGCAAAGAAATTATTACTATGACGCGTTAGGCAGAAATGTTGCCGTGTTAACATCACTTGATAACAGTACTGATTGTACCGCTGGTGTTGCTTATAATAGTACCAGCAATGATTTACGTATTACCCAAAGCACATTGACCGATCCTGTTGCCAGTCGTTGCGTTATTCAACAGTCAAACTTTGACAGTTATTCAAGACTTTGGCAAAAGTTTGATGACTACCGTCGCTTAAGCACAGATGAGTTCATTGAAGCACGCGGTATAAAATATCATTATGCCCATGGGCAAGTGCTGAAACAGCAAGAAGCACGTGAAGGTGAACTGGGGCGTGTCTATAGCGAAACTTTATCACTTAATAACTTTGGTGGTGTTTCAAGTTATAACAAAGGCTTACGTACAATAACATTAAGTACAGACAATGCCGGCCGTACTTCGGGTATCAGCAGCGGCATTGATGATTTCATTCAGCAAGATAGCTACGGTTATGACGGCATAGGTAATCTTACCAAACGCACCCTGACCACACAGGAAGAGCAAAGCTTTGGTTACGATAATGCAAACCGCATTATAAAAGTAAACAATGTACAGCTTTACCATTACAAAAAGAACGGTAACTTTGACAGCAAAAATGGTTGGTCACATAAATATGCTGAAAGTGTTAATGGTACTGCACAACCACTTCATGCAGTTACCAGTCGCAAGAAAAATGATGTAACCGAGCGCTTCGTTTACGATGCAAACGGCAATCAAATAAAGGCGGAAAAAAATGGCGTAAACTGGCGTAATATCACCTATAGTGGGCGTAATAAAGCGACTTATATTGAAGAAGATGGAGAAATAACCCGTTTTAGTTACGATGCCAATAATAATCGCTATAAACGTACTAATGGTAATCAAGTTATCTACTATGTTGGTGCGCTGGAATTAACCATTCAAAGCGAAACTCAAAGCTTACCCGCTGAGACTTACATCAAACGTGCCATAGCAGGTCAAGCGTTGCAAACTTACTATAGTTCAGGAAATGCTCACCTAAAATGGCTCTATAAAGATATTTTGGGATCATTAGTAGCGATCACCAATGAACAAGGAAAATTGCTTAAACGTTTTAAATATGATGTTTTTGGAAAGCAACAAGAGTTAATACCATCAGATGTAGACCGCTTATTATATTACGACCTTGATGATACCATGAGTGTATTAGCTTCTGTTCCTATGAATATCAGAGGTTATACCGGACATGAGCCTGTTGGTACTAATGGGCGTATTATTCATATGAATGGTCGGATTTATGATGCGATGCTGGGGAGGTTTTTGCAGGCTGATCCGTTTATTCAGGCTCCTACTGATTCACAAAGTTATAACCGTTATGCGTATGTAAGAAATAATCCTCTTACCTTAATAGATCCAAGTGGGTATAGTTGGTTAAGTAAAGCATGGAAGAAAATTAAACCTTTTATTGGTGCTATTGTGTAGCCGACCAAATTATTATCGTACTTTTTCCCAAATTATCTATCATACAATTTGGCAATATTTAGGCTACATTCCCAATTTATCATCATACGATTT